>NZ_JBITMQ010000020.1:0-27873 GCF_044466355.1 Actinophytocola sp. NPDC049390
GACCCACAGACCCAAGACGAGTGCCCTATGAAACCTAGGCCAACCGTCAACCATCACCTGGGATCGAACCGTCAAGCATCAGGTGGGACTAGACAGGCAAGGTGGTGGACGCAACGGTGCTCGATGTTATCCGTAGTCATGTATGCCGATATGGTCGACGACAAATCGCAAGTTGGTGCTATCGATCGCGAAATAGATGCGGCCGCACTTATCTGGCTCGCGCTTCGCATCGTCCACCTTGACATGTGGAACTGTGTCGAGTCTCGCCCCCTCGTAGACGATATGCGTACCGGAAAGTGAACTATCGAAGAGTGCGATCTCGATTCCATGCGAAGTTCGTCCGACTTCAGCTATTCGCCCGCTGACTTTGCCATCGCTTGCTCTAAAATCATACGCTAATCTCGACAATCGTTCCAAGTGATCAAACATTCGCTCAGGGAAGCGATACCGATTCTTCTCCATCATACTTCTGGCTCGCTCGGTTAGATGGAAGTAATCACTGCGAAGCAACTCGGCCGCCTGGGCGAATTGCTTCCAATCCTTAATAGGAGTCCTCGTTGAGTTAAGCGGTTCGATCTCACGAAGATGGAGCATGAGCTCAATCTTCGTGTCCTCGAACGTCATGTCAGCACTTGAGCTTCCTAGTATCTCGGCGACCGCAGAAGGCCTGGCAATTAGATAGGGATCTATGTATGCTTCAGGACTTGACACCCAACCTGCCCAAACAAGCAAGGCACTGGGGGGTGCTGTACGTAATTCTCGGATAATATTGCTACGCGTTAAGTCTGGATTTACGCGTACATCCAAATTTACACGTCGCAAACCGGCGGCGAGTTGCGCTTGTCGTTTCCAGTCGGCGGGAATACTTTGGCTACGCCCGCCCGGTCCGCCGAGTAAAATTGTGACAGTTTTCCACGGCGAACTCCCTGGTTCGGGGCCAATTAGAACGGATGACGGCTTTGCTAGGCAAAACTCCTGAAGGAGCCACTCCTCCAGTTCATCAATGGCCGACGTCCAACGAACGTCTGCATGCGCAACGCTACTACTGCCCATCCTTATGGCATTCTCGACGACGAGAAATCTACCGAACCCGTAGCGGATTCCTATCGTTCCAAAATTCAGTCCGAGAAACGTAGATACCCTTCGCGGCTCTTCTCTTCTAAAGGAATCTGGACGCAATCCAAAAGTGCGCAAGTGTTCATCAGTAGGCGCAGCTAAGGAAAGTGCAATTGCAGGGCTTCGTAGTAGCTCTAACTTAGCGCCTAGCTCAACTCCTGCGCTAAGTCCGTCGATCGATATCTGCTGATCGACGACTAGGCTCAAACCGTCTGGATCCGATGGCAGAACCAGGTCCCGCTCGCCGGGCAACCTTAACCTTGACTTCTTCTTAAACGCGACTCGACCTCCGGACATGTACTCCGTGGAGCTAGGCGCAATGCGCACATTGTCAAGGACGTCCAGCAGCGTCTTCATCTCAAATTTTCATTCCGAGTACAGGTAGCCGATGGGTAGTCTGATTCGTCGAAGCTCATCAATTGGCATGCGGTCTATCGCCGCATGGAGGCTCTCTCTCATCTCAGACTCTGTCGACCTCACTCTGTCTTCGCCTTCGCGCTTGTGATGTCCTCTGGCGTCAGCTTCAGTGTTACTAAAGTGCCAAAGCTTACTTCCCGCCGCTAGTCGAAGCAAGCTCTCCAGGCTAATTCTACTAGCAAAGCTGTGATCAGGTCGTTCAACCACAGGCCCAGGGATAGATTCCTCTTTACCTTCGGAATCTATGCGATCTATTACAAGAGATTGCAGGCGCGGATTCGCTGCTTTCCAATCTCCAATGACGGCGCGCACTTCGTTGGTCAACGCTATGTGCCAGTGATCGAGCTGCGCCGGGAACTTTTTTAGTATTGCTACGAAAGTCTTTGCAGGTTGCGCACCGTCAAGGGCCGCCTCAAGTAGCTTCCTTAGCTCTGGGTCAGCTATAGTGGACGTGAATTTCCTCATCCATCCTAGCTGCATGCCCACCGAGATCGGCTCTATAGGAACAAAATTTTCCGGGTGCTCCTCAATCCTTTTGCGAGACTCTTGGAATTCTTGCGGTTCTAGTATTGCTGGTTGCCGCGGAAGAACGATCGCACGGTCATGCTCGACGTCGTACCAGCGCGCAAGCGACTGGTTCCAGTTCACGAATGCTTTCCATACATCGCGGCGGACGACAGCGGGACGAACAGATATTCTGTTTCCGATAACGTCAGGAAGAGCGACTCCTAGGTCTCCTTCACGCCCACTATCCAATTTGACGAAATCGCGCTTTTCGGCGTCAGCAAGGAACTCGCGGAAACGACTATATCCCAGATCCGCTAGGCGAAAACCGCCATAAGTGAGTTCGCGTAACTGAATTCGCACCTGACTTGCAGTAGGCGGCCGCTCTCGACTTGCGCGCTGCAGCAATTCTACGGCTGTAACCAGCAGCTTAAAGGCGTCTTCGCGACGGCCCATCATGTTGTGCTGAGATTCCCCCAGCATGTCACCAGTTGACATCCACTACTCCACGTGTGAGGTAGGCCGGGGCCCGCTTGGACCCCGGCCTATTCGACTGTGGAAGTAGCACCAGCAACAGCTGACACCTGACTCTGCTTCCCCGCAGGGGCTAGGCTTGACGGTTGAACCACCTACTGTGCTTCAGTGGGTCGGTCTCGCCCGGCTGGTCAGGTGCCCACACCCCGTCCCCTTGCACTGTCAGGAAGGAAACAGAGTTTCAGCACTCTCCGGTACTCATCATGGCCATACGATCCAGGTCAGTCAAGTAACACTTAGATACCTTGGTCACACATAACGTAACTTTGAATACTCAGCGTTACATCATGTAGGCTGTTTGGGGTAACGGACCGTGGGCATTCGGAGTACATGTGATCTCAATCACATTTGGTAACACTTCGTGTAGCGGGCTGCTGAGGTGTACTATCCCGCACTCCAGCTGAAGTCAAGAGTGCTTCTGGCCTCAGTATGTAAGAGAGCCACCTCATCGGGATGTAAGAGAGCCACCTCATCGGGTGAACCTTCCGTGAAGCTCACTTCGACACGACTTACCTGTGCGGACGTCGGCGGGACATCCGCACTCCCAACAAGATCACGGCAATCCCGATGAAGGGCGGCAGTGATATTGACTCGCTGAGGAAGGCGATGCCGAAGACTACCGACGTGATCGGGACCAGATAAGTCACCACTGACGCACCTACGGGTCCTTCCGTCCTAATCAGTGCGTAGTTGATGATGTAGGCCAGGCCGGTGCCGAGTACGCCGAGGATCGCCAAGGACAGCCATGGCACCCATGACCACGTCGGCGCTCCGGCCGTGTCGAGAGGCAGCGTCAGTGCCGTGAGGACACTTGCTGCGATCAGTTGGCTTGTCGACAGGACTGTTGGCGTGAGGTTCTTTGGGGTCAGGTACTTGCTCATGTACAGGTAGCTGATGCCGTAGCTCAGCGCGGCCAGCAGGCAGAACAGCGCGCCCAGCGTGTTGACCGAACTGGCGTCCCACGGCGTGAAGATCAGCAGGCTGCCGAGAAAGCCCAGCACCAGGCCGAGCACCTGCAACCCGCTCAGCCGGGACGACTGTCGCACCAGGAAGGCCAGAGCCAGCGTCCACAGCGGCGTTGTCGCGTTCAGCGCGCCAGCGATGCCCGAGTCAACACGGGTCTCCCCCAGCGCGAACAGCAGATACGGCGCTGCGTTCGCCACCAGCGCCGCTACGAACAGGTGGCCCCACGTCGGCAGGTCCGCGGGAAGCTTGTCCCGGCGGATGGCCACCACTGCCAGCAGGACCAGCGCGCCGAGCACCATGCGGGCAACGGTGAGCTGGATTGGGCTGAAGGCGTCCAGGGCTACCTTGATCCACAGGAAGTTGGAGCCCCAGACCAGCGCCAACGTCGCGATCAGTAGTGGTCCGCGGACCGAGGTGCGCACGTCAGGGCTCGATGTCGAAGTTGTAGACCAGGCCCGACCGATCAGCGCGGTGCACAAACCTGGTGACCTCGAATGCCTCGCCGTTCTGGTCGAAGCTCGTGTGTAGAACGTCGAGCACGGGCACTCCGGCCGGCGTCTCCAGGAAGCGGGCTTCCTCGTGCGTCGGCATGCGTGCGGTGACCTCGTCGCGGCCGGTTTTCAGGGTATGGCCCTTGTCTTCCAGTCGGCCGTGGATGCCGCCCGGTCCCGTCTTCGGCTCGGTCAGCAGTGTGCCTTCTGCGTCTGACCAGCGCAGATACGTCGTCACGAGCTGTACCGGTTCGTCGTCGGCGTGGTACTCGTTCAGGCGGCGGAGTACTGACTCCTCGTCCGCGGGGACGTTCAGGCGTTCGGCCACTTCGGGCGGTGGAACTACGCGGTCGATCGCCACGGCCTCGATGCGCGCGGTCTTGCCCTGACGCTGCATCTCCAGGCGGAACGGGGTCAGGCCGGTCTCGCGGTATGCCTTCCTCGAGTAGCGGTCGTTGCCCCACCGGAACAGGCGTTGCGTCTCGCGGACGAAGACGCCCTTGCCGTGGTGCGGGGTGACCAGTGCCTCTTCTGTCAGCAGGCGGATCGCCTCGCGGGCGGTGTTGCGGGCTGTGCCGAAGCGGCGGGCCAGCTCGCGCTCCGACGGCAGCTTGTCGCCCGGCGCTAGCTCGCCGGACGTGATCAGCTCGCGCACCGCATCGGCGATGCGGCGGCTGGGGAGCTGCTCGGCCTCGGGGCCGTCGGCAGGGGTCATGCCACTCAGCATACAACTGGCTTAAACCAGTTGGTTGCCGACGGCGATGCGATGTGCTTCACTGGCTTAAGCCACTACTGGCTCAAGCCAGTTGTACACAGGAGGTAACCACATGGCTGTCCCCTACGGCACTCGCTTCCCGGTGGACTTCGACCTGGTGTTTCCGCAGGGTGCGTACATCATCGGCGAGGTTGTACCCGTCACCGAGTACCAGTCCCAGGAGGACAAGGCCCGCAACCGGCCGGTCCGCCCGCGCATCGACGAGGCGACCGGTCTCCCCCTGTTCCGGGTGACGATCGCGGACCCGTCGGCAGAGAAGGACCGCGACAAGTCGATCACTGTCGAGATCGCGGCCAAGCAGCAGCCGGTGCCTCCGGCGGCCGTGGCGGGCCTGCCCTTCCGGCCGGTGATCCTGGAAGGGCTGACGGTCCAGCCTCGCGCTGAGGCGTCCGGGCAGGCCAAGTGGATCACCTGGGTGATCCGGGCTACCGGACTGCGGGCGGTCGACGCGCCCAAGTCCACGTCATCGGCCAAGTCCGCTGCGGCCTGATCGGGGGCGGGGTGTTCACAGTGACATGCGCTCCAGGTCGCGGGGCTGCCGCCGACGTGCGACGGGTCGGCCCCGGCTGGCTCTCGCTCGTCCTGACCATGGACCCGGGCAGGCTCGTGATCGACGTTCCGGCCGTGAACGGCGGCGGGATCATCCTCGCGCGGTTCTGCCAGGACCTTTCTGTTGCGGCTCAACAGGTCGCGGTTGACCTCGGCCGCAAGCCCCATGGAGGTGGTCAGGGATGACGTTCAACGTGACGTGCAGCCCTGGCCGCGACGCCGCCGCTGGCTTCATGCGGGTCACCGAGCACCTTCCGGCGCTCGTGATCTACCTGGACCCGGTCAATTTCGCGATCCAGCTCCCGCCGTTCCCCGGCGGCGATCTCGTGCTGGCAAGGTTCTGCCGGGAGCTGGCTCGCGAGGCCGCGAAGCTTGCCGCTGAGATCGATCCGGACGGGGAGCCTGCTCCGCCGGAGCGCAGGCCCCGGCATCTGCTGGTGACCGGGGACGACGGTGACTCTGGTGGTGGGTACTGATGGCAAAGCAGGTTGCGCCGTCGTCGTTGTTCGAGGCGCATGAGGCGTTGTGGCGGCGCAGGCCCGCTCATGACGCGGCACCGGCTGAGTGGGCGGCGTTTCACCGGCACAGCGCGGAGGTGTACGCGGCGGCGGCCAAGGCGGACGTGGCGAACCGGCAGGAGGCGTCTCAGTACGCGGTGTTCGCGATCCGTCGTGCTCGGGAGATCGAGCACCGGCTTGACCCGACGCTCGACTGTGAAGCCTGACTGGCTGGCGGCGGCTCGGATGGTGGATGTGATGGCGACGGCGATGCCGGTGAGCGGTGCCCGTCTGGATGGTGTTGACGTGACCGATGAGGCCACGGCTGCCGCGATCGCGCGTGCCTTGGGTGAGGAGTTGCGCCGGGTCCGTGAGGCACGGGGCTGGTCGCGAGCTCAGTTCGTGAAGGGCTTGCCGTCCCAGATCGGTGACCGCACCCTGTTGTCCTACGTGTGGGACGGGGACACGCTGGTCTACGGCTGGGGTGAACTGCACCTCGACGAGGCGACTCCCCATATCGGCGCTCGGTGGACCGATGGCGGGCAGCCTCGGGACGTGCGGCACCTGAAGTCACGCGGCGCTGGCGAGGGACGAACCGTGCCGGTGCCACCGGACCTGACTCGGCTGCTGTGGGAGCACATCGAGCGATACGGGTTCGGTGCCGATGATCTGTTGTTCCGGGGTACGCGGGGTGGACCGCTGCCGATGATCACCTACACGCGGGCCTGGCGAGCTGCGAGGCGCATCGCGCTCACTGAGGAGGCTCAGGCCACGCCCCTCGCGGCTCGGCCCTATGACCTCCGGCACGCGGCCGTGAGTACCTGGCTGTCCGGCGGCGCTGATCCTGCCCTGGTCGCCGAGTGGGCGGGGCACTCGCTGGCGGTCCTCATGGAGGTCTACGCGGCCTGCCTCTACGGCCAGGACGTGATCGCCAAGCGGCGGATCCAGGAGGCGCTAGGCCATTGATCATCTTGTCCGCGCATTGTCCGCAGCCACCTGGGAAACGCCGGATCGGGCCGGACACAGCCGGGCACTAACGACAACAGCCCCTCGACCAGAACTGCTGGCCAGGGGCTGTTTTCCTGGGCGCCCACGGCAGGATTTGAACCTGCGACACCTGCCTCCGGAGGGCAGTGCTCTATCCCCTGAGCTACGTGGGCTCGTCTTGCGACTGCGGGAAGCTTAGCGCATGCGGTTTCGGGGCTTGCGACTACCGTGACCTCATGGGTCGACGGTGGGTGGAGTCGGGTGGGGTTCGGCTTGCGGTTTACGAGGACGGGCCTGGTGACGGGGCTCCTGTCGTCCTCGTGCACGGCTATCCGGACAATGCGTCCGTTTGGGATGGGGTGGTTCGGGAGCTGGCGGCGCGGTTTCGGGTCATCCGGTACGACGTTCGCGGAGCCGGTGAGTCCGGGGAGCCTGGGGCACGGGACGGGTACCTGATCCCCCGGCTGGTCGAGGACCTCGTCGCCGTCGTGCGGGACGCTTCTGACCAGCCGGTTCACCTCGTGGCTCATGACTGGGGGTCGATTCAGGCCTGGGCCGCCGTCAGCGACCCCGAACTGAGCGGGCTCTTCGCCTCCTACACCTCGATCTCCGGTCCCGATCTCGACCACGTCGGGACGTGGATGCGTCGCGCGAGCAAGGGGCGGGTGCTTCGGCAGCTTCTTCACTCCTGGTACATCGGGGCGTTTCAGGTGCCGGTGGTGCCCGAACTGGTCTGGCGGCTGCCCGTCCTGCGGCGCAGGTTCCACGCCAGGTACCGGGACGCCCGCAACGGGATCGAGCTCTACCGGGCCAACATGGTAGGGCGGCTCTCGCGGCCCGGGGCTCGGCGGATCTCCGTACCCGTTCAGCAGCTCGCCCTCACCCAGGATCCGTTCGTCACGCCCTCGATTCTCGAAGCCGCCGACCCGTGGTGTGAGCGGCTCTGGCGGCGGCCTGTGGCAGGTGGGCACTGGCTTGTTCGGGACAAGCCTGTGCTGGCCGCCCGGATGATCGTCGAGTTCATCGATCACCTTCGCGGGGATGCCGCTCCTCGGGAGCTTGCTCGGGCCGTTGTCGGTGCGGACGCGCCTGGCGGGCGGCTTGCTCTCGTGACCGGCGCTGGCAGCGGGATCGGGCGGGCTACGGCACTGGCTCTCGGCGCCGAAAGTTGGGACGTCCTGTGCGTCGACATCGACTTCGACGCCGCTGCCCGGACCGCTCAGGACGTCGGCGGGGCGGCTCTTCAGCTCGACGTCGCCGACGCCGAGGCCACCCAGCGGTTGGCTGACCACGTCCTCGCCGAGCACGGGGTGCCTGACCTTGTCATGGCCAACGCCGGTGTGGCAGTCGCCGGGTCGTTTCTCGACACCTCGCTCTCGGACTGGCAGCGGGTGTTCGACGTCAACGTCTGGGGTGTCATCCACACACTGCGCTCGTTCCTGCCGCCCCTGGTCGCGCGTGGGGAGGGTGGGCACGTCGTCATCACCGCGTCCGCCGCCGGGTTTCTTCCGCTTCCCTCTCTTCCCGCCTACGGGACCACCAAGGCTGGGGTTCTGATGCTTGCCCAGTGCCTCGCCGGGGAGCTTGCCGCCGACGGGATCGGGGTCAGCGCCATCTGTCCCGGGTTCGTGCACACCAACATCACCTCGTCCGCCCGGTTCGCCGGGTTGTCCGCCGACGAGGAACGAGCGCAGCAGGCCCGGACCACCGAGCTGTACCGGCGGCGCGGGTTCGGGCCCGAGAAGGTCGCCGCCGCCGTGGTGGCCGCCGTGCGGGAGAACAAGACCGTCGTGCCCGTCACCGCGGAGGCCAAGGTCGGTGCCGTGGCCAACCGCCTCTCCCCCGCGGCCACGCGGGCCGTGCTCGCTGCTCTCGGGCGGCGGATCTGATCGGACGACGCAGGCGGCTTGTTGTGACTCCCTGTGACGGAAGGCACGTCGCGACGGGAACGTACGGTGACGGTCCGCCGTTGTACAGGTTGGTCAACGATTGCGGCGGCAACAAACCTGACGCCTTCCCGGTGATGTCGACACCCCCAGGACATTGCTGACGTGGCTCGGTTTTCGCCGCGGTCGGGACCGGAAACGCCGGCCGGATGTTCCCCCCAGCCTCCGGCCGGCGCCCACAACGCCGCGAGTCGCGCGCTGGAACATGGCGAGTCGCGCGCTCGGCCACATCGAGTTGTCAGTTTCGTGCACACGTCGACGCCTCACGATGTGCACGAAACTGACAACTCGGTATGTCTTAGCGCGCGACTCGCGCTGTTCCTGCGCGCGACTCGCGCTGTTCCAGCGCGCGACTCGCGGGGGTTTTGCGCGTGACTCGCGGGGTTACTTGGGGTCGTAGGCCAGGTTTGGGCGTAGCCAGCGTTCGATTTCTTCTACTGGGAGGCCTCGGCGGGTGGCGTAGTCCGTTACCTGGTCCTTGTTGATGCGGCCTACCGTGAAGTAGCGGGAGTCCGGGTGTTGGAAGATCAGGCCCGAGACCGCTGCCGCCGGGGTCATGGCGTAGTTGTCGGTCAGGCCGATGCCCAGTGACGACGAGTCCAGCAGCTCGAACAGTTGCTTCTTCTCGCTGTGGTCGGGGCTTGCCGGGTAGCCGAGGGCCGGGCGGATGCCGCGGAACCGTTCCGCGTGCAGGTCCGCCAGGGACGGCTGCGCGTCCGGCTCGAACCAGCGGCGGCGGGCCTCCAGGTGGATGTACTCGGCGAACGCCTCCGCCAGGCGGTCCGCCAAGGCCTTCACCATGATGGCCTTGTAGTCGTCGTTCTCGGCCTCGTACGTCGCCGCCAGGTCCTCCGCGCCGTGGATCGCCACCGCGAAGCCGCCCAGGTGGTCACCCGAGGGGGCCACGTAGTCGGCGAGCGAGCGGTTCGGGCGGCCCTCCGGCTTCTGCGTCTGCTGCCGCAGCATCGGGAACCGCTCCCCGGACGCCAGGACGATGTCGTCGCCCTCGGAGTGTGCGGGCCAGAAGGCGTACGCGCCACGTGCGGTCAGCGAGCCGTCGGCGATGATCTGGTCCAGCATGGCGTTCGCGTCGTCGAACAGTTCGCGGGCCACCGGCTGGTCGAGGATCGCCGGGTACTTGCCCTTCAGCTCCCACGCCAGGAACAGGAACTGCCAGTCGATCATCTCGCGCAGTTCGGCGATCGACGGCTCGACGACGCGCAGGCCCGTGAACTCGGGCGTCGGGATGTCGTCGAACGACACGGCCTCGCGGTTCGCGCGCGCCTGGTCCAGCGTCAGCAACGGCTGGCGGCGCTTCTTCTCGTGCTGCTCGCGCAGCGTGTCCTGGTCCTCGCGGTTGCGCTTGGCCAGGGCCTCCGCGCGGTCCGCGTCCAGCAGGTCGGACACCACGCCGACCACGCGGGACGCGTCCAGCACGTGGACCGTCGTGTTCGAGTACGCGGGCGCGATCCGCACCGCCGTGTGCTGGCGGGACGTCGTGGCACCGCCGATGAGCAGCGGCAGCTTCAGCCCGCGCCGCTCCATCTCCGCCGCCACCGACACCATCTCGTCCAGCGACGGGGTGATGAGCCCGGACAGACCGATCACGTCGGCGCTCTCGGCCACCGCCGTGTCCAGGATCGTCGCCGCGGGCACCATCACGCCGAGGTCGATCACCTCGTAGTTGTTGCAGCCAAGAACGACGCCGACGATGTTCTTGCCGATGTCGTGCACGTCGCCCTTGACCGTGGCCAGGACGACCTTGCCCTGCCCGCGCGAGGTGTCGATCTTGCCTTCCGCGCGCAGCTTCTCCTTCTCGGCCTCCATGAACGGCTCGAGGTAGGCGACGGAACGCTTCATCACGCGTGCGCTCTTCACGACCTGCGGCAGGAACATCTTGCCGGACCCGAACAGGTCACCGACGATCTTCATGCCGTCCATCAGCGGGCCCTCGATGACGTCGAGCGGCCGCGCGGCCTGCTGCCGGGCCTCCTCGGTGTCGTCCTCGATGAAGTCCACGATGCCGTGCACGAGCGCGTGCGACAGCCGCTCCGCGACCGTCCCCTCGCGCCACGACAGGTCGACGACCCGCTTGGTGCCCTTGCCCTTCACGTTCTCGGCGAACGAGACGAGCCGGTCGGTCGCGTCCTCGCGCCGGTCGAACAGCACGTCCTCGACCAGCTCCAGGAGGTCGGCGGGGATGTCCTCGTAGACCGCGAGCTGGCCCGCGTTGACGATGCCCATGTCGAGCCCGGCGCGGACCGCTTGCAGCAGGAACGCCGAGTGCATGGCCTCACGCACGACGTTGTTGCCGCGGAAGGAGAACGACAGGTTCGAGATGCCGCCCGAGGTGCGTGCGCCGGGGCAGCGTTCCTTGATCCTCGGCAGCGCGTCGATGAACGCCTTCGCGTACCCGTTGTGCTCGGCGATGCCGGTCGCGACCGCGAGCACGTTCGGGTCGAACACGATGTCCTCGGCCGGGAAGCCGACCTTGCTCGTCAGCAGGTCGTAGGCACGGCCGCAGATCTCGACCTTGCGGTCGGCGGTGTCGGCCTGGCCCTGCTCGTCGAACGCCATGACCACGACACCCGCGCCGTACTCGCGGATCTTGCGCGCCTGGGCCAGGAACGGCTCCTCGCCCTCCTTCAGGGAGATCGAGTTGACGACCCCCTTGCCCTGCACGCACTTCAGGCCCGCCTCGAGGACCGTCCACTTGGAACTGTCGATCATGAACGGGATCCGGGCCACCTCGGGCTCGGTCGCGATCAGGTTCAGGAACGTGGTCATCGCCTGCTCGCTGTCGAGCAGGTCGGCGTCCATGTTGACGTCCAGCAGGTTCGCGCCGCCGCGCACCTGGTCGAGCGCGACGTCGACGGCGCCCTGGTAGTCGTCGGCCTCGATGAGGCGGCGGAACTTCGCCGACCCGGTGACGTTGGTGCGCTCACCGATCATGACGAAGCCGGTGTCGTGCCCGATCTCGAACGGCTCCAGGCCGGCGAAGCGGGTCCTCGTCGTGATCTCCGGGAAGTGCCTGCGTGCCTTGCCACGCGCCGCCTCGGCGATCTTCGCGATGTGCGGCGGGGTCGTGCCGCAGCAGCCGCCGATGACGTTGACCATGCCCGCGTCGGCGAAGTCGCCGAGCAGCGCGCCGATCTCCTCGGGCGTCTGGTCGTAGCCGCCGAACGCGTTCGGCAGGCCCGCGTTGGGGTGGCAGGCGACGTAGGTGTCGGCGAGCCGGGCCAGCTCGGCCACGTGCGGCCGCATCTCCTCCGCGCCCAGCGCGCAGTTCACGCCCACGACCAGCGGGTTCGCGTGCGCGACCGACCGCCAGAACGCCTCGACCGTCTGCCCGGACAGCGTGCGGCCGGACAGGTCGACGATGGTCACCGAGATCCACAGCGGCAGGTGCGGCGCCACCTCGTGCGCGGCGGCGACGGCGGCCTTGCAGTTCAGGGTGTCGAAGATCGTCTCGATCAGCAGGAGGTCCACGCCACCCTCGGCGAGCGCGCTGATCTGCTCCGCGTAGGCGGCCTTGACCTCGTCGAACGTGACCGCGCGGTACGCCGGGTCCTCGACCTTCGGCGACAGCGACAGGGTCACGTTGAGGGGGCCGATCGAGCCGGCGACGAAGCGGCCGCCGAACTCGTCCGCGGCCTGCCGCGCGAGCCGGGCACCGGCGACGTTCATCTCGCGCACGAGGCTCTGCAGGCCGTAGTCGGCCTGGCCGATGGAGGTCGCGGTGAACGTGTTGGTGGTCGTGATGTCCGCGCCCGCCGCGAGGTACTGGCGGTGCACGTCGAGGATGACGTCCGGGCGCGTGAGGTTCAGCAGGTCGGGGTCGCCGGTGACGTCGTGGGTGTGGTCGTCGCCGATGCGGTCACCGCGGAAGTCCTCCGGCTTGAGGGAGGCGTTCTGCAGCATGGTGCCCCACGCGCCGTCGAGCACGGCGATGCGCTCGTCGAACAGAGCGCGAAGGGCCGGTTCTTTGCTCATGTGCGACCTCCCGTTGTAGTGGGAGGCGCCCTTGGAATGGTCGTCCGGGCCGAGCGTGGCGGACCCCAGTCCGTTGCAGCGCCTCTCGGCCCAAGGGTGACTTTAGCGAGTTCGCGGCACCACCGCGATGGCGGTCACATCGCGGGATGAGCGACTCGTTCTGCAGTCCCACCCGAGCCGACGCGCGACCGGGCGGTCAGCCCGGGCCTGCGCGCCACAGGGTTTGGTTGTTGTCCTGACTGTCGTTGGTGGGCCCCGCCAGCACGTAGATGCTGTCACCGACCCGCGCGACTCCGGTGACCACTCCGGTGGGGCCGGCCGCGTCGCGAATGCCGCCACCGAGGGTAGCAATCCGGACCTTCCCCCGATCGGAGTACACGAGGGTGTCACCGAGCGGTGGCGGGGGCCGGTCCTTGTCGCCGACGGGCACCTCCGGTACGTCGGGGACCCGTCGCCAGGTGTTACCGCGCCCCTGCCACACGGCCAGTTTCCCGTCGACCTGGCCCGCGACGGAACACGTGTTCCCGCAGGCCACGGTGATGGCGGCGGCGCGACGACCGGCGTCGGGCAGCGTGGCCGTGACCACGTTCCCGTCACGCAGCGTCCACACGACGGGCCGCTGCCGGCCCTTCACGAGCTGCCAGCCCGCGATCACGACCTCAGCGCCGCTCCAGGTGGCTGCCATGGGGTACTTCAGAGCGGCTCGAGTGCTCTCCAGTGGTGATCCGGCGGAACTCCGGCGAGTCCACGTGCTGCCGTCCGTCGTCCACACGGACGGGTCCAGTCCGGCGCTTCGGCTCTGCCAGGTACCGACGAGCAGCGGGCCGGTGTCGGGGAGGACGCCGTCGATGAGGTCGCCCGCGCCGAGCCCGCCGAACGTGGAGAACGCCTGTGGCTGCTCGGCCATGCCCTTCCCGGTGGTGCGCCAGACGCTCCAGCGGACGTTCCCGTGCGCGCCGCCGCGCTTGCCGCCGACGGCGAGGATCTCCGGTTCACCGCCGGTCTCCCTGGCGGCGAGCGAGTACCACAGTGCTTCCGCGCCGTAGCCGGTCGCCGGGGTGAGCGGGATCTCGGTGTTCTCGCCGTCGCGGTGGCGGACGATGCCCGGCCCGCCGTCGTCGCTGACCGCGACCACCAGCTCGTCCCCCATGGCGGCGATGCGGACCGGCGCGGCGCCCGGCGGCAGCTCGACCTGGGTGAACCGGGTCCGCGCGGGTGGTTCGGGCGGCGCGGAACCGCAGCCGGCGACCAGCAGGACCGCGAGGACGACCGGCAGCATGCGCACACCGGTAAGTGTGCCTCAAGTGGTTAGTTCCATGGGGTCGAATTTCGCGTGCATAGTTCGCGTTCATTCGGGGAACCCCCGGCTGTGGTGTCCCCTGGCCGGTTGAGGTGAACAGCTGTGGCAAGTGCGGAGGCGGGCCCCGCCCGCGGATCGATGGTGACGTTCCTCCTGCGCGACGAGCACGGAGAGCGGTTCCGGGTGGGCGAGGCGGTCGGCCCGCTCGAGAACGACCCGGTGACCGGCGAGTTGTGGCTCGGCATCCGCATGTCCGAGAGCAGGCTCCGGCAGACGGTGACGCTGATACCGCTGTCGACGATCCTCAACATCACCCCGCCCGGTGGGGTGGAGCGCGGCGCTCTCTAACTTTCCTGACAGCGGGGGCACCACACCGTTCCCCGGCCGCCGACCCGCCCGCGCCGCAGTCCGGTGCGACAGCGGGGGCAGACCGCGGGGCGGTCGTCGCGGTGCCCGGTCAACCAGCCACGCCTCGGGGGCACCCGCTCGTCACGCACCGAGGTGCGCAGCACGGCGCGCATCCTGGCGTGCAGGGTGGCGATGTCCGACTCGGCCAGACGGTGACACGGCCGCCGGGGACTGATCCGCGCGCGCCACAGGATCTCGTCGGCGAGGAGGTTGCCGAGCCCGGCGATCAGCGTCTGGTCGACGAGGGCCGTCTTCACCTGCCTGCGCAGCCCGGCAAACGCCGCCGCGAAGTCGCTCCGGGACACCGTGAGCGCGTCCGGCCCGAGATCGCGCAGGACGCGGTCCGGATCGGCCACGAGACGAAGACCCTGTAGCTTTCTCATGTCTCGATAGCGCAACTCGCCGGACGCGAATTCGAAAACCACTCGGTCGTGCGGCCGGCGTTCACTATTGCGCGAACACCACTCCAGAGCACCGGTCATACCGAAATGCAGTAGCAGGACCGGAGTGCGCTCACGCGTTGCTACCGACACCTCGAGCCATTTACCGTGGCGAATGGGTTCGGCAAATGACACACCACGCAGCCGACGTGTGAAGGCACTTGCCGAGATACCTCGTAGCACCTGGTCATCGCACACTTCGACGCGTTTGACGGGCCGTCGCACGGCGTGTTCCGCGAACACCCGGCGAAATCCCTCGACATCGGGCAGTTCCGGCATGCCGACCGGTTACCCGTACCCCAACGGCGCAATCACCGGCACGGCGCTGCCATCGCGTTCCGATCCGTGTCATCATTTTCCCGACGCTTTCCGTGCACACCGGAAAGGACGCGATGAGCACCCTCGCCGAGTTCGACGCCGACCCCCACCCGATCTACGCCCGGCTCCGCGACGAGGAGCCGGTGGCCTGGGTGCCCGACACGGGCCAGTGGTTCGTGACCCGGTGGCACGACGTCCTGACGGTCCTGTCCGACCCGGCGCGGTTCACCGGCGAGCACGCGGACATCCACGACGTGTTCCGGCGGGCGTACGAGCCGGGCCTGGACGCCGACGAGATCGAGACGATCACACGCCCGGTGGCCCGCAAGGCGGTGGACGACGTGTTCACCGCGGGCCACGCGGACCTGACGGCCGAGTACTTCGAACCGGTCGCGGCGGTCGCCGAGGCGACACTGCTCGGCATCGGCGTCAGCGGCGCGGACACGTTGCGACGCTGGGGGAACACGCTCGCGCGGGTGGTCAACGACGCGAACCGTGACCCGTCTGCCGACAACGCGGCGATCGCGGCGATGACCGAGGACGCCGAGATGGCCGTGGTGGTGGACCGGCTGCGCAACCGGGCGGACGGCTCGGTGGTGGCGCGGCTGGTGCGAGCGGACACGGACGTGCCCGCACTGCTCAAGCACGTCGCGATCAGCGTGGTCCAGCCGGGGTGGCTGGCGGCGTGGACCCTGGCCGGGCTGTGGGCGGACCCGCCGCAGCTGTTCGCCGTCCGCCGCGACCGGACGCTGCTGGGGCCCGCGGTGTACGAGGCGCTGCGGTGGGCGAGCCCGCTGGGCGCGGTCACCCGGCGGACGACGCGGCCGGTGTCGCTGGCCGGCCGGAAGATCCCGGGCAGCGCCCGGCTGGCGGTGGTGCTCGCGTCGGCGAACCGCGACCCGGCGATGTTCCCCGACCCCGACCGGTTCGACGTGCACCGGCGGATCCGGACCCACCTCGGGTTCGGCGCCGGGCCGCGCCACTGCCCGGCGCACTCGCTGGTGACCACGGTCGCCAGGATCGCCCTGGACGTGTTGCTCGACCGGATGCCGGACGTGCGGCCCGCCCCGGGCTGGCGGCCCGCGCCGCACGGCTGGAAGCTCCGCCTGCCCGGGCCGCTGGCGGCGGTGTGGGACGCGGGCCGTCACTGAACCGGGTTTCGTGCACAGGACACAATCACCGCGTGTGGATCGGGGTGCTCGGCGGGCTCGAGGTGGTCGCCGACGACGGCGCGCCGGTCGTGGTGAACGGGCCGCGGCCGCGTGCCCTGCTGGTGGTGCTCGCGCTCAACGCGGGCCGCGTGACCAGCGTCGACGCCATCGTGCGGGCCCAGTACGGGGACGATCCGCCAGCCGGTGCGGCCGGTGCGGTGCAGGCGCACGTGTCCCGCCTCCGCAAGGCCGTCGACGCTGTCGTGTTCGACTCGGGTGGGTACCGGCTCGACGTCGACCCGGACGACGTCGACGCGGTGCGGTTCGCACGGCTCGCCGCCGCCGGGCGCGGGTTGCTCGCCGCCGGTGCCCGTGACCGAGCGGCCGCTGTGCTCACCGAAGCCGTCGGGCTGTGGCGCGGGCCCGCCCTCGCCGACCTGCCGCACGGCGGCGCCCAGGTCGCACGGCTCGAGGAGCTGCGCCTCGACGCGCTCGAGGACCTGCACGACGCGCGGCCAGACGAGGTGTCGGTCGCCGCGCTGCGGGCGCTCGTCGCCGCCAACCCGCTGCGGGAACGGCTTCGCGCGCAGCTCATGCGTGCCCTCCACGCCACCGGCCGCCCGGCCGAGGCACTCGCCGAGTTCGCGGACACCCGCAGGTACCTCGCCGACGAGCTCGGCGCCGACCCCTCACCCGAGCTGGCCGCCACGCACCTCGCGATCCTGCGTGCCGAGCAACCACGCCGCGCCGGGCCGCCCGCGCAGCTGACCAGCTTCGTCGGCCGGGCCGACGAGCTCGCGTGGCTCGCCGACCAGGAGGACAACCGGCTCGTCACGCTCGTCGGCCCGGGCGGCGCCGGCAAGACCCGGCTGGCCGTCGAGGCGGCGCGGGGCAGGAACGCCTGTTTCGTCGACCTCTCCCCCGTCACCGACGGCGCGCTCGTGCCGCACGCGCTGCTCGGCGCGCTCGGGCTGCGTGAGGCGGGGTTCGCGGCCGCCGCGGGCGACCCGGTCCACCGGCTCGTCGCCGCGCTCGCCGAACCGCTGCTGCTCGTGCTCGACAACTGCGAGCAGGTCGTCGCCGACGTCGCCGTGCTGGTCCGCACGTTGCTGGCCGAGTGTCCCGGCCTCACGGTCCTCGCCACGAGCCGGGCGCCGCTCGGGCTCACCGGCGAGACGTTGCTGCCGCTGTCCCCGCTCGGCGCGGACGCCGTACGCCTGTTCGCCGACCGGGCCGCGGCCGTGCGGCCCGGGTTCGCCGTCACCGACGGGAACCGGGACGCGGTCGCCGACCTCTGCGCCGCGGTCGACGGGTTGCCGCTCGCCGTCGAGCTGGCCGCCGCCCGGCTGCGGCAGTTCACGGTCGAGGAGCTGGCGGACCGGCTCACCGAGCACGGCCCGTTCCGGTTGCTGTCCCGCGGCGACCGCACCGCGGCGCGGCGGCACCGGACCCTGCGTGCGGTCGTGGCATGGAGCTGGGACCTGCTCACGCCCGAGGAACAGCGGGTGGCGGCGCGGTTCTCCGTGTTCGCGGGCGGCGCGACGCTCGCGGCCGTCGAGACGGTCTGCGACACGACCGACGACGTGCTCGCCGACCTGGTCGACCGGTCGATCGTCGAGACCGACGGCCGCCGCTACCGCATGCTCGAAACCATCCGGCTGTTCTGCGCCGACCACCTCACCGAGGACACCCGCCGGGCGCACGCCCGCTACTACCTGACCGTCGCCGAGCACGCCGACCCGCACCTGCGGCGCGCGGAGCAACTGGAGCGGCTGGCCGAGCTGTCCGCCGACCACGACAACCTGATGGCCGCGTTGCGGTGGTCGGTCGAGGGCGACCCGGCGACCGGGTACCGGCTCGTGGCCGCGCTGACCGCGTACTGGTGGCTGTCGGGGCGGCGCGGCCAGGCCGGGCCCGCGGCCGCCGCGTTGCTGGAGAAGGACGTGCCCGGCCTCGACGAGGAGTACGTCGCGTGCGTGCTCCACGCCGTGCCACGGCCCGCGCAGGCGCACTGGGACCGGGCGCACGCGGTCATGCGCGGCCTCACCGGGCTGCGCTACCCGTTCGCCGCCGCGCTGTGGGGCATGACGGTGGGACCGTGGGGGCCCGCGGAGAACCTGCTCGGGACGGACCCGTGGAACACCGCCCTCGGCATGCTCAGCCTGGCGATCACGAAGGTGCTCGACGGGCGGCCCGCCGACGGTGAGACGGAGCTGCGGGACGTGCTGGCGGAGTTCCGGGCGCTCGGCGAGCGGTGGGGCATGGCGCAGTCGCTGGACTGGCTCGGCGAGGTCGCGGGCTGGCGCGGCGAGTGGGACCGCGCGCGGGCACTGTGGGCGGAGGCGCTGGCGCTGTACGAGAGGTTCGGCGCGCTGGAGGAGTGCGTGGACGTGCTGTGCAGGCGCGCGGACTGCCTCCTGCGACAGGGTGACGCCGCGGGCGCGGAAGCGGACGTGCGGTACGCGGCGGAGCTGGCCACCCGTGCCGGGCAGCCGGACGCGCCGGTCGTGCTGCTCACGGCCGCCGCCCTGACCGGCGACACCGCGCCGCTGGCCACCATGACCGACGCGGGCCCGCGCGTGCTCACCGCGCTCGGCAGGCACGCCGAGGCGCTCGCCGCCGCCCGCGAGTCGCCGTTGGTGTCCGAGCTGGCCGCCGCCGTGGAGGGTTGCGCGAGCACCGCACCGGCACGGGAGGCCGCGTTCCTGCTCGGCACGGCCGTCGCCCTGCGCGGCACGGCGATCACCGGTGCGCCGGGCGTCGCGGCGACGGCCGCGCGGGCCACGGCCGAGCTGGGTGCGCACGCGTTCGCCGCGGCCTACGCCGAGGGCGCGCGGCAGAGCAGGGCGGCCGCTGACAGCACTGTCAGCCGGTTGTCGGCGGGCTGACGGCGGGTGCCGCGATCGTCCGCGGCATGAACATCCTGATCTCCGGCGCGAGCATCGCCGGTCCCGCACTCGCGCTCTGGCTCGCCCGCGACGGCCACGCCGTCACCGTCGTCGAGAAGGCACCCGCCCTGCGCACCGGCGGCCAGGCCGTCGACTTCAAGGGCGCCACCCACCGCACCGTCCTGGCGCGCATGGGTGTCCTCGACGACGTGCTCGCCCGCCAGACCGGCGGTGCCGACCAGGTCATCGTCGACGCCGACGGCACGCGCATCACGACACTGCCCGGCGAGTTCACCGGCGGCGACGTCGAGATCCGCCGGGACGACCTGAGCGCGCTCCTGTACGGGCGCACCGCACAGAGCTGCGAGTACGTCTTCGACGACTCGATCACCTCGCTCACCGACACCGGCGGCGGCGTGCACGTCACGTTCGAGCGGTCCGCGCCGCGCACGTTCGACCTGGTCGTCGGCGCGGACGGCATCCACTCGACGGTGCGCCGCCTGGCGTTCGGGCCAGAGCACGACTTCGTCCGCGACCTCGGCCACCACTACGCGCTCGCCGAGCTGGACGTCGCGGGCGAGAACCTGATGTACAACGAGCCCGGCCGCATGGTCACGCTCGGCGGGCCGAAAGCGCAGTCGTTCTTCGTGTTCGCCGCGGACGGGCTGTCCTACGACCGGTACGACACCGAGCAGCAGAAGAAGCTCGTCATCGACGCCTACCGGGGCGGCGGCTGGCGGCTCCCGGAGATCGTGGCCGCGATCCCGGCCGCACGCGGGTTCTTCCTCGACTCGATCAGCCGCGTCGTGATGGACGACTACGCGAAGGGCCGGGTCGTGTTGCTCGGCGACGCCGCGTACGGCAACACGCTCGGCGGCTTCGGCACCGGCCTCGCGGTCGTCGGCGCGTACGTGCTCGCGGGCGAACTGCGGCGGAGCGGCCACGAGACGGCGTTCCGCCGGTACACCGAGCTGATGCGCGGCTACGCGAAGGTCGTCGGGAAGGCCAACGCGGGCCCGTTCCTGGCCCCGCGCACGAAACGCGGCATCCGGGCGCGGAACCTGCTGTTCCAGTGGCCGCCGCTGTTCCGGTCGATGATGTGGGCGACCGACCGGTTCGCCACCGACATCGAGCTGCCCGAGTACGTCAGGTGAACCGCGCGAGGACCGCCGGGTCGGCGAACACCGCGATCCTGGCCAGCCGGTCACCGGCGACGGTCAGCACCGCGACCGCGTACGGCTGGCCACGCAGGTACGCGACCACCGCGGGCTGGCCGTTCGCGGGCGCGGGCACCATCCGCCAGTCGCCGGGCGACTCGAGTGCCTGCGTCCGCAGGTGCGGCAGGCAGTTCGCCTTGCCCGCGAACCAGGTCCGCACCCCGGTCATCTCCAGCACCGCGTCGTCGGTGAGCAGCCGCTCCAGTGCCGCCGCGTCGGAGTTCTCGAACGCCGCGACGTACCGGTCGAGCACCGCGCGGGCCTGCGCGGACGGCGTGCCGACCTGGTCCGGCGTCAGCTCGGCCGCGGTCGCGCGGGCCCGCTGCAACGCGCTCTTCACCGCGGCGACCGACATGTCCAGCGCGGCGGCGACCTCGGCCGCGGGAAAGGCGAGCACGTCACGCAGCAGCAGCACGGCACGCTGGCGTGGCGGCAGGAACTGCAGGCTCGCGATCAGTGCGAGCCGCAGCGAGTCGCGGCGGACCGCCATCTCGGCCGGGTCGTCGGCGGCGACGAGCGCGTCCGGGATCGGCTGCACCCAGTCCACGTCGGGGGCGAGCTCGACGGGCGCGAGCGGGTCGGTCGAGCTCGGCCCGAGCCCGGACGGCAGGAACCGCCGCTTCTCCAGTGCGGTCAGGCAGACGTTCGTCGCGATCCGGTACAGCCAGGTCCGCAGCGATGAACGGCCCGCGAACCCGTCCTGGGCACGCCACGCGCGCAGGAACGTCTCCTGCACCAGGTCCTCCGCGTCGTCGACGGAACCGACCATGCGGTAGCAGTGCGCGAGCAGCTCCCGCCGGTGCGACTCGAGGGCGTGGTCGAAGTCGGTCACGGATATGGAGACCGGTGGCGGTGCGGAAAGGAATCGCTCAGAGCACGGCCTGGCCCAGCCGCCGCACGAGGTCGGCGAACTCGGCGCGTTCGGCCGGGGTCAGGGCCCGCTCGTAGCCGTCTGCGACGAGGCGGTCCGTGATCTCCTGCGCCCGCACGTGGCGGTCCTTGAGGTGGTCGCAGTCGGGCAGCTCGTCGCGCCAGCCGAGGAACCGGGCCTGCTGGTGCCCCTCGTTGGTGAGGATCGCCTCGAGCGGGCCGAGCCCGGCGGCTGTGGTGGCGACCAGGTGCACCGAACCGCGCCACTCCCGCAGCACGTGGACGAGCTGCAGCAGCCGTGCGGGCCCGCCGTCGGCGAGGGGTTCGGCACGCCAGCCCGCGAACAGCGGCAGCCCGGCCTCCTCGGCGCCGGCGACGACCTTCCCGGCCAGTTCGGCGAGCCGGTCCGCCTGCGCGAACCCGGCCAGGTGGTCGTCGGCCCAGTCGGCGCACGCCTTCGCGTACCGGCGAGCGCCTTCACGCGCCCCGGCGACGGCGACGCCGCGGTCCCACATCAACCGCACGAGCCCCGGGTGCCACCAGCCCATGGCGGCGATGACGACGCCTGCGTCGACGTCACCCAGCACGCCACCGCGGCCGGCGAAGTAGAACGCGAGGCTCTTGGGGTAGCCGTGCTCGGCACCGCGGGCCTGGGTGTCGGGGTGCGTCATCCAGACCGACCCGACGTCGTGCAGGACCTTGTCGGCGGCTCGGACGGTTTCTTCCGCGGTCAACTCGGCCATGGGCTCCCTCGCTCTCGACGGCCCGAGCCTACTCAGGGTGCTGTTCCTCCCAGTCGCTCTGCTTGCGCTCCATCTCGGCCCACACGCGGTCGGGGAAGATCGGCTCGACCGCGGCGACGAGCTCGTCGAGCATGTCCTGACCGGCTTCGCTGGTGCCGAGCGTGCCGGTGTCGTGGATGAGGTCCGGCGGGCGGCCGAACGTGGCCCGGCCGGTGGCGCCGCCGGCCATGCCGTCGTCGGAGTCGTCGAACTCGAACAGCCCGGTCTTCTCGATCCGGTCGTAGAGCCGCCGCCGCTCCTCCTCGCCGAGGTCGACGGTCTCGGTCCACGTCTCGGTGCCGTCGTAGCCGGGCGTCCACTCCAGACGCGCCGTGCCGGTGTCGAACTCGACGCGCCACTCGTAGTGGTAGGGCGGCGGGAGCGACCCGTTGCCGTAGGTGATCTCGCCGACGAAGTCGGCGGGCATGCTGTCGTCGGCGCGGGGCAGGCCGGGCTCGACCCGCGCTCCGCACCCGGCGAGCAACAACAACGCGACCACGAGAACCCGGACCATGGCGGTTGGACCACGCTCGACGCGGTCCGGTTCCCCCAGGGCTACCGGACGGAGGCGGCGGAGCGCCCGACGAGGTACAGGGCGACGCCGCTGACCAGGGCGCCGACGAGCGCGCCACCGAACCCGAGGACGATGCCGACGAGGACGACGAAGCCCACGAAGGCGGCCATCATCAGGAACGCCGCGCGCAACGTCGGCGCCCACCCCCCGATCGCGTGTTCCGCGATGCGCAGGACGCGATCACGGAACAGCAGGTAACGCAGATTCTTGATCTTGTCCGGCCGCCTCGGCGCGGCCGTGTTCGAACGGCTCAACGTTCTTCGCTCTTTCGTTTCGTGCGGGCTCAGGCACGTCACCAGCGCACTACGAAGAGCGCCCCCAGGTGATGGCTTCAAGCATGGACCATCTGGGGTATCCCGGTGGGCCTACCCGCCCATTAAGCGTTCAACGGTGCGTCACAAACGACGAGCGGCAATTAAAACTTCAGGGTGGCATATCACTAACCCGCGCCACACGTTGTACATAATTCCAACAGCCCGACACAACTTTGTCATCAATGTGGGTGACCGGCGAAAACGAGCCCGAAGCAGAGCCGGGCGCAAACCACAAAAGACGGGTATCACAACTCCGGAAGACGCCTCCGAAGCAGGCAGAACTCGTTCCCCTCCGGGTCCTGCAGCGTGTGCCAGGCCTCCTCACCCGTCTGCCCCACGTCCGCGGGCCGGGCCCCGATCGACAGCAACCGCTCCAACTCCGCGTCCTGGTCACGATCGACCGGGTTGACGTCGAAATGCATCCGCAACTTCTCGGTCTTCGGCTTGGACGTGCGGCTGAACACGAGCGTCGGGGCGGCGCCGCCGAACCCGGCCGACGGACCGATCTCGATGCCGTCGTCCGGCTCCTCACGGCTCAGCTCCACATAGCCCAGCACCTCGCACCAGAACCGCGACAGCGCCTCCGGGTCGGCACACTCGACGATCAACTCGGACAACCGGCAGCTCATGGCCGCGATGGTAGCCAGCCGCGCACGCTCTGTCCGCCGTATATGTGCCCGTGCCCACCCGGGCTTGTAGGTTAGGCAAGCCTTTCTTTACTGTGTGGCCTGTGTCCGTCACCCCGCCGCCCGCCGCCAACGGCGTGTCCGCCCGTGAGATCGACGTCGCCTACGGCCGTGACGTGGTCGTCCACGCCGCGTCGATCGCCCTTGAGGCCGGCACCGTCACGGCCCTGATCGGCCCCAACGGCAGCGGCAAGTCGACGCTGCTCCGCGCTCTCGCCCGCCTGCACCCGCCGGTCGCGGGCGACGTCACCTTCGCCGACGGCGCCGACCTGCGCGCGCTGTCCGCGAAGGACCTCGCGCGCCGGATCACCCTGCTGTCACAGCAGAGAACGGCGCCAGGCGGGCTGTGCGTGCGCGAGCTGGTCGAGTTCGGCCGCCACCCGCACCGCTCCCGCTGGGGCGGGCGCGACCCCGAGGGCCCCGTCGCGGTCGACCGGGCCATGGCGCTGACCGGCCTCGCGCCGATCGCCGAGCGGCCCGTGCAGGCGCTCTCCGGCGGCCAGGCGCAGCGGGTGTGGCTCGCGAGCTGCCTCGCCCAGGACACCGCGCTGCTGCTCCTCGACGAGCCGACCACCTTCCTCGACCTGCGCTACCAGATCGAGATCCTCGACGTGATCCGCGACCTCGCCGACGAACACGGCGTCGGGGTCGGCGTCGTGCTCCACGACCTGGACCAGGCCGCCGCGATCGCCGACCGCCTCCTGCTGCTGGAGGAAGGCCGCGTCACCGCGAAGGGATCCCCAGAAGAGGTCCTCACCACCGCGAACCTCACCCGCGCGTACGGCATCCGGGTCGACGTCGACGTCGACCCCGTCGACGGGCGCATCCACACGCGCGCGGTCGGGCGGTTCAACGACACCCGCCTGCGCGCCGCATCGGCTTGATCGTCACCAGTAACACCAGGAGAGAAATGCGCACCACCCGTGTGATCATCGGCCTGTCCGTGGCCGCCGCGTTGTTCGTGGCGGGCTGCGGCACCACCGAGGAGGCAGGCAGCGGAACCGACCAGGCCGCGGCAGGCGGCGAGCCGGTGACCCTCACCGACTCGCGCGGCAAGGAGGTCACGCTCGACGGCCCCGCCAAGCGCATCGCCGCGACCGAGTGGAACTCGGTGGAGTACCTCGTGTCGCTCGGCGTCATGCCGGTCGCGGTGTCCGACATCAAGGGCTACAACACCTGGGCGAGCGCCGCGAAGCTCGACGACACCCCGAAGGACATCGGCACCCGCGGCGAGCCCAGCATCGACACCCTCGGGTCGCTGGACCTCGACCTGGTGATCGTCACCGACAGCCTCACCGAGGGCGCGCTCGAACAGATCGAGGCGAAGACCCCGGTGATCGTCATCAAGGGCGGCGACACCAAGGACAGCATCGGCTCCATGTTCGCGAACCTCGACCTGGTCGCGAAGGCGACCGGCACCGAGGACAAGGCCGCGCAGCTGAAGTCCGACTTCGACGCCAAGATCGCCGAGGGCAAGGCCGAGGTGGACAAGCTCGGCGCGACCGGCCAGAAGGTCGCGTTCGCCGACGCGTGGGTGGACTCCGGCACGGTCAGCATCCGGCCGTTCACCAAGGGCTCGCTGGTGGCGGACACGTTCGAGCGGATCGGCCTGCAGAACGCGTGGACGATGGAGGGCGACCCGGTGTACGGGCTCGCGCAGGCCGACGTGGAGGGCCTGACCCAGCTGGGCGACGTGCACTTCTGGTACATGGCGAACGACTCCGAGGGCGACGCGTTCGCCGAGGGCCTGGCCGACAACGCGATCTGGAAGAACCTGCCGTTCGTCAAGAACGGCAAGGTGAAGCGCCTTCCCGACTCGCTGTGGATGTTCGGCGGCCCGCAGTCCATGGGGCAGTTCGTCGACGCCGCCATCGACGCGCTGAAGGCGTAACACTCCCCAGTGAACACCGCGACACTCACCCGGCCCGCCCCGCCCGACGTCCGCGTCCGGCGGGGCGGCCGCCTCACGCTGCTGGTCGCCGGCCTGCTCGTGCTCATCGCGATCGGCGGCGCCGTGCACCTCACGCAGGGCACCGCCGACCTCGGCGCGCTCGACGTGCTGCGGCTGGTGTTCGGCGGCGGGGACGACGGCACCGCCGCGGTCGTCATCGAGTCCCGGCTCCCCCGGCTGCTCGCCGCGCTCGTCGTGGGCGTCGCGCTCGGGGTGGCGGGCGCGGTGCTGCAGTCGGTGTCGCGCAATATCATGGCGTCGCCGGACACCCTGGCCGTCGACGCGGGCGCGCACCTCGCGCTTGTCGCGATGGCCGCGTTCGGCATCTCGGTGCCGCTGCTCAGCGCGGCGGGCATCGCGTTCGTCGGCGGACTGGGTGCGGCGGTGCTCGTGCTCGCGCTGTCCGGCACCGGCGGCACGGGGATCGTGCGGCTCGTGCTCGCCGGCACCGCGACCGCGCTCGCACTGGTGGCGCTGACCCGCGTCCTGCTCCTGCTGTTCTCGGAGGAGACCCGGGGACTGTTCGCGTGGGGCGCGGGATCCCTCGGGCAGAACGGCCTGTCCGGCGTCCAGACGCTCGGGCCGGTCGTGGGGGTCGCGCTGCTGGTGCTGATCGCCATGGCCCGCAAACTCGACCTCGTCTACCTCGGCGACGACCACGCGCGCACGCTCGGCATCCACGTCGGCCGGGTCCGGCTCGCCTCGATCGTGCTGGCGGTGCTGCTGGCGGCGTCGGCGGTGACGCTCGCGGGCCCGATCGGTTTCGTGGGTCTCGCCGCGCCCGCGCTGGTCCGGCTGATGGCGGGCGCGATCCCCGGGCTGCACCGGCACGCGGCGCTGATCCCGGTGTCGGCCGCGATGGGCGTCGCGCTCCTGATCGGCGCGGACGTGCTGCTGCGTGCGCTGATCGGCTCGCAGAGCGCGCTCGAGGTGCCGACCGGCGTGGTGACCACGATCCTGGGCGTGATCTTCCTGATCGTGCTGGCCAGAAACATCCGGGTGTCGGCGGCGACGTCCGAACCGCCGGCGGCGGGTGCTCGCGGTGGCGTGACCTCCGCCCGTTTCCGGCTGGTCCTCGGTGTGCTGGTGGTGCTGGCGATCGCCTCGGTGGCGGGTTCCGTGCTGCTCGGCGACACGAAGCTGTTGATGGGTGACGTGGTCAACTGGCTGTCCGGCCAGGCGGGCCCGATCGTCACGAACGTCATGGAGAACCGGGCACCGCGCGTGGTGGCCGCACTGCTGGCCGGGGCGTCGCTGGCGCTCGCGGGTGCGGTGGTGCAGGCGCTCGCCCGCAACCCGTTGGCGGAACCGGGGATCATCGGCGTCTCGGGCGGCGCCGGGCTGGGCGCGGTCGCGATGATCACGCTGGTGCCGGGCGTGGGGTTCTGGACGCAGGCAGGTGCCGCGGGCGTCGGCGCGGCGATCGCGATGGCGCTGGTGTTCATGCTCGCGGCCCGCGGCGGGTTCGCGAGCGAACGACTGGTGCTCATCGGGTTCGGCATGCAGGCGGGCACGGCCGCGCTGATCACGTTGCTGATCACGCTGACCGACCCGTGGAACGAGACGAAGGCGCTGACGTGGCTCGGCGGCTCGACCTACGGGCGGTCGTTCGAACACCTCGTGCCGATGGCGCTCGCGGTGCTGGTCGTGGTCCCGGTGCTCGTCCGCGCGCGTGGCGAACTCGACCTGCTGTCGCTGGACGACGAGACGCCGAGGGTGCTGGGCGTGCACGTGCCGCGGTCACGGCTGTTGCTGCTGACGTGCGCGGTCCTGCTGACCGGCGCCGCGGTGGCCGGGGTGGGCGTGATCGCGTTCGTCGGTCTGGTGGCCCCGCACGCGGCCCGCGCGATCGTCGGCCGACGGCACACGCGTGCGCTGCCGGTGGCCGCGCTGCTCGGCGGCATTCTCGTGTGCGTCGCCGACACGATCGGCCGCACGGTCATCGCACCGGGACAGCTCCCCGCGGGGTTGATGACGGCGATCATCGGCGCGCCGTACTTCGTGTGGCTGCTGTACCGCAGCCGCGTCCGCACGGTGTAGTCCGCACCGAGCGGTGCGCACTGTCCGCGGGTGGGGTCGCGGGCGCGGGCCCCCCCCCCCCCCGGGGGCGGGGGGGGGGGGGGGTGGCGACGGGCGGGGGGGCGGGGGGGGGGCCCGTGTTGGCCACCAGGAGCCCCGGGCCCGCCCCCCCGCGGGCCG
>NZ_JBITMQ010000020.1:27883-132840 GCF_044466355.1 Actinophytocola sp. NPDC049390
GGCGTATCCGGGGGGGGCGTTTTTTGGGGGGGGGGCTGCCCGCCCCCGGGGCGCCCCGGGGTTCGCCCCCCCCGGGGGGGGGGGGGGGCCGGGGGGGGGGGGGGCGCCCCCCCCCCCCCCCGCGGACGGCGGTCATCTCCTGAGCATATGGCCGACGCGCTTGCGGGCGGCGCGGGTCACGTTGTTCGCCAGCAGGAGCCCTGGCCCGGCCACGCGGCTGACCGCGGTCGTCACCGCGAACTCGTAGGTCGGGGTGCCGTTGAAGACCTTGCCGGTCGGCGTGTACCCGAACGGGCGCAGCACGCCCGCGATGCCGCGCAGCAGCTCGCGGTCGAACGCCTCGACGTAGACCGTCGGCCGGTCGGTGGCGAGGATCCGTTTCGCGCCGAGGAGCACGCGCTCCTCCATGCCCTCGACATCGATCTTGATGACGGCGACCGGGTCGGTGACCAGGTCGTCCAACGTGGTGACCGGGAACGTCTCGTCCCTGGCCGCCTGCTCGCCGACCGGGTCGAACCCGATCTGGTGCTCGGCGGAGAGGTGGTTGGTCGCCGTGCCCGGCTCGTCGGCGAGACCGACACGGTGCACGGTCACCCGTTCGCCGAGGTCGTTGGCCGCGACGATGTTCTCGATCTGGTCGGCGAACCGGGGCAGCGGCTCCACCGCGTGCACGTGGGTTGCCGGGCAGAACATCGCGAACCACGTCGTGTGCGTGCCGAGATGCGCACCGGCGTCAACGTAGACGCCACGGTTGTCACGACGGCGGATGTGTCTCAGGAACGGTTCTTCGTACCAGCCGTCGTGCTCGAAGGGCCGGTAGGTGTACGGGGTTTCTGTTGCGTCGACGACCTCGGGGACCTTTATCTCCTGGCCGTACCTTCGGACAGTGAGCATCGACGGACCGTAACACAACGATGCTTGATGCGTAACGGCTGGATAACTATCGGAGTGGGAACTCGACACCGCGCCCGGATTCCGGTCGTGGACCGAAGATCCTCCGCTCCGACCCGTCGATGCTGTGTCCACTGTGTACACGCGGGTAAGCTGGGGAACATCAGTTCTCCGTGTCGAGGGACTCGTGATCGACCTGGAGACGGCCGAGAGCCGCGCACTCGACGCGGCCGAGGACCTGTTCTACCGCCGCGGCGTGCACGCGGTCGCCGAGGAGGCACGCACGCACAAAGAGGGTTTCCGCCGGATCCTGCGTGAGCTGTCGGCGGCCGCGGGCCACGGCGACGACGTCGCGGAGCAGTCGCTGCTGCTGGCGGAGGGCGCGATCGTGACCGCGGCGATCACCGGCAACGCCGACACGGCACACCAGGCACGCGCCGCCGCGGCGAAGCTGCTCAACTAGTGTTCCGATCATGGAGTACAGGCGACTCGGCCGGTCCGGACTTGACGTGTCCACAGTGGTCCTCGGGTGCATGAGCTTCGGTGCCCCCCACCGCGGCACCCACGAGTGGACCCTCGATCTCGACGCGTCCCGGCCGTTCTTCCGCGCCGCGATCGAGGCGGGCATCACGACCTTCGACACGGCCAACGTCTATTCCGCCGGTTCCAGCGAGGAGATCACCGGCACGCTGCTGACCGAGTTCGCGAAGCGCGACGAGGTCGTCATCGCGACGAAGGTCAACGGCCGCATGGGTCCCGGCCCGAAGGGTGCGGGCCTGTCGCGCGGCGCGATCCTCACGCAGATCGACGAGAGCCTGCGACGCCTCGGCACCGACTACGTGGACCTGTACCAGATCCACCGCTTCGACCCGAACGTCCCGGTCGAGGAGACCATGGAGGCGCTCGACGACGTGGTGCGGTCGGGCAAGGCGCGCTACATCGGCGCGTCGTCGATGTGGACGTGGCAGTTCGCGCAGCTGCAGCACGCGGCGGATCGGGGCGGCTGGACCAGGTTCGTGTCCATGCAGGACCAGTACAACCTGGTGATGCGCGAGGAGGAGCGCGAGATGCTCCCGTACTGCGCGGACCAGGGCGTCGGCGTGCTGCCGTGGAGCCCGCTCGCCCGCGGCCGCCTGACCCGCGACTGGGACGCGACGACGACCCGTTCGGAGAACGACAACTTCGGCGGCACGTTGTACCGCCAGGCGGACGAGGCGGACCGGCGCGTGGCGGCGGCCGTCGCGAAGGTCGCGGAGGAACGCGGGGTGTCGCGCGCGCAGGTGGCGCTCGCGTGGCTGCTGCACCAGCCCGCGGTCACGGCGCCGATCGTCGGCGTGACGAAGCCGCACCACCTGGAGGACGCGGTGGCGGCGGTGGACCTGCGGCTGTCGGACGAGGAACTGGCCCGGCTGGAGGCGGACTACGTACCGCACCGCCCGGAGGGGTTCTGATGCACGTGGACTCGGTGATCGTGAACGTCTCGGGTGTCGGCGTCACGGCCGGTGCGGTCTCGGTACGGGGTCGTGCCGGCGCGGTGAGCCGTCAGCGGAAGCTGTCCACGTTGTCCGTCGCCCACCGCGCGAACGTCCTCGGCGCCCGGCCCGTCACCTCGGCCACCGTCGGGAACACCTGCGACTCGTCCAGCTTGCCGTCGGAGAAGAAGCTGAAGAACGCGTCCACGTACTCCTGCGGCATCTGCGCGCTCATCTCCGCCCGCGCCTCGTCGTCCGGCTGAGCCTCGTAGCGGACCGCACGACCCAGCGCGTCGCCCAGCAACCGGACACGGTCCGCGGGCCGCAGTGGCTCCGGGCCGGTCACCCGGTACTCGCGACCTTCGTGGCCCGGCTCGGTCAGCGCCACCGCGGCGACCGCGGCGATGTCCGCCGGGTCGACGGCCGCCACCGCCACGTCCGGCCACGGCGCGCGCACCACGCCCGCCCGCACCTGACCAGCCCACTGCAGCGCGTTCGACATGAACGTCCTCGGCCGCAGTATCGTCCACGCCAGGCCCGACTCCCGTAGCGCGTCCTCCGTGTCGATCATGTAGCGCGCCACCGCGTTCGAGCGGTCGCCGGTCTCCGCGGAGCCGCCGGACATCAGCACCACGTGCCGCACACCCGCGTCCCGCGCCTCGGTGAAGATCTCCGGCGGGTAGCCGCTGAGCATGAACACCGCCGACACCCCCGCCAGCGCCGGGCGCAGCGACGGCGGGTCGTTCAGGTCGCCCCGGAACTCTCCCGACCGGCTCAGCCCCCGCACCGGCGCACCCCTCGTGGCCAGTTCGCGGACCAGCGCCCCGCCCACATTGCCCGTCGCGCCCGCCACCAGGATCATGTCCACCCCTCAAGTTTGTTAGGGATCGTTCCCTAACGTAGGCTAGCACGATGCGACGATCGGCAGCCGAGACCCGGGAGCACGTTCTTTCGGTCGCCCACGAGCTGTTCTACTGGCACAGCATCAAGGGGACCGGCGTCGACACCGTCGCCGCCGAGGCGGGTGTCGCGCCCACCACCCTCTACCGGCTCTTCGCCTCCAAGGACGACCTCGTCGCCGCCTACGTCGAACGCGCGAGCGGGCACTACAAGCAGTGGTTCACCGACGCCACCGCCGACGGCACCCCCGACGACCGCGTCCGGTCGCTCTTCGACGCGCTCATCGAGCAGGTCCAACCCGAGCAGTGCCGCGGCTGCCCCTTCCTCATGGCGATCGCCGAGCTGCCCGACGCCTCCGCCAGGGCGCACGCCATCGCCGTCGAGACCAAGGCGTGGGTGCGCGCGCGAATGCACGAGCTGGCCGGCGACGTGCTCGCCGACCAGCTCGTGCTGATCATGGAAGGGGTCTACGCGTCGGTGCAGGCCCTCGGTGTCGACGGGCCCGCGCGCCAGGCACGCGCACTCGTCGAGAACCTCCTCACGGCAGCCCGTTGAGGAACGGCTCGTGGCTGTTCTGGAACTCCCACCCGTAGTAGCGGTCCCAGTTGATCGACCACGTCATCAGCCCGCGAATGGCCGGTGACGCGCCGCCGCGCAACGTGTAGCCACCACAACTCTGGTTGCGTGCCAGGCAGTTCAGCGCCGTGTGCACCGCGGCGGGTGCGGTGTACCCGTTGCCCGCGCTGACGGCGGCAGGGAGACCGAACGCGATCTGGTCCTCCCGGAGGCCCGGGAACGTGTGTCCCGTACGCGCGACCGGGAACCCGGCCTTGATCATGTCGGTCATCGCGATGTGGAAGTCCGCGCCACCCATGTTGTGGTACTGGTTGTCCAGCCCCATGACCGGGCCCGAGTTGTAGTCCTGCACGTGCAACACGGTGAGCGCGTCCCGCATCGCGTGGATCACCGGCAGGTACGAGCCCGTCCGGTTGTCACCGCCGCCCGCACCGCCGTAGAACTGGTAACCCACCTGCACGAAGAACGTCTCCGGTGCCATCGTCAGCACGAAATCGCTGCCGTAGCGGGCTTTCAGCGACTTCAGCGCGGCGATCAGGTTCACGATCACCGGCGTCGTCGGGTTCCGGAAGTCCGTGTCGCCGGCGTTGAGGTACAGCGAGTGGCCCTCGAAGTCGACGTCCAGACCGTCCAGTCCGTACCGGTCGATGATCGCCGACACCGACCGGACGAACGTGTCGCGCGCGGCGGTCGTCGTCAGCTGCACCTGGCCGTTCTGGCCGCCGATCGACAGGAGCACCTTCTTGCCCTGCGCCTGCTTGGCCCGGATCGCGGCGGTGAACTCCGCCTCCGTCTCGACGTTCGGGCACTCCGCCACCGGGCACAGCGCGAACCGGATGTCGCCGCTCGTCACCGACGTCGGCTCGCCGAACGCCAGGTTGATGACGTCCCACGCGGCGGGCACGTCCGCCATCCGCACGTACCCCGAGCCGTTGGCGAAGCTCGCGTGCAGGTAGCCGATCAGCGCGTGGCGCGGCAGGTCCGCCTGCTGGCAGCCGGTCGTCGTCGCCGACACCGGAGCGCTGCGGGCCGACTCCCCGACCGCGTTGTACGCGGCGACGGTGTAGGTGTGCGTCTCGCAGGCGGCGAGGCCGGAGATGGTCGCCGACGTGCCGGATGTCGTGGCACGCAAGGAGGTTCCCTCGTAGACGCGGTAGCCGGTCGCGCCGCTCACCGCGGGCCAGGACAGGGTGATCGACGACGCGGTCGCCGTGGCCGTGGGGTTCCCCGGCGTGGCTGGCGTGCCCGGGTCGCTGCCGCCCGGACCGTCGAGCACCACGTCGTCCGCGTAGTAGGTGCCCGCGCCGTACCAGCCGTGCAGGTACAGCTCGGCGGACGTCTGGTTCGCGCCGCTGGTGAACGTCAGCGACAGCTGCTGGTACGCCGTCGGCGCGGCCCAGGTGGACGGTCCGCCCGTCACGCCGAGGTAGACCGGGTTGCCGCGCACCCACGCCGACACCGAGTAGGTGGTGCTCGGCTTGACCGTCACCGTCTGTGTGCAGCGGCCGTAGTCCGTCGCGGAGAGCGCGTAGCTCCCCGAGTGGACCGGTGTGGTCACCACCGAGCCACCCGAGCACGACCAGCCCGACAGCGAGCCGGACTCGAAACCGGCGTTGGTCAACAGGTTCGCCGCACTCGCGGGCTGCGCGCCGACGACGATCAACAGGAGGGCGGCGGCCGCCGCCGTCAACCGCCTCATGGCAGCGTGTCCAGGTGCGGGGCGACGGTGCGCGCGAAGTTGTTGCCGTTGGCCACGTCCCAGTTGATCGACCACGTCATCGCGCCGCGGATCTCCGGGTACGTGCGCGGTGGCCGGAACGAGCCGCAGTTCGTGCCGCGGGCCAGGCAGTCGAGCGCGTTGGTCACCACCGACGGCGCGACGACGCCGCCACCGGCCGCGCCCGGCCCGGCGGGCAGGCCGACCGCCACCTGGTCGGGCCGCAACCCGTTCTCCAGCTGGATGCAGGCGAGCGCGGTGATGAAGTTGACGGTGCCCTGCGAGTAGGCCTGCGACTGGTCACAGCCCAGCATCGAGCCCGAGTTGTAGAACTGCGTGTGGACGACCGTGAGAATGTCCTTGATGGACAGTGCGAGCGCGAAGTACGAGCCGCCCGTGGACTGCATGTCGATCGTCTGCGGCGCCATCGTGATGATCAGGCTCGACCCGACCGCACTGCGCAGACTTCGCAGCGCCTGCGCCATGTACGTCGGGTTCAGCCCGTTCTCCAGGTCGATGTCGACGCCGTCGAAGCCGTACTCGGTCATGATCGACCGGACGCTGTTGGCGAAGTTCGTGGCCGACGCGGAGTCGCCGACGCTCACCCGGCCCGCCTCACCGCCGACCGACAGGATGACCTTCTTGCCGCGGGACTTCAGCGTCGCCACGTCGGCCTTGAACTGGTCGTTCGTGTAGCCGCCGAGGGCCGTCGACAGCCCGGGGTCGACGCCGAACGTGACCGCGCCCGGTGTACTCGTGGCCTCCGCGAAGGCGACCGCGACCAGGTCGTACTCGTTCGGCACGGCGGAGAGGCGCAGCTCGGTGGCCGGGTTGACGAAGTTGTGCCAGTAGCCGGTGAGGAAGTGGCGTGGCAGGTCAGCCGACTGACAACCGGTCGTGGTGCCGGTGACCGGCGCGCTGCGGGCGGACTCGCCGACGGAGTTGTACGCGGCGACCGTGTAGGTGCGCGAGGTGCAGGCGGGGATGCCGCTGAACGTGGCGGACGTGCCGGTGACCGTGGTACGCAGGGCTGTGCCGTCGTAGACGCGGTAGCCCGTGGCGCCGGAGACCGCGCTCCAGCCGAGCGTGATGGCCGAGGCGGTGGCGCCGGTGACCCGCACGTTGCCCGGCACCGCGGGCACGCCGGGTTGCGGGTCGGTACCACCGGTACAGCTCGCACCGTTGACGCGACAGTTCTGCGGCGTGCCGGACCCACTGGCGAGGAACCCGAACGTCACCGACGCGCCGGGCGCGAGCGTGCCGTTGTACTCGCGGTTGGTGAACGTGTGGTGGTTGCCGCTCGAGGTGAGCAGCGCGTCCCAGTAGCTGCCGAGGGTGGTTCCGGCGGGAAGGTCGAACTCCACACGCCAGCCCGAGATCGAGGCCGTACCGGCATTGGTGATCGTGTACTTGCCCTCCCAACCGGAACCCCAGTCGGAGGTCTTGGTGAAGGTCGCGGTCTCCCCGGCGGCGAGCGCGGGAGACGCGGCGGTGATGGTCCCGGCGAGCCCGAGCACAAGGGCGGCGAGAACCGTGGACAGGCGGCGTCGCATGACAACCTCCGAACACGCGGCGAGCAGGGGGTAACCGCGAAGTACTATTTGTCTAGACCAATACCCCCAAAGTTGTCCAGACCTATCACCCCAAGTAACCACCCCGCGAGTCGCGCGCAGGAACACATCGAGTTGGCAGTCTCGTGCAGATCGCAACCGGACACGACCTGCACGAACCACACAACTCAGGGTGCACAAGCGCGCGACTCGCGAGGTTTCTACACCGCGAGTCGCGCGCGCGGACATACTGAGTTGGCGGGTTCGTGCCGACCTTGAACGCAGCGCGGGCAGCCCGACGTGCACGAAACGCCCAACTCAGGGTGTACGAGGGCGCGACTCGCGAGTTCTCACACCTCGCGAGTCGCGCGCCAGAACACCGCGAGTCGCGCGTAGGAACACATCGAGTTGGCAGTTTTGTGCAGATCTTGGTCGGGCGCGGTGTGCACGAAACGCACAACTCGGGGTGTGTGAGCGCGCGACTCGCGAGGTTTTGACATCGCGAGTCGCGCGCTCGGACGCACTGAGTTGTGCCGTTCTTGCCTGGGGTGGGGTGGCGGGATGTGCACGAAACGTCTGACTCGGGGTGTACGAGGGCGCGACTCGCTATGTGTGGGGGCGCGACTCGCGGGGGTTGGTGGCGTTGATGTGGGTGGCGATGGGGGCTGGGAGGGGGTACTTCGCTTCTTGTGGGAGTTGGGTGCGGGCGGTGGTTTCGTTGCCGGCGCGGAGGTGGGTGTGGATTTCCTGGGCCAGTGGGGTGACGTCGGTCAGTGAGACCAGCCATTCGTCCACGTACTGGTGCACCGCGCTGCCGGACAGGCCTACCTGTATTGAGCGGTACGGCAGTGCGCCCAGGTGGAGTGAGCGCTCGGGGTCCCACTGCACGCGGACGGGGCTCGCCTTCAGCTGCCGGGACCACTCCTCGCGCGAGGTGTGGCGGTCGGGGTCGTGGTGGGAGAGGCACGCCTGCGCGAGGGCCTGTTCGAAGCCCGCGCGGGTGATCTCCACGGCCAGGACGGTCTCCTGGCCCGGCTTGGTCGCCCAGCCGCAGCGGTACATCATCCACAGGAACGACGGCTTGATCCACGTCATCCGCTCGCGCTTGAACGGCGGCACGAACCGTCCGGCGGCCAGCGACGGCCGCGCGATCTCGGGTGGGTACGCCTGGTAGACGGTGATCGTGTCCGGCGTGTACGAAGCTCTGATCTGACGCATTTGCGCCCACAATGACACACATGGACCCCGTGCACGACCGAGATATGGCCGCCGACGTGCTGGCCGACGTCGCCGAGGCGGCGCCCGGCTACCTGTCCGCCCTCGACACCCGCCCGGTCCGCGACGCCACGAGCCACGCGCTGCTCGACGGGCTCGACGGGCCGCTGCCCGAGGACGGCCACGGCTCCGCCGACGCGGTCGCCGAGCTGCTGCGCATCGGCACGGCCGCGGCCACCCACTCGTCGGGCCCGCGGTTCTTCCACTTCGTCGTCGGCGGCTCGACCCCGGCGGCGATGGCGGGCGACTGGGTGACCTCGCTGCTGGACCAGCTCAGTGGCATGTGGACCGCGTCCGCGTTCGCCACCACCGCGGAGGCCGTCGCGCTGCGCTGGCTGAAGGACCTCTTCGGGCTGCCACCGCAGTGGGGCGGCGTGCTGACGCCGAGCGCCACGTTCGCCAACCTCACCGGACTGGCCTGCGCCCGCCAGTGGTGGGGCGAGCGGCACGGAATCGACGTGGCCGCTGACGGCATCGCCGGACTGCCGCGGATGCCCGTCATCGCGAGCGGCTACGTGCACCCGAGCGTCCGGAAAGCGTTGCAGATACTGGGTTTCGGCCGTGACACCGGCCAAATCCTCGCCCGCGACGAGGCGGGCCGGGCGGACCTGGACGGCATGCGCCGTGCCCTGGAGGAAACCGGCCCGGCCGTGCTCGTGGCCTGTGCGGGCGAGGTCAACGCGGGCGACTTCGACCCGGTCGACGCCATGGCCGACCTCGCGGCGGAGCACGGCGCATGGCTGCACGTCGACGGCGCGTTCGGCCTGTTCGCCGCGCTCTCCCCGCGCACGGCGCACCTCGTCGACGGCGTGACCCGCGCCGACTCGGTGGCCGCGGACGGGCACAAGTGGCTGAACGTCCCGTACGAGAGCGGTTTCGCGTTCGTGCGGGAGCCGCGGTGGCTCGGCACGACCTTCGGTTCGTGGCACGCGCCGTACCTGGCCCCGGCGGACGAGACGGCGGTGGACTACAACTGCCTGGGCCCGGAGTCGTCGCGCCGCGCCCGTGCGCTGCCGATCTGGGCGTCGTTGCGCGCGTACGGACGGAACGGCCACCGCGCGATGGTGGAGCGCCACCTCGACCTGGCGGAGCGGCTGGAGTTCCTCGTCGACCAGTCCCCCGACCTCGAACTGCTCGCACCCGCACAGCTGTGCGTGGTCTGTTTCCGTTACACCGCACCGGATCGCGACCTCGACGCACTCAACGCCGCGCTGGGCAGGGCGATCCTCGACGACGGCCGCGTGTACGTCGGCACGACCGTCTACAAGGGAATGACCGCGCTGCGCCCGGCGATCGTCAACTGGCGCACGACGGAGGAGGACATCGACCTGCTCGTCACCGTGGTCCGCGAACTCGGCGCCCGGCTCTGACCCTCACCAGGGCAGCGTCCCGTTCTCGTCCTGGAGGGTGCCGGTCGGGCCGTCCGCGTCGAGCGTCGCCAGGCGCACGACGACCCGGGCGCTCTCTTCCGGCGACCTCCCGATGCCGAAGGACGCGGTCATGTCGGTGGCCGTGGTGCCGGGTTCGAGTGCGTTGAACCTGATGTCCGGGTGCGCCTTGGCGTACTGCACGGTCAGCATGGTGGCCGCCGCCTTGGACGCGGCGTAGAGCGCGATCGGCAGGTGGTACTCCGGCCGGTCGGGGTTGTTCACCGCCCAGAACGACCCGGCGCTGCTCGACACGGTGACCACGGTGGGGTTCGCGGACCTGCGCAGCAGGGGCAGGGCCGCCTCCGTGACGCGCACGATGCCCACCGCGTTGGTGTCGAAGACCCGCAGCGCTGTGGGACCGTCTGGCACTCCGGTCTCGAGGACGCCCGCGTTGTGCACCAGGACGTCGAGCGTGCCCTCGGCCGCGTCGATCGTCGCCAGCGCGCTGCGCACCGACGCGTCGTCGGTCACGTCGAGCCGCACGAACCGGGCGCCGAGCGCCGCCGCGGCCTTCTCGCCGCGCTCGACGTCCCGCGCGCCGACATAGACGACGTGCCCCAGCGCCAGGAGTTGTCTGGCGGTCTCGAAACCGATGCCTTTGTTGGCGCCGGTGACCAGTGCGACGGTCATGGGTCTCCCCTCGAAATATGTTGCTCGCGTGGACTGTTGGCGACGGTATGCGCGGTGACTCGCCTCAGACAGAGCCCTCTCCAGCCCGGGGTGTGACAGGACCCCCGCTGGCGTCATGAACGCCCTCGGCGCGTTCCTGCGTGCGCGGCGCGAGCTGGTGACGCCCGCGCAGGCGGGCATCCTCGACGTCGGCGTGCGGCGGGTGCCCGGGTTGCGGCGCGAGGAGGTCGCCATGCTCGCGGGCATCAGCGCCGACTACTACCTGCGGCTGGAGCGGGGCCGCGACCGCAACCCGTCCACGCAGGTCCTCGCGTCGATCGCACGCGTGCTCCACCTCGACGACGACCACGTCGCGCACCTGCGGACGCTCGTCGCGGAGGCACCCCGGCAGCGCCGTCCCCGCGCGGAGACACCACCGCCCGGCGCGCTCAAGCTCCTGGACTCGCTCGTCCAGCCCGCCTTCATCGAAGGGCGGTACTTCGACATCGTCGCGTCGAACAGTCTTGCGAGAGCGCTCTCCCCCGGCCTCGCCGCCGGCGGCAACCAGCTGAGGGACATGTTCCTGGACCCGGCCGAGCAGGCCCTGCACCCGGACTGGCAGGACATGACGGAATGCCTGGTCGCGAACCTGCGGCAGGCCGCGGGCGGCGACGTCGACGACCCGCGCTTCGTCGAGCTGACGAGCGAGCTGTCGCAGGCGAGTCCCCGTTTCCGCGAACTCTGGGCCCGCCACGAGGTGCGTGGGCAGCGCGGCGGACCGGTGCGGCTCAACCACCCGCAGGTCGGGGCACTGACCCTCAACCGGGAACGGCTGGGCATCAGCGGCGCCGACGATCTGATGCTCGTCGTGTACCACCCGGAGGCCGGGTCCAGCGACGCGGACAAACTGGCGCTCCTGGCTTCCGCCGACCTGCCCACTGCCGATTCTGACCACTAAGTCGAGTGGCGGACGCGCGAAGGCTAAGCGCGGATCCGGCGGGACACCGCCACTGCGAGGTCGGACACCAGGCGGCGCAGGCGGTCCGCGGTGGCCTCGCACGCCACCGGTCCGCGGGTGCGCAGCGTCAGCCCCGCGAGCTGACGACCGTCGCCGGCCACGATCGGGGCGCTGAACTGGTCGCCGCCGAAGCGTTGCCAGCGGGCGTTCAGGTGGTAGCGGTCCTCGTCGTGGCACACGATGTGCAGGTCCGACAGCGTGGTGAGCAGCCGGTGCACGGTCGTCTTGGGCTGGCCGCTGATCTCGACGAGCCGCGCGAGCCGTAGGCCGTCGGGGGCGCCGGACAGCAGTTCGAGCAGGTGGAAGGCGTTGCGGACCGCCTGGTTGGACGTCGCAGTAGTCATGTGCCGCACCCCGTTCCGTTCCAGGTTGAAAACGTAGTATTGCAGGATCGTGGGACAATTTTCTACCCTCGGTGTGACCTGGATCCCTGCCGAACGGATGTGGACCATGACCGCACACCCGGGTGTCGACAAGCGGGCACTACGCCGGGCCTACACCGCGAGCCTGTCCGGAACCGCGCTGGAGTACTACGACTTCGCCGCCTACTCGGTCGCCGCCGCGACCCTGTTCGGCGACCTGTTCTTCCCCTCCGGCGACGACCTCGCCGGCACCATGGCCGCGTTCTCCACCTACGCCATCGGCTACCTCGCCCGCCCGCTCGGCGGCATCGTCTTCGGCCGGCTCGGCGACGTCATCGGCCGCAAGAAGGTCCTCGTCCACACGCTGCTCCTGGCCGGCGTCGCCACGTTCCTCATCGGTCTGCTGCCCACGTACGCGTCGATCGGCGGCGCCGCCGCGATCCTGCTCGTCGTGCTCCGGTTCGCGCAGGGTGTCGCGGTCGGCGGCGAGTGGGGCGGCGCGGTCCTGCTGTCCAGCGAGTACGGCGACCCGAAACGGCGTGGCCTCTGGGCGTCGGCCGCGCAGATCGGTCCACCCGCGGGCACCCTGCTCGCCAACGGCGTGATCGCGCTGCTCGGGTGGGTGCTCTCCGAGGCCGCGTACGAGTCGTGGGGCTGGCGCGTCGCGTTCCTGCTGTCCGCGGTGCTCGTCGCGTTCGGCCTATGGATCCGGCTTCGGCTGGAGGAGACGCCGGTGTTCAAGGTGATCGCCGAGCGGGAGGAACGGCCGAAGGCCCCGGTGTCGGAGGTCGTGAAGAACGAGCGGCGTGCGCTGGTCGCCGGGATCCTGGTGCGGGTGGCCCCGGACGTCACGTACTCGCTGTTCACCGTGTTCGTGCTGACCTACATGGTCAACGAGCTGGGCATGTCGAAGGCGCAGGGCTCCGCCGCGGTCATGATCGGCTCAGCTGTCCAGCTGGGACTGATGCCCGCGTTCGGCGCACTGTCCGACCGCATGAACCGGCGGAAGCTGTACCTGTACGGCACGATCGCGGCGGGTGTCTGGCCGTTCGTGTTCTTCCCGATGGTCGAGGGCGGCTCGTTCCTGCTGCTCGCGTTCGGCATCGTGGTCGCGCTGGTCATCCACGCCGCGCTGTACGGACCGCAGGCCGCGCTGATCACCGAGCAGTTCTCGCCGCGCCTGCGGTACACGGGCAGCTCGCTCGCCTACACCCTCGCGGGGGTCATCGGCGGCGCACCGGCCCCGCTGATCCTCGCCGCCCTGCTGAACTGGCTGGGCTCGTGGTGGATCCTGGGGGTGTACCTCCTGCTCGCGGCCGCGCTGACCGTGGTTGGCTTGTGGCTGTCCCGCGACCCGGCCGACGACGAGGACGTCGCGGCGCCCGTGCCCGAGGAGAAAGTGCTGTCGTGACCGTCATCGACCTGAACGTCGACATCGCCGAGGGTTTCGGCGCGTGGCGGATCGCCGACGACGACGCGCTGCTGGCCGTGGTGTCCAGCGCGAACGTCGCGTGCGGTTTCCACGCCGGGGACCCCGGCACGATCCGGCGCGCGTGCGTCACCGCGGTGGCGCACAGCGTGTCGATCGGCGCCCAGGTCGGTTACCGGGACCTGGCGGGGTTCGGCAGGCGGTTCATGGACGTGCCGCCCGCCGAGCTGGTCGACGACCTGCTGTACCAGATGGCCGCGCTGCAGGGCATGGCCGCGGTCGCGGGTGGACGGTTGGCGTACGTGAAGCCGCACGGCGCGCTGTACAACGCGATCGCCACACACGAGGAGCAGGCGGCGGCCGTGGTCGAGGCGGTGACGACGTTCGACGCGTCGCTCGCCGTGCTCGGCATGCCGGGCTCGCGGTGGCTCGCGCTCGCGGCGGAGGCCGGGCTCGAAACGGTCGCGGAGGCGTTCGCGGACCGCGCGTACACCCCGGACGGCCGGCTGGTGTCCCGGCGCGAACCCGGTGCGGTGCTGCACGATCCGGCGGTGGTGGCCGAGCGGGCGGTGCGGTTCGCGACCGAGGCCACGGTGGTGGCGATCGACGGTTCCGTGCTGGCGATGCCCGCGCGGTCGATCTGTGTCCACAGTGACACGCCGGGCGCGGTCGAGCTGGTGACCGCCGTGCGTGCCGCGATGTCCGAGACCGGGGTGCGGGTGGAGAGCTTTCGGTGAACCTACGCCGGTGCGGTGAGTCGGCGCTGCTGATCGAGACGGACGAGGTGCTCGGCTGGTACACCGCGCTCACCGACCGGCCCCTGCCGGGGGTGGTGGACCTGGTACCGGCGGCGCGGACGCTGCTGGTGCGCTACGAGTCCGATGTGGACTTCGAGCTGATGGTGTCGCGGCTGTCGGACGTCACCCCCGCGTCGGCGGCGGTGGCGGCGGGCGAACCGGTGACGATCCCGGTGCGCTACGACGGCGAGGACCTGGCCGACGTGGCGGCCACGACCGGGCTGTCCGAGGACGAGGTCGTCACCATCCACAGTGGAGCCGACTACACGGTGGCGTTCACGGGTTTCGCACCCGGGTTCGGCTACCTGACCGGTCTCGACGACCGGTTGCGCCTGCCGAGGCGGGAGTCGCCGCGCACACGCGTGCCCGCGGGGGCGGTGGCGGTCGCGGGTGAGTACACGGGGGTGTACCCGCGGCCGTCACCGGGCGGCTGGCACCTGCTCGGCCACACGACCGCACCGCTGTGGGCCCCGTCGCGGACGCCGCCCGCGTTGCTGCGCCCGGGGACGCGGGTGCGGTTCGAGGCGGTGTCGTCCCTGCCGCCACCTGCCGATGATCCACCACCCGCTTCCGTTGCGGCTGACGGGATCGAGGTGCTCCACTGTGGACCGTTGGGCACCGTGCAGGACACGGGCCGGACCGGGTACGCCTCGCTGGGCGTCGGCACGTCGGGCGCGGCGGACGCGGCGTCGGCGGCGCTGGCGAACCGGCTCGTGGGCAACGTCCCGGAGGCGGCGGTGCTGGAGCTGTCGTTCGGCGCGACGTTGGCGTTCCGGCGGCCCGCGCGGGTGACGGTAACGGGCGCGCTGTGCGAGGTGTCGTGCGACGGCCGCGGCGAGGGCATGAACGCGCCGTTCTACGTCCATGCCGGTCAGCGGCTCGTCGTCGGCCCGGCGGCGGTGGGACTGCGGACGTACGTGGCGGTGCGGGGCGGCTTCGCGGTCGAACCGACGCTGGGGTCGCGGTCGACGGACGTGCTGTCCGGCCTGGGCCCGCCACCGCTGGACACGGGAACGGTGCTCCCGGTCGGTGACGCGTACGGCGGGCCGCCGCCCGCGGTGGACGTGGCCCCGGTCCCGGCGCCGTCGGCCGACGAGCTGGTGGTCCGGCTCGTGCCGGGCCCGCGTGACGACTGGTTCACGTCCGACGCGCTGACCACGCTGTGCACGGCGCCGTACACGGTGACGGCGGACAGCAACCGGGTCGGCGTGCGCCTGGACGGCCCGGCGCTGGCGCGGTCGCGGGACGGTGAGCTGCCGAGCGAGGGCATGGTGACCGGGTCGGTCCAGGTTCCCTCGGGTGGCAAACCGATCGTGTTCCTGGCCGATCACCCGGTGACGGGCGGTTACCCCGTGATCGGGGTCGTGCTCGCGGCGGACCTGCCGGTGCTGGCGCAGGCGCGCCCGGGTCAGGTGGTGCGGTTCAGGCGCTGCGGTACGCCTCGACGATCTGGTGCTCGGAGTCCTCGAGGTACTTGAGGAGCAGCCGTTCCGCACGGGCCCCGTCCCCGGCCTCGATGGCCGCGAGGATCTCCTTGTTGCGTTCGAGGTACGGCTCGTGGAAGCGGCGCGGGTCGGACATGGCGTGGAAGACGAGCCGGAGCTCGGCGAGGGTGTTGCGCATCAGCTCGTCGACGCGGGGACTGTCGGCGAGCGCGGCGACGGCCTGGTGGAACAGCATGTTGGCGGTGCCGAGAGCGCGCCAGTCCTGTTCCTTCATGGCGGCGTCCCCCGCCCGCACGGCCGCGACCATGTCGTCCACCTGCGGTGGCCGCCCCCGCAGCCCCCGCACGGCGGTGCACTCGACCAGCTTCCGGACCCGGTACACGTCGGTCACGTCGGCGACGGACAGCTTGCGGACGAAGACCCCGCGGTTCAGCTCGTGAGCGAGGAGCCGTTCGTGGGTGAGCAGGCGGAACGCCTCCCGCAGCGAGTTGCGGGACACCTTGAAGGACTTGACGATCGCATCCTCGACGAGCCGCTCGCCGGGCTGGTAGACGCCCTTGATGATCCGCTCACGCAGAGCGGCGGCGAGCAGCTCCACGGTGCTGGGCCGATCGATCAACCGACGATCGGTGTCCAGCTCGACATCCACGACACGCTCCCGAAGTCCCTGACCAGCACTGTCCGCGAGTGTATCCGATCGCCCTACAATCCCCCGGCCCCGACCGCGAACCGGGGCGCACCAACGCCGCGCCGAGCACGCTGCGTACCCGGTCGACCCCACGCGCCCCAGCCCCGGCCATCCGGAATTTTCTTTCCGGTCACCTTCAGGTCTGGTAAATCTTCGACCTCGGCGGCACACTCGGTCCGTGTCGAGAAGACTCCTCTCCCTTGCCGCCGCCGCGGTTTCGGTGGTGGCGCTCGCGGTACCCGCCACCGCCGACTCCGCCACCAGCGACGCCGCCGCCCATCCCGGCGACGACTTCCTCACCTCCGCGCGCCAGGCGCGCGCCGTCCCCGCCGAACGGATCGAGACCGCCTCCCGGACCCGCCCCGTCGCCCCCGGGGTCACCCTCCGTTCGTTCGACCGCTACGGCCCCGACGCCTACACCGGCACCCCGACCTGGCTGCAGGGCGACAGCCTCACCGTCGACCTCACCAAGGGCACAGGCGTCGACTACCTCTTCCCCGGGCAGGTCGCCAAGGGCGCGCCGCTCTCCACCATCGCCAACGAGTCCGGCGCGGTCGCCGCCGTCAACGGGGACTTCTTCGACATCAACAACTCCAACGCGGCGCTGGGTGTCGGCATCAAGGACGGCGAGCTGATCCAGTCGCCGGACTCGTCGCCCACCTGGCGGCGGTCGTCGGCGATCTTCACCGAGGACGGCATCGGCGACATCGGTGAGGTCTTCTTCCAGGGCACCATCACCACGCCCGACGGGAACCTGAACCTCGACGGCGTCAACAAGCCGACCCTGCAGGCGAACGGCATCGAGGCCTTCACCCCGATCTGGGGCACCTACTGCCGCTGCCGCGCCACCCAGGGCGCCACCGCGGTCGCCGAGGTCGAGGTCAGGGACAACACCGTCGTCGCCGTCCGGGACGCCGCGGGCGAGGGCGCGATCCCCGCCGACGCGATGATCCTCGTCGGCCGTGACGCCGGGGCCGCCGCGCTGAAGGCGCTGGAGCCCGGCGACCGGGTCACCATCGACTACCAGGCCCGCACCGCCGACGACCAGAAGATCCACGCCGCCATCAACGGCCGTCAGCTGCTCGTCGTCGACGGGGTCGCGCAGAAGGCCAGCCAGGGCAACAACACCCCGGCCGCGCCGCGCACCGCGCTCGGCTTCTCCAAGGACGGCAGGAAGATGTTCCTCCTGTCCGCCGACGGCCGCCAGGCCGCCTTCTCCGAGGGGCTGGGGCTCGACGAGCTGGCGAACATGATGGTCGAGTTGGGCGCGTGGAGCGCGGTCAACCTCGACGGCGGCGGCTCCACCACGATCGTCGCCCGTGAGCCCGGCAGCGACACCGCCCAGCTGGAGAACCGGCCGTCCGACGGCGCGGAACGCAACGTGCCCAACGGGCTCGGCCTGTTCGCTCCGAAGGGTTCCGGCCGCCTCACGGCGTTCTGGGTCGAGACCGCGCTCGACCCGACCCGCGCGTCCGGCGCCAGCACCGTCGCACCGAGCCACCCCGAGCGGGTCCTGTCCGGCCTCACCCGCACGCTGACCGCCGCGGGCTACGACGAGACCTACGGCCCCGCCGAGGGCGACCCGCGCTGGCGCACCGACAACGGTTCCGTCCGGGACGGCGTGTTCACCAGTCGCAAGCCGGGACCGGCACGAGTGGTCGCCCAGGACCGGGCCGCACGCGGCGAGACGACGCTCACGGTCATCGGGCCCGTCGCGCGCACCGCGCCGACCGAGGAGCAGATCGCGCTGTCGGACCCGGCCGAGACGGCCACGTTCGGCGTCCTCGGCTACGACGCCGACGGCACCAGCGCGCCCGTCGAGCCGAGGGACGTCACCCTCGACTACGACCGGAACCTGCTCGACATCGCGCCGAACGCGGACGGCCAGTACACCGTCAAGGCCAAGCAGCCCACCGGTTCCGGCCTCGTCACGATCGACGTGCGGGGCAAGAAGTCGGTCCTGCCGGTCACCGTCGGCCTCACCGAGGTGTCCGTCGCCGACTTCACCGACACCGCGGGCTGGCGGTTCTTCGGCGAGCGCGCCACCGGCGCCGTCGCACCCGCGCCCGGCCACGACGGCCAGGGCCTGCGCCTCACCTACGACTTCACCCAGAGCACCAGCACCCGCACCGGCGGCGCCGTGGCACCGTCCGGTCTGGTGATCCCCGGGCAGCCCAAGGCGCTGCGGCTGTGGGTGAACTCGACCGGCAAGGGCGAGTGGGCGAGCATGCAGGTGTGGGACGGCAACGGCACGCTGCTGCCCGCGTTCCGCGCGGGGTACCTCACCTTCAACGGCTGGCGGCAGATCGAGTTCCAGGTGCCCGCCGGCACGACGTACCCGTTGACGCTGCGGCGGTTCTACGCGGCCGAGACCAGCGCGGCCCGCGGCTACCAGGGTGACCTGGTGATCGACGGGCTGACCGCGCTCGTGCCGCCGACGCTGGACGTGCCGCCGCAGCCGGTCGTCGAGGACCCGCTGATCCACGAGACCGCGGGCGGTGACTGGCGGTTCGCCGTGATGTCCGACGCGCAGTTCGTGGCCCGCGACCCGGACAGCGACATCGTCCGCAACGCGCGCCGCACGCTGCGGGAGATCAGGGCCGCGCAGCCGGACTTCCTGATCATCAACGGTGACCTGGTCGACGAGGCGTCGGCGGCGGACTTCGCGCTGGCCAAGAGGATCCTCGACGAGGAACTCGGTGGCACGCTCCCCTACCGGTACGTGCCTGGCAACCACGAACGCGGCGGCGGCAGCCTCGACAACTTCCGCGCGGTGTTCGGCGACACGCAGCAGGTGTTCGACCACAAGGGCACGCGGTTCATCACCATGGACACGTCCGGCATCAACCTGCGCGTGTCCGACTGGACGCAGCTCGGCCGCCTGCGCACCGAGCTGGACAAGGCCGCGAAGGACCGCGGCGTGAAGTCGGTGGTGCTCGTCCAGCACGTGCCGCCGCGCGACCCGACCCCGGCCCGCGCGAGCGAGCTGTCCGACCGCAAGGAGGCCGCGACCATCGAGGCGTGGCTGTCGGGGTTCCAGGACCGGACCGGCAAGGGCACCGCGTTCATCGGCGCCCACGTCGGCACGTTCCACGCGAGCCGCGTCGACGGCGTGCCGTACTTCATCAACGGCAACTCCGGCAAGAACCCGTCGACGCTGCCGTCGGAAGGCGGGTTCACGGGCTGGTCGATGTGGGGTGTGGACGACCGGGGCGAGCCCGGTGAGTGGCTCGCCGCCGAGGTCCGCCCGCACGTCGACACGCTGTCGGTGGCGGCGCCGGGCACACTGCCGGTCGGCACGTCGGCGGTGGTGACCGCGAGCGTCGCGCAGGCGAACCGGACGGTCCCGGTCGCCTACCCCGTGTCCGCGCGGTGGTCCGCGTCGCCGAACGTCCACATCGGACGGGAGCGGGACGCGAAGCCGTACCACACGGCGAACTTCGACCCGGCGACCGGTGAGCTGACCGCGTTGCGACGGTCGACGATCACGATCGCGGTGACCGTCAACGGCGTCACGACGCGGCACACGCTGGAGCTGGCCACGGAGACCGCGGCGGCAGCGGGCGACCGCTGACGTCCGAACGCACCGGAGGACCCCTTCGGCACGCCGCGCGCGTGCCGAAGGGGTCCTTCGGTGTGCGGACGGGTCAGACCGACTGCAGGGGCAGCTCGAAGCGGCCGAACACCCACGTGCCGGGCGCGGTCGGGTTGTCGCCCGCCCAGAACTCCGTCCACAGCACGACGAACTCGCCGACCGTCAGGTACCCGTCGCCGTCGCCGTCGAGCAGTGCGAACACCTCGTCCGTGTCGGTCGGCCGCCCGGTCCACGTCTCGATCAGCTGCCGGTACTCGGCGGCGGAGATCCGCCCGTCGCCGTTCGCGTCGATCGCCTCGAACATCGCGGTCGCGGTGGCGGCGACCGGTGCGATGTCGGCGGCCAGGTCGTCGACGACGCCCAGCACCTCGTCGATGGTTATGCGGCCGTCGGTGTCCACGTCCATCGCCCCGAACACCACCGCGGTCTTGCGCCGCTGCAATTCACTGGCCATGGGAAAACCATGACCCTCCCGGGACACCGCGGACAATTCACCGAGCGAGTGACGACAGCACACTTTCCGTCTGCGTTTCGCGGCATTCGGGTGTTCGATCCCACCAGCCGGGGTGAACCGTGTCAACAGGTGAACTTCCTGGCAATTTCCCAGGTCGCGATCCCTACGAAAGTCGGTACAGCGATCATGAATGCGCTTTCTAGCGTTCTTGGCAGACCCCTGCTGAGAACGCTCACTGGCGAGGTGCTTTCATGATCAGGAAGACCTTCCTTTCCGTTGCCGTCGGTGCCGCGCTCGTCGTCGCGCCGCTGACCGCGACCCAGGCCACCGCCGCCCCCGTCACCGCACAGGACGTGAAGCCCGCCGCGGCGACCGTCTACTACGACGTGTCGGGCGCCCCGACGTACGCGTCACAGATCCGCGCGGGCGCGGCCAACTGGAACGCGTCCGTGTCCAACGTGAAGCTGGTCGAGAACTCCTCGGCCGCGACGCTGGACTTCTACGAGGGCAACGACCCGTCCGGCTCGTACGCGTACACCGACGGCCACGGCAACGGCTACATCTTCCTCGACTACACGCAGATGGGGCAGTACTACCAGGTCCGTGTGACCGCGCACGAGACCGGCCACGTGCTCGGCCTGCCCGACCACTACTCGGGGCCCTGCTCGGAGCTGATGTCCGGCGGCGGCCCCGGCACCTCGTGCACGAACGCCTACCCGAACGGCACCGAGGCCGCCCAGGTGGAGCGGCTGTGGGCGAACGGCAAGCGGGCCCGCGGTGAGATGCGCAAGATCGAGGAGAAGGTTCCGGCCGGCGCGTTCTGACCCAGCAGGCGCGTCGAACGGCTCCCCGGGGGCGGTGACCAGGTCACCGCCCCCGGTTCACGGAGGAGGACACTGGAGGCGTGACGACCTGGCGTGACACCACCTCCGAGCACGTGCAGTCCGACCTGGACCGCCTGCTCAACACGGTCCTGCCGTTCGCGGACGAGATGCTGCGGCGGCACGGCGAGTTCTACCCGTACGGCGCGGCCATCACCCGCGAGGGCGAGGAGCAGGTGTTCGCGGCCGACCCGGGCGAGGCCGAGAACCCGAACCCGTCCGAGGTGCTGACGAGCCTGGTCCAGGGCATGTCCGAGGAAGTGAACGACCTGCGCGCCGCGGCCCTGGTCAGCGACGTGACCAGCGGCAAGACCGACGCGATCATGGTCCACCTCGAGCACGCCGACAGCATGGCGATCACCGTGGTGCTCCCCTACCGCCTGGCGGAGCAGGACGACGAGGTCGAGTACGACGACATGGCCGCCACCCCGGCGGAGGCCCTCATCTGGCGCCGCTCGCTCTGTTAGCGATCTGTTAGCGGCCCACTGTTTGCTCCCTCCTGAGCCCCACAACGGGGACTCTCGACAGAGGGAGGAACCATGGCCAAGGTCAAGGTCAAGATCCGCAAGCTGGAGAAGATCGAGACGACCGGTGAGCGGGACAGCTTCGGCTGATCGGGGCTGACCGCGCCGGTCGTCCTGGCCGGCGCGGTTCCCCCGTCGTCACCACCAGCCGAGGGATCACCCATGCGCCGACCACGTGTGAAGAACGTCCACGCCCCCATCAGCCTGCCCGGCGGCCGGATCACGATCGGGTTGAAGCAGTACGGGGTGGCCGCGGAGATCGAGGACGACGACGCGGGCACCGTCGCGCGGCTGCTCACCCTGATGGACGGCACCCGCGAGGTCGACGACATCGTCGCGGACCTGGCCACGACGCACCCGGACATCGACCCGGACAGCGTGCGGGAGGCGGTCGACGACCTCGTCGACGCGGGGTACGTGGAGGACGCGGCCGCGCCGCTGCCCGCGAACCTCACCGAACGGGAAGCCGTCCGCTACACCTCGCCCCGGCACTTCTTCGCCTGGATCGACGACGTGCCGAGGGAGTCGCCGTACACGGTGCAGTCCCGGCTGAAGGCCGCCTCGGTCACGGTGCTCGGTCTCGGCGGCACCGGCAGCGCGGTCGCGTCCGGCCTGGTGGCGAGCGGGGTCGGGCGGGTGCACTGCGTCGACTTCGACGTCGTCGAGGAGCCGAACCTGGCCCGGCAGCTGCTGTACACCGAGCAGGACGTCGGCGCGCCGAAGGTGAAGCGGGCCGTCGACCGGCTGCGCGCGATGAACTCGCTGGTCGACGTCACCGGCGAGGATCTGCGGGTGGGCTCGGCCGACGACGTCGCCGCGCTGATGGACGGCCGGGACGCGTTCGTGCTGTGCGCGGACGAGCCACGGCCCGACATCACGTTGTGGGTCGACAAGGCGGCGCACCGCACAGGCACGCCGTGGTTCATGGCGCTCTACACCGGCCCGATGTCCGTCGTCGGCGGGTTCGTGCCGGGCGAGACCGGGTGCTGGGCGTGCCTGCGCCGTCAGCACGACGAGCAGGAGCACGTCCGGGACGGCCGCAAGCTGTTCCCCGAGACCAGGCAGAACGCGGTGGTCGCCGGCACGGCGAGCGTGAGCGGACACCTGTGCGCGCTGGAGGTCACCTACCACCTGGGCGGCCTGCCCACCCAGGTCAGGGGCCGGGTGCTGCACTGGAACTTCGCCCGCTGGGACCACCAGTACTTCATCGACGTGCCGCGCTACCCCGGCTGTCCGCGCTGCGGCACACCGTGATCGAGCGGGACACCGTCCTGCGGCTGCACGACCTGGCGTTCCGGGACGGCGACGACTCCGACGACGTGGTCCTGGGCCGGGCCGTGCTCGGCGAGTTCGTGGAGCTGCCGAGGGTTGGTGCGGACGCGGTCCGGTTGCTGGGCGACGGCCTGCCGGTCGCCGAGGTGGAGACGCGGATCGCGCGCGAGCAGGACGTCGAGCTGGACGTGGCGGAACTCGCGGAAGCGCTGGTGGACCTGGGGTTCGTGGCGGCCGTCGACGGCGAGGCGCTGCCGGACCCGGCCGACGAGCGGCCCGGCTCGCACCTGCCGTGGCTGCGGGCCGAGCACGTGCGGTGGCTGTTCGGCCGCACGGCCACCGTCGTGTGGTTCGCGGTGGTCGCCGCGGCGCTGGTCACGCTGTGGCGCGACCCGGGGCTGGTCCCGACTGCGAGCGACTTCTACTGGACGCCCTACGTCGGGCTCGCCGTGCTCGTCGGCACCGCCATGTTCTCGGCGAACCTGAGCATTCACGAGCTGATGCACCTGGCGGCGGCGCGGTCGTACGGGGCGCCGGCGCGCATCGGGTTCTCCACCCGGCTGCACTACCTGGTCGTCCAGACGGACGTGACCGCGGTGTGGGCGGTGGCACGGAAACACCGCTACCGGGTCTACCTGGCGGGACTGCGGTGGGACGGGTTCATGGTCTGCCTGTGCACGCTGCTGAGGGCGTACGCCGGGCTTCCCGCCCTCGCGAACGGGCTGCTCGGCGCGCTGGCGCTGGCGGTGCTGATGAGCATGATCGTCCAGCTCCAGGTGTACATCCGGAACGACCTCTACTACGTGCTCATGGAGTGGCTGCGCGCCAGGAACCTGTACCAGGACGGGCTCGCGTACGTGCGGTACCTGTGGCGCAGGCGCCGCGGCCCCGACCCGCTCGCCGACCTGCCGGCCCGGGAACGTCGCTGTGTCCGGCTCTACGCCGTGGCGATGGCGGTCGGCTGCACTGTCGCGTTGTCGTCGTTCGCGTTGTTCGGCCTGCCGATCCTGGTCCAGGGCATCGCGGGCGCGTTCGCCGGACTGGACGACGGGCCGGTCCGCGCACTGGACAGCGCGCTGGTGATCCTCGTCGAGGGTGGCCTGCAGGTGGTCTTCCTGGTCACGTTCTTCCGGGTGCACCGGCACTGGTTCCGGTGGCGGCGAACACCCCGGCCCGCGCGGCCGTGACCGCGGCCTCCGCCGCCCGGTCGGCGACGGTCTCGTCGAGGTCGCCCGTGCCGGTCAGGAGCCGGTAGTACAGCGGCGCCGACACGGCACGGACGACGTCCTCGGCGTCCGTGCCGTCGGGCACCTCGCCCCTGGCGATCGCCTGCGTGACGCACGGCGCCCACTCCGCGATGCGGGTCGCGTAGAACTCGCCCAGCGCGGTGGCCGTGGCGTCGTCGCAGGTCGCGGCGGCGATGACGGCCTTGAACAGCGGGCCCTGACGCGGGTCGGTCAGCGTGGTCAGCACGAGCCGGGCGTTGGCGCGCAGGTCGCCGAGCAGCGTGCCGGTCTCCGTGCGCGGCACCGACTCGACCGCCATCTGGCCGAGCAGGTCGGTCACCACGGCCGTGACCGTGCCCCAGCGCCGGTAGACGGTCGTCTTGCCGACGTCCGCGCGCCGCGCCAGGTCGGCGAGGTCGAGGTGCGCGAACCCCTGTTCGGCCAGCACGTCCCCGGCCGCCCGCAGCACCGCCGCACGTACCCGCGCAGTCCGCCCACCTGGTCGTTCCATGCCCTAATGGTACCGCAGTTCCGTTAGTGCTACCTTAAAGGAACTACGGTTCCCTTAAGGAGTGATCATGGAGTACAGGCGGCTGGGTGCGTCCGGCCTGAAGGTCCCCGCGCTGTCATTCGGCGCCGGCACGTTCGGCGGCCGAGGCGAGCTGTTCGGCAACTGGGGCACCACGGACGTCGCGGACGCGCGGCGGCTGGTGGACATCTGCCTCGACGCGGGCGTCACGCTGTTCGACACGGCCGACGTCTACTCCGACGGCGCGTCGGAGGAGGTGCTGGGCGCGGCGCTGAAAGGCAGGCGCGACCGGGCGTTGATCTCGACGAAGACGAGCCTGCCGATGCCGGGCGACGACGGTGGCTCGTCCCGTTCGCGGCTGCTGACGGCGGCCGACGCGGCACTGCGCAGGCTGGGCACCGACCACATCGACCTGTTCCAGCTGCACGCCTTCGACGCGGGCACCCCGGTCGAGGAGGTGCTGTCCACCCTGGACGACCTGGTGCGCGCCGGGAAGGTGCGGTACGTGGGGGTGTCGAACTTCTCCGGCTGGCAGCTGATGAAGTCGCTCGCCGCGGCCGACCGGCACGGGCTGCCCCGCTATGTCGCGCACCAGGTGTACTACTCGCTGGTGGGCCGTGACTACGAGTGGGAGCTGCTGCCGCTCGCGCTGGACCAGGGTGTCGGCGCGGTCGTGTGGAGCCCGCTGGGCTGGGGCAGGCTGACGGGCCGCGTCCGCCGTGGCACGCCACTACCGGCAGGGAGCCGCCTGCACCGCACCGCCGCGTTCGGTCCGCCGGTCGACGACGAGTACCTGTACCGGGTGGTGGACGCACTGGAGGAGGTGGCGGCGGAGACCGGTCGTGCCGTGCCGCAGGTCGCGCTGAACTGGTTGCTGCGCAGGCCTTCCGTGTCGACCGTGCTGGTCGGGGCACGAGACGAGACGCAGCTGCGGCAGAACCTTGGCGCGGTCGGCTGGGAGCTGACGCGCGAGCAGGTGGCCCGGCTGGACGAGGCGAGCGCGACGACGGCGCCGTACCCGTACTTCCCGTACCAGCGCCAGGAAGGCTTCGCCCGCCTCAACCCGAGTGTGGTCGCCCAGCCCTGACGGCTCAGGAACCGGCTCGGTCCGACTCGCTGCGGAGGACGCAGAACTCGTTGCCTTCGGGATCGGCGAGCACCGCCCACCCGGTGCCGTCGGGATTCCGGTGATCGGCGACGAAGGTGGCACCGAGCCCCAGCAGCCGCTCCACCTCCTGGTCACGCGTGGTCTCCGGCCGCAGACACAGGTGGAGCCGGTTCTTGACGGTCTTGGGCTCCGGCACCTGGTTGAAGTACAGGACCGGGCCCTCCGCGAGCATCACCACCGTCTCCCGGTCGCCCGGCTTGGCGTCCGGGTCCACCGGCCTGCCGGTCACCTCGCTCCAGAACCGCGCCAGCTCGTAGGCGTCCGCGCAGTCGATCGCCACGTTCTGCAAGATCGAAACCATGGGCGCGAGCCTCCCCGACTTCCACGCGGGACGCCACCGGGTCGCGGCCACACGCCGGCTGTCGGTGCACCCGACTACCCTGGCGTGCGGTGACGGAGAGGACGGCCGACTTGGGATCGCGGTGGACGGTTGAGCGGGTGCTCGCGCTCGCGCCCGACACCGGCTCCGCCAAGGCGGCCCGCGGCCTCGCCAACCCGCGCACGTGGTCCGACCTGGGCAGCAACTCCTCGCTCGTGTGGGGCAAGTGCCAGGGCAGCGCCCGCAGCCCCTACCAGGTCACCGTCGACCTGAACGAGCCGGCGTTCCGCTGCACGTGCCCGTCCCGCAAGTTCCCCTGCAAGCACGGGCTCGCGCTCCTGCTGTTGTGGGCGGCGAACGACGGCGTGGTGGCCGACCTCGAGACGGCGGAACCCTTCGCCGCCGACTGGGCCGCCGAACGTGCCGCCCGGGCCACCAGGAGCGCCACGACCAAGGCCCCCGACCCGGAGGCGCAGGCCAAGCGCCAAGCCGACCGCGAGTCGTTGATGTCCGCGGGCGTCGACGACTTCGAACGCTGGCTGCACGACATCGTCCGGCAGGGCCTCGCGAGCGTCCGGCGGCAGCCGCCGGGCTTCTGGGACACCGCGGGCGCCCGGCTCGTCGACGCGCAGGTCCCCGGCCTCGGTGAGCGGGTCCGTGCCATGGGCAGCGCCGTCCACGCCCGCCACGACTGGGCGCCGCACCTGCTCGGCGAGCTGGGCCGCTGGTACCTGGCGGTCCGCGCGTGGCGGCGCCGCGGCGACCTCGACCCCGCCGCCATGGGCGACCTGCGTGCGTTCCTCGGCTGGTCCCGCCGCACCGAGGAGGTCCGCGGCGGTGAGCGGCTCACCGACCGGTGGTGGGTCGTCGGGCTGAGCCAGGAGGAGGACGAGCGGCTGCTGTCGCAGCGCACCTGGCTGTACGGCGAACGGACCGGGGACGTGGTGGTGCTGCTCGACTTCGCGGTGGCAGGTGCCGCGCTGAACGTCGCGCACGTACTGGGGTCCGTTGTGGACGGTGAGGTGGCGCTGTACCCGGGCGCGCCGCCGCGTCGCGCGCTGTTCGCCGGGGACGAGCACAAGGTCACGCAGGGCACCGGGTTGCCTGCCGCGACCGACGTCCGGAGCGCGCTCGACCGTGCCGCGGCCTGGCTGGCGGGCAACCCGTGGCTGAGCCGCATCCCCATGGCCCTGGCCGGGATGACCGTCGTGCCCGGTGACACCCCGCTGCTCGTAGACCGGAACGGCGCGGCGCTCACGCTGACCCCCGACACCGACGTCTGGCAGCTCCTCGCCCTCTCCGGCGGCCACCCGGTCCCGGTGTTCGGCGAGTGGATCGACGAGCGCTTCCGCCCGCTGAGCGCGGAGATCGACCAGCGGTTGGTGAGCCTGTGAGTACGTGGGAAGAACTGCTCAGCACCGCGCTCGTCGGCACTGCACGGCGTGGGTTCGACCGGCTCGACATCCCCGGCGCCGAGAACATCCAGGCCGACGGCGCGGAAGCGCAACTCCTCGCCGCCGCCGCGCTCGCGTCGGGCTACCGGCGCGCGGGCTTCACCCCGCCGGTCTGGCGTGGCACCCCCGCCACGCCCGCCGAGCCGGACGACCGACCCGAGTGCACCGCGGCGGCGACGCAACTCCTGGAACTGTTGCTCAGCCGCACGATCCGGATCGAGGGCGGCACCGACCTCCTCGTCGTCCACTGGCTCGCCGCCGCCCGCACCGCCGGGCAGCGGCCGCCCTACCCGATGGTCGTCGACCTGCTGCGGTTCGGCGCCGCCAACGCCGCACACCGGCCGCTCGTCCGCGCGGTGCTCGGGCCGAGGGGTGCCTGGCTCGCCCGGCACAACACGTCGTGGCGCTGGGCGGCGTCGGTCCCGCCGGAGGACGTGGTCGACCGGTTCGCCACCGCCGCCCGCGCCGACCGGCTCGCGCTGCTGGCCGACCTGCGCGCCACCGAACCGGACTTCGCGCGCACCCTCGTCGAGGACACCTGGGACGACGAGCAGGCCGCCACCCGCGCCGGGCTGCTCGACACCCTCCACATCGGACTCTCCGGCGCCGACGAACCGTTGCTGGAGCGGGCACTCGACGACCGCGCCGCGTCCGTGCGTGCCGCGGCGGCCGCCCTTCTCGACCGGCTGCCAGGCTCCGCCCGCGCCGCCCGCATGGCCGAGCGCGCCACCCGGCTGATCCGCGCGGGCCGCGTCGAACTGCCCGACGAACCCGACACGGCCGCCCGCCGCGACGGCGTCACCGACCACCGCGAACCCGGCTACGGCCGCGCCGCGTCCTGGCTCATCCAGATCCTCGCCGCCACCCCGCTGTCCACATGGGACCCCGACCTGATCCCGGACGTGGACCAGGAAGTCCTCACCGGCTGGACGAAAGCCGCGCTGCGCCAACGGAACCAGGAGTGGCTGGCCGCGCTCGCCCGCCACCAGCCGAGCCCCGAGCTGATCGGCACGCTCGTCCCCGAGGTCGCCACCGACATCCTCGCGGGCCAGAAGAAGCTCGACGCCCGGTTCGGTGGACTTCTCGCGGCCGCGCGCGGGCCGTGGCCCGCCGAGTTCTCGACGAACCTGATCAACCGGCTGCGTGCGCAGAAGGCCGAGAACGTCCTGCAGCTCGCCGCCGCCGCACTCGCCGAGCACCTGAACCCCGCCGCGCTCGCCGCCGTCGAGGCCTGGCTGCTCACGCTCGACGCCGAACGCAAACCCGCCCGCCGCGTGCTGCGCGGCCTGGCCCACGCGATGACCATCCGAGCCACGATCGACCAGGAGTTTCGATGACCGAGGTGCTCCGGGCACACGCCGAACAGCAGCACGCCGACGAGTTGGCCGCGTTGGCGAAGTCCGACGACCGGCCCCGCCCGCCGAACTGGAAGCTGTCGCCGTGGGCCGTCGCCACGTACGTCCTGGGCGGCGAGTCACCAGACGGCACCCCGATCTCACCGAAGTACCTGGGCTCCCGGCGACTGATCGAGGTCGCGATCGCCACCCTCGCCACCGACCGCGCACTGCTGCTGCTCGGCGTGCCCGGCACGGCGAAGACGTGGCTGTCCGAGCACCTCGCCGCCGCCATCTCCGGCGACTCGACCCAGCTCGTGCAGGGCACGTCCGGCACGGCGGAGGAGTCCATCCGGTACGGCTGGAACTACGCGCGTCTGCTCGCGGAGGGCCCGTCACCACAGGCGCTCGTGGCGAGCCCGGTGCTGCGTGCCATGGAAACCGGTGGCATCGCACGGATCGAGGAGCTGACCCGCATCCCGTCGGACGTGCAGGACGCGTTGATCACGGTCCTGTCCGAGAAGACACTGCCGATCCCGGAGCTGGACAGCGAGGTGCAGGCCCGCGCGGGCTTCAACATCATCGCCACCGCCAACGACCGGGACCGCGGCGTCAACGACCTGTCCGCCGCGCTCAAGCGCCGTTTCAACGTGGTGATCCTGCCGCTGCCCGACGACGCCGAGGCCGAGGTGGAGATCGTGCGGCTGCGGGTCGCGCAGCTCGGCGAGTCGCTGAAGCTGCCCGCGGACCTGGAGAACATCGACGAGATCCGCCGCGTGGTGCAGGTGTTCCGGGAGCTGCGCGACGGGGTCACCGACGACGGCCGCACGAAGGTCAAGTCGCCGTCCGGCACGCTGTCGACGGCGGAGGCGATCTCCGTGATCACGAACGGGATCGCGCTCGCCGCGCACTTCGGCGACGGCGTGGTCCGTGCCGGCGACGTGGCCGCCGGGCTGCACGGCGCGGTCGTGAAGGACCCGGTGCAGGACCGGATCATCTGGCAGGAGTACCTCGAGGCGGTGGTGCGGGAGCGCAAGCCGTGGAACGACCTCTACCGGGCATGCCGCGAGCTGGTGTGATGCCGAGCGGCAACGACGAGCGGGTCCACGTACTGGGGATCCGGCACCACGGACCGGGTTCGGCCCGTGCCGTGGCGACCGTGCTCGCCGAACTGGACCCGGAGATCGTGCTGATCGAGGGCCCGCCCGAGCTGGACGCGGTCGCACCGCTCGCCGCCGCGGCGGGCATGAAGCCACCGGTCGCCGGGCTGGTGTACGCGGTGGACGCGCCGGCGACCGCGTCGTTCTACCCGATGGCGGTGTTCTCCCCGGAGTGGGTGGCGCTGCGGTGGGCACTGGAGCACGACCGCGAGGTCCGCTTCCTCGACCTGCCCGCGAACGCGGCGCTGGTCCTGGAGGACGAGGAGGACCCGGACGCGGAACCGCCGATGGACCCGATCAAGACGCTCGCCACCGCGGCCGGTTTCGACGACGCCGAACGGTGGTGGGAGGACGCGGTCGAGCTGCGGTACCACGGGCTCGACGTCTTCCACGCGGTCCTCGACGCCATGCGCACGCTGCGCGAAGGGCACGTCCCCGACGTGCGCACCCGTCGTCGCGAAGCCGCCATGCGCCGGGTGCTGCGGGTGGCGCTGCGCAGTGAGGCGGAACGGATCGCGGTCGTGTGCGGGGCGTGGCACGCGCCGGTCCTGGTGCCCTCCGCGTTCCCGACACAGGCCGCCGACAGCCAGCTCCTCAAAGGACTGCGCACCACCAAGGTCGCCGCGACGTGGGTGCCGTGGACGTCGACACGGCTCGCCCGGATGAGCGGCTACGGCGCGGGCATCGAGTCGCCGGGCTGGTACCACCACCTGTTCACCGCACCGGACGAGGTCGTCACCCGCTGGCTGGTGCGGGTCGCGCACCTGCTGCGCCGCGAACAGCACGACGTGTCGTCGGCGGCCGTCATCGAGGCCGTGCGCCTCGCGCACACCCTGTCCGCGCTCCGCAACCGCCCCCACCCGGGGCTGCCGGAGGTGCTGGAGGCGTGCCAGGCGGTGCTGTGCGGCGGCTCGGACGTCCCCATGCGGCTGGTGGCACGCAAGCTCCTCGTCGGCGACATCCTCGGCCGCGTCCCCCGCGAGACCCCGATGGTGCCGCTCGCGATGGACCTCGCCGCGACCCGCAAACGCTTGCGCCTCAAGCAGAGCGCGGCGGAACAACAGCTCGACCTGGACCTGCGCACCGAGATGAACCTGGCCCGCAGCAAGCTGCTGCACCGGCTGCAACTGCTCGACGTGCGGTGGGGTGAGCAGCTGGACACGTCCCGCGGCAAGGGCACGTTCCGCGAGTCGTGGGTGCTGGAGTGGACGCCCGAGCTGGAGGTCGCGCTGATCGAGGCGAGCGGCTACGGCACGACCATCGAGTCCGCGGCCACGGCCGTGGTGGCGGCCAGGACCGCGACCGCCGACATCGCCGAGCTGTCGGTGCTCGTCGAGACCACGATGACCGCCGACCTGCCCGACGCGTTGGGCGGCGTGCTCGCCGCACTCGACGAACGCGCCGCGCGGCAACACGACACGACCCGGCTGATGGCGGCGGTCGAGCCGATGGCGCGGGTACGCCGGTACGGCAACGTGCGCCGCGCCGACACCGAGGTGGTGCAGCGGGTGCTGAACGGCATCGTCACGCGCATCGCGGTCGGCCTGCCCGCCGCGTGCACGGCGCTGGACGACGAGGCCGCGGCCGGGGTGCGGGAGCTGCTCGACGGCGTGCAGCGCGGCATCGGTCTGCTGGACCAGCGGGAACTGCGGGACGTCTGGTACAGCGCGCTGCGGTCGGTCGCGAACCGGCAGAGCGTGCCGGGCCTGATCGCGGGCCGGGCGGTGCGGCTGCTGCTGGACGCGGGCCTGATCGACGTGGCGGACGCGGGTGCCCGGTTGTCGCGGCAGCTGTCACCGGCGTCGGACGCGACGCAGGCGGCGGGCTGGCTGGAGGGTTTCCTGTCCGGCGAGGCGGCGCTGCTGGTGCACGAGCCGGAGCTGCTGGAGATCGTCGACGAGTGGGCGACCGGCGTGGACGGGGAGCTGTTCGACCACCTGCTCCCGTTGCTGCGCAGGACGTTCGCCGAGTTCACCGCGACGGAACGCCGCGACATCGGCCTGCGGGTGCGCCGCATCGACCGCGGCGAGGGCGCGTCGGGCGTACGCGCCGACGACGGTTCACTGGACCACGACCGCGCCGCGCTGGTTGTCCCGAGGATCCTGGAGCTGCTGCGGTGAGCGGAGCTTGCGGAGCGAACCATCAGACGCAGGGCGACCGCGAGCGGCCGCTCGGAGCCCGCGAGGAGCGGTCGTGAGTGAAAGGTTGCGTCGCTGGCGGATGATCCTCGGCGGCGACGACGCGGACGGCACCGGTACGTCGTTGTCCGGTGTGGACGCCAAACGGGACGCGACGCTGGAAGCGTTGTACGACAAGCAGGATGACCGCCGGGGCGGCCTGGGCACGTCGTCGCCGAGGGTGGCGCGGTGGCTGGGCGACATCCGCGGCTACTTCCCCAGCTCGGTCGTGCAGGTCATGCAGCGCGACGCCATGGACCGCCTTGGCCTGCGGGAACTGCTGCTGGAACCGGAGCTCCTCGAGTCGGTGCAGCCGGACGTACACCTGGTCGGCACGCTGTTGTCGCTCAACAGAGCCATCCCGGAACGGTCGAGGGACACGGCGAGGGCGGTGGTCCGCAAGGTCGTCGACGACCTGGAGAAGCGGCTGGCGCAACCGACGAGGCAGGCGGTGAGCGGCGCGTTGCACCGGGCGAACCGCACGCACCGGCCGAGGCAGTCGGACATCGACTGGAACCGCACGATCCTGGCGAACCTCAAGCACTACCAGCCCGAGCAACGAACCGTGGTGCCGGAGCGGCTGGTCGGTTACGGCCGCAGACTGCCGAACGTGAGCAAGCAGATCGTGTTGTGCCTGGACCAGAGCGGCTCGATGGCCAGTTCCGTCGTGTACGCGAGCGTGTTCGGCGCGGTGCTGGCGTCGATCCGCTCGCTGCGGACGCAGATCATCGCGTTCGACACGGCGGTGGCGGACCTGACCGAGCAGCTGTCCGACCCGGTCGAGCTGCTGTTCGGCGTGCAACTCGGTGGTGGCACGGACATCAACGCGGCGCTGGCGTACTGCCAGAGCCGCGTCGAGTCCCCCCGTGACACGGTGCTGGTGCTGATCAGCGACCTGTACGAGGGCGGCAACGAGGAGGAGATGCTGCAGCGGGCGCAGGCACTGGCCGCGGACGGCGTCCAGATGGTGTGCCTGCTGGCACTGAGCGACGACGGCGCCCCCGCGTACGACCACGACAACGCGGCGGCACTCGCCGCGATGGGCATCCCGGCGTTCGCGTGCACCCCCGACAAGTTCCCGGACCTGATGGCGGCGGCGATCCAGCACCAGGACATCGCGACATGGGCGGCGTCGAACGACATCCCGGTGGCCGCGACGGCCGACGAGTGACGTCCGATTCGTTCAAGACGGTGCCGTTACCGTGAGGCCATGACACCGAAACTGGACATGATCGGCCTGGTGGTCGAGGACATGGCGGCGTCGCTGACGTTCTACCGCCGCCTGGGCCTGGACATACCGGCGGGCAGCGAGAACGAACCACACGTCGAGGCCACACTCCCGAACGGCCTGCGCTTCGGCTGGGACACGGTGGCCACGGTCCGCTCGTTCATGCCGGAGTGGACCAAGCCGCAGGGCGGCAACGCGGTGGGCATGGCCTTCCTGTGCGACAGCCCGGCGGAGGTCGACAAGGTGCACGCGGACCTGATCGCGGCTGGCTACCGAAGCCACAAGGACCCGTGGGACGCGTTCTGGGGCCAACGGTATGCCTGCGTCCTGGACCCGGACGACAACACGGTGGACCTGTTCGCCCCCCTCACGCCCTGAGACCTGCCCGTCCGGCGAGGACACCACCCACCACAAGGCACTGTCCAGCTTGGACCGGACAAGTTCCCGGACAGATCATTCACAAGATCACCGACGCGACCTACAGTCGGCCACGGGACCACCGCCAGCCGTGAAGGAGCGCCGACGTGCCCTCGAACTTCGACATGCCGTTCGACGAGTTGCTCACCTACCAGGGCAGCTCCCCCCGACCGGACGACTTCGACGAGTTCTGGGCACGGGCCCTGGCCGAACTGGCCGACACCCCCGCGAACGTGGAGATCACCCCGGCCGAGTTCCAGACCCCGTACGCCCGCTGCTCGCACCTGTGGTTCACCGGCACGGGCGGCGCACGCGTCCACGCCAAGCTCCTCCAGCCGCGCACCCCGGCGGGCCCCGCGGTGCTCCAGTTCCACGGCTACTACGGCGACTCCGGCGACTGGTTCGAGAAGCTCCCGTACGTCGCGCTGGGTCACACGGTCGCGGCCCTTGACGTGCGCGGCCAGGGCGGTCTGTCGAGCCAGGAGACCCCCGTCGCCGGCTGGTCCATGGCGACCTACCTGATGCGGGGCGTCGACGACCGACCCGACAACCTGCTGTTCCGGCACCTGTTCCTCGACACCGTGCGGCTGGCGCGGATCGTGTCCGAGCTGGACGGTGTCGACCCGGAACGCCTCGGTGCGATGGGCGGCAGCCAGGGCGGCGGGCTCACGCTCGCGTGCGCGGCGCTCGAGCCGCGGATCAAGCTGGCGGCGCCGGTGCACCCGTTCCTGTCCGACTACCGCCGGGCCTGGGAGCTGGACCTGGAGGTGGCGCCGTACGACGAGATCGGCGAGTACTTCCGCAGGCGCGACCCCACGCACCGCAACGCCGACGAGGTCTTCCGGCGGATGGGGTACGTGGACGTGCGGAACCTGGCGCCTCGCGTCCGCGCGAAGACCGTCATGACCATGTCCCTGTCCGACCGCACGTGCCCGCCGTCGACCCAGTTCGCGGTCTACAACAAGCTCGAATGCGAGAAGTCCTACCGCCTGTACCCGGACTTCGGGCACCACCGTCTTCCCGGCACGGACGACGCGATCTACGCTCTTCTGTCGACGCTCTGACACAGAGGAGCCGCCGGATGAAACGACCCGTGACCGTGGCCGCGCTCGCGGTCCTCGCCATGTCCGCCGTGCAGGCGAGCGCCGAACCGGGTGTCGACCACGCCCACGTGCCCGGCGGGCAACGGTTCCTCACCGCGCAGACGGGTGCGCCCGCCCTGTACGACGTGAGCGTGACCTCGGCGGACGGCAGACGGACGCCCCGTCACGTGCTGTCCGCCGTCGACGGGACACGGCAGTCGGGCGACGGCGGTGCGACGTGGTCGTCGCTCGGCGCGGGCGCGGACGCGGTGTTCCGGCAGGCGAACGCGGCGGGTGACGTGGTCGCGGTCGGCGGCGACGGCACGGCGTGCGGCGACACCTGTGTCAGCTTCCCGCGCAGGACCCTGACCGCGACCGGCTGGGCCGACGCGGGCACCGCGACCGTCACGTTCTCCCAGCCGGTCACGTCGGCGCGGTTCGGCCGGGGCGTGGTGCTGCTCGGCGACGGGAAGACGGTGCTGGCACCGGTTCTCGGACCGTATCCGGCGCTGGTGCGGAGCACCGACGGCGGCGTGACGTGGACCGAGCTGGCCCCGCTGGCCACCGGCTCGGGCTGGTCGGCGGCGAGCCTGTCGCCGACGGCCGACGGCGGGCTGATCGCCGCGCTGGGCAGGGACGAGAACCTGCGCGGCGAGGTGCCCGCGAACGTCGCCCTGTACACGGTGACGGCGCCGACGCAGACCGGCACGGGGTGGGCCGCGCCGGTGCGCGTGGCCGCGGACACCGGCAACGCGCCGTCGGTGACGCAGCTCGGCAACGGCGCGCTCGTGCTGGCCTCCGGCAGGCCGGACAACGTGCTGCGCTTCTCCTTCGACGGCAGGGGCACGAGGTGGACGTCGCCCACGACCGTCTACCAGAACCACCCGACGAGCGGTGCGTCCGTGGACGGCTGGTACACGGCCGAAGACGGCACGGCACGACCGTTGCGGCACCTCGGTTCCAGTGGGACGGTCGGCGTCGCGCCGCTCGCCGGCAACCGGGTGCTGGTGACCGGCGACAACTGCGCGCCGGGCTGGGGCTGCCCCGCCGACACCGCCGTCCGCGGCTACCAGGTCGACGGTGTGCCCGCGCTGTGGAAGTCGTCGGTGGAGGTCGACACCGCCCAGTGGGGCAAGGCCGACCTGACGACCATGTTCCAGCGCGGCGAGCTGGCGGTGCTGAACTCCCCGTTGTCCTGCTACGGCGCCACGGACAGCTGCCGGCAGTCGCTCGCCGCGTACGCGTTCGACGGTGACCCGCGAGCGGATTCGAGCCTGGTGACCGGGAACCGGTCGGTGACGCTGCGGCTGCCGCGCGCCGTGCCGATCACGGGCCTGGGCCTGCACGTCTGGCTGCAGGGCGCCACCGACGCGCGGATCGAGACGTCGGTCGACGGGACCACGTGGGCCACCCCGGCACGCGGCGCCCGCGACGGCGTCGTGCGCCCGTTCACCGCACCGGTCACCGCGCGGTACGTCCGGATCAGCGACCCGAACCCGGTCACGGACGCCACCGCCGCGTTCCTGCACGAGATCGAGCTGTACACGGCGGCGGTGAGCTTCGAGCACGACTACCCCGGTCAACCGCCGCGCGGCAACGGCTGGCTCACCACCAGCACGCTCGCGACCGTGGTGAACCAGACGTCGGTGCCGTCGGCGGACCGGATCTCCTCGCGTTTCCTGCGCATCAAGGACGACACGACGACGCAGATCGGGCGGGCGAGGTGGGTACACGCCGACGCCTCCGCGGTGACCGCCGAGTTCCGCTTCCGCGCCTACGGGACGACGAACAAGGGCCTGCTGTTCTCGTTGAAGGGCAAGAACGGCACCACGGCGGCCACCCCGTACGGCTTCTGGCTGAGCGCCGAGGGCAAGCTGCACTGGGCGAACTACAGCCAGAACCCGCCGTGGGGCACGCCGCTGAACTCGACGGCCGTCAACGTGAACACGTGGCACACCGTCCGGCTCGAAGCCACGATGAGCCAGGTGCGGATCCTCCTGGACGGCACACTCGTCGCCACCAAGCCGAAATCGCAGGCCGCGACCACCATCAGCGGCATCGAGATCGGTTCGAGCGGCACCGCGACCACCGGCGACGACTGGCTGGTCGACGACGTCGCCTACACGTCCTGACGCTGCCGGGCCCGCACCCGCATCGCGGCGGCCAGCCCGAGGCACCCGGCCAGCGGCGCCAGGACGAACAGCGGCAGCGCGAGCGGTGACGTGGCCTGCAGCCCGTACCCGATCGCGGTGGGCACGGTCGCGTTGCCGAGCATCGCCACGGTCAGCACGGCCGCGTTGACCCGCCGCGGGTTCGGCAGCGTGCGGGCGATCCACGCGAGCGTGGCCGGGAAGATCGGGCCCGCGAACGCGCCGAGCAGCAGGAACCCGACCGGTGCGCTGATCCCGAACGCGATCACCGACAGGGCGGCACCGCAGGCCAGCAGCGCGGCGGTGATGATTCGCGGCGGTGCCCAGTCCCTGGTGACGGCGGGCGCGAGCAGGCGGCCGCCCGCGAGCCCGAGCCAGAACAGCGACGTCAGCGCGGCGGCGGTGTCCGCGCCGTAGCCGTGTGCGCGCAGGTGCGTCGCCTCCCAGCTGGACAGCCCGGTCTCGATGCCCGCGTAGCAGAACAGGAACGCGCAGAACAGGAACAGCAGCGCGTTCGGGCGCAGGCGTTCCCTGTCGATCACCGGCTCGGCGGCGGGCACGGTCAGCGGCAGCGAGACGAGCACGCCGACCGCGAGCACGGCGAACAGCAGCCCGCCGTGCGTCAGGCCGATCAGCGCGGGACCCGCCGCCGCGCCGAGACCGTAGATGCCGTTGACGAGGTTGACGTGCGTGATGCCCTTGGCCGCCATCACCGTGTTGACCAGGAGCACGAGCCCGCCGAACCCGAGCCCCGCGACGGACACCGCCAGCAGCGGCACCGGCCACCCGGCGGGCAGCGCGAGCGCCCCGAGCCCGGCGACGACCAGCACGGCGGACACGACGTAGAGCGGTCCCCGCGCCCACCGCTCGTTCAGCGCGCCACCCACGGCGGTGCTGACCAGCGAGCCGCTGAAGAAACCGGTGACGAGCAGTCCCGCGGTGGCGGGCGCGAGGTCCTCGCGGTCGCGCAGCAACGGGATCAGCGGTCCGAGGGTGGCCTGGAACAACCCGAGCAGGCCGAACAGGACCGCACACCGAACGACCACCCGGGCTCCCCTCACGTATGCGCCGTGAGCGACGATACGTGGCCAGGTGATCAGGCGGACCCTGGTGTGACCACCAATGCGTCGACGACGTCGACCAGCTCGTCCCTGCGCGCGAACGCCGCACGCTGCCGCCGCGCGCCCGTGCCGTGTTCACGCAGCCGCGCGACGCCGGCCTTGACGAACTCGAGGTCGCCGCCCAGCACCGGCCGCAGGTACTCGACCAGGTCGTCAACATGCGCCTGGGTGGGACCCAGCTCGCCGGTGACGGGGTGCAGCGTGGCGCCGGTCAACCCTTCCCGCGAGGCACGCCAGAGGTTCGCGCGCAGCACCGCCTGCGGCAGCTGCGGCGGCGGGCCCGCCGCGTCGAGCGCGCGGGCGACCAGACCGCGGACCAGGGTGGCGAGCAGCGTCGCGTCCTCGGGCACCGCCGCGACGTCGGCGACCCGGAACTCGATCGTCGGCTGGTGCTCGGAGAGCCGGACGTCCCAGTAGATCGTCGCCCGGTCCATCAGCGCGCCCGCGCGGAGCATGGCGTCCACGGTGGACTCGTACTCGTCGAGCCCGGCGAACGCGGGCGGCGGGCCCGCCGACGGCCACCGCGACCACTCCTGGTAGCGCCAACTCGCGTAGCCGCTGTCGCCCCCGTTGAACGGCGAGTTGACGGTGAGCGCGAGCAGCACCGGCAGCCACGGCCGCACCCGGTTGCTGACCGCGACACCGGTCTCCCGGTCGGAGATGCCGACGTGGACGTGGCAGCCGCACGTGGCCAGCGACCGGGCCGTCGCACCGAACCACTGCGCCATCCGCAGGTAGCGCGGCTTCGGCGTGATCTCCTGCTCCCCGGTCTCCGGCAGCACGGGACACCCGCTTGGCAGGAGCCGCAGCCCCCGTTTCGCCGCCGTGTCCGCCAGCTCGCCACGCAGGCTCGTCAGCTGCCCGAGCACCTCGTCCGGGGAGCGGCACACACTGGAGACGGCCTCGACCTGGCAGCGTTTCAGCTCCGGTTCCAGCTCGCCTTCCGTTTCCTCGGCCGCGTCCACGACCTCCGGGCCGAATCGCGAAAGCCTGCCGTCCGCGCGGACCAGCAGAAACTCCTCCTCGACCCCCATGGTGAGCTGTTCGGCTGTCACGGCCGGTACATACCCGACCGTCCGGTCCGGCAAACGCGGAGGGCGGGCCCGCCGAAGCGGACCCGCCCTCTACACGCGGCTCAGAAATCTCAGTGGCTCATGTGTGGCTCAAAAAAGTGTTGCTCAGGCCTTGTTACGACGACGCACGAAGAACATCGCACCGACGCCCCCGACGATCAGCACCCCGGCGATCCCCAGCGGGAGCGCGACGCTGGCACCGGTCTCGGCCAGCACCTCTTCCTGCTCGGTGGTCGTGGTGGTCGGCGGAGTGGTCGGCGCGGGCGGGGCCTCGGAGCTGGTCGGCACCGGGGCCTCGGTGGTGGTCTCCACCGGCGGGGTGGTCGTCTCCGACGACGGCGGGGTCGTCTGCTCGACGCACGCGGCGATCTTGTACTCCTGGGTGAAGGACCAGCCCTCGGTCCCGTTGGGGTCGTCACCCGCCTTCACGTCGATCGTGAAGACGTGCTCGACGTCGCCAGGAACCTCGAACACGTCCTTGTACTCGGGACCGAAGTCCTTGTCGTCGTGGAGGACGGTGTCACCATCGGTGATCGTGACGCTGTTCGTCTTCTCGGGGTTGTAGGCGGTCAGGTCGACCGTCAGAGTCGTGGTGTCACCCTCACACTTGGCGCTGGACTTGTTCGTGTGCGCGGCGGCCGTGCCGACAAAACCGATCATGCCGGCCGTGACCGTAGTGAGAACGACACCGAGCGCGACGCCGTACCGGCGGCGCGGGGTGGAGTTGAGTGCCAATGATGCCTCCGGCTGCTACGTAAGGCGAACAGGAAGCCGGTAACTCCGAAACTACCGAGAGTCGCCGACCATAAATAGGTGCGTAGGTTATCCACCCGTCCGAGTGACGTTTAACCGGGTCCCCCAGCAGAAAGCGCTACCGAGCCAATACTCCATTCGCCCGATCTCGCACTCAGCCATCCGCGACCAGCCGCGGCTCACTCCATGTCACCTCGGGCCGGATTGTCCATTTCGCACAATGAAGATCGCGACTACTTCTTTCCGATCTTGAAAACTCCGAAAACCCGCGCACCGAACACGACCGCCGACTCACCCGCGTAACGCGGCGGCAAGCTTCCGGACCACCTCCCGGGCGGCCAGCAGTTCGTCGGCGGTTATCCCCGCCCGCGCGACGGCACCGGCGCGATCGTCCTGCGACCGCGCGAACAGCTCGTCGACCACCGCGCGCCCCCGCACGGTCAACCGCATCAACGGCGACCGGGCATGGTCCGGGTTGTCCACCGCCTCCAGCAGCCCGGCGTCGACCAGGTCCCCCACCACCCGCTGCACGCTCTGCGGCGCCAACCCCAGCCGTCGCGCGGCGGACGGCACCGTCCGAGGACCGTCGGACAGGACACTCAACACGTGCCACCGCGCCGCGGTCTGCCCCAGCGACCGGGCCAGCTCCTCGCTGGTGCGCCGGGACAACCCGGCCAGCTCGTAGACGTCCGCGATCAACAGCCGGTAGGCCTCCACCTCGTGCATAATGACAGCATACTGTTAAACCAACAGCCCACTGTCATGAGGAGTGCCCGTGATCATCCGAGCGTGGAACGGCTGGACGACGCCCGACAACGCCAGGGCCTACGAGGACCTGCTGAACGGCACGATCGCCCCGGCGATCATGGCCCGCGACCTCCCCGGCCTGCACGACCTGGCGGTCCTCCGCCGCATCGACCAGGAAGCGCCGGACGGCGGTCACTTCCTGACGTTGATGACCTTCGACAACTGGCGCGCGGTCGAGGAGTTCGCGGGCCGGGACGCCACCGCCTCGGTGGTCCCACCTGCGGCCCGGGCGCTGCTGCGCCGCCACGACGCGCACTCGCAACACTTCGAACTCCTGCACCGCCACGAGTGAAGGCGTGCGCCATCATCGGTGGACAGTTCCCGTCACTCGAAACTGTGCCGCGATGACAACCTTCGCGTGTTCCCCTTCCCGAGGCCGGTGGGAGCACTCATCATCGCTCCATGACGCACCGACGCGTACTGTCCACAGTGGCCTTGACCATGGCGGTCACCGCCACGACGTTCACCGGCGGCACCCCGGCCGCCGCCGACCCGGGTCCCGAACTGCACAGCTTCGTCGCGGCGTTCGGCTACTCGATCTCCCACCCCGACCTCGACCCGCCCGGCGCCAACGACTGGTCCTGCCGCCCGAGCACGAGGCACCCGCGACCGGTCGTGCTCGTCCACGGCACCTGGGAGAACCGGTACAACAACTTCGCGCAGCTGTCCCCCGCCCTCAAGCGCGACGGCTACTGCGTGTTCGCCCTGAACTACGGCGACACCGACGACAACCTGCTGAGCCAGCCCGAGTTCATCAAGGGCAACGGCGACATCCGCACCTCCGCCAGGGAGCTGGCCACCTTCGTCGACCGCGTGCTCGCGACCACCGGGACAGCCAAGGTCGACATCGTCGGCCACTCCCAGGGCGGCATGATGCCGCGCCAGTACCTGAGGTTCGAGGGCGGCGCGGGCAAGGTCGCGACCCTCGTCTCACTGGGCGCCACCCACCACGGCACGACGCTGTCGGGCATCGGCACGTTCGCGCGGACGCTGGGGCTGCTGGGGTTCACGCCGCCGATCCTGGGCAGGGCGGCCGAGCAGCAGGTGGCCGGCTCCGACTTCCTGACGGCGATGAACGCGGGCGGTGACACGGTGCCGGGCGTGTCCTACGTGGTCATCGCGACCCGCTACGACGAGGTGACGACGCCGTACCGGTCGACGTTCCTCACCGCGGGCCCCGGCGCGACCGTCAAGAACATCACGCTGCAGGACGGCTGCCCGATCGACCTGTCCGACCACCTGTCGATGACGTACTCGTGGCGGGCGGTGGGTTTCGTGCGCAAGGCGCTCGACCCGGCCGCGCCACCCGCCCCCTGTCTGCCCAACGCGCCGGTCGTCTAGGACAGTTCGCGGATCGGGGTGCCCGCGAGGAACGCCTCGATGTCCTCGACCGTGTCCCGGAAGTACTCCGCGTAGTTCTCGCGGGTGACGTAGCCGAGGTGCGGGGTGGCGAGCAGGTTCGGCAGGCCGCGGAACGGATCGTCGGCGGGCACCGGTTCGGTGGTGAACACGTCCAGTGCCGCGCCGCCGATCCGGTTGTCGCGCAACGCGGTCAGCAGCGCGCCCTGGTCCACGATGGCCGCGCGGGACGTGTTCACGAAGAACGCGCCCGGCTTCATGTGCGCGAGCGCGTCGGCGTCGACCAGCCCGCGGGTGCGGTCGCTGAGCACCACGTGCACCGACACGACGTCGCTCGCGGCCATCAGCTCCGGCAGCGACCCGGCGAGCGCCGCACCCGCCGCCGACGCGCGTTCTCCGGTGAGGTTCTGGCTCCACGCCAGCACGTTCATGCCGAACGCGTGCGCCACCGCCGCCATGCGCGTGCCGATCTGACCGAGCCCGACCAGGCCGAGCGTGGCGCCGGCGAGGTTCGCGCCCACGGTGCTCTGCCACGGCCCGCCCGCGTGGAACGCGGCGTTCTCGACGGCGACGTTGCGCACCAGCCCGAGGATCAGCGCCCACGTCAGCTCCACGGTCGACGCCTTGCCGCTGCCCGTGCCGCACACGGTCACCCCGGCGCGCGCGGCCGCGGCGAGGTCCACCGACGCGTTGCGCATGCCGGACGTGACCAGCAGCCGCAGCTTCGGCAGCCGCTCGATGAGCGACGCGGGGAACGGGGTGCGCTCCCGCATGATCACGACGATGTCGAAGTCCGCGAGCGCGGCGGCCACCGCGTCCTCGCCGCCGAGGTGCTCGCGGAAGACCGTCACGTCGACGCGGCCCGCGAGCCGGTCCCAGTCGGCCGTCGACAGCACGACACCCTGGTAGTCGTCCAGCACCGCACAACGAAGGGTCACCAGGCGAGTATCGCTGACCAGATCGTTCCGCACCCTGGCGGGATGGTGCCTTCCCGTCGCGCGGCCGGGCGACGAGCCTGTGACACATGAGCAGAGCACTGATCGTGATCGACGTCCAGGAGTCCTTCCGGCAGCGGGCGGCGGCGTGGCGGACCACGAACAACCCGGACATCGCCGACGACGTGAACACCCTCGTCCGCGCGGCCCGCGCCGACGGCGACCTGGTCGTGTGGGTGCTGCACAGCGAGCCGGGCACGGGCGGGGTGTTCGACCCGGCCTCCGGCCACGTCCGCCTGATGCCGGAGCTGGACTACCGCGACGGCGAGCCGCTGCTGGTCAAGACGTCGATCAACGCGTTCACCACGACGAACCTCGCGCAGCTGCTGACCCAGCGCGGTGTGCGTGAGCTGCGGGTGTGCGGCATCCGGGCCGAGCAGTGCGTGGAGACGACGACGCGCGTCGGCTACGACCTGGGCTACGAGATGACGTACGTGGTGGACGCGGTCGCGTCGTTCGCGACCGCGCCGCCGGACGCCCCGGACGACCTGGCGGACCCGCGCACGAAGCAGGCGGCGGAGATCGTCGAGCACACGGCGTTCATCCTCGCGGCCCGGGGCTTCGCGACGGTGACGACGGTGGCCGAGCTGGCGGGTACGCTGACCGGATCGTGAACAGAACAGTCGTGTTCGTCCTCGCGCCGGGCGTGCACCTGCTGGACCTGGCGGGCCCGGCGCAGGTGTTCCACAACGACCTCCTCGACTACGAGCTGCACTGGGTCGCCGAGGAGGCCGAGGTGGCGAGCGCGCAGGGCCTGCCGTTCCGCGCGTCGACGGAGTGGCCAGCGCTGTCGGCGGACGACCTGGTGGTCGTGCCGGGCTGGCGGTCGCCGACACTCGCGTCGACGTTCGCGCTGAGCCGTCCAACCCTCGACCGCCTGGCCGCCCACCACGCGGCGGGCGGCATGGTCGTGAGCGTGTGCGCGGGCGCGGATGCGCTGGGCCGCGCGGGCCTCCTCGACGGCAGGCGCTGCACGACCCATCACGACCTGCAGGACGAACTGTCGGCCCGCCACCCGAGGGCGACGGTCGTGCGCGACGTGTTGTACGTGGTCGACGACCGGGTGGCGACGTCGGCGGGCATCGCGAGCGGCATCGACCTGGCACTGCACCTGGTGGCGACCCGCCACGGCCCGGCGACCGCGGCGCGCGTCGCCCGCTCGATGGTGGTGTACGCCCGCCGCAACGGCGACGAGCGGCAGACGAGCGCGATGCTGCGCCACCGCTCGCACGTGGACGACACGGTCCACCGGGTGCAGGACCTGATCGACACCCGCTTCACGCGACAGCTGCCGCTGACCGACCTGGCCGACGCGGCGGGCGTCAGCCCCCGCACGGTGACCCGCCTGTTCGGCCGCGCGACGGGCCTCACCCCGCTCCGCTACCAGCACCTGCTCCGCCTCGAACGAGCGGAACACCTCATCAGCCACGGCGCGACCGTCGAGTCGGCGGCACGCGCGGTCGGCTTCGTCGACGCCCGCATGCTCCGCCGCCTCCGCGCCCGCTGACTTGAGCCACACGAAATCCGCGAGTTGTCCACAGCGCAGTGCCGCGAAAGCCGCGTACGACGTTGAACGTCCCGAAAGCGTCTTCCAGGGCATCGCACCGCATGATGAGCGGCGCCTGCTCAGCGCTCGCTGTCCAGGTGCGCCATCTGCGGCTCGGCGTACCGCGCACCGGACGCGGCGCCCGCGGGCACCGCCGCCTCGATGGCCGACAGGTCCTCATCGGACAGTGTCAGGTCCAGCGCCCCCAACGACTCCGCCAGCCGCTCCCGGGTCCGCGCGCCCACCAACGGCACGACGTCCTCGCCACGGGAGGCGACCCACGCGATCGCCACCTGCGCCACCGTCACCCCGCGCGCGTCCGCCACCTTCCGCAGCGCCTCCACCAGCACCAGGTTCTGTTCGACGTGCCCGCTCTGGAACCGCGGGCTGAACCCGCGGAAGTCCCCTGGCGCCAACGACCGCGACGCGCTCCAGTGCCCGCTCAGCAACCCGCGCGACAGCACCCCGTACGCCGTGATCGCGATCCCCAGCTCACGCGCCGCGGGCAGGATCTCGGCCTCGATCCCCCGCGACAGCAGCGAGTACTCGATCTGCAGGTCGGTGACCGGGTGCACGGCCGACGCGCGGCGCAGCGTGTCCGCGCCGACCTCCGACAGGCCGATGTGCCGGATGTGCCCTGCCGCGACCAGCTCCGCGAGGGCACCCGTCGTGTCCTCGATCGGCACGGCCGGGTCCAACCGGGCGGGCCGGTACACGTCGATGTGGTCGGTGCCGAGCCTGCGCAGGCTGTACGCGACGAAGTTCTTGATCGCGGCGGGCCGGGTGTCGTTGCCGGACCAGCCACCGTCCGGGTCGCGCAGGGCGCCGAACTTCACGCTGATCACCACGCGGTCGCGGTCGATGCCGCGCAGGGCGTCCCGGAGCAGGAGCTCGTTGTGGCCCATGCCGTAGAAGTCGCCCGTGTCGAGAAGTGTGATTCCCGCCTCTACGGCGGCGTGGATCGTCGCCACCGACTCCTTGTCGTCGGCGGGGCCGTAGAGGTCGGACATGCCCATCAGGCCCAGGCCGATGCGGGAGACGGCCGGGCCGGTGGTGCCGAGGGTGGTCATAGCACTCCTTCCATCGCTAACACTTTCACGTTAGCACCGCTACCGCCGGCGTGCTGAGTAGTCTCGGACCCATGAGCGAAGAGCTGACCACCGAGCGGCTCGTGGTGCGGGAGTGGCGGCTCGACGACGCCGCCGCGGCGCTCGCGATCTACGGCACGGAGAAGGTCATCCGCTGGCTGACGCCGGCGATGGGGGAGGTCGCCGACGAGGCGGCCATGCGTTCGGTGCTGCAGGCCTGGATCGAGGCGCAGCAGAACATGCCGTCCCCGCGCGGCCGGTGGGCGATCGAGCGCCGCGCGGACGGCGAGGTCGTCGGCGGCCTCGGCATCCGGCTGCTGCCACCGTACAAAGAGGACCTCGAGCTGAGCTGGCAGCTCCGCCCGGACGCCTGGGGCCACGGCTACGCCTCGGAAGCCGGCCGCGGGCTCGTCTCCTGGGCGTTCACCCAGGAGATCGACGAGCTGTTCGCGGTCGCCCGGCCCGCCAACACGCGCGCCATCGGCACCGCGAAGCGCATCGGCATGACGTGGGTCGGCGAGACGGACAAGTACTACAACCTGCGCCTGCAGGTCTTCCGGATCCGGCCGAGCGATCTCGCCGAATGAGCGGGCGCACCGGTTGACAGGCTGTGCGACCATGGTCCACATGTCTCACGGAAAGGGCGTGTACGCCCACAGCGCATGAGCGCCGACGCGTGGCTCGACCACGCGCTGTGCACCGATCCCGCTGACCGTCCCGCCGCCGAAGCGGCCATCACCCGGCTCTACGCCGAACTGAACGCCCCACCACCGGCCTTCGTCTGGGTCGGTTCCCCCGCGGCCGCCGCGAAAGTGGTGCCGCCGTCACCACCGTTGTTCTCCGACGGGCCGCAACCGTTCGAGTCGCGCATGGCCACGCTGGTCTCCGACCTGCGCGCACGGCTGCCACGCGGTGCCGGGTACACCGGCATCGGCCGCGTGACCGCCATGATCCACGCCGCCGTCGGCCAGCCGCTCGGCCTGCACTGGCGCGGCCAGCACGACATCCCTTGGGTGGCAAGGGTTTTCGAGCCCAGCCCGTGGGTGACGCTCGCCCGCTCGTGCGGCTGGTGGTGGCCACGCGCGGAGGTGTGCGTGGTCGCCGAACGGCCGACCGTGTTGTGCACCGAACCCGGCGACGACGGCGAGGAGCGGCTGCATGCCGCCGACGGCCCCGCGGTCCGCTACCCCGACGGGTTCACCGTCCACGCCTGGCACGGCACCCGCGTGCCGTCGTGGATGATCGACGACCCCTCGGTGGACCGTGTCGCCGCCGAGACCAACGTCGAGGTGCGCCGCTGCGCGATCGAGCGGATCGGGTGGCCCGCGTTCGTGGAGCAGGCCGCGCTGCGGCTCGTCGGCAGTGCGCACGACCCCGGCAACCCCGGCGCGGAACTGCGGCTCTACGACCTGCCGTACGAACGCTGGGGCCGCCCGACCCGGCTCCTGCTCGCCGTCAACGGCTCGGTCGAGCGGGACGGGACCCGCCGCAGGTACGGACTGCGCGTGCCCGCGTGGTTCGACGACCCGGTCGACGCCGCCGGGTGGACCTACGGGCTCACCGGCGCCCAGTACAGCCGACTCCTCCGCCGAACCTGACAGGTGATGACCATGAACCTCGCAGAACTGCTCGCAGAGAACGACCTCGACGTCCTCGACCACCTTGACCGGCAGATCACGGTCCCCGTCCTCGACGGCCCGCAGGCACAGGGCGACCTCATCGTGGTGCCACTCGACATGGTGCCCACGGTCACCGACGCGTCATGGGCGACGTGGCCGTACGTCCCGTGGCGCGGGGTGGAGCTGGTGCGCGGAGTGGCGGGCAACAACCCGCACACCCTCGTCGCCGACGACCGCACCTGCCGGTGGACGGGCGCGGTCCGCGACCCGCTGCGCCTGGGGATCGCGATGTTCGAGAACACCGCGCCCGCGTACCTGATCCACCCCGAGCACGGCGGCAGCGGGGTGGCACCCGGCCGGTGGCTCGTCCGACGCCAGCAGGAGTCGGGCAGGCACCGCCGGATGCTGGTCGCGGACTGACCGGGCTGTGGACAACTCGCGATCACCCGGCCAGAACCGTCGGTGCGGCCCGTTACGCTGGTGATCGGGGGGCCGTGGCCCGCACCGGGTCGCCCTCCACCACGTGCAGGACCGCGTCGGCGGACTCCATGATCTCTCGGTCGAGCGGGAAGTAGCCCTGGAGCGGGGTCGTGTCCGTGCGCACGCGCGCGGGCGCGACCCCCGCGGGCGCCACCAGGCCCCACCCGTCGACGCGCTGCCGCAGAGCCGCCTCGTACGTGTCCGCCTCGGGCTCCCCCAGCCCGATGGCGGCGCTGCGGCCCAGGCTGCCCGCGACGAACGTGTACCGCTCGCCGAGCAGCGACGCCACGATCGCACCCGCGCTGAACCACACGATGTCCATGGGGCCGAAGGACATGTGGCTCCGGTTCCGCTGCAGGTGGCGGTTCTGTGAGAACACCAGCGTCGGACCGCGCCCATCCTCGAACTGCCTGATGTCGAGGAGGTTCCGCGCCATGATGACGTCCCGGACCGCGGACAGGCGGGATATCCGGGTGGCCTCGTCGACGCGTTCCGCCGCCTGCCTGTGGTACCGCAGCAGGCCGATGCCCGCGGTGAGGTGGGTCCTGGCCCGGTCCCACGCGGCACGGGACGTCGTCGCCATCAGTTCCGGCGCACGGGCGTGGAGCACGGTGAGCATGTCGTCGGCGAGCACGCGCAGGCGGTCGGCGTCGGCCGTCGCTCCGACGGACATGGCCGGGTCCATGACCGCTTCCGTGCGGCTCCACCGCTCGTCGTCGCCCGCGAGGGTCGCGAGGTCGGTGTCGAGGCCCAGGTAGTCGCGGGCGCGTTCGAGGTAGCGCCGGGGGCTCGGGGCGCTCGTCATCTCGGTGGGGGCGTCGAAGCCGTGGCACGCGAGCCGCTCGGCGGGCGGGCGGCTCTTGTTGTACTCACGCATCCACGCCACCAGCTGCCGGTTGGTGTCGAGGGCGCCGAAGGTGTGCGAAAAGCCGTCGCGCATCACGTTCTCGAGGGTGCCGATGCCCTCGCGGACGAAGTCGTCCACGGCGAGCGCGGCCACCCGGTCGGTCTCGAGGGCGATCGACCGGAAGCCGTGCTCGGCCAGGTCGGCGAACAGCTCGTTGCGGATCCGGCCGAACGCCGGTTCGAGGTGGGTCGGCTCGCCGTACGCGAGCAGGTCGGTCGACGCGGTCACGACGTCACGAAGGTCCATGAGCTTCAACCGTATCGTTGAAGTTCGTCGTTGAGACTTGCTCGCGGTGGCGGCCGTTCTGCCAGGACGGAGTCTCAACTCACGGGTGACGGCTGGTGGCGCGGGTCAACGGCCGGAACCACGCGTTCCAGCCGGGTAGCAGCTTCCTCGCCGCCGTGAACATCCGCCTGTTGCCCGCGGTGTCGAGGGCCTCGAACCACACCATCGACCTGGCCGCGGCACCGACGTCGGCGTCCCGTCCGGCGGCCAGGTACCGGGCGATGTGCGTGCGGTACTCGGCGGTGCCCGCACGCAGGTCGGCGGGCCGCGGTTCGCGGAACCAGTCCCGGTTCCCGGAGATCGCGAAGAAGTAGGTGAGGCGCAAGGTGGGGTCGTAGCCGCCGTACAGGGCGACGCTGCCGACGGTCGCGCGGTACCGGGCGGCGACCGCGTCCGTCACGCGCGGGTTGACGCGGGCCATGTCGGCGAGCGCGATCGCCGCGACGATCGACAGCTCGCCGAGCAGGTCGTTCTTCAGCGACTCCATCAGCTCGGCGACCGCGGTCGGGTGCCGCGGATAGCGGGCCAGCGCCGTGATCCCGCGCAGCCGCACGGTTTCGTCCTCGTCCACCAGGGCACGCGCGAGCCGCGCCACCTCGTCCATGCGGTCAGCACACCAGGCGCGTGCCGGGACCGGTCCTGCGTGCGGTCAGCCCGCCGCCGCGCGGTGCAGCCACTCGCGCAGCAACGTGCGCTCCCCCGCCGTGAAGCCGCCCGGTTCGGCGTCCAGCGCCGCGAGGAAACCCACGGCCATGGCGGACAGGCCGCCCGTGGGCTGTGCGTGTGCCGCGTCGGTGACGACCGCGCCGACCAGCGTGTCCCGCAGCTGGTCCGACCACGCCGTGTCCTGGTCGTCCGCGAGCAGGCTCAGCGTGGCACCGACGTTCGCCGCGACGAGCTGCCGCGCCGCGACCTCCGGGGCGGTCCGGAGCCTGCCGTGCCGGGCGATCTCGTTGAGAAGCCCGGTGAGCAGGTTCTCGGCGACCGGCATGAGCGTGCTCGTCAGCGCGTAGTGGTTCGGGTTCGCGAGGCCGAACCGGACGTGGTGGTCCCAGCTCTCGCGCAGCGCGGCCACCGGGTCGCCGTCCGGTGCCACCGCCGCCATGTGTTCGGTGAACCGGGTCTCGACCACGGCGGCGAGCAGGCCCTGCTTGTTGCCGAAGTAGTGGTACAGCGTCGGCGCCTGCACGCCTGCGCGCTCGCAGATGGCGCGCGTCGACACCTCGGGTGACTCCGTCAGCAGTTCACCTGCCGCCACCAGCAGCCGGTCCCGCGTCGGTGAGTCCGTCATGGGGCCAAGATAGCCGCATGGCACGCATTCTGATCACGGGTTCCTCGGGCGGTCTCGGGTTGATGGCCGGGCAGTCGCTGATCGAGACGGGCCACGACGTGGTGCTGCACGCCCGGACCACGGATCGTGACCCCGGCATCGCCGACGTCGTGGTCGGGGACGTCGGCAGCATGGCCGGGATCGCGTCGGTCGCCGAGCAGGCAGCGCGGTTCGGCCCGTTCGACGCGGTCGTCCACAACGTCGCGCTCGGCTACCAGGAGCGTCGGCGGGTCGTCACGGTGGACGGGTTCGCGCAGGTCTTCGCGGTGAACGTGCTCGCCCCGTACCTGCTGACCGCGCTCATGCCACGGCCGGAACGGCTCGTGTACCTCAGTTCCGGCATGCACCTCGGTGTCGCCCCCGACCTCGACGACCTGAACTGGGAACGCCGCCGCTGGAACGGTTCGCAGGCGTACGCCGAGTCGAAGTTCTGGGACGTCGTGCTGGCGTTCGGCCTCGCCAGGCGGTGGCCGGACGTGCCGGTCAACGCGGTCGACCCCGGGTGGGTGGCGACGCGGATGGGCGGCCGGGGCGCACCGGACGACCTGACGCAGGGGCACGTCACGCAGGTCCGGCTGGCACTGGGCGAGATCCCCGGCACCGGCGGCTACCTCTACCACGAGGAGCCGTCCCGCACGAACCCCGCCGTGCACGACACCGACCTGCAGGACGCGTTCCTCGCGCGGTGCGCGGAGCTGACGGGCCGGGAGCTGTGAGTGCTGCTACCCCTTCGTCGCGTACCGGCGGCGGCCGAGGGTGGCCGTGAGCACGAGCGGGACGCTGACGGCGAGGGTGATCGCGAACATGGTCGTGAACCGGCCCGCGTCGACCATCGAGCCGAACACCGCGGCGCCGATCGCGCTGCCGGTGAACAGCATGGTGGCGAACAGTGACACGGCCGTGGCGCGGTAGCCGGGGGACATGTCGGTCGCCCACGTCTGCAGGGTGGAGTGCATGAACGCCCACCCGCCGCCGAGCAGCACGGTCCCCGCGACCACGGCGGCGGGCGCGTGCGTGATCACCAGCAGCACGTAGGCGAGCACGGCCATCGTGCCGCCGGTCAGGATCAGCATGGCGGGCGCCATCTTCCGCGTCCGTCCCTTGACCACGCGGGCGAAGACCAGCACCGCCGCGCCGTACGCGGCCGTGAGCAGACCCGACACCGTGACCGACAGGCCGGACGCGTGCACCACGGCGGGCAGGAACGTCAGCGGGCCGAGCAGCACCAGGCCTTCGGCGAGCACGAGCGCCAGCACGAGCAGCGCGGTCCGGTTGGTGAGCACGCCCTTGAGCGACGCCCACACCGGTGGCGGCGGCGGAAGCGGTGGCTCGACCATGCGGCCCATGAACAGCACGAGGACACCGGCCACGACGGCGGTCACCGCGAACGCGATGCGCCAGCTGGCGAAGTCCGCGATGATCCCGGCGCCGACGGTGGCCATGGTCATGCCGACCGCGGACGCCGTCATGAGGTCGGTGAGCGGCGCCTGCCGCACCCGCACCGGCACGGTGTCGCCGACGTAGACGAGTGCCCCGGGGATCGCGGCGGCCATGCACGCGCCGGTGATGCCGCGCGCGACGACCAGCCACAGGATGTCGGGCACGGCGGCGGACGCGAGCCCGCCGACCATCGCGAGCAGCAGGGCGAGCCGCATGGTCCGCACCCGCCCCAGCCGGTCGGACACCATGGCCCAGCAGATCTGCGCGACCCCGTAGCAGAGGAGGTAGGCGGCCGCGGCGACGCTGACCGCCTCGACCGACTCGCGCATCTCGGCCGCGATCACCACGAGCATCGGCGCGATCATCAGCCGGTCGAACTGCGAGGTGAACGAGCCGACCTGCAGCAGCCGCAGCGATGGGCCGAGCGCGGTGGGGACGCCCTGCTCCACGTCGTTCGACATGCCCGCTCCTCGTCGTTTCCCTTCAGTCAAACTCCGGTGGCGGGCGGGGACCAGACGTGATCACCGTGTTACTGGTCACGTACGGGACGACTGGTCAGGCGATCGCCGTGATCGGCCGCGCACGCAGCGCGACCCTGGTCGGCACGCCGATCGCCAGCAGCCCCAGCAACCCGGTGACACCGACGATGCCGAGGAACACCAACGGTTCGATCGCCGGGACCGGCGACCCAGTGGTCCCGAGGCTCATCCCCACCAGCGGCGGCAGCGCGGCCAGCGACCCGACGACCACGGCGATCGCGACGACGACCAGCGACTCGATCACCGTCATCCGCCGCACCTGCCGCTTGCCGGTGCCGACCAGCCGCAGCAACGCGAACTCCCGCGACCGCGCCGCCGTCGCCATCACGAGCGTGTTCACCACGGCGATCGCGACGTAACCGAGGATCACCACCAACGCGATCAGGCTCACCCACGAGTTCGCGTCCCGTTCGGACTGTCCCGCGGCGGCGAGCGCCTCGCGGTCGGCCACGGTCACACCAGGGATCTCGGCGAGAGAGCGTTGTGCCGCGGCGTGATCCGCCGCGGCCACGAGGATCGACTGGTCGAGCCTGCTCGTGGTGTGCGCGACCAGCACGTCGTGCGGCAGCGTCAGGTCGCCGAAGCCGAGGCCGCGCTGGTAGGTCGCGACGACCTTCGGGTGCACGGCGGTGCCGTCGCCGAGGTACACCTCGACCTCGTCACCGATGCCGACGCCGACCGTCTCGGCGGCCATCGTCGACAGTGCGATCGTGTTGCCCCGCAACGCGTTCAGGTCACCGTCGCGGGGCGCGAGGTCGAGCGTGCGCGCCAGACCGGCCGGGTCGACGCCCTGTGCCGCGTACGGGGTGGTCTCCCACGTGCCCGCCATGCGGTGTTTCACGAACGCCTGGCTGCGCACCACCGGCGTCACCCCGGCGACGCCGTCCGCCGCACGCACCTCGTCGGTGACCGAGGGGGCGAGCCCGGACGGCGCGGTCACCACGAAGTCCGCCACCACGCCGTGGTCCGCCTGGTCGGCGGCCTCCGCGTCGATGGTGGTCTGCGCGAAGATCTGCACCGACGCCAACGTCACCGCAAGCACCAGCGGGGTCACCGCGACGGCGAGCCGCCGCGCGCTCGCGGTCACGTTCGCCACCGCCAGGTACCCGCCGACCGGCGCCGCCTTCCGCAGCGGGCCACCGACCAGCCGGATCGCAGCGGCCACGAGCTTCGGGCCCAGCAACGCGATCCCCACGACCATCAGCAACGCCGAGCCGGCGGCACCGGCGACCGCCGTCTCACCGGGCAGGAACAGCGGTGCGGCGGCCGCGCCCGTCCCCAACACGAGCGCCACCACCCCGGCGAGCGCCCGGGCCCGCCCCACCGGTTTCGCGTCGACGGCCGACTCACGCAGCGCCTCGACCGGCCGGATCGTCGCCACCGGCCGGGCCGCGACCCAGCCCGCGATCCGCGCGGTGGCGAGACACAGCACGAACGCGGCCGCACCCGGCACGGGGCTCCGCGCCAGACCGAAGTCGCCGGGCAGCATCCCGGCTTCCGCGAACGCCGACCGCAGCCCGTAGGCCAGCGCGTAGCCCGGCAGCGTGCCGAGCACCGCCGCGCTGCCCGCGACCAGCAGGATCTCGGCGCCGACCATGCGGTGCACCTGGCGGGGTGTCGCGGCGACGGCCCGCAGCAACGCGAACTCCCCGCGCCGCTGCCGCACGGACAGCGCGAGCGTGCTCGCCACCACGAGCATCGCGATCATGATGGCGGTGCCCGCGAACGACAACGACAGCACGACCAGCTGCGACCGCACCTGCCCGACGTCCAGGAACTCGACGTCCCCGCGTTCGTCGCCGGTGTAGGTCACCACGTCCGGCAGGGCGGTGGCGATCCGCGCCGCCAGGTCGTCGGCATCCACGCCCGGTTCGGTGAGCACGCCGACCGCGTCGACCTGTTCCGGCCTGCCGAACAGCGCGGCGGCCTGCACGTCGGTGAAGAACAACGCGGCCGCACGCGGGTGGGCCTGCTCGGTGATCCCGGTGACGGTGAACGTCCTCGGCACGGCCCCGACCGCGATCTCGATCCGGTCCCCCACCTTCGCCTGCGCGCCGAGGGCGGCGTCCAGCACCACGCCGTCCGTGCGCGGCTTCTCCCCGTCCCGCACGGAGAACGGCGCCAGCTCGGCGGAACTCCACCCGTGCGCGTCCGCGGGCACGCCGCCCACGGTGACGGGCACCGTGATGTCACCGATGGCCTTCGCCACCCCCGGTACCGCGGCGACCTTCTCGACCGTGTCGACCGGCAGCGGCACCCGTTCGCTGTAGGGCTGGTCGATGTCCTCCACGACCGGGATGGCCTGCGGTGCGCCGACGACGACCGGCGCGCCCGCGTACCGCTGCGGCGGCACCCCGGCCCGCAGGCCCGACTCGAACAGCACCCCGAGCGCGGTCAGCAGTGCCGCGGCGGCGAGCACCGCGACGAACATGCCGACGAACGGACCCTTGCGGTGCCGGATCGTCGCGCGTGCGTGGTCGAACATCACCACTCCCCCAGGTGCGTCATGCGTTCGGCGACCACCTCGGGCGACGGCCGGTGCAGCTCGTCGGCGAGGCGTCCGTCGGCGAGGAAGACGACCCGGTCCGCGTAGGAGGCCGCGACCGGGTCGTGGGTCACCATCAGCACGGTCTGCCCGAAGCGGGACACGACCGTGCGCAACAGGCCGAGCACCTGCTTGCCGGTGCGGGTGTCGAGCGCACCGGTCGGCTCGTCGGCGAACATCACGTCCGGCCGCGTGACCAGCGCACGGGCGATCGCGACCCGCTGCTGCTGGCCGCCGGACAGCTCGGACGGCAGGTGCGTGAGCCGGTCGGTGAGGCCGACGCTCGTCACGACCTCGCGCAGCCAGTCCGGCTCGACGGCGCGGCCCGCGAGCCGCGGCGGGAGCGTGATGTTCTGCTCGACGGTGAGCGCGGGCAGCAGGTTGTAGGCCTGGAACACGAACCCGACCCGTTCCCGGCGCAACGCGGTCAGCGCGGCCTCCTTGAGGCGGGACAGGTCGGTGTCGCCGAGCCACACGGTGCCCGAAGTCGGCCGGTCGAGCCCGGCGGCACAGTGCAGGAACGTGCTCTTGCCGGAGCCGGACGGGCCCATCACCGCGGTGAACGAGCCGCGGGCGAGGCTGGTGCTGACGTGGTCGAGCGCGGTGACGGCAGCGTCCCCCCGGCCGTACACTTTGGACACGTCGGCGAGCCGGACCGCGGTCGTCGCGGAGATCATGGTTTCGGACACGCGGCCACGCTACGAACTCGCGGCCCCAGGCACGATGCAGCCAGGTACCGGGTTCGAGGTACAGCTGGCTGTACCCCATGCTGGTGACATGCGGGAACGGGTCGCGGCGGTCTGGGGGACGGTGCGCTACCTGCTCGTGGGCGCGCTCACCGGTCTCGTGTCGCTCGTCCTGCTGCCGTTCATGCTGGTGTCACTGCTGGTGGCGCGCCCGACCGCCCTGCGCCTGCTGCACGACTGGGCGGGGCGCGAACGCGTCCGGGTCGCGGCGTTCACGGGTGCGCCCATCCCGGAACCCGCGCCGCCGGAGCGGGTGTGGGACGCCAGGAACGACGTGGCGTGGCTGGTCGTGCACGGGCTCACGGGCACGGTCGTGGGCCTGCTCGGGTTCGCGCTGCCCGCGTCGGCGGTCAACGCGGTGCTCGTGCCGTTCTACTGGTGGGCGGTGCCCGAGGACGACCCGGTCACGTCGCCGTACCCGGTGACGTCGTGGCTGGGCGCGGCGTTCATGCCGCTGGTCGCGGTCGGGTACGCGCTGCTGTCGCTGTGGTTCGTGCCGTGGCTGGGCCGGTTGCAGTCCCGGGCGGCGCGGGCACTGTTGTCCCCGCCCGCGGGCGCCCGGCTGGCGATGCGGGTCGCCGAGCTGACCGCGTCGCGTGCCGCCGCGCTGGAGGCCCACGGTGCGGAACTGCGGCGCATCGAACGGGACCTGCACGACGGCACGCAGAACAAGCTGGTGGCGGTCGCCATGCACCTGGGAATCGTGGAACGCGCGCTGCGCCGCGACCCGGCGGCGGCGCTGCCGATGGTGCTGACGGCACAGGACGCGGTGAGCGACGCCCTGTCCGGGTTGCGCGGGGTGGTGCGGAGCATCTACCCGCCGGTGCTGTCCGAACGCGGGCTGGACGGTGCGGTCGCGGGCCTCATCGCGAGCAGTGGCGTGCCGTGCGCGCTGACGGTGACCGACCTGCGGCGGGCCCCCGCGGCGGTCGAGTCGGCGGCGTACTTCGTGGTGGCGGAAGCGCTGACGAACGTCGCCAAGCACAGCGGCGCCACCCGCTGCGAGGTACGCCTGTCGGCCACGGACCACCTGCTGCTGGACGTGTGGGACGACGGGCACGGCGGCGCCGACGAGGAGCACGGCACCGGGCTGGCGGGCATCCGGCGACGGGTCACCGCGTTCGACGGCACGATGACCCTCGACAGCCCGGTCGGCGGCCCGACGACCCTACGGGTGACACTGCCGCTGGGCGGTTAGGGCCCTGCCGGGCACCACACGCCGAACCACTGCTCGGCGCCGAACTCCTCGAACCGCGTCACCTCGGCGAACCCCAGCTTCGCCGCGAGACGCATCGAGCGGTCGTTGGCGGTCTGGGTGCAGAGCACCACCGGCTCGCCGCGATGCGCGTGGGCGAACCAGTCAAGCACCGCCGTGCACGCCTCGGCGGCGTATCCGTGGCCCCACGCGCCCGGCAGGAACATGTAGCCAAGCTCGGCCTCCCCGCCTTCTGGGCCGACGCGCCCGGGGCGCTCCGGGTCGCGCCGATCGACGGTGACCATGCCGATCATCGCGCCGTCGAGGTCGACCACGAACCGCCCTGGGCGCCGTCGAGGTACCTCGGGGATCGTGCGCTCGAGTTCGTCGCGCGGGCGAGGGCCGCCGAGGTACGCGCCCACCTCCGGTGAGGCGAACAGCTCGATCAACGCCGCGCGGTCCCGTGCCTCGGGCTCGCGGAGCACGAGCCGCTCGGTCCCGATCGGCGCAGGGGGCCACACGATCAGGACGCCGCCACCTCTTCCAGCTCACGTGCCAGGCGGGGCAGTACCGCCGTCGCCCAGCCGCGGGACATGGTCGTGTACGCGTGCCGGTGCCGGGGATCGTCGAGGTCGAAGCCGCCGTGGGCCAGGAAGAGCCGTGTGCCGGTGCCTTCCGCGACGAGCCGCCACGTGATCGTCCAGTCCACGTCGCCCTCGCCGAACGTGTAGCTCAGCAGCCGCTCGTCCTCGACCTCCGTGACCGTGCACGGCTGGCTCCCCCACCCGCCCATGTCGAGCGTGAACCGGTGGCCCACCTCCGGCCGGATGTCGCCCGCGGCCCACCAGCGGGCCAGCCGGTCGGGTTCGGTGAGCATCCGCCACACCTTCGCGGGCGGCTGGGCCAGGAACTGGTCAACGTGAATCGTCTCGCTCATCGTCTTCCTCCATGATCTGGGACAGGGTGCGCATGCGGTCACGCCAGAAGCGCTCGAACGGGTGCAGCCAGTCGCTGACGGCGGCGAGGGGCTCGGCGGTCAGGTGGTAGTGGCGTTCCCGGCCACGTACCTCCTCGCGCACCAGTTCCGCGCGCCGCAGCACCTGCAGGTGCTCGGACACCGCTGGTCGTGACAGGTCGAACTGGGCGGCCAGCGCACCGGCGGTGCGTGACCCGTCCCTCAGCAGCTCCAGCAACCGCCGCCGCACCGGGTTGGCCATGGCGGTGAACAGTCGATCGTCCAGCACGCACCCAAGATATGTCGGAGATCTCCGACATGTCAATGATTTCCGACATGTTCGGCGGCGGTCCGGCCGCAGGGCGTTTGGGGAACTCCGCGGGGCGGGTACTCCGTTGACCGGGTACGTGACGACGGAAAGGACGCGCCATGCCCCTCATGAGGAGACTGACCGCACTGGCCGGGACCGCCGCCGCGGCTCGCACCTACGTCCGCCGCAACCCGGACAAGGTGAACAAGGTCGCCGCGAAGGCGGGCCAGTTCATCGACAAGCGGACGAAGGGCAAGTACCACTCGCAGATCGACAACGCGGTCCGCAGGGTCCACGGCTACACGGGCGGACCAGGCAAGCACTGACCTCGTCCGACGACCGGGCCGGCACCGAGCCGGACCCGGTCGTCGTGGTCGCCTACAGGGTGACCTGGAGCCGCTCGTCGACCGCGGCGTCCGGGTCCAGGATGTAGTGCGCGTCGACGGTCGCGCGGTACAGCCGCAGCCGGGCGCCACCGCTCACCCGTGCGGCGTCCCACGCCCCGAGACCCTTCCGCACGGACACCCGCGAGAACACCGCGATCCCGTCCTCGACGTCGGTCACCTCGACGGCCGTCGCCGACATGTACACGGCCTGCACCTGGCCGGGCACCTGGGTCGAGTCGAACACCACGGCCGACATCTCCGGCCGCACCGCGAGGTTGCGCGAGTGCCGCGACCCGGGCGAGGACACCCAGTACAGCGAGCGGTGGTCCTCGGTCGCGAACCAGACGGGCGACGCCCACGGGATCCCGTCGGCGTCCGCGGTGGCGAGCGTCATGAACGAGTTGGTGTCGAGAACCGCACGCGCGATGTCCGCTCCGGTCATTCGGCGCAGCATAACGAGACCGGCAAGTCGACGAGGTCCGCGGCGGGGAGCACGCGCGCCCAGTCGACGGGATATCCCTGGACGAACGCGTCGAGCACGATCCGCATCAGACCAGCCGCACCGTCCGGCACGGGCCCCAGCCGCACGACCGCGTCCCGGTCGGAGACGCTCTCCCACACTCCCGGAGCCCCGTCCACGACCATCCGCGCCCCGTCGGCGAGGGGAACACGCCCGGTGACGACGGCGGCGGCCACGGACCCGAACGCCGAGTCGGCCTCCACACCCCACTCCCGCAACGCCGCGGCGACCCCCGCCTGAACCGCGAAGAGAACCGGTCGTACGACATCCGGCCGCTCGAGATCGAGGTCCCAGTCACCGATGACGGCGTCGGTCACGGACCACCCGGTGAGCGGCCGCGACACAGCGTCACACTCGGCGACGACGTCGGCGAACGCGGCGGTGGCGAACAGGTCCCGCCCCATCCCCGGCCATCGTCCACTATGGAAGGAACAGTCGAACACCAGCCGCGACCGCGTTTCGGTCACCGTCCCCGAGCCGAGCTCGCGCAGAGCCGCGGCGGCCGCCGTGGCGGTGTGTGCGACAACCCCGGCCCGCACGGCGAAGTGCGTCCGGTGCAGGGCGGCGGTCCGCGCCACCCCGGCGAGTGGGACACCGGGATGGGCGTCGAGCCAGTCGGCCCACATCGCGGCGTGCCGGGCCAGTTCCCGCTGATCCCGCCCGGACACGATGAGCGGAAACGCCCCCGCCACCACGGGCGTGCGCCGCGGAGGTCGCGGTTCGACGGTCACCCGTGCCCCCGGCCCGCGCACCTCGGCCCGCTGCCGCCCGCGCACGGCGTCGGCGAGATCGGCGTCCTGCCCACCCCCGCCACCGTCGAGCACCGACTCGGTCAGCACCGCCCGCCCGTGCTCCACAGCGGACAGGACGAACACGTCCGGGCCGCCGGCGAGGGCGAGGTCGCACTCCCCGCGCAGAACGGCCACCCGCGCGAGATGCACAGCCACGAGCGGTGAGCCGCACACCGTCACAGCAGGCCCACGCAACCCGAGCGAGGCGGCGACGTCCTGGGCCCGTGCACCCACACCGTGCTCACCCCACCTGACATCCGTCAGGTACACGCCCACCCGTCGCCCGCGCAGCGAGCCCGGCACGATCCCCGCCCGCTCGAGCGCCGCCCACGTCGCTCCCACCGGCGAACCGCCACCCCCGGCCCCCAGCACCGCGACCGGCACCTCCGACCTCCCGCCCGACGACAACCGCGTCGCGATCAGCCGGGCGATGGCGTTCGGCGTCGGGTGGTCCACCACCAGCGCGGCGGGCAGCGGCACCCCGGTCGCCGCGCTCAGCCGGGTGCGTAGCTCCAGCGCCATCAGCGAGTCCACGCCCGCGTCGCTCAGCACCTGCCGCTGCCCCACCTCCGCCCCGAGCACGACCGCCGCCTCCCGCCGCACCAGCGACACCACCGCCCGCCACCGTTCCTCCTCGCGCAGCGCGGCGAGCCGGTCCCGCTCGTCGGGCATCGTCGACGCGGGCGTCAGCACGGCCGCGACCACGTGCGGCAGCGGCTGCGCGATGGCCGCGTCGAAGATCCGGCAGCCCTGCCGCACGGTCAGCGGTTCGACCCCCTGCCGCCGCGACCGCGCCGTCTCCCACGCCCCCAGGTGCGCGGCCATCCCCGTGTCCGACTGCGCCCACAGCCCCCACGACACGCTCGTCGCGACCAGGCCGGACGCCCGCCGGTGCGCCGCGAGCGCGTCCAGGTACGCGCACGCCGCCGCGTAGTTGCTCTGTCCCGCCGCGCCGAACACCGACGCCAGCGAAGAGAACAACACGAACGCCGTCAACGGCTCGTCGCGTGTCAGCTCGTGCAGGTTCCGAGCGCCGTCGACCTTCGCGGCGAGCACGCGCCGGAACCGGGTGGCGTCCTGGCCCTGCGCGAACCTCGGGTCCAGCACCCCCGCCAGGTGCAGCACCGCCGTGAGCGGCCGCTCGATCGTCGCCAGTACCGCCGCCACCTGACGCTCGTCAGCCACGTCGGCGGCCACCACCCGCACGGTCTCCGCGCCGGCCGCGCGCAGCGACGCCGCCAGCTCACCCGCCCCCGACGCGTCCGTGCCCCGCCGGGACACGAGCACCAGGTGCCGGACCCGGTGCGCCACCACGAGATGGGTGGCGAGGACACCGCCCAGCTCGCCGGTGCCGCCGGTGATCAACACGGTGCCGTCCGGGTCCAGCACGGGGCCGCCGGTGAGCGTCACGGGTTCGAGCCGCGGCGCGAGGAACGCCGCGCCGGACACGACCAGCTCCGGCTCCGCCGCGTCCAGCGCGGTGTCGACCGCGGCGCGGGTGGCGTCGGCGCCCGCCACGACCAGCCGGACCGTCCAATCGGGACGCTCGGCCCGCAGCGACCGCGCGAGCCCGCGCACCGGTGCGCACGCAAGGGAGTCGTCGACGAGGAACACCAGCTCGTCGTGCGGCCCGCGCGCGGCTTCCAGCGCCTCGAGCACCGGGGTCCGCGCACCCCGGAGGTCGACGACCGTCCGCGCGGCGGCACGCGACGTCGGCGCCACCTCCTCGTACGCCACGCGGTAAACGTGCTCGGCGACGACGTCCGGCCCCGGCGGGCCCACCACGACCTCGTCCACATAACCGGACGGAGTCCCCTCCGCGTCGGCGAGCCACATCCGCGCGCGGCGCCCGTCCCACTCCACCCGCGCACGCACGGCGCCCGGACGTACCTCCGCTCCTCGCCAGCGCACGGGCACGAGCCCGTCCCGGCACAGCACGTCGGCGGGTTCGACCGCGGGCCAGGACCGGGCGCCCGCGAACCCGCCGCGGCTGTCCCAGACCGGGTCGTCCGCCAGTTCCCCGGTCGCGTGCGGCACCCACTCGCCCGCACGCAGCACGCACAGCTCGAAGCGGCGGGTCGCGTCGGCCGTCAGCCGCCATTCCGCGTCGTCGGGCAGCGGCAGCAGTTGCTCGAGCGTGCCGACACCGACCGCGCCGAGCCGCCGGGCCGCCGCCATGACCACGTCGAACGTCGCCGTGATCGGCACGGCACCCGTCAGCCTGCCGGTGACGACGTCCTCGTCACCGGCGATCAGGAGGGACATCGCCCGGTCGCGGGCTTACGCGGCCAGCTCGTCCGCGCGCGGGGCGCGGCAGGCGTCGCGCAGCCCCGCGGCGAGGCCGCCGATCTCGGTGACGATCTCCGCGACGGCCGGGTGCGCGCTCAGCCAGTCGACGTGCCGGTGCAGAAAGCCGGCCAGCTCGGCCACCGACCGGACCGGCCGGGGCACGGCGCGCGCGCCGACGACGACGTGCGCCCACGAGGCGAGCACCCCGCGCGTGGCCGACCGCGCCTCGGCGATCCGCGGGGTCATGGGGGTGCCGGGCGTGCGCGCGTGCTCGACGGCCGTGTACAGCCCGGGCAGGTCGGTCAGGAGCGTGGCGAGGCCGTCGCGGCAGGGTGTGCACAGGCGGGCGCGGGTGCCCGCGGCGCGGCCGCAGCGGGTCGCGGCGCAGCGCCGAAGCCCGAGGACACCTGAGACTGGTCGCGATGCGGGCACGGTGTCCTCCCGGGAAACTCGACGGTTCACCGGAGCGTACAAAACCGACCGCCCGGTTTGTCAACTGCTCTTGAGCGGCGCGTACGCGACCCTGGTGCCCCGTGTGCGCCGCGGCCTAGAATTCTCGCCCCTGCGACGAGGAGGACCAGTGGTCAGGAAGTTCACGATCGCGGCAGGCGCCCTGCTGGTGGCCGCCGCGAGCCTGGTGGTGACGGCTCCGACCGGTGCCGCGACCGCCGCCACCGCGGACGGGTCCACCCACGGCCCGTGCCAGTACACGGTGACCCCCGACGAGCCCGCGGCGCGCCCGGTGCCGCTGCCGCCCGACCCGGCCCACACCCCCGACCGCGGCACGGTGCGGGTGGACGTGCGTACGAACCAGGGCGCGCTGCCGCTCACGCTGGACCGCGAGGCGGCGCCGTGCACCGTGCAGAGTTTCGTGCACCTGGCGAAGTGGCGCTTCTACGACCGGACCACGTGCCACCGGCTGACGACGTACCCGACGCTGGCGGTCCTGCAGTGCGGCGACCCGAGCGGCACGGGCGAGGGCGGGCCGGGGTACCGGTACGCCGACGAGCTGCCGGTCGACCTGGCGCCGGCCCCGAACGACCCGACCGGCGAGCGCAGGATCTACCCACGCGGCACCCTCGCGATGGCCAACGCGGGCCCGGACACGAACGGGAGCCAGTTCTTCCTCGTGTACGGGAACGCCTACCTGCGACCGAACTACACGATCTTCGGCACGGTGGGCGCCGACGGCCTGGAAACCCTGGACAGGGTCGCCGCGGCGGGCGTGCTGCCCACTCCGGAGGACCCGGCGCCGGTCGACGGGGCCCCGGCGCTGCGCACCGACCTGAAGAAGGTCAAGGTCCGCCGCTGACCCGGAGCCACCGGTCGGGCGCCGCGCGCCCGACCGGTGGCGCGGTCAGCGGAAGTCGGCCGCGTGCTCCACGGCCCACTCCGCGAACCGACGCCCGGGCTTCCCCGTGATCTCCTCGACCACCCCGGTCACCGTCTCCGGCCGGTCCACCAGCGTCGCCCAGTACGCGAGCCCGTTGTCCGCGAACTCCGGGTCCCACCCCTGCGCCAGCAACGACTCCCGCGCCTCGGCTACCGGCATCTCCTCCCACCGCACCTCGCGGCCCACCGCGGCCCCCAGCGTCCGCACCTGCTCCACCTGCGTCAACGTCTCCGGCCCCGTCAGCTCGTAGGCCGCCCCGGCGTGAGCGGACGACGTCAGCGCCTCGACGGCCACGTCCGCGATGTCCCGTTCGTGGATCAGCGACCGCCCCGCGCCGCCGTGCACCCAGCGCACCACTCCGGTGCGCACCTGCGGCGCCCACTCGAGCGTGTTCGTCGCGAAGCCGCCCGCGCGCAGGAACGTCCAGCCGACGCCGCTGTCCCGCAGCAACCGCTCGATCCGCGCGTGGAACAGCGGTGAGTCGTCCGTCACCCCCCGGGCGGACAGGAACACGACGTGCGACACACGCGACGCGAGCGCCGACACGACCGCGTCCGCCCCGTCGGCGGTCATGTGCGGCCAGAGCAGGAACACGCGGTCCACGCCGTCGAGCATCGAGCCCAGGTCCGCGATGTCACCGCGGGCCACCTCGACACCCTCGGGCACCTTGGACGGTGTGCGAGTCACCGCCCGCACGGGTTCGCCGGTGGCGGTGAGCCCCGCCACCACGTGCCTGCCGACGTTGCCGGTCGCTCCGGTCACCAGGATCGTCATGGTCAGCGACGGTATGACCTCCAGCAATGTGGAGGTCAACAGGTCTGGTCCACATCTTGAGAGCCGGAAGAAACTCACCAAACCTGCTGTTGGATGAGGGTGGTGGCCCGGTCCGGCCACGACCTGACGTCATCGGGAGTACAGATGTCGACAACAACTCGTAGCCGTCGGCACACGGTCTTCGGGCTCGCCGTGCTCGCCGGGCTCGTGCTCGGCGCCCTGCTGGGCTTCGTCGCCAAACAGGCCGACGTGTCCTGGCTCGCCACCACCCTGTCACGGATCGGGGAGACGTTCGTCAGCCTCGTCCAGTTCACGGTCATCCCGCTGGTGTTCACCGCGATCGTGGTCGGGATCACCAGCCTGCGCGGCCTCGGCGGCCCGCGGACGGCCGCACAGCTGGGCGGCCGCACGCTGATGTGGTTCGCCATCACCTCGCTCATCGCCGTCCTGATCGGCATCGCCATCGGCTCGATCGGCAACATCGGCAGCGGCGTACGCGTCACGCCCTCGGAGGACGCGGTCGCGAACATCGCCGAGCGCAACCCCGGAGACTGGTGGGCGTTCGTGCAGAGCATCGTGCCCACCAACATCTTCAGCGCGTTCAGCGAGGGCAACATCCTGCAGGTCGTGTTCATCGCGCTGCTCGTCGGCGGCGCCGCCTACGCGCTGGCCGACCGCGCGAAGGTGTTCGTGGACTTCAACCGCGCCGCGTTCGACCTCATCCAGAAGGTGCTGGGCTGGATCATCTGGCTCGCGCCGATCGGCGTGCTCGGCCTGCTCGGCAACGCGTTCGCCAGCTACGGCAACGAGTTCTTCGCGCCGCTGCTCTCGCTGATCGTCGCCGTCTACGTCGGCTGCGCGCTCGTGCTGTTCGTCGTCTACCCGATCCTGCTGCGGTTCGTCGGCAAGATCAACCCGCTGACGTTCTTCCGCAAGTCGTGGACCGCGCTGCAGTTCGCGTTCGTGTCGCAGTCCTCCGGCGCCACGCTGCCGCTGTCCCGCCAGGCCGCCGTGAACCTCGGCGTGCCGCGCGGCTACGCGAGCTTCGCCGTACCGCTGGGGACGACGACCAAGATGGACGGTTGCGCCGCCGTCTTCCCCGCCGCCACCACGATCTTCATCGCGAACCTCAACGGCATCACGCTCTCGTTCGGCGACTACCTGCTGATCGTGCTGGTCGCCGTGTTCGGCTCGCTCGCCACCGCGGGCACCACCGGCTGGTTCACCATGCTGACGCTCACGCTCGCGGCCGTGAACCTGCCCGCCGAGGTCATCGCGACCGGTGTCGCCATCGTGTTCGCCATCAACCCGATCCTCGACATGATGCGCACCGCCACCAACGTGGCGGGCCAGATCGCCGTGCCGATCCTGGTGTCGCGCAGCACCGGCATCCTCGACGAGGAGGCGCTGCACGCGCCGACCGACCTGCCGCTCGTCGATGACGAGACCGAGGCGCGTGCCGAGGAGTCCGAGAAGGACAAGGTGCCCGCCTAGCCCTGGATCTCTTGCACGGCAGGGATGTCACGCCGGAGCGGTTCGCCGTCGCGGACCGCTCCGGCGACCTCCAGTGCCGCCCCGAGCGCGGCGCGGAACAGCAGTGAACCGGTGCTCACGCGCCGCACCCCGAGCGCACGCAACCTGCCAACCGTCAGGTTCTCCGGCATGAACAACAGGTTCACCGGCACGGGCACCGCCTCGACGAGCGCCTGGATGTCCGCGTCCGCGACCATGCCGGGTACGAACACCCCGTCGGCGCCCGCGTCGACGTAGGCACGCACCCGGTCGAGCGTGCTGTCCCGGTCGACGCCCAGCCAGTACGTGTCGGTGCGGGCGTTGACGAACAACCCGCTCTCCCCGATCGCCGCGACGAGCCGTGCCTGGTGCGCCGGGTCGACGAGGCCGCTGTTCTCCCGCCCGTCCTCGATGTTGACGCCCGCCACACCGAGCGCCGCCAGCTCGTGACCCAGGTCGCGCACCGCGCCGGGGTCGTCGGCGTGGTCGCCTCGGGAATCGGCACCGAACCCACCCTCGACGTCCACCGACACCGGCACCGGCAGCCCGGCGAGCCTGCCCGCGAGCGCCACCGTCTCGGCACGTGACACGCCCGTCCCGTCCCGCAGCCCGGCGCCCGCCGCCACCCCGAGGCTGGTGGTGGCCACCGCGGGGAACCCCGCCCGCACCAGCGCGGCCGCCGACGCGGCGTCCCACGCGTTCGGCAGGAGCAGGAAGTCGTCGTGGAGGGCCCGGAAGGTGTCGGCACGTGTCATGCGCCGCACCGTAGGACGGGCACGGTTCGGCCGGGACCGAACTGGGTACACCCAGCTCAGGAACATGAAAGGGGTGTGACGATGCCGCAGTCGTGGAGCAACAAGCGCGAACGACAGTACGAGCACATCAAGGAAGGCCAGAAGAAGCAGGGCCGCAGTACGGGCCGGGCCAAGGAGATCGCGGCGCGGACGGTGAACAAGAACCGCGCGCAGTCCGGTGAGTCGCGGTCCGCGAGCCGGACGTCGGTGAAGGACAAGTCGCCGCAGGAGCGCGGCGGCGAACGGTCAGGCAACCGCAAGGGACCGGGCGGGCCGACCAGGGACCAGCTCTACAACGAGGCCAAGAAGAAGAACATCAAGGGTCGCTCCTCGATGACCAAGAAGGAACTGCAGAAGGCCCTCGGCCGGTGACCCACCCGGTCCTTTGTGGAAGGTCAGGCCTGCTCGAGGACAGCGAAGCTCAGCTGCCCGTCGGCGTCCGGTTGAACGTCGAGGACCTTGTCCGACAGGTAGTCGGCCGCTTGCTGTTCGAGGAACACGTGCGCGCCCTCGTTCGCCGTGACGACCTGGTCGCCCTCGGCGGGCGCGGGTGCCACGCTCAGCGCGAGCGCGGCTTGCGAGTCGGAACTGCTCTGCATGGCGAACCTGAGTCCGCCTTCCTGCTCTATGCCACCCTGGGCGGTCAGCGCACTGATCGCCTCGGCAGCCGCTTCCGTTACCGCCAACATGTATTTGGCTCCCTCGTTTCGACGGCTTGCCCTGCCCACGTTATGCGGACGAACCCACGTGCGCCAAACGGGGTAGTGACCAGCGTGTGTTGAGCAGGGCCGACAGACCCGATACGGTGTGGTAACGCGGTCATGAAGCGGCCCGAACTCCTGTGTTTCTGCTCAAGATTGTGGGTACTCCGGGTACATGTTCGAGGGAACCGAGGACGGCAGTCCAGAAGAGATCGAGCTGCGAATCGGCGCCGTGCTCACGAACCTTCCGATCATCAGGTCGCTCGCCGCGAGCATCGCCATGCGCGCGGACTTCGACCTGGACTCCATCGCCGACCTGCGTCTCGCGGTCGACGAGGCGTGCTCGACGCTGATCACGCAGGGCGCGCCCGGCGCGGCCCTGACGTGCGGTTTCCGCGTCAGCCACGACGAGATCAGGTTCACCGTGACGGTTCCGTCCACAAGCGACGCGAAGCCGAGCAGCGACTCGTTCGGCTGGCGCGTGCTGACCACGCTCACCGACCACACGGCCACGTGGGTGGACGGCCCTGACGAGGCCGACGCCCCACACCTGGTCAACATCGAGTTGGCGAAGCGCAGGACGGAAGGGCTTCCCGGGTGACCGGGACGCAGAGTTCGCGCGCCAGAGACCACGAGAGTTCGGCCACCGGCTACGAACACCTGACCCCGCTGTTCACCGAGATGGCGGCGCTCGCCGAGGACGCCCCCCAGCGCGCGGAGCTCCGGAACAAGCTCGTGACCGGGCACCTGCCGCTAGCGGAGCACATCGCGGCCAGGTTCTCCAACCGCGGCGTCCCCCGCGAGGATCTCGTGCAGGTGGCGACCCTCGGGTTGATCAACGCGGTCGACCGGTTTCAGCCGGAACGCGGCACCGACTTCCTGTCCTTCGCCGTGCCGACGGTGATGGGCGAGGTCCGCCGCCACTTCCGCGACGCGAGCTGGTCCATGCACGTGCCGCGGCGTCTCAAGGAGCTCAACCTCGCCATCAACGCGGCGAGCGCCGAGCTGTCACAGCGCCTCGGCCGCGCGCCGACCCCCAGCGAGCTGGGCAAGCACCTGGACCTGACGCCCGAGCAGGTGTACGAGGGGCTCGAGGCGGGCAACGCGTACCACTCGATGTCGCTGGACGAGGCGCTGTCGCCGGACGCCGACTCGGACCCGCTCGGCGACACGCTCGGCCAGCCGGACGAGGCGCTCGACGGGGTCGAGAACTACGAGTCGCTGCGGCCGCTGATCGAGTCGCTGCCGGAGCGGGAGCGCCAGATCCTCACGCTGCGGTTCTTCCGGCACATGACGCAGACGCAGATCGCGGAGCGCATCGGCATCTCCCAGATGCACGTGTCACGGCTGTTGTCCCGGACGCTGGAGCAGCTCCGCCAGGGCCTGCTGGCCGACCCGGAGGACAAGTAGCCGGTCAGGCACCGGTTCGTGGTGTCAGAGAAACTCACGTAGCCCGTTACCATCCGCAACCAGGGAGTTACCTGGGAAAGGACGGGTGGCGACGGTCACGGCGATGGCGCCGTTGACGGTCGAGTGCCATCTGCTGACCGGCATGCGCAAGGGGCCCGCCCGGACGAACTCCGGACGGGCCCCTTGCTCGGTGACGTCAGCTCTTGGTGGTCTGGCGGCTCTTCCGTGCCGCCTTCGGGGCCGTCTCCTCGACGCGCTGGCGCGGCAGCCGCCTGTCGGCGAGCGTGGTGCGCAGCGCGCTCAGCAGGTCGGCCGCGCCCTCGCGCTGCGACTCGGCGGTCGGCTGCACCACCTCGTTGCCGTCGATCTTGGACTGCACCAGCGCACGCAGCGCGGCACGGTAGCCGTCCGTGTAGTGCGCGGGCGTGAACCTCTCCGACAGGCCCTGGACCAGCTCGGTCGCGTCGCGGATCTCGCGCTCGCTCACCTCGACGTCCTGGTACAGGAACGGGAAGTCCGGCGTGCGCACCTCCTCCGGCCACAGCATCGTCTCGAGCACCAGCACCCGGTCGCGGACACGCACCACCCCGAGGCTCTCCCGCTGCCGCAGCGCGATCTTGACGACCGCGACGCGGCCGGACCGCTGCAGCGCCTCGGCGAGCAGCACGTACGACTTCACGCCGACGGGCTCGGGCTCCAGGTGGTAGCTCCGCGCGAAGTAGATCGGGTCGATCTCCTCCGCCTGCGCGAACGCCTGGACGTCCATGGCACGCGAAGTGGACAGCGGCAGCCCGGCGAGGTCGTCGTCGGTCAGCACCACCGTCTCACCGCCCGGCAGCACGTAGCCGCGCGCCAGTTCGGCCAGCTCCACCTCCTCGCCGTCGACCTCGCAGATCCTGCGGTGCCGCACCCGCCCGCCGTCGGTCACGTGCACGTGGTGCAGGCCGGTGCCGCGCTCCTCGGTGGCGCCGTAGGCCTTCACCGGGACGTTCGCGAGACCCAACCTGATCGTGCCGTTCCAGACGCTTCGCATAGACGAACCTCCCAATCGCGGACTCCCTCCATCCTAGTCCGAAAAAGTGCCCCTGACCAGGTAAAAGTCACAACTTTTTCGAACACATGTCCACCATCACCAACCCCGCGAGTCGCGCTCTCAAACACCGCGAGTCGCGCTCCCGCACATGCCGAGTTGTCGGTTTCGGGTAGACCGGATGTGCACGAAACCACCAACTCGGCGCGCGCGAGAGCGCGACTCGCGGGGGTGGGGGGCGGGCATTTCGCAAACCAGCGCAAGTGGCTGCAAGTGTTGTCGTAGACTTGCAAGCATGGCGCAACGACGGCTCTCCGAAGTGGCCAAGAAGGTCGGGGTCAGCGAGGCGACCGTGAGCCGCGTGCTCAACGGGAAGCCGGGTGTGTCCGAGGCGACCCGGCAGGCCGTGCTCACCGCGCTGGACGTGCTGGGCTACGAGCGGCCGACGCAGCTGCGGGGCGAGCGGGCGCGGCTCGTGGGGCTCGTGCTGCCCGAGCTGCAGAACCCGATCTTCCCGGCGCTGGCGGACGTGGTGGGCAGCGCGCTGGCACAGCAGGGGTTCACCCCGGTTCTGTGCACCTGCACCGGTGGCGTGTCCGAACCGGACTACGTCGAGCTGTTGCTGGCACAGCAGGTGTCGGGAGTCGTGTTCGCGGGCGGCAGCCACGCGGAGGAGGACGCGAACCACGAGCACCACTACGAACTGGTGCGGCGCAAGCTGCCGGTGGTGCTGGTCAACGCGTCCATCGACCTCGACTACCCGGTCGTGTCGTGCGACGACGCGGTGGCGGTCGAGCAGGCGTTCGGCCACCTGGTCGCGCTGGGGCACCAGCGGATCGGCATGGTGCTGGGCCCGAGGGACCACATCCCGTCGCGGCGCAAACTGGCGGCGTTCCGCGCGTGCGCCGACCGGGCCGGCCTGACGGTCGACGAGCACACGATCGGCCACACCATGTTCTCCGTCGAGGGCGGCCAGGCGGTCGGCACGCGGCTGGTGCAGAACGGGATCACGGGGTTGATCTGCGCGAGCGACCCGCTCGCGCTGGGCGTGATCCGCGCCGTCCGGCGGCTCGGGCTGAGCACACCGGAGGACGTGTCGGTGATCGGCTACGACGACTCGGCGCTGATGACGTGCACCGACCCGCCGCTGACGACCGTCCGCCAGCCGATAGAGGCGATGGGCCGGGCGGCCGTCGAACTGCTGGCGAACCTCATCGCGGGCAACGAGGTGTCGATGGAGGAGCTGTTGTTCGAGCCGGAACTGGTGGTCCGCGCGTCGGCGGCGCCCGCCAGGGAGCGGGCGGAACTGGGGTGAGGCCCGGCCTCCGGCCCCCTCGAACCACGCTACCGGAAGCCACCGACAGAACCCGGCGCGCAGCCGTGCGCTGTGGACAACCCCGTCGACTGTGGACAACCCGCGCCTCGCGGCGGTCCGTTGTCGGTGCGCCGCTCTAGGCTGGATGTCGGGGGCCGGCGGCCGCCCTCGTGACGGATCTCGACGCGGTTGACGCGCACCCGAACCCGGGTCAGCGCTCCCGCGGCCACCTCACCACCGGATCGCCGCGCGTGCTGTGCCCGCGGCGACATGACCGGTTCAGCGGCTCGAACGCAACCCCGCCGTCACCCATCCGCGACCACCACGCGTCGCGGCGGAGTCAGATTTTTTCAAATCTCTGTCGAACTATTGCAAGACTCCGTTCACCGCACTTATGGTGTTGCTCACCAAATTTCCCCACCCGACAGCTACCCGAGACACGGACCGTCCCCCCGACGGCGGCCCGTCGACGGAGGGGTACGACAACCATGAACACATTCACGCGCAGGTCGTTCGGCCTCGTGCTGGCCGCCGGGCTCGGTGTCAGCCTGGCCGCCTGCGGCGACGGCGGCGAAGGCAGCGCGAACGGCAAGATCACGATCACGGTGAACGGCCAGCCGCCGAAGACGCAGCCGTTCGAGCGGAAGATCTTCGACGAGGACGTCGCCGAGTTCGAGCGGACGCACGAGAACATCGACATCCAGCCCCGCGAGGGGTTCATGGACCCCAAGACCTTCAACTCGAAGCTCGCGGGCGGCCAGCTGGAGGACGTCTTCTACGTCTACCTCACCGACCCCGCGAACCTCATCGCACGGCGCCAGGCCGCGGACATCTCCGCGTACGTCAAGGACATGCCGCACTACGACGAGCTACAGCCGGAACTCAAGGAGATCTTCACCAAGGACGGCAAGGTCTACGGCCTGCCGACCGCGAACTACTCGATGGGCCTGCTGTACAACCGCAAGCTCTTCACCGACGCGGGCCTCGACCCGAACAAGCCGCCGACCACGTGGGCGGAGGTCCGCGACGCCGCCAAGAAGATCACGGCCCTGGGCGACAACACCGTGGGCTTCGCCGAGTACAGCAAGAACAACCAGGGCGGCTGGCACTTCACGACCTGGATGTACTCCGTCGGCGGCGACATCGCCAAGCAGGACGGCGACAGGTGGGTCGCGGACTTCAACAACGACAAGGGCAAGGAGGTCGCGCGGACCCTGCACGACATGCGCTGGACCGACAACACCATGGGCAGCAAGCAACTCCTCGTCATCGAGGACGTGCAGCGCATGATGGGCGCGGGCCAGCTCGGCATGTACATCGCCGCGCCGGACAACGTGCCCGTGCTGGTCAACCAGTTCAAGGGCGACTACGCGAACTACGGCCTCGCGCCCCTGCCGGGCGGCAACGGCACCCTCGTCGGCGGCGAGGGCTACATGATCAACCCGAAGGCGTCGCCGGAGAAGATCAAGGCGGGCCTGGAGTGGATCTCCTGGAAGTACCTGAACCCGGACCGCATGGAGGCCGACCTCAAGCGGTACTCCGAGCAGGACCAGCCGATCGGCCTGCCCACCTCACCGCCGGCGGGTTCCTCCGACGTCTGGACCGGCGCGCTGCGCGACCAGCAGGGCACCCTGCGCGCCAAGTACGCCACCATGCCCGTCGAGAACTACCAGCCCTACGTCGACGGCCTCGCCGACCTCGACAAGAAGATCGAGCCACCCAACGCCCAGCAGGTCTACGCCGCACTGGACAACGTGATGCAGGGCGTGCTGACCAACAAGGACGCCGACATCGACCAGCTGTTGTCGGACGCGGAAGGCAAGGTCAACTCCGCCCTGACACAGGTCAAGTAACCGTGTCGACCACCGCCGTGCTCGCGCCGGACGTCGACAGGCGTCCGGCGCGGGCGCCGCGCCGCCCCGTGCAGAAGGGCCTCCGGCGCGCGGTCACCGACAACCTCACCGCGTACGGGTTCCTGTGCGCGGCGCTGGTCTGCTTCGCGCTGTTCTCGTGGTACCCGATCGTCCGCGGTGTCCTGCTGAGCTTCCAGCAGGTCAACTTCGTGACCCCCGCGGAATGGGTCGGCTGGCAGAACTTCCGGACGCTGTTCGCCGACCCGCTGTTCGGCGTGGCGTGGCGGAACACGTTGCTGTTCACGGGCATGGCGCTGGTCATCGGGTTCGCGGTGCCGTTCGCCGTCGCGATCGTGCTGAACGAGCTGCGCCACATGAAGGCCTACTTCCGGCTCGTGGTCTACCTCCCCGTGATGCTGCCGCCGGTGGTCGTCGCGATTCTCTGGAAGTGGTTCTACGATCCGGGTCCCGGCCTGTTCAACAGCATGCTGCGCCTGATCGGGCTGCCGCCGCTGGCCTGGCTGAACTCCGCCGACACCTCGATGCTGTCGCTGGTGCTCGTCGCGACGTGGGCGGCGATGGGCTCGGCCACCCTGATCTACCTGGCCGCGTTGCAGACCATCCCCGGTGAGCTGTACGAGGCGGCGGAGCTGGACGGCGCGAACCTGTGGCAGCGCCTGCGGTACGTCACGATCCCGCAGACCCGGTTCGTGCTGCTGATCATGATGCTGATGCAGATCGTGGCCACCATGCAGGTGTTCACCGAGCCGTACGTCATGACCGGCGGCGGACCGGAGGACTCCACGGTCACCGTGCTGCTCCTGCTGTACCGCTATGCCTTCACCTACAACGACTTCGGCACGGCCAGCGCGCTGAGCCTGCTGCTGTTCGTCGCGCTCGGCGCGTTCTCCGCGCTGTACCTGCGCCTGACCAGGACGAAGGGGTGACCACAGTGGAGCGAACGCTGATCTCCCCGTGGGCGCTGAAGAAACGGCGCGGGAAGCTCCTCTACTGGCTGGTGTTCGCGCTCGTGATCACGGTGTTCACGGTCGCGTTCGTGGTCCCGCTGCTGTGGATGGTGCTGGGCGCCATGAAGACCGCGCCGGAGCTGGCCCGCAACCCGCCGACGCTGCTGCCCGAGACCTTCGGCGCCGGGGCATACGCGCAGGCGTGGGAGTTCATGGACCTCGCCAAGTACTTCACGAACACCGTGATCGTCGCGGCCGGTGCGTGGCTGATCCAGCTGGCGGTGCAGGTCCCGGCCGCGTACGCGCTGTCCAAGCTCCGTCCGGTGCTGGGCAGGTGGCTCCTCGCGCTGATGCTGGCGACGCTGATGCTGCCCGCGTCCGCGTTGCTGGTGCCCACGTACCTCGCGATCACCGAGGTGCCGGTCGTCGAGGTGAACCTGGTCAACTCGCCCGCCGCGATCTGGCTCCCCGCGGCGGCGAACGCCTTCAACATCTACCTGCTGAAGCGGTTCTTCGACCAGATCCCGACCGAACTGCTCGACGCCGCGCGGATCGACGGCGCGGGCAGTGTCGGCACCATGGTGCGGATCGTGCTGCCGCTGTCGCGGCCGATCATCGCCGTGGTGTCCATCTTCTCGATCGTGGCCGCGTGGAAGGACTTCATCTGGCCACTCCTGGTCCTGCAGGACCCGGAGATCCAGACGCTGTCCGTCGCGTTGCAGCGGTTCGAGCCGGACACGCCGATCAACCTGATGCTGGCGGGCCTCGTGCTCGCGAGCATCCCGATGGTCGTCGCGTTCCTGATCTTCCAACGGCAGATCCTCGCCGGTCTCACGGCCGGCAGTCTCAAGGGGTGAACGAGTGAGTGACAACTGGTGGCGTGGTGCCGCGATCTACCAGGTCTACGTGCGCAGCTTCGCGGACGGCGACGGCGACGGCACGGGCGACCTGACAGGTGTCAGGTCCAAGTTGCAGTACCTGGCCGACCTGGGCATCGACGCGATCTGGTTCAACCCGTGGTACCCGTCCCCGATGGACGACGGCGGCTACGACGTGTCCGACTACCGGGACATCGAGCCCGTGTTCGGGTCGCTCGCCGAGGCCGAGAAGCTGATCGAGGAGGCGCACGGCCTCGGCATCCGGATCATCATCGACATCGTGCCGAACCACTGCTCCGACGAGCACCCGTGGTTCAGGGCGGCACTCGCCGCGGGCCCGGGATCGCCGGAGCGCGAACGGTTCTGGTTCCGCGACGGCGTCGACGGCGGCCCGCCGAACAACTGGCAGTCGCGCTTCGGCGGGTCCGCGTGGACGCAGGCGCCGGACGGCCAGTGGTTCCTGCACCTGTACAGCTCGCGGCAGCCGGACCTGAACTGGACGAACCCTCAGGTGCACACGGAGTTCGCCGACATCCTGCGGTTCTGGTTCAACCGCGGCGTCGACGGCTTCCGCATCGACGTCGCGGACGGCCTCGTCAAGCAAGACGGGCTGCCGGACGTCGACGACCCGGACGGCCGCCTGCCGTACTCCGACCTGGACGGCGTGCACGAGATCTACCGCGAGTGGCGCAAGATCGCCGACTCCTACGAGGACAAGCGCGTGTTCGTCGGCGAGATGTGGCTGCCGGACCCGCAGCGGTTCGCCATGTACCTGCGGCCGGACGAGCTGCACTCGGCGTTCAACTTCGACTTCCTGTCCTGCCCGTGGGACGCGAAGAGGCTGCGCGAGGTCGTCGACGCGACGCGCGACGCGCACGCACCGGTCGACGCGCCCGCGACGTGGGTGCTGTCGAACCACGACGTGACCAGGCACGTCACCCGCTACGGCCGCGCGGACACGTCGTTCTCGTTCGCCGACCGCCAGCACAAGGCACCTACCGACCGTCAGCTCGGCCTCCGGCGGGCCCGCGCGGCCGCGCTGCTGACGCTCGCGCTGCCCGGCGGCGTGTACATCTACCAGGGCGAGGAACTCGGTCTGTCCGAAGCGGAGGACCTGGCCGACGAGGTGCGGCAGGACCCGGTGTTCCGCCGCACGAACGGCACGGACATCGGCCGCGACGGTTGCCGGGTGCCGCTGCCGTGGTCGGGCACCGAGTCGCCGTACGGGTTCAACACCACGGGCGCGGCACCGTGGCTGCCACAACCTGACGACTGGTCGGCAGCCACCGTGGCGGCACAGACCGGCGACGAGGACTCGATGCTGGAGCTGTACCGGTCGGCGCTGCGGCTCCGGCACGCCGAACCAGGCCTGGGCGACGGCCCGATGACCTGGCTCGACGTGCCGGAAGGCGTGCTGGCCTTCGCCCGTGACGACCGGTTCGCCTGCGTCGTCAACCTTTCCGGCGCGGCGGTGCCCATGCCGCCACACACGGAGGTGCTGCTCGCGAGCGGGCCGCTGGAGGGCACCGACCTGCCGTCGGACACGGCGGTGTGGCTGCGCACTCACCAGGCGATGGGACCGTCCTCGTCGTAGAAACCCCCGGTGGGGCCGTCGTCGTCCAGGGTCGCCAGCGTCACCGCGGCGGTGGCGCCCTGGGCGGCGGTGCGGTGCCCACGGTGACCGTTCAGGTCGGTGGCGCAGTAGCCGGGGCAGGCCGCGTTGATCCGCATGCTCGGCTCGGCCCTGGCGTAGGAGACGGTGACGGCGTTCAGCGCGGTCTTGGACGGCACGTAGGCCAGCGAGTTGGGGGTGTCGCCGGCCAGCATGTTCGCGAGCGACCCGACCATGCTCGACATGTTGACGACGCGCGGGCGCGCGGACCTGCGGAGCAACGGCAGGAACGCCTCGGTGACGGTGACGACCCCGAACACGTTGGTCTCGAACACGTTCCGGATCGCGTCGACGTCGGCCTCGCCCGGCGCGTTCGCCCGCCCGCCGGTGATGCCCGCGTTGTTGACGAGCACGTCGAGCGAGCCGACGGTCTCGGCGGCCTGTCGCACCGACTCCGCGTCGGTCACGTCGAGCCGCACGAACCGGGCCCCGACGTCGGCGGCGGCCTTCTCCCCCTTCTCCGGGTCCCGCGCCGCGAGGTACACGGTCATCCCCTTGGCGATGAGCTGCTTCACGATCTCGAGGCCGATCCCCTTGTTGGCCCCGGTCACCAGTGCGGTTGTCATGACTCCAGAGTTCCCGCTGGTCAGCGCGGGGTCCAACACCGGTTGGGTGGGAATCGATACTCTGGCGGTATGGATTCGCGGGAGCTTCGGTACTTCGTCGCGGTCGCCGAGGAGCTGAACTTCGGCCGGGCGGCGACCCGGCTGGGGATGGCGCAGCCGCCGTTGTCGCGGGCGATCCAGCAGCTGGAGCGGCGGATGGGCGTCGCGCTGTTCGAGCGGACCAGCCGTCAGGTCTCGCTGACCCCGGCGGGCGAGGTCCTGCTGCGCGAGGGCCGTCGCGCGCTGACCGCGTTGTCGGCGGCGGAGCGGCGGGCGCGGCGCGCGGGCACGCGGCTGGTCCTGGCGATGAAACCGGACAGCGACGGCGGCCTGGTCGAGAAGATCATGGCCGAGTACGCGGCGAGCCCGGCGCCGGTCGAGGTGGAGGTGCACATCTGCGGCATCGGCCAGCAGGCGAGGCTCCTCCGCGAAGGCGAGGCCGACGCGGCGCTGCTCCGGTTTCCCCACGACGACGCCGAGGGCCTCGCGTACGAGGAGCTGCTGACCGAGCAGGAGGTGGCGGTGCTGCCCCGCACCCACCGCCTGGCCGACCGCCCGGCGCTCAGGCTGGCGGACCTCCGCGACGAACAGTTCCCGCGGTGGCCCGCCGACCCACCGAACGGCGGCCCGCTGGTCCGCGACCCCGCGCAGCTGCTGCAGCTCATCGCGCTGGGCCGCACCATCGCCCTGCTGCCCGCGTCGGTCCGGCACCACCTGCGCAACGACCTGGTGACCGTACCCGTCACCGACGCCCCGATCTCGACACTGGCGATCGCGTGGCAGGAGGACTCCCGCTCGAAACCCCTGGCCGCCCTCATCCAGGCGGCGGTGAACTGCGCGCCAGCGCACCTCGGGTGACGACGACATCGGACGTGCCCCGCATGTCGTCGATGATCGTCGAGCCGACCGGCCGCCGCAGCTGGGGATCGCGCCCGATCCACCCCTTGCCCTCGGCGGCGATGCCTTCGAGGATGTGCAGCGTCGGCCTGAATCCCGCGGCGTCCAGGTTCAGCTCGGAGAACGCCTCCCTGTCCGTCGCCGTGTCCTGCTTCTGCGTGGGATCCATGATCCGGATGTCGTTCGACGGTCCGTTCGTCAGCGTCAGCTTGAGCGTGTACGTCCACGTGCTCGTGATGACCACTCCCACGGAGGAAACCGCGTCGAAACGGAAGTTGTTGCGTTCGCTCTGGTCGATGAACACGCGCTCGAAGTCGAACTCCGACTGGTACTCCCGGACACCGTCACGGGTGATCAGGAACAGTCGCATGTCGTACCGCGAATAGCGCCACGGGTAGCCCTCGGTGCGGGCCCTTTTGTATCTCAGCGCGGGTGTCTGCAGGAACGCGTGGGCGATGACGTCCTGCCACGTGAGTTTGTAGTGCCGCAGCGCGCGGTCGAGCATGATGGTTTTGTCGCAGTTGAGCCAGGTCTCCATCTCGGTCTCGTTGGGCAGGCGCGAAGCGATGTCGCTCACCCACTCGTCGTGCTGCTCGCGCCGAGCGGCAAGTTCCTCGTCGTGCAACCGCTGGTCGTCCGCGAACCGCCGCTGTTCGAGGACGATGCGCGACCAGCACTCCGCCGTCACCCGGACGCCCACCAACAGCACGAACACCACGACCGTGCCCAGCACGGTGTGCGCCCGCACGCCCGTGACGGCGACCGCGACGAGGGACACCACGAACACGGGCAACGACAACGCGCTGGTCAGCTTGGTGCCCAGCCGGGTGCTCCACTCCTCGCGGTACGCGCGCAGCGTCCTGGCCTCGTACCGCGTGCACACGTCACGCGCCAGGTGGCGGATGAGCCACCGCACGTTGCCGACGGTGATGTCGTCGTCCTGGCCGTACAGGTCGACGATCTCCTCCCGCAGCGCGGCACGTATCCCGGCCGTGCGGGTGAGCCACCACTTGCGTTCGCTGCCGTCGGGCACGTACTCGCCGAAGTTGTACTTCAACGCCTCGTCGACCTTGGCCGGGAAACCGCGGTCGGGCGTGTCGACACGCCGGTCTCCGTGCCGCCGCTCGAACGCGCGCAACCGGTCCGACCGGTAACGCCACTCCAGGGAGCTGCGGAACGCCAACGCGCCGGAAGCGACGACGACCACACACGCGGCCATGACCAACGGTTGCCCGGAGTCCAGCGCCGTCGACCCCAGGAACACGGCCGACACCGCCAGCAACATCGACCACAGGATGCCGAGTCCCCAGTCCGACAACGTCGATGCCGCGGGTTTCGGCGGGTAGGCCCTCGGCTCCGCCGGCTTGGGCTCGAAGTACGCCCACACCCGGTTTATCCGGTCGCCGCTGAGCCGCGCCGCCTCCGCCTTCTGCCGTGCCTCGAGCCACAGGATCTCTTTCGCACTACCGGTGAGGACGAGGTCGAGGTGGCGGACGATCTCCTGCCGCTGGTCGACCTTCAACCGCTGGATCGACCCCATGGCGGGGCCGGGATCACCTTTGTGCAGGCCTTCCAGCAACTCGTTGACCGCCGCGAGGCCGCGTTTCCACGCGTCATCCGGATACCGGGACAGGAAGTCCGGGATCCTGGCGAGCTGGTCGCGCTCCGGCACGCTCAGGTCGCGGTACGCCCGTTTGCTGAGCATCGCCATGGTCCAGTAGAAACGGACCTCGGCGTTCTCGTACTCGTGCGCGATGGCCTCCCTGATGAGTTCCCGCGCCCGGGCAGGCACCCCGTCCTGGAGGAACGACACGCCCAACCTGAACTTTTCCTCCGGCGAGTGGTCCGATTTCCCGATGTTGATCGTGGCGTTGTGTACCTGCTCGGCCTGAATCCCGACGGTCGAGCCGTATTCCGCGGTGTTCGACGTGGTCGCGGTCTCCTGGGTCGTCACGACAACCCCTTCGCCGCGGCTATGACGGCCGCGATCCGCGCAGCCAGTTCCGCCACGTCGGCGACCAGTCCCCGCAACCGTTTGAGGGCCAGCATGAACGTGCTCTTGCCCTCGTCGGTGTCGGAGCCCAGGGCCCCGTCCGCGATGTCCAGCTCCGCCTCCGCCGCGACGTAGGTGTGGTCGTCGACCGTGCCGTTGGACCGTTCACGACGGAGCTGGTCCCGGAACGCGACCAACTCGGCGGCGACGTCCCGGCGTGTCAGGCTCGGGGACGACGCGATCATGTTGACCGTGCTCCCGGTGACGTAGCCGGCCTGGATGCCGACCTGACCGGAGGAGAAGTTGCTGACGTTGCCGAAACGACGTGCGTTGACATCCTCGTGCATGGCCACCTGTCCTCGGTCGTTGATGAGTTCCGCCGCGAGCCGGACCGCGAACGCCGCGGCGTTCGCCGCCGCCGTCGGCTGCCAGGTCCGGTCTTCGCCGGTCGACTTGGTCCCGTCGGCACGGTCGCTGATCCCCCGCACGATCGCCACCGGCGACCCGTTGAGGTGACCGGCCTGCGCGATACCGGCCGCTTCCATCTCGATCGCCAACGCGTCGTTGTAGTGCTCGCGAATCCACCGCGCCTCACGGGAGACCCGGGAGTTCTGCACGATCTCCCCGGCCGCGATCGGCCCGAAATGCACGTCGGGCCTTCGGGTGCCCACCGGCGGTCCGGTCACCCATTCCCGGGCGCGGCACACGTGCGTCGCGATCTGGTGCACCTCATGGGCCATCTCCCACACCCGCGGCCGCGCTGTCAGACCGTCGTCCGCACTGGTTCCGCCGTGGTAGGCGTACACGTGCGTGGCCACCACGACATCGCCCAGGGGCGTGTCCCACAACGCTCCGGCAACCCCGACGAACAACACGGCCACGGGCGAGAACTCGTGGATCGCACGTTCGGCGAGCACACCGGCGCGATGGTTTCCTTTGTCGGTGAGACCGAGCGCGACCCGGCACCTCGTGCCGCGAATCGTCCCGATCTCGAAACGGGTGCCCTTGCTGTGGCGGTGCACCCTCGGGTTCTCCAGGTTTTCCCGAACCGCTTCGTACTCGAGGTTCAGCGCGGTCAGGATCACGACGATGCCGTCCGTCATCACTCCCTCATTTCCGTTGCCGACGAGGGAGGCCGGACCAGTGGTGGCTGCAGCAGTGTCCGGGTGCCGGCCCGGAACAGCCGAGCGGGCCGCCCTTTCGTCGTTCTGCGATCGGTCCCGGCAGGCACGATGAAGCCAGGCACGCCCTGAACCTTGCGATAGAAGTTTCTCGGGTCAAGCGCCACGCCCCACACCGCTTCGTAGACCTGTTGCAGCTCGGAGATCGTGAAGACCTCGGTGCAGAACGCGGTCGCGAGGGCCGAGTGCTCCAGTTTCGTTCGCGCACGCTCAAGCCCGTCGAGCAGGATCTGGTGGTGGTCGAAAGCCAGTTTGACGCTGCCGGACGTGACGTGGTCCACAGGCACCCAGCCGGCGCCGGCCGCGTCGGTGCCCGCGACCGGTTCGGGAAGTCCCGGCGCGATCGCCAGGTACGCCACGGAGATGATCCGTCCGCGTGGATCACGACCGGGCTCGCCGTACGCCCCCAGTTGCTCGAGGTGAAGGCGTGGGCCGTCGAGCGCGGCCTCCTCGCGCAGTTCGCGGTGCGCCGCGGCGAGCACGCCTTCCTCGGCGTTGTTGAGGAACCCGCCGGGCAACGCCTGGTCGCCGCGGTACGGCTCGACGCCGCGTTCGACGAGCAGGACGTGCAGCCTGGAATCGCGCAGGGTCAGGATGACCAGGTCGACCGCGACCATGACGAGCGGAGGCGTCCACACATCGTCCGACATGCGCTCGACGGTATCTTTTTGTCACATCGACAGGAAGACGGATGCCGGCGATTCACCCGGACGTCGCATCGAGGTCAACGCACACGACAGCGGGGCGGCCCGCACACCCGGCCACCCCGCTGTCGTTCCAACGAGCTAGAAGCCCGCCGTGATACGGGTGAACTCCCACTCGGGCTGGTCGATGCCGCTGCAGTTGGACTGCACCCCACCGCCCGCGCACGGGCGGTCCCGGTTCACCGCCCAGAACGCGAGACGGCCCAGGCTCTTCGACGACGCCCAGTCGCGGATCGCGGTCCACGTCTCCAGCGACGTCATCTCCTGCTGGTCGGACAGGCCGTTCATGCCGGAGATGCCGACGTGGCGGAACGCCTCGGCCTCCGACCAGCCGAACGTCGACACCAACTTGTCCTTCAAGCCCGTGGCCGCGTTGATCGTGTCCGTCTCGATGTCCGACGAGCCGAAGTCGAACGGCATGATCGTGAACACGTCGATGCCCGCGTCCAGCGCCTTGGCCTGGTCGATGAGCCGGTTGCCGTAGTAGTTCGGGCCGGTCGTCGTGGTGCCGAAGGTGACGATGGTCCGAATCCCCGGGTTGTTCGCCTTCACGATCTTGAGCGCGCCGAGGATCCGGTCCTGGACGGTCTCGTTCTCGAACTCGTCCGTGTTCTCGATGTCGATGTCGATCGCCGTCAGGCCGTAGGCGTCGATCACCTCCTGGTACGCGGCCGCGAGCGCTTCGGGCGTCTCGCAGTTCGGGCCCAGCTTGTTGCCGCTCCAGCCGCCGAACGACGGGACGACGTCGCCGCCCGCCGCGCGGATCTCGTCGATGGCAGCCTGGTCGGCGCCACCGGTGAGCGGTCGCGAGCCGTCCCACGCCGGGGAGCAGCCGCCGTCCGACAGCACGAACGCCATGGTGAACGACGTCACGCCCGTCGCCTCCATCACCGCTGAAGGCGAAGGGGGTTCACCCCAACCGAGGAACAGGTACGGCGCCGCGGGTGACACCGCGGCCGGTGCGGCCGAAGCCGCGGGCAGCAACACGAAACACGAGGCGGCGGCGACGATGCCGGCCAGCAAGGACCTCATAACTCTCCCCGACCTATCCGAGAACAGGACGGGGCCAGTGTGGTCTAGACCACGCGGGAACCGGTACCGACGAAAGTAGGCGGTGCCCTCCAGGGAGCGGAGGGCACCGCGTGGTCAGTCGACGGCCGGGGCCAGCTCCGGGACCGGCTCGAACTCCTTCACCTTGTCCAGCGACGGGCCCATGGCGGCGTTGGCCTCGCGTTCCACCATGACCTCGACCAGGACCGGCAGCGACAGCCGGGCCGACTCCTCGTCCGCCCACTCCAGCGCACCGCTGATGTCACCCGGCCGCTCGACCCGCACCGCCGGGCACCCGAAGGCCTCCATGAGCTTCACGTGGTCGATGCCGCCCTCGCCGTAGTGCAGGTCCACCGCGTAGTTCATCTCGTACGGCAGCTCCGCCTGGCGGATCAGGCCCAGGTACTCGTTGTTGACCATCACGATCACGAACGGGATCCGGTACTGCGCCGCGACCGCGATCTCCTCCATCAGGAACTGGAAGGAGTAGTCACCGGCCACCGCCACCACGCGCCGGTCCGGGAACGCGCACTTGACGCCCATCGCGGCGGGCACCTCCCAGCCCAGCGGCCCGGCCTGCCCGCACACGAGGTACCGGCGCGGCAGGAACGTGTGCTGGAACTGCCCGGACCAGATCTGGTACAGCCCGATCGCGGTGACGAACGTGGTGTCCTCGCCGTAGTGCTCGTTCAGCTCCCGGTACACGCGCGGCGGCTTGATCGGCACGTCGTCGAAGTCGTCACGCCGCAACAGGGTCGACCGCAGCGACGCCACCCGCGACGGCCACACCTCGCCGTGCGTCACGCCGAGAGACCGCGCGCGCGACGTCAGCGCGGACAGCGTCGGCTTGGCGTGGCCCACGACGCCGAGCGTCGGCTCGAACACCTTGCCGATCTGCGTCGGTTCGATGTCGACGTGGATGAACTTGCGGTCACCGCGGTAGGTGTCGAGCGTCCCGGTGTGCCGGTCGCCGAACCGCGCGCCGATCGCGAGCACCACGTCCGACTCCAGGAACGCCTGGTTGCCCCACCGCTGCTGCGTCTGGATGCCCGCCATGCCCGCGAACAGCTCGTGGTTCTCCGGGAACGCGCCCTTGCCCATCAACGTGACCTGCACCGGCACGTTGAGCGTCTCGGCCAGCTCGCGCAGCTCGTCGGCCGCGTCCGCGATGATCACGCCGCCACCGGCGAGGATCAGCGGCCGTTCCGCGTTCGCCAGCAGTTCCACGGCCGCCGCGACCCGTGCCGGGTGCGGCTCCGGGACGTCGATCGGCAGCGGTGCGTCGATCGCCGCGTCGTAGTCGCACAGTCCTCTTTGGACGTCGATGGGCAGGTCGATCAGCACCGGTCCCGGCCGGCCAGAGCGCGCGATCCGGAACGCCTCCCGGAACACCCACGGCGCCTGGCCCGGTTCCTTGAGCTGCACCGCCCACTTCGTGACCGGCTTGGCGATCTCGACGATGTCGACCGCCTGGAACGCCTCCTGGTGCAGCTTCGCGCGCTCCGCCTGCCCGGTGATGCAGATCATCGGGATGGAGTCGGCGAGCGCGGTGTACAGACCGGTGATCATGTTGGTGCCGGCAGGACCGGAGGTGCCGATGCACACTCCGACCTTGCCGGTGACTCGGGACCAGCCGTCCGCCGCGTGCGTGCCGCCTTCCTCGTGCCGCACGGTGATGTGCTTGATGCCGCTGTGCTGCAACGCGGCGTAGAGCGGCAGGATCGCGGCGCCCGGGATGCCGAACACGGTGTCGACACCCTCGGACTCCATGACCGCGACGGCGGCCTCCATACAGGGCATGGTGGTCACGCTGCGTCTCCCTTGCCGGAGAGGGATTCCGCGACCTTCAGCAGTGCGGAATGGTCCAACTGTCCATACCCCTGCGCCCTGGCCGACGCGATCAGCGCCGCCACCAGGTTGCCGATCGGGAGCGCCACACCCGCGTCACGGGAGGCGTCCAGGATGATCCCCATGTCCTTGTGGTGCAGGTCGATCCGGAAGCCCGGCGCGAACTGGCGCTCCACCATGGACTTCCGCTTCAGTTCCAGGATCCGGCTGCCCGCGAGGCCACCGGCGAGCACGTCGAGACCGACGCCAGCGTCGATGCCGGACGCCTCCAGCAGCACGATGGCCTCGGCCACCAGCGCGTACGTGCCGCCGACCACCAACTGGTTGGCGGCCTTGACGGTCTGGCCGGCACCGTGTGGTCCGACGTGGACGATCGTCTTGCCGAGCACGTCGAAGATCGGCTGTGCCGCCGCGAAGTCCTCGGCCGCACCGCCGACCATGATGGACAGCACGCCGTCGACCGCGCCCTTCTCACCACCGGACACCGGGGCGTCCAGCACGCGGACACCGCGTTCCGCCCCGACCTCCGCGAGCCTGCGCGCGGTCTCCGGGCGGATCGACGACATGTCGATGTAGAGCGTGCCCGGCTTGGCGCTGTCCAGCACGCCGCCCTCGCCGAGCGCCACCGCCTCCACCTGCGGGTGGTTCGGCAGCATCGTGATGACCACATCGGACTCGGCGGCGGCCTGCGCGGCACTCACCGTCTTGGTGCCGCCGTCGGCCGCCAGCCGTTCCAGGGCCGAGGGCACCACGTCGAACCCGATGACGTCGTGGCCCGCCCTGAGCAGGTTCGACGCCATCGGGCCGCCCATGATGCCGAGCCCGATGATCCCGACTTTTGTCACCGCATAGCCTCCAACCAGCCGAAACTCTCGTCACTGGGGCCCACCGGCTTGTATTCGCACCCGACGGGCCCCTGGTAGGGGCTCGCCGCCAGCTGCCGCAGGATCGCCGGGTAGTCCAGCTCTCCCGTCCCCGGTTGGCCGCGGCCGGGCACGTCCGCGATCTGCACGTGCCCGAACCGGTCCGCGTGGTTCTCGATCAGCGCGGGGATGTCCTCACCCATCCGCGCCAGGTGGTAGAAGTCCGCGAGGAACGCGGTGCCCGGCACCTGGTCGATCACCTGCAGTGCCGCGGTGGTCGAGGTGAGCGGGTACCGGGTGTTCTCGAACGAGTTGAGCGCCTCCACGACGACCGTGGCCCCGATGCGGGACGCCGACTTCGCCGCCAGGGCGAGGTTTTCCAGCGCCAGCTCCACGTCGGAGTCGTCGGTCGTGTTGCCGTACAGGGCGTTCAGGGTCTGGCAGCCGAGCCGCTCCGCGAACCCGACGGTTACGTCGATGTTGTCGCGGAACCGCCCGCTGGTGGCCTTCGACGACAGCAGACCGCGGTCGCCCGAGGGCATGTGCCCGGCGTCGAAGTTGAGCCCCACCAGCGAAACACCGGCGTCGCGGATGGCGCGTTCGAGCGCGTCCAGTTCGGCGTCGGCCGGTACCGGACCGTCGAACGGCCACCACATCTCGACCGCGTCGAACCCCGCGCGAGCGGCAGCGGCGGGGCGCTCCAGCATGGGCAGCTCGGTGAACAGGATGGACAGGTTGACGTCGAAACGCATGCGGAACAACTCCCTAGGCGACGGTCTGGACCAGGCTCGCCCTGGCCAGCTCTGCGGTCTCCGACGGAGTCTTGCCCACCTTCACGCCCGCTGCTTCGAGGGCTTCCTTCTTCGCCGCGGCCGTGCCCGACGAACCGGACACGATCGCGCCCGCGTGCCCCATGGTCTTGCCCTCCGGCGCGGTGAACCCGGCGACGTAGCCGACGACCGGCTTGGTCACGTTGTCGGCGATGAACGCGGCCGCGCGTTCTTCGGCGTCGCCGCCGATCTCGCCGATCATCACGATCAGCTCGGTCTCGGGGTCCGCCTCGAACGCGGCGAGCGCGTCGATGTGCGTGGTGCCGATGATCGGGTCACCACCGATGCCCACGGCGGTCGAGAACCCGATGTCGCGCAGCTCGTACATCAGCTGGTAGGTCAGGGTGCCCGACTTGGACACGAGCCCGATCCGGCCGGACGTGGTGATGTCGGCGGGGATGATGCCCGCGTTCGACTTGCCGGGACTGATCACGCCGGGACAGTTCGGCCCGATGATGCGCGTGCGGTTCCCGGTCGCGCAGGCGTGCGCCCAGAACGCGGCCGTGTCGTGCACCGGGATGCCCTCGGTGATCACGACGGCGAGCCCGATGCCGGCGTCGACCGCCTCGTTCACCGCGCCCTTGGCGAACTTCGGCGGCACGAACACGACCGTCGTGTCGGCGCCGGTCTCGCTCATCGCCTCGGCGACGGAGTTGAACACGGGGAGGTTCTTGTCGCCGATCTCGGCCTTCTGCCCGCCCTTGCCGGGTGTCACGCCGCCGACCACGTTCGTGCCCGCGGCGAGCATGCGCGCGGTGTGCTTGCGGCCCTCGGCCCCGGTCATGCCCTGGACGATGACCTTGCTGTCCTCGTTGAGGAAGATCGCCATAGCTACGCCCCCTGTGCGGCGAGTTCGGCGGCGCTGCGGGCCGCGCTGTCCATGGTGTCGAGGCGGGTCAGGCCGGGCAGGGCGGCGGCGTCGAGGATCTCGCGGCCCTGCGCGGCGTTGTTGCCGTCGAGCCGGACCACGACCGGCTTGGTCACGTTGCCGAGCAGCCCGAACGCCTGCACGATCCCGTTCGCGACCGCGTCGCAGGCGGTGATGCCGCCGAACACGTTGACGAACACCGACTTCACGTCCGGATCGGACAGGATGATCTCCAGCCCGTCGGCCATCACCTGTGCCGACGCACCACCGCCGATGTCGAGGAAGTTCGCGGGCTTCACGCCGCCGAACTCCTCGCCCGCGTACGCCACCACGTCCAATGTGGACATCACGAGGCCCGCGCCGTTGCCGATGATCCCGACCTCGCCGTCGAGCTTGACGTAGTTGAGGTCCTTGGCCTTCGCGGCCGCCTCCAGGGGGTCCTCCGCCTCGGCGTCGACCAGCTCGGCGTGCCCCGGGTGCCGGAAGGACGCGTTCTCGTCGAGCGTGACCTTGCCGTCCAGCGCGACGATCTGCCCGGCACCGTCGCGGACGAGCGGGTTGACCTCCACGAGCGTCGCGTCCTCGGCGACGAAGGTTTCCCACAGCTTGACGATCACCTCGGCGGCCGCCTCCTGGACGTCCGCCGGGAAGATCGCGGCGATCTCGCGTGCCTTGGCCAGGTCGACGCCATCGTTCGCGTCGATCGGGATCTTCGCGAGCGCCTCGGGGCGCTCCACGGCGAGCTGCTCGATCTCCATGCCGCCCTCGGCCGACGCCATCGCGAGGAACGTCCGGTTCGCGCGGTCGAGCAGGAACGAGAAGTAGTACTCCTCGGCGATCTCGGACGCGGGCGTGACGAGCACCCGCCGGACCGTGTGCCCCTTGATGTCGAGACCGAGGATGCTCTCGGCCTTCGCGAGGGCGTCACCGGCGTCGGTGGCGAGCTTGACGCCGCCCGCCTTGCCGCGGCCCCCCGTCTTCACCTGTGCCTTGATGACGACCGGCACCCCGAACTCGGCGGCGGCGCTCGACGCGGCACCCGCGTCGGTGACCACCCGCTGGCCTGGACCCACCGGCACGCCGTGCGCCGCGAAGAGGTCTTTCGCTTGGTACTCGTACAGGTCCACGCGCCTACCTTTCGATTTTCGGGCTGTGACCGGCACCACCATGTGTTGTAGACTGTATGCAGTATGGAACCCGTTGTCCAGGGAGGGGTCCGTGATGAGCACCTCTGTTGACTTTTTGGGCCGTCGTTTCCAGGTCGGCCCGGAACCGGACGAGCTGGTCGGTCGTGACCGCGCCTGGATGCTCAGGGCGTCGTGGGCGGCGATGGCCGCGATCGGCGTCCTGCAGTACGGGTTCGGCTCGCTCGTGCCGTCGCTCGTCGACCGCGGCTGGTCGGCGCTCGACGTGTTCTGGCTGCTCGCACTGTGGACGGTCTTCCAGGCCGGCGCCGGATTCCCCGTCGCGTTCCTGCGGGAACGCGGCCGGATCGGACCACGCACCGCGATGGTCGCCGGGGCCGTGCTGCTCCCCCTCGGCCCGCTCTCGCTCGCGTTCGGGGACCGGTTCGCCGCCGTCGTCGGGTACTCCGTGCTGAGCGGCACGGGCGCCGGCCTGGTCTACGCGACCTGCTCGGCGACGGTCGCCAAGTGGTACCCGGAACGGGCAGCGGCGAAGGTCAGCCTCGCGACGGGCGCCTTCGCGTACGGCTCCGTGCCGTTCGCGGTGGCGTTCCTGTTCGCCCCGCTGGGCTCGGCACTGCCCGTGACCGCGGCGGTGATCTTCCTCGTGGTCCTGGCGGCGGGCGCCGTGCTGGTCGACCCACCCGCGAACTGGTGGCCGCCGACCGTCGACCCGAGGTCGTGGGTGCTGGAACAGCGCGCGTCGGCCGTGCGGCAGTACTCGCCACGCGAGGCCATGCGGACCGGGGTGGCGCCGCTGATGTACCTGATCCTGTTCATCGCCAGCGCGGTGTCGCTGTTCGACGTGACGTTCCTGGCCACGCTCGGCGGCACGATCGACGTCCCGCTCGCGGTCGTGGCGGTGGGCACCGGCGTCCTGCTGGGCGCGAACGGCGCGGGCCGGGCCGTGGCGATCCGCGTGTCGGACCGCATCGGCCGAACCCGCACGCTCGGCTGGGTGCTGGCGGTGCTCGGCCTGGGGCAGTTGTTCCTGGCGTCGGCGGCCAGCACGGGAGCGGCGCCGATGCTCGTGTTCGCGTGCGTGCTGGCCGGCGTCGGCGGCGGCGCGTTCTACCCGCTGTTCGCGTCGCTGGTCAGGGAGTTCTTCGGCGACCAGAGCGCGGGCGCGCGCCGCACCCACGCGGCCGTCTACAGCGCGAAGGCGTTCGGCGGCGTGCTGGGCGTAGGCGCGGGCGCGGCGGTCGTGCCGTCGTGGGGGTACACGCCGGTGCTGCTGCTGGCGTGCGCGCTGGCGGCCGGGTCGGCGGTGCTGTGCGTGAAGCTGCGCCAGCCGGGCCGCTTCCTGCCGGGTCTGCCGCCGCAGCGGGTGGCGACCTCGGAGTCCTGACTCAGCGACGGCCGCCGAAACGCCAGTGGTGCACCTCGACGTCGGCGCCGGGGAACTCCCACATGGCGCGGCGCAGCCCGTTGCGTCACCGGCGGAGCGGCACGTCCCCGGTACGCCCCGGCCTGGTAGCCGGGCTCGTCGAACGCGAACGCACGTGCGGCGGCGGGAGCGTGTGCCCCGCGTGGTGCGCGGTCACCCAGCGGCGGTCGACGGCGGTGATCTCGTCGTCGACCCACGCGAACGGTCGGCCCGAGGCACGTCGGACATTCCGGTCGTGGCCCACACGAGGTCGCAGCCGAGCGCCCTGAGGCGTGGCCCGTGAGGAACAGCAGTGTCATCGGTGCTCCACGCAGCACGCGACGAAGTCCCGGACCGCGGGGTTGTCGTCGTCCGCGGGTGACCAGGCGACGCCGACCTGGGTCGGGCTGATCCCGGTGACCGGCCGGTAGGTGACGCCGGGCCGCGCGTAGTAGCGGGCGGCGGACTCGGGTGCCAGGGCGACGCCGTAGCCGTTGGCGATGGCGCTCAGCCAGTCGTCCGGGTGCTCGGTCACGGCACCGATCCGCGGCTCGCCGGGCCGCTGGTCGGTGGCGAGCCAGTAGTCGCGCCAAGGCCCGGTCTCGACCGGCGCGGAGACGAACGGCTCGTCCCACAGCTCGTCGAAGGCGATCACGTCGCGTGTGGACAGCCGATGGCCGCTCGGGAGCGCGACGCAACGGGGTTCGGCCAACAGGACCTCGACGCGCCACGCCTCCTGGCCGGGGAACGGGAGACGAACCAGCGCCGCGTCGACGTCGCCGTCCGCGAGGCCCGCGGTCGGGTCGGCCCAGGAAGCCTGCCGCATGTCCACCCGCCAGCCCGGCCGCCGCTCCCCGAAGGCGCTGATGATCGCCGGTGTCGCCTCGTTCGCCGCACTGGCGAGGAACCCGACGCGCAGCACCTGGCTCGCGGCGCGCCTCGTCTCGCGCAGGACGCGGTCCCACTCGCCGAGCAGCGGCGGGACCCGGGCGGCGAGCGCCCTGCCCGCTTCGGTCAGGGCCATGCCCGCGCGCGACCGGTCGAAGAGCCGGACCCCGAGGCGGTCCTCCAGCTGCCTGACCTGCTTGGTCAGCGCGGGCTGCGACACGAACAACCGCTCGGCGGCGCGGGTGAGGTTCCCCTCCTCGGCGACGGCGGCGAAGTACCGCAGCAGACGCGTGTCGACATCCATGCCGACAGGTTATAGACGCAGGTATTGGACGTGCCCCGCCCCGCGTCGGAGGGTGGGGTCGTGTACGTCGTTCTGACACTGGTCACCGCCGCCGTGAACCTGTGGGCCGCGGTGGCCGACTTCCTGCATGCCCGCTTCGTACTGAACAACGCCGCCCAGCTGGACCTACCGTCGGCCTGGGTCCCGGCCCTGGGGGCGTTGAAGGCCGCCGGGGCGGCCGGATTGCTGCTGGGGCTAGTCGGTGTCCCACTGATCGGCACGGCGGCCGCGGCCGGGCTGGTGCTGTTCTTCGTGGGCGCGGTCGGCATCCACGTGTGGAAACGGATCTTCCACAACATCGCCTACCCGGCGGTCTTCCTCGCGCTGGCGACCGGCGTGCTGGTCTGGCAACTCACCCCGTGACCCCGTAGCGGTACCGGCATTTCGCCCCGCAGTTCCGGTCGCGTTCTTGCCGCGGGAACAAACCCCCTGCGACGATGGAATGTCCCAGTGCGGACGGGACCCGTCGGAGGTGGCGGTGATCGGCGAGATCGTGACCGGTTTGATCACTTCGGCGATGGCCGGCACCGCCGTCGTCATCTGGCGGCACCGCCTTCGGCTCGTCGCCGCGCCGCGCCGCGTCCGGGTGTCGTTCTGTGCCCTGCTACGCGTCCGCGATGACGACCGCTACGTGCTGTTCCACTCCATCAATCGACCGGGGTCGTACGGGCCGCCCGGTGGCGTGTACAAGTACGTCGGCGAAGGTGAGGCACAGCTCGAAGCACTGGGTTTCCAGGACGAACCGAGAGCCGCGGACATGATCGGCAAACAACGTCACGATCTGCGCGGATACATCAGTTCCCGCTCGGTGAAGAGGTTTCAACGCTGGTTCGACAGCGGCGCGGGCCGCGAATCGGCGACCGAATGCCTGCGCCGCGAACTGGCCGAAGAACTGGACGAGGTCGGTCACCCCGAGCTGATCGACGACGTGGCCTCGCTGGAGTTCACGCCCGTCCGGATGGTCGAGACCGGCCCGCACCCGGAGCCCGGCACCGACTGCCTGCACCTGCGCCGGTTCGAGATCTACGACATCGCCGGGACCGCCGACAACCCGGCCGCGGCCCGGTTCAAGCAGCGGCTGCTGAACCTGGCCGATGCCAGGACGGCCGACCTGGTCATGGGGGCGAGCGCGAGGGACATCGAGCACGGCCGGCACGCGACCGGACTGATCGACGGCCAGTCCGCGTACCTCATGGGCACCACACGGTTCCACCCACCCACCCCGGCGGTGCGGTGACGCGGACGAGCCGCACCGCGCCTACGGCATCAGCTCCGCGATGTCCGGCTTGCTCCGCAGCACGCCTTCGCTCTCCGCCAGTTCCGCGATCGTCGACACCGAGTCCTGGTTGATCTCCGCCGGCCACTTCGGCAGCACCAGGTCCGGGATCCTCGGCGGGCCGGAGCCGGACGGTTCCTCCGCACCGCATCCCGCAGTCAGCAGGGCGAGCGCGGCCAGCACAGCGAGGCGTCGTCGCATCACCGAGGCCCTGTTCGTCTCACCAACGATGCACGATCGAGTGAACTTTCCGTTCCCCCATCCGCGTCACGCGGGATGCCGCCGCCGAACAACGCAGAGGTCCGGAGAACACTCTCCGTCGATCGACGACATCTATCGGCTCAGAGTTACTGATCACTGACTGTGAACGCGCTCACGAGTGCCGTAAACGGACAACGCCGGACTGTATGCTGTAGGCAGTCGACGAGATCCATCTTATCGGCTACCTGCTGAACATACTCACTCCCGATGGAGACCACCATGCAGCCGACCGAGTTGCCAAAGGAACTGGCGGCTCGCCGGATCGATCGGCCAGTGCCCCTGCGTGAGCACGTCTACCAGGCGATGCAGGAGCTGATCATCTCCCGGCGACTGGCCCCCGGCCAGCACCTCGTGGAGAGCGAACTGGCGCAGATGCTGGGTGTCTCCCGTCAGCCCGTGCGTGAGGCACTGCAGTGGCTGAACAACGAGGGATGGGTGGACCTGCGGCCCGGCTACGGCGCGTTCGTGCACCAGCCGACCCCCGACGAGGCGGACCAGTTGCTCGCCGTTCGAACGCTGCTCGAGAGCGAGTCGGCACGCTTGGCGGCGACGAACGCCGACGAGGAGGGCATCGCACGCCTCCGCGACCTGAACAAGCAGGGCCTGGAGGCGCTGGCCGCGGACGACGTGGACACCGCCGTGGCCATGAACGCCGCGGTACACCGCTGCGTGACGGAGCTGTCGGGCAACAAGGTGCTGCTGGACTTCGCGACCCAGGTCGACCGCCGGGTGCGCTGGTACTACACGCCGATCGCCCGCCAGCGCGGCAAGCAGTCGTGGCAGGAGCACGCGAAACTCATCGACGCGATCGAGAACAGGGACGCCGACGCCGCCGCCCGGATCATGGCCGAACACACCGAGCGGACGAGGAAGTCCTACCTCGAACAGCGCGACGCGGACGGTGAGCAGGAGCAGGAGCTGCTCGAGCTGCCGACCCGCCGTCGTCGCCGGTCGCCCGCCAAGGGCTGACCACCCCCGATTCCCGGGCACCCGTGACCGGGTGCCCGCCCGACCCTGGCCGCGACGCCGCGACCGTGGGTTTACCAGTGCTGCCCGCAAGGAGGTGAAGTAGATGCGTAACTGGCTGCAGACGCTGCGTGGCTTCAACGCCGACGGCCGTGCCCTCGGCCTCGGCCTCGCCGCCGCCATGGAGAAGCAGCGCCAGGAGGCCGCCCGTGAGGTGGAGGACTTCCTGCGCGACCAGCCCGTTTCCGAGCGCCCGGCACGGGTGTGACGACCACCTCGGTGTGCTCACCGGTGGTATGGGGAAACCCCTGAGCGTGGTTGAGAGAAGTGGGATCGAGACGTGGTCCGTACGCCTCGGTGCCGCACCAGGAGGTGAGAAAAGATGCGTAAGTGGCTGACGTCGCTCACGAAGTCTCCTCGGGGTTGGTCGGCCGATGGCCGTCGCCTCGGCCTGGCCCTCGACACCGCGATGGAGAAGCAGCGCCAGGACACCGCCCGCAAGGCGGAGGAGTACCTGCGTGAACAGCCGGTCCGCGAGACCGTCTGACGTGTGACCGGGACTGGGCCGCGGTCCGTGCGGCCCAGTCCCACTCGAAGCTCGGGTCGTGGTCCGTACGGCCCGAGCTTTTTGTCGCGTGTGTGGAAACTTACCCACATCCGCCCGCCGGCGCATCCCATCACGCGAGACGGATACGAGTGTCGCCACAGAATGCGGTGGCATGCTTGTGATGGGTGAGACCCTGTTTTCGCGGGCCCTGTCCGGGCCCTGCGACGGCGGGCTGGGCCGCGGTCCGTGCAGCCCAGCCCGCCACTTCAGGCCCGCGTGCCGAAGGACCCCGTCAGGCGCACCCAACGCACCGAAGGGGTCCTTCAGTGCGTTCACCGACGGGTACGAAAGCGAACGGGCTGGGCCGCGGTCCGTGCGGCTCAGCCCGTTCGGCGTGGTGGACCGGGCCCCGGTCCGTGGGGCCCGGTCCACCGGGTCAGGCGGGATCCGGGTCGCTCACCTGTGACTCGTCCGTCAGCGAGTCCAGTTCCTTGTCACGGTCGCGCCGCACCTTCCACAGGCTGGCGACCGTGGTGATGGCAAGCGTGCCCACGATGATCCCCAGCGACACGAGGATCGGCACCTCGGGCGCCCACGACACGCCGTCGTGGTGGAGTGCCTCCGCGATCAGCTTCAGGCCGATGAACCCGAGCACGACGGAGAGCCCGACGGACAGGTACACGAGCTTGTCCAGCAGCCCGCCGATGAGGAAGAACAGTTGCCGCAACCCCATCAGCGCGAACGCGTTGGCCGTGAAGACCAGGTACGGCTCCTTCGTCAGCCCGAAGATCGCCGGGATGGAGTCGAGGGCGAACAGCAGGTCCGTGGTGCCGATGGCGACCATCACGATGAGCATCGGCGTCACCATGCGGCGGCCGGCCACCTTCGTCGTCATCCGGGCGCCCTCGTACTTGTCGGTCGCCGGGACGATCTTCTTGACGAAGCGGAGCATCGCGTTCTCTTTGAACTCGTCCTCCTCCTCGTCCTTGTGCGCCATCAGCTTGTACGCCGTGTAGACGAGGAACGCGCCGAAGACGTAGAAGAGCCAGTCGAAGCGGGTGATCGCCTCGTAGCCGACCATGATGAACACGCCACGCATGACCAGCGCGATCACGATGCCGATCGACAGGACCTTCTGGCGGTACTCCCTGGGCACCGCGAAGGACGACATGATGATCACGAAGACGAAGAGGTTGTCCACCGAGAGTGAGTACTCGGTGATCCAGCCCGCGAAGAACTCGCCGCCGTACTGCGGGCCCTCGAACACCAGCACGCCGAGTCCGAAGAGGACCGCGAGGCCGACATAGACCCCGATCCACGCCGTGCACTCGCGCATCGACGGGTCGCGGGGGTTGCGTGAGATCAGGTAGAAGTCGAAGACGATGACGGCGATGAGACCGATGCCGGTCACCACCCACAACCATGCCGGGACGTTCATCTAGCAACCTTTCGGCGCGCAGGAAGAACCCACCGGTGCACCTGGCTGGTGCATCGGCAGGCATCCTGAAGTTACCGGTACTTCAGCGCACCGTGGTGCGCGGCCTGCCGCGGGCGGCCTTGCGCCGCTGGCTCGCCTCGAACAGCGCACGCGCGTGCTCGGCGTACCGCATGTACACGTCACGCGCGTCCGCGTCGTACGCGGCCAGCTTCTGCCAGTACTTCGGCGCGACCCGCTCGTGCAGCCACAGGAACCCGATCGCGAACCCGGCGCTCACGATCCCCTGGTAGGCCAGGAAACCGAGCGGGTCCTCCGGTAACCCCGGCTGCCCGGTGAGGATGAACCGGGTGAGGATCTCGTGCAGCATCCGCGCGAGCGGGAAACCGATCAGCCAGTACACCGCGGCGGGCGCGAACCCGCCGAGCCGCACCTTGCCGTTGATCAACAGCAGCGTGTACCCCGCGCCGAGGAGTCCGAGCGGGACGCCCAGGGTCAGCGCGGAGACCAGCGCCCACCCGGCGGGCTGGCCGACGAACGCGGCCAGCCCGCCGGCGAGCACGCCGGCGATGAACCCCACTGCGAGCCCGGGCAGTGTCAACCGGGCCAGACGAAACAGGTGCATCGCACTCAGTCCTTAATCCAGTACCACACCGTAGGCGAAGAGGCAGTAGAACAGCATGCCCAGGTAGAACACGGCACCGAAGCCGATGATCGCGTTCGACCACCACCTCGGGCGGATCGGTTTCGGCAACATCCTGTTGTTCACCAGCAACAACGTCACACAGTAGGCACCCATGGCGAACGAGGACAAGAACGCCAGGATGTCGAGGATCCCGCTGGGTCCGTCAGCGGGTCCGAACAACAGGATGAGGATGCCGAAGGTGATGACGCCCCACAGGAACCCGGCGTAGAGATGCGACATGCGGAATCGCCGCGCGCCGGGAATGTTGAAGTAGGTCATGTCCGCCTGTCCTCGCGAGAACGAGTCGAACAGACCGAGTGTGGCGTTCAACCCGATCAGTGCGATGAACCCGAAGAACACCCCGCCGAGGAGCGACCCGCCCGCCGACGCGAACGCATCCGACATGGCGCGTAGCGCCGCGTCGCGGTCACCGCCCTCGATGAGGGTCTTGACGTTCGGGTTCTCCCGCGACGCCGACTGGGCGAGCACCGTGAACGACACCGTCACCAGCATCGTGATGCCCCAGAACAACAGGAACGCGTCGAACGTCACCCACTTGCGCCAACCCCGCCACTTCTCCATCTCCTTGGGGTCGGACGTGTCGAACATGAACCCGCGCGCGGGTACCTGTTCCTCGTCCTTCGCGCTGCGCAGACCCCGGACCTTGGGCACGTGCGCACCCATGCCGGCGCCACTTTCCCGCAGGTGCAGCGTGTACCACATCTGCTGCATGCCCGACGGGCCCGCGAAGGCGATCGACCCGACCACGATCGGGAACCACGTCTCGTTCAGCATGCCGTCCGGGACGTACCCGAAGGCGAACATGCCGCCGAGCGTGCTGCCCAGGTCGCCCCAGCTGCCCACGATGGACGCGATGATCGCGGTACCCACCACGAGCAGCCCGATGAGCAGGCCCAGCACCTTCTCGAGCAGGTCGTAGATGACACTGGCCAGGCTGAAGATGATCCCGACCAGGATCAGGGCAACGCAGGCGGTCACGACCCACGGAATGCCCGTTATCTCCTCGAACGCCGAGGCGCCCGCGGAGAGGTGTCCCGGCCAGATGTAGACCAGGATCGCCGTCACGAAGAAGAACCACATCAACGGTTTGAACACACGTGCCGCACCGGTGAAGATGCTCTCCCCTGTGGCCATCGCATAGCGTGCCATCTCGAGCATCACCACCGCCTGGATGGTGACACCGATCAGGAACAGCCACCTGATCTCCGGTCCGAACACCAGGACCAGACGGGGCCACATGTACGACTCGCCCATACCGACGCCGAGCGCGACCAGGAAGACGGTCGGCCCGAGGAGGTGGATGGACGGTGGCGCCTCGGGAAGCGGACGGATGGGCATCGGCTCGAGCCCCCCGGCTCGCCAGACGCGTTCTTCACCCGCCCCCGCGACGGTCGCCTCGGCCGCGCCGCTGCCCGAGGACAGCCCCGCGCCCGGGGGGTTGTGAGAATCCACCATTGGACCTCCAGAAATCACTTCGTGAAGCGGGTTTCCGCGGCCGCCACACCCTCACGTCCGCGGAAGGACCCGCTTCCTGCCGCCTGCCTGTTGACCCCTGCTCGATCACCCATCTTGCGGGTCGGTCAGCCTCGGCCGGCCCCATTGACCGCCGTTCCCTCCGCGGTCAAGCTCGTAATCAACTGCCGATGAGGCCCGCGGCCCGCGCCCACCGGTACTTCGCGCCCAGCACGGCCACGGGACGTTCCGTGGTGTACGGGTACGCGACGACCCGGTGGTCGAAGAGGTAGTCGCACGCCTGCTCGACCTCGGTGTCACCGGCGAGCGACGCCACCACGGGCTTGTCGATGCCCTTGGCTCGGTACTCCTCCACCACCTTCGCGGTCAGCTCGGCGAAGACCATAGGCGGCGTGACGATCGTGTGCCAGTAGCCCAGGATGAGCGCGTGGATGCGGTCGTCCTCCAGGCCGAGGCGGATCGTGGCCTCGTAGGTCGACGGCGGCTCGCCACCGGTGATGTCGATCGGGTTGCCCGCGGCCCCGAACGGGGGAATGAACTTGCGGAAACCCTCGTCGAGGTCCGGCGGGATGTCCATCAGCGACAGTCCCTCCGCGACACACGCGTCGGACAGCAGCACACCAGAACCACCCGCACCGGTGATGATGACGACGTTCTCGCCCTTCGGCGTGGGCAGCAGCGGAAGACCGCGGGCGTACTCGAGCATCTCGTTGAGGCCCGGGGCACGCACCACCCCCGCCTGCCGGAGGATGTCGTCGTACACCTTGTCGTCACCGGCGAGCGCGCCCGTGTGGGAGCTGGCCGCGCGGGCGCCCATGTCGGTGCGGCCCGCCTTCAGCACGACGACCGGCTTCTTCTTGGTCATCCGCTTGGCGGTCTCGACGAACGCCCTGCCGTCCTTGAGGTCCTCGAGGTGCATGGCGACACACTGCGTGTTGTCGTCGTTCTCGAAGAACGTCAGCAGGTCGTCCTCATCCACGTCGGACTTGTTGCCGAGGCCGACGATCGCGGACACGCCCATCTTGGTGGTGCGGGCGAAGCCGAGGATCGCCATGCCGATGCCGCCGGACTGCGACGTCAGCGCGACGCCGCCCTTCACGTCGTACGGCGTGCAGAACGTCGCGCACAGGTTCTGCGGCGTGTAGTAGTAGCCGTAGATGTTCGGGCCGAGCATCCGGACCTTGTACCGGTTGGCGATCTCGACGATCTCGTCCTGCAGCTCCTGGTTGCCGGTCTCGGCGAACCCGGACGGGATCATCACGACCGCGGTGACGCCCTTCTCACCGCACTCGGTCAGCGCGGCGGGCACGAACTTCGCCGGTACCGCGAACACCGCGACGTCCACGTCACCCGGCACGTCGCCCACCGACTTGTACGCCTTGCGGCCCATGATCTCGTCGGCCTTGGGGTTGATCGGGAAGATCTCCCCCGCGTAGCCGCCGTTGATCAGGTTCTTCATGACCGAGTTGCCGATCTTGCCGGCCTGGTCGGACGCGCCGATGACCGCGACGGAACGCGGGTTCATCATCGTGTTCATCGCCCGCAGGATGTCCTCCTGCGAGTGCTGCACGGGCCTGGCACGCTCCTCGGTCTCCAGGAGGATCCGCACGTCGGCCGCGACCGCGCCGCTCGCCGACGCGAACACGGGGTTGAGGTCGAACTCGCTGATCTCCGGGAAGTCGTCGACCAGCTGCGACACCTTCGCGATCACGTCGGCGAGCGCGTCGAGGTCGGCGGGCTCGGCGCCGCGGGCACCCTGGAGCACCTCGGCGGCCTGGATGCCGGTGACCATCGACCTGGCCTCGGCGTCGTCGACCGGCGCGAGCCGGAACGTGACGTCCTTGAGCACCTCGACGAGCACGCCGCCGAGGCCGAACGCGACGACCTTGCCGAACGTGCCGTCGGTGGTGGCGCCGACGATGACCTCGGTGCTGCCCGCGCCGCCCACCATCTCCTGGATCTGCACCCCGGTGACGTCCGCGTCGGCCTTGTAGGCCTTGGCGTTCGCCAGGATCTTCTCGTACGCGGCGCGTACCGCGTCCGGGCCCTCGACGCCGACGATGACGCCGCCCGCCTCGGTCTTGTGCAGGATGTCCGGGGAGACGATCTTCGCCACCACCGGTTTGCCGATCTCCTCGGCGAGCTTCGCTGCCTCGTCCGCGGACGTGGCGAGACCCTCACGCGGGGTGGGGATCCCGTACGCGTCGCAGACCCGCTTCCCTTCCGGGGCGGTCAGCGAGTCCCGGCCCGCGGCCTTGACCTCGTCAAGTACCTCGCGAACCGCCGCCTTGTCCACACCGGACAGTGTGGAACTGGTCGCTACGCTCATGCGCTGAGTCGCCCCCTTCCCTCGTCGCGTGCTCGGCGCTGACGCGCCTGCGCGCGCTCCTCAGTCCAGGCGGCGACCGCTCCTTCGCGCCGCTCCCGTGTTGCCGTCATGATCCTCAGATCACTCCACTCGCCTTGAGTTCGGCCATCTCGCTCTCGGAGATGCCGAGTTCGGTTCCGTAGATCTCTTGGTTGTGCTCCCCCAGGAGCGGAGAGCGCTTCACCTCGGCCGGGGAGTCCGACAGCTTGATCGGCATGCCGACCGTCGTGAACTCGCCGCGCTCCGGGTGGTCGACCTTGACGACGATCTCGTTGTCCGACAACGACTCGTCCTCGATGATCTCCTTGGTCGAGAGGATCGGCCCGCACGGGATGTTGTGCTCGTTGAGCATCGTGAGCACGTCCCACTTGCCGTGTGCCGACGACCAGTCCTCGATCAGCTGGAACATCTTGTCCAGCTTGGAAAGCCGCACCTCCGGCGTCGCCCACTCGGGGTCGTCCGCCAGCTCCGGCCTGCCGATCAGCTTCGTGATCGGCGCCCAGCCCACCGGCTGGACGATCACGTAGATGTAGTCGTTCGGGCCGCCGGGCGCGCACTTGATCGCCCAGCCCGGCTGCCCGCCGCCGGACGCGTTGGCGGAACGGGGCACCGAGTCGCCGAACTCCTTGTTCGGGTACTCGTTCAGCGGGCCGTGCGCCAAGCGCTGCTGGTCGCGCAGCTTGACCCGGCACAGGTTGAGCACCGCGTGCTGCATGGCGACCGTGACGCGCTGGCCCTGGCCGGTGTGCTCCCGCTGGTAGAGCGCGGCCAGGATGCCCGCCACCGCGTGCATGCCGGTGCCGGAGTCACCGATCTGCGCACCGGTCGCGAGCGGCGGCCCGTCCTCGAAGCCGGTCGTGGACATCGAGCCGCCCATGGCCTGCGCGACGACCTCGTACGCCTTGTAGTACTTGTACGGGCCGTCGCCGAAGCCCTTGATCGACGCGTAGATCAGCTTCGGGTTGATCTCCCGCAGCTTCTCCCACGGGAAGCCCATCCGGTCCACCGCCCCGGGACCGAAGTTCTCCGCGAGCACGTCGAACTTCTTCACCAGCTCGGTGAACAGCGCCTTGCCCTTGGGGTCCTTCATGTTCAGCGTGATGCTGCGCTTGTTGGAGTTCAGCATCGTGAAGTAAAGGCTGTCGACGTCCGGCAGGTCACGCAGCTGCTTGCGCGTGATGTCGCCGGTCACCGCCTCGAGCTTCACCACGTCCGCCCCGAGCCACGCCAGGATCTGTGTTGCCGACGGTCCACTCTGGACGTGGGTCATGTCGAGAACCCGCACGCCCTCCAGTGCCTTGCGCATGTGCAAGCCCCTTTACTTGTACATGGTCTGGTTCATCGTCCCCGGCGCGTAGACCTCGGGGTCGACCCAGACGTTGATCAGCGACGGGAGACCGCTCTCCCGCGCACGTTCCAGCGCGGGGCGGATGTCCTTCGGGTCGCGGACCTCCTCGCCGTAGCCACCGAGCAGCCGCGCGAACTCGTCGTAGCGCACGTCGCCGAGCGTGTTGCCGACCCGGCCGCGGTCCGCGCCGTACTTCTGGATCTGGCCGTAGCGGATCTGGTTCATCGACGAGTTGTTGCCGACGATGCCGACGAACGGCAGGTTGAACCGCACGAGCGTCTCGAAGTCGAAGCCGGTCAACGAGAAGGCGCCGTCACCGAAGAGCGCGACGACCTCCTTGTCGGGCCGGGCGTACTTGGCCGCCATCACGAACGGCACGCCGACGCCGAGCGTCCCGAGTGGACCGGGGTCCATCCAGTGGCCGGGCGACTTGGGCTGCACGACCTGGCCGGAGAAGGTGACGATGTCGCCGCCGTCGCCGATGTAGATCGAGTCCTCGGTGAGGAACTCGTTGATCTCGTGCACCAGCCGGTACGGGTCGATCGGCGCGGCGTCCGAGAGCTGGCGCGGGAGGCGCTTCTCGTAGGCCTGGGTCTCGACCGCGCGCAGCTCCTCCAGCCAGGCCTTGCGGGCCACGGCGCCGTTGTCGACCCGGCCGGACGCGGCCTGGGTGACCGCGGCGAGCACGGCGCCCGCGTCGCCGACGATGCCGAGGTCGATGTCGCGGTTCTTGCCGACCGTGCGGTAGTCGAGGTCGATCTGCACGACGGTCGCCGTCTGCGACAGCCGCTTGCCGTAGCCCATGCGGAAGTCGAACGGGGTGCCGACGATGATGATCAGGTCGGCGTTCTGGAACGCGTAGCGGCGCGAGAGCTGCAGGTGGTGCGGGTCGCCGGGGGGCAGCGTGCCGCGGCCGGAGCCGTTCATGAACGCGGGCACGTTGAGCGCGCGGACGAACTCGACGGCCGCGTCGGTGCCGCGCGTGGTCCACACCTGGCTGCCGAGCAGCACGCACGGCTTCTCCGCGCCGACCACGAGGTCGGCCAGCCTCTCGATGGCCTCGGGGTCACCGGACGATTTGGTCGAGGCGCGGTAGGCGCCGGCCTTGGGGATCCGCGCCTTCTCGAGCGGCACCGACGCGTCGAGCACGTCGCGCGGGATCTCGAGGAACGACGGGCCCGGGGCGCCGTGGAAGCACTCCCGGAAGGCCATCGACACCAGGTCGGCCGCGCGCTCGGTGCTGGGCACGGTCGCGGCGAACTTGGTGATCGGGTTCATCATGTCGACGTGCGGGAGGTCCTGCAGCGACCCCATCTTGTGCTGGGAGAGCGCTCCCTGGCCGCCGATCAGCAGCATGGGGCTCTCGGCACGCAGGGCGTTCGCCACGCCGGTCACCGCGTCGGTGGTACCGGGGCCCGCGGTGACGACGGCACAGCCCGGTTTGCCGGTGATGCGTGCGTACCCGTCCGCCGCGTGGGCGGCCACCTGCTCGTGGCGTACGTCGATGACGTCGATGCCCTCGTCGACACATCCGTCGTAGATGTCGATGATGTGGCCGCCGCAGAGCGTGAAGATCACGTCCACGCCCTCGGCCTTGAGCGCCTTCGCCACCAGATGCCCGCCGGAGATCATCTCGGGGTTGCCCTCCGAGGTACCGCCCGGCGTCTGTGCCTGTGAAGCCATCTGTGTCGTCATCTCCTTAAAGGTGGACTTGGCGCATACTGCATACCGTATGACTCTAGTGAGGGGGAAGGTCCAGGTCCAGGTCTCTTCAGTCGCGCCAGTCGCAGGTGGGGCCTGACCACTTTTCCGCGAGGTCCGCGAGCCGCGCGGCAGCCTCCCCGCGATCCGCGCCGCGACCGACCGCGACGCCGAGCAGGTAGACGGCCATGACCGCGGCGGGTTTCGCCACCGCGCGCTGCACATCCCTCGTGAGGGCGAGCAGTTCCGCGATATCGGCCTGACCTGCTGGTATGCCGAGCTCGCCAGCGGCCTTCGAGGTCCAATCCGCGATGTCGTCCATGCTCACCACTTCTCGTTTCGCCTAACATCTCATACTGTATGCAGTAGACCCTTTGAATACAAGAACGGAGCTTGCGGTGAAAGTTGCTGTTCTTGGGGCAGGCGCCATCGGCGCGTACGTCGGTGCCGCTTTGCACCGGGCGGGCGTCGAGGTCCACCTCATAGCCAGAGGTCCCCACCTGCGGAAAATCCAGGAGTCGGGGGTTCGCGTCGTGAGCCCCCGAGGTGATTTCGAAGCCCGTCCGCACGCCACCGACGACCCCGTGGAGGTGGGTCCGGTGGACCACATCTTCCTGGGCCTGAAGGCGAACCGGTACGCGGACGCCGGGCCGATGATCAAGCCGCTGCTCGGTGATGAGACCACCATCATCGCCGCGCAGAACGGCATCCCGTGGTGGTACTTCCACGGGACCGAGACCAAGTACCGGGACTACCGGATCAACAGCGTCGACCCCGGCGGCGCGGTGAGCGCGGCGCTGCCCGTCGAGAGAGCGATCGGCTGCGTCGTCTACGCGGCGACGGAGATCGAGTCGCCGGGGGTGATCAAACACCTGGAGGGCACCAGGTTCTCCATCGGCGAGCCGACCGGCGAGATCTCCGCCCGCTGCACGGAGTTCTCCCAGGCGATGATCGCCGGTGGCCTCAAGTGCCCCGTCGAGCCGGACCTGCGCAAGGACATCTGGCTCAAGCTCATGGGCAACATCGCCTTCAACCCGATCAGCGCGCTGACCCGCGCGACGATGAAGGGGATCTGTCAACACCTCGACACCCGCGAGGTCGTGGTCCGCATGATGCGGGAAACCCTCGACGTGGCGGCCCGCCTCGGCAGCTACCCGGAGATCTCCATCGACCGCCGCATGGCGGGCGCCGAGAGAGCGGGCGAACACAAGACGTCCACACTCCAGGACCTGGAGAAGGGCAAACCCATGGAACTGGACGTGATCCTGACAGCAGTGGTCGAACTGGCCAACCTGACCGGCGCGGAAGCCCCAACGCTACGAGTCGTCTCCGCACTAGCCGACCTACTAAACGAACAAACCTGCAACTAACCCACCCACCACCCCCACCCCACGAGGCGCGCACCCCCCAGGTGCGCGCCTCGCCCCATCCCAAAACACCGCGAGTCGCGCCCCCGAACACACCGAGTAGGACGATTCGTGCACACCAGCCCCCCGCGGACCAGCACGAACTCGACAACTCACCCAGCGCGAGCACGCGACTCGCCGTGCCTGAACACCGCGAGTCACGCGCCCGAACACACCGAGTAGGACGATTCGTGCACACCAGCCCCCGGCAGGACCTGCACGAAATCGACAACTCGGCCTGCGCGAGGGGCCTATCCCATGATCGGTGTTTCCGGCGTTGTTGATCAGTAGGTCTCGGCTCCCGGCCAGCGGTCACCGAAGGTGATGGCGAAGGCGTTGATC
>NZ_JBITMQ010000021.1:0-120758 GCF_044466355.1 Actinophytocola sp. NPDC049390
GGGCGACTCGACCGTCCGACTTCTCATCGATCTTTCACATACGAAAGACCGACGAAAAATCAGTGAGAAAATGAAATCAAACATGAGAACCTACAGCGATAGAGGCCGCTGGGCGGGTCGCTCCGGCGTAGTCGTCGCCGTTGTACCGGTAGTTGTCGATCTGCACGGGTTGCCCGAAGTCGGGAGCGTTGATCATCAGTCCGCCGCCGATGTAAAGACCGACGTGGTGGATGTTGCCGGGTGTGCCGTAGAAGACGAGGTCACCCGGCAACAGCGGCTGCCCGGCCAGGACACGAGGGCCCGCGACGAACTGGGTCTGGGCTGTGCGCGGCAGGGTCACTCCGGCGGCGGCGTAGGCGGCCTTGGTCAGCCCGGAGCAGTCGAACCCCGCGTCGCCGTTCTGAGGACCGTCGCCGCCCCACATATACGGTAAACCCCTTTGACCGCAGGCATAGTTGATCGCGGCCAAGGTGACCGCGTTGGGGGTTTGGATGACGTTGCATTCGGCGGCCTCGGCGTACTTGCGGGCCTGCTTGAGGACCATGTCGACGTACCAGTCGGCGTGGTTGTAGGAGAAGACCGCCGCTCGCAGGTCACCTCGCCGGACGCCGTTGTCGCAGAGCAGGAACGCGGCGGCGTGGATGGCGTCGTGGGGGTTGTACCTCGAGGGCGGGCTCGCGCCGCCGGGCCGGATCTGGTGTGCGGCGATGACACTCTCGAAGGTCGCGGCGAGGAACTGCATCGGCCCACCGGCCCCGGCGTAGTTCTCGCCCTCGTGGACGCCGGGCAGCGTGGAGCGGCCGTGGTCGGACTCGACCTTGCCGATCGCAGCGAGCACAGTCCAGTCCAGGCCGGGGCAGTCCGGCGGCGCCGTGGCCGCGCTGATGTAGAGCAGGCAGTACTCGGGCGGGATGTCGGCGATGGGTTTCGTGCAGTCGGCGGTGGTGTTCGACGAGCTGCCGAACAGCGCGTCCGCCATCGAGCTCAAGCTGTGGCCGATCATGATCGGGATGAGCAGCAGCAGCGCCGCGGCCCCGATGGTGATTTTGGCGAGCACGTTCTCACCACCTCCCCTGCCGGCTCGCCCCGCGTGGCGCCCGTGAGCTGGTCGCGGTGGGCGGCATCGGGGAGGGCGGTTGCAACATCGGCCGCGGCGAGTCCGCACCCGCCTGGCCGTCCTCCGTGGGCGTGACCGGCGGCGGCACGTGCGGCCAGGCGGCCGGCAGCCCCGACAGCGCTCGCCGGGACGCTCCGGCGGCTGCGGTCAGCGGGAGCCAGACCTCGTCCGCCGGGCTCGGGCGGACGGTCTCAGGGTTGAGCAGCTCGGCCGCCGCGGTGGCGATCGGCACCGAGCGCCGGTCGTCGAGCTCGCGCCAGGCCCGTGCCAGCTGCCGGCGTGCGGTGGCCTCGCGTCGCGAGGTCGGCAGCCACACCAGCAGCGGAGTGGTGATACCGGTGGCTTGCGCGAGGCCGGCATAGCCAGCCAGTTTCCCGGCGAGCTTGCCGAGTGGTTCGGTGCCGAAGTCGTACTCGAGGAACCATTCGACTTGCCGTTCGCCGTGTTCGTCGTGGTGTCGCCAGCGGCCGTAGCCGTCGGGTTTGATCAGGTCGCCGAAGTGGCGGGCGCAGCGGTTTTCTGACCACCACGCCGTCAGCTCGACCCGTTCGCCGGGGCGGGGGTGGCGGGCGCGGTCGACCAGAGCGGTGAACCACTCGTTGACGCCGATGGTGTGGGCCAGGCGCAGGCTGTGGGCGACGCCGAAGACCCGGTCGTGCCGGTAACCGAGTTCCTTGATGTCGCGGCCGTCCTCGGCGGCGAGTACGGCCGCGCCGGCGGGCGCCAGGACGTAGTGCATCGGCGCAGTGCCGACGGTGACGAAGGGCTGGAAGCGGTCGACGACACCCCACAGGTAAAGCTCGCGGAGCCGCATCCGCCCGGACCGAAACGACGGGAAGGCCAAGGCGGTGATCTGGTGGGCGGTGAGAACCTTGTGCTCCCACAGCATCCGGGCGATCCACTTGTCTCGCGGCGTCAGCCGCCACGCCAGCACGGCCTGGTGCTCGGCGGTGTTCGCGACACGGGGAGTGGGTTGGGTGGGCTTGTGGCCGCGCAGAGCGCGCTGGCGGGTGGGGTTGGTGATCATGGTGGGCACCTCCGGATGGGCAGGGCGAAGCCGCCCCGGCGCGCAGTGCGCTGGGCGTGATGGACAGGTGGAAGGGCGGAAGAGGGAGGTGGTCAGCCGTTGCGGCGGGGGTCGGCGCTTCGCGTGCGCGCGACGGGCTCGTTCCGGTTCGTGGGTCGCGACGGACCCGAGGAGCCGCGAGGGGGCCGGGTGCCGGTGGTTGCGGGGCCGCCGGTGGCCGCCTCGATCGCGCGAGTCCGGGCGGTGCGGCGGGCGACGGCGCGGATCTCCCGGGCTCGTCCGGGGACGGCGGGTGGGAGGGGCTGGGTGCGCATGGTGAACGGCTGGGATTCCTCGCCGTTCAAGACGAGGCGGACGGCGGCGTGGTAGGCGCCGAGGTGAGCGAGGTCGTGGTCGGACAGCCGTGGTGCGGTGTGGCGGGACAGTTCGCGTGCGTCCTCCGGCGAGGCGTTGAAGATGATCTTGCTGCGGGCGTTGGTGGACATGCCTTCGCGTAGCTCGCGGGGGAGTTGGCCGAGGTGCTGGTGGGCCAGGGTCATCGCGACCCGGAATCCGCGGGCTTCGGCGAGCATGTCCTCGATGGGGTAGGGCAGGTTGAGGAAGTTGTGGCATTCGTCGATCGCCAGGTTCGCGTCCCGGCGTTGGCGTTGCGGGATGCGGGCGCGTCCGGTGGTGGCCTGCCAGGTGCGGGCGACCACCAGCGATCCGACCAGCCGGGTGGTCTCCTCGCCCAGTGAGCCCTTGGGGATGCGCACGAGGCAGATGCCGCCGTCGAGAACCTGGCTCATGTCAACGGTGGAGTGGCCGCCTGCGATGGCGTCGCGGACGAACGGGCGCAGCAGGAACGCGCGGAGTTTGTTCATCAGCGGGCTGATGACCTGGGAGCGGGATGAGTCGGTGAGTTCGGCGTACCAGGCCCAGAACCCCCGCAGCACCGGGTCGGTGATGCCGGCGGTGACGCGGCTGCGGAACGCCTCGTCGGCCAGCAGCTTGGGCAGGTCGGCGAGGGTGGCGACGCCTTCTTGTGCGCGCAGGCTGAGGCAGGCTGCGCGCATGACGTCGTCGGTGCGCGGTCCCCAGAACGCCGAGTAGACCCGCCGGAACACGGACACGAGGTTGTCCACGGTGAGGTCGGTCTCGCCGCCGTCCAAGGGGTTGAGGCACGGGGGCCGGGAGCTGCTATCAGCATCGAAGATCACCACGCGGTCGGCGGCTGAGCGCGGCAGCCGGGAGAGGACGTCGGTGACCAGGTCGCCTTTGGGGTCGATCAGCACGATTCCGCGGCCTGCCTCGGCGTCGGCCAGGATCATGTTGGCGAGCAGTGTGCTCTTGCCGGAGCCGGTCGCGCCGATGACGTGCAGGTGGTGGCGGGCGTCCGGGACTCGTAGGGCGACGGGTCGTGGGTGGCCGGTGTCGGTGACCCCGATTGGTTTGGCTTCCGGGCCGGGGGTGGCGATGCCTGGTGGGGGCGCGATGGCGCGGGCTCCGGCGCGTTGGATGCCGGGGATGGCCTCGTCGGTGGGCAGGTGCGCGATCGCCGCCAGCTCGGCCACCGACAGCAGGTCGCCGTGCCCGAGGCGGCGGGAGTCGATGACCCGGCCGGGGTGGCGCAGGCGGTGACGCCGGTAGTGGTTGTGTTCGGTGTAGGAGGCGAAGCTCGCGGCCAGCGCGTGGGCCCGGCCGCGTGCGGTGTCCCGGGCTTGGCGGATCTCGTCCTCGCTGCTGTCGGCGGGTAGCAGGGTGGCCACGGCGTAGCGGACGACGGTCTCGTACTGGCTGCCGCGCTGTTTGCCGACGATGGCGCGGTTCTGCGCCGCGTGTTCCAGGCTGGTCTGTGGGTCGCTGTGCAATGCCCCTGTCCTCGTCCGCGCCACGGCCGTGCGCCGGGAGCGGCTGCCGGTGGTGGGGGTGAGCGCGTCGAGCAGACGACCGACCAGGCGCGCCGAGCTTCCCGTGTGGACGCGTCGGGCGGCGCGGCGCGCACGTTGGACGCGGCGACCGGTGACCGGGCGGGCCAGCACCTGCACGCAGGCGTACTCCTGTCGCCCAAGCCCGACAGGCGCGCCGATCAACGCGCGGATGGGGTCGGCAGCGAACTCGTTGCGGAAGTCGCTACGGATGGGCAACGCCTCCGGGCGCGCCAGTCGCAGCTCGCCACCGACCACCAGCCGCCGCTGCCCCTCGCCAGGCGTGGGTAGGGGCGGCTCGGCGGGCCCGACACGGGTGTGCGCGCCGGGCCAAGCCGCCTCCACGGCGCGTTCGACCAGGCCGGGCGGGATGACCCCGGGCACCCACAACCGGATGGCGACCCCGGCCTCGGAGAACACGTACTCACACGTCACATGCGGCTGGCCGGTGAACCACCGTCGCCACCCGGGGCGCAGCAACCCGACCAGGTTGGACCACAACGCGGCTCCGCCCGCGGGATCCACCGTGGGTGGGGCGAGCACGGTGACCTGCCGGGCGCCATACGGACCGGTCAGCAGCCGCTCGTGGCAGCGCCGTGCCCACCACCGTCGGCCGACCACGATCCCGGTGACGACCACCGCGAGGACCGGCGCGGCGATCGGGTCCCAGTCCAGCGCGAGATTCCGCAGCCAGGCGAGCACCGCCACCAGGGCGCCGCCGGGGTCGCGAAGGTAGTCCTCCACCCACCCGGCGGCGACAGGGGCCGTCGAGTGCGTGAGCGTGCTGGCGAGGAGAGCTGTTTCCGGTGGCTGGTCGAGGGCAGGAGGTATCCAGGTCAGTGTTCGGGGCAGCATGAAAGATCCCTTCACGGGAGAGGTGCGTGCGAGGTGGTGGTGCGCGCGCTCAGGCGGCGTCGAGGTGGGTCTGGTCGTCGTGGCCGGAGTCAGAGCCGAACTCGTCTCCGTCGAAGCCCAGGTCGACGAACGCGGCGTCGGCCTCGTCGACCGGTTCGGCGGTGTCGGCGTAAGCGGCTAGTTCGGCCGGATTGCTCGTGACCAGGTAGTGCTCGGTCGGCGAGGCGATGCTCTGAAACGCCACCCGCTGCGTTCCGGCCGACAGCAAGCCCTGACCACGGTCGGCGGAGAGCAGGAACGCGCGTTCCCCGGCGGAGAGGTCGAAGGTTTGGGTGATCTCGTCGATGGCCTGCGACGCCTGCCGCAGCAGGATCTGGGTCGCGGCGTTGGCCACGACCGCCTTGCCCAGGTCGCTGCCGAGCACGTCGGCGGTGTCCTGGGTCGCCACCGTCAACCCGGCCCAGTGCTTGCGAGACGCCTTGGCCATCCGAAACAAGAACTCGGCGCCGGACTTTTCCTTCATCAGCAGCCACGCCTCGTCCACCACGACCAGGCGCGGGCGGCGGATGGCCGGGTTGGACACTCGCCGCCACACCGCGTCCAGGGTGAGCAGGGTGCCGATGCCCTTCAGTTCGTCGGGTAGGTCGCGGAGGCTGAACACGACGAGGTGGCCTTCGGGGTTGACGCTGCTGGGCCCGTCGAACAGCTGCTTGAACGCGCCCTCGACGAACGGGTGCAGCCTCGTCGCCAGTTCGCCCGCGGCCCGGTCGCCTGCCTGCCCGGCGCCCGCGAGCTGGTCCCGCAGGACCCGCAGCGTCGGCGACGGCCGGGTCCAGGTGCGAGCGTCGGCGGTGATCCCGACGCTCTGGTAGGTCGCGGCGATCGCCCGGTCCAGCGCCGCCCGCTCCACCGCCTCCAGTTCACCGCCGACGAGGACGGCGATGACGGTGTGCAGGAACAACGACCGGCGCACCAGCGCGTCCTTCGGCGCGGTGCGGCGACCGCCGGCACGAGTGTGGATCGGCAGATCGAACGGGTTGAGGCGCACGCCTCGCGCGCCTAGGTGGACGTAGGTGCCGCCAACCGCGGCTGCCAAGCGGGCGTACTCGTCCTCCGGGTCGACGACCGCGATCTCGATGCCCCGGTACAGCGACCGCAGGAGCTCGAGCTTGACCAGGTAGGACTTGCCCGCGCCGGAGCGGCCGAGGATCACGGAGTTGTGGTTGTGCATCCCGTCGCCGAACCGGTCCCAGTGCACCAGGCCCTGGGAGCCGACGTTGTAGCCGTAGAGCACCCCGGACGGCGCGGCCACACTCGTCGGGTCCGGGGCCGGGAGGTCGGGGCTGGTGAACGGGAACGCCGCTGCCAACGCCGACGTGTCGAACGTGCGCCTCATGCCGATCAAATCGAGGCCCATCGGCAGTGTCGACACCCAGCCCTGCAGCGACCGGTAGGTGGTGTGCTTGGCTTCCAGCAACAAACTCGCGCAGAGGGACCGCAGCGCGGCCACCTCGTCAGCCAGTGCCTTCTCCGAGGCGGCGTGGATGGTCAAGTACAGGCCGACCCGGAACAGCTTTCCCTCGCCGCGGGCGACCCTCGAGGACAGGTCGTAGGCGTCCTCGGTGGCGGCCTCGACCTGCGGATCGAACAGGCGCCCGTGCTCGGCGGTGTGCCGTCGCCCGGCCTCCAGTTTCGCGAGTTGCTTGCGCAGCCGCGAGGCGGCGGTGGCCGGGTCGATCGGCTCGATGTGCACCGACACGTCCAGGCGGCCGGGGTAGGTCAGCAGCGGCGCGAGCCAGCCGGGATGCACCTCACGGGGGAACCCGACCACAGCGAAGCTGGCGACCCACTCGCCACCCACCTCCAGGTGCCGCGCGGCCACCGACAGGGCGTCGGGGGTGAACGCGGCGGCTGCCGACGACGCTGTCGCCGCGGCCGGGCTGTGTTGGCCGTGAGTCTTGCGTGTGCGCGTGGCCATCAGAACCGCCTCCTCTCCTCGTCGTCCCAGTCGTCGGCGTAGTCGCCGGGATAGTCGTCGTTGTCCTCGTCCCACCCGGTGGGCGTTCGGCCGGGTGCCGGGGCGGTGGGTGCGGAATAGGAACCGTCGTCGACGTTGTTCGCGATGTCGTCCTCGGCGAGGTCCGAGCCGGAGGTGGTGGTAATGACCTCATCCGCACCCGCCAGGCCCGCGGAAGGTGGCAGCAGGCTGTCGGGGTTGCACGCCGAGGCCAGCACCGCGGTGGCCTGTCCCGCGTCGAGCGGAGTGACCACGATCCCGGCTGGGGACAGCAGCTCGATCGCCTCGCCGAGACGGCGTACCAGGCGCGACTCCGCCGCCCGCCGAACTCCGGAGTCGATCTGCGCTGGCTGATCGCGGCGCTTGCCGGCCATCGAGCCGAGCAGTGTGGACAGCGCCGCCCGTGGTCCGGGCCCGCCCAGCCCGTCGGTCGGGGCGGCGAGGCCGAGCGGTTCGCGCAGGACGAGCAGGACCTGGCGGCGCAGCAGGTCGGACTGCTGCCCGAGCTGGACCAGGTAGTCGGCATGCTCGAGCGCGGCGGCTTCCAGTGCGGGGTGCGGCAGCCCGCCCGCGCGCTCGCGCAGCTCGGCGATCTGGCCGGACAGGTCGAGCCGTTCGGTGCGCACGAGCACCTGCACCGGGGCGGTCAGTGAGTGCAGGTAGCGGCCGAACGAGGCGACGAGCGCCTCCTGTTCGTGCGGTGTGCGCAACGCGAAGTTGACCGTGCTGGCGACGGCAACGACCGCGAGGCCGTCGCTGCCGAGGTCGACCACGCCGGTCTCGGTGACCGCCTCGGCGTGCAGCCGCAGCGCCGACGGCGAGACCTGCTCGCGCTGGGCTGTGCGGCCCCTACTGCCCGTGCGCCCGCCCCCGACCTGCTCGGTGCCTGGGGTGAGCCAGGCGGGAGCGGGCCGCACGCCCTCGGGAGCGGCGACGCGGTACCGCGGAGCCAGGCGCTGGCGGATTGCGGCCACGAGCAGCTTGTCCATCGGCACGCCGTCGCGCTTGCCCAGCGCGAGCATCGCCGAGACCGCGGCGACCGGGACGGCGAAAGCCAAGAACACAGGTATCGGAATGAAGGCGCGGGTGGCCGCCCAGATCAGGTAGAGCACCGCTCCGGCGGCGGCGAGGATGGCCAGTTGGCGTGCGGTCAGCGACCCGAGGACACGGTCGTGCATGTCGACATCGGCCGGGATACGGACGGGAGCGGTCATGAGGACGTACCTCCTGGCTTCGGACTTGGCCGCGGCGGTGGCGGCGGTGGTGACGGTGGTGAGCTGAAGACCGGCGTCGTTGGTGGCGTCGCGGGTTTGGGCAGGTCCAGTGGCAACCGCAACTGACGTCCCGCGCGCGGCGCGGACGGAGGCGGTGTCTCGGGTGCCGCCGCTGGGGAAGTGGCTGCTGGTTTCGGTCCGGGAGCCCGCCGCACGCCGTCCAGTGGGAGGGGGTATTGGCCGCTGCGGGTCGCCCGGTTGCCTTTGTAGGGGTCGAAGGGCAGCTCCGGCTGGACCGCCCGACGTCCACTCGGCCGGGGGCCCGGTGGGGTCGGCGGGCTTGCCGGACGCGGCACCCGACGCACGCCGTCCACGGGCAGCGGGTACTGCCCGGACCGGTTCGGGCGGTTGCCCCGGTAGGGGTCGAACGGCAACTCGAGCTGCTTGCCGCGACGCGCGTGGGTGGGACGACCGGCGGTGCCCTTCGCGTGATGTGAGGCGGGTGGTGGCGTCGTGCGCTGGGCGTCGAGGGGGAGTCGGTACTGCCCGTCGCGGCCCAGCACCGGCTTGTTCTCCGGCCAGTTCTCACCTAACGGCGCCGCCAGCTGGCGGCCCTGCGGACGGGAGGGTGTCGCGGTCGCGCCTGGCTTGGGCGTGGGCTTACCTGCCGCGCGGGTCCGGCGCACGCCGGGCAGTGGCAGGACGTACTGACCGTCCGGGGTGGTGCGCGGGTTGACGTATGGGCCGGACGACGAGTTGCCACTGGTGCGTGCGCCGGCCTTGCCGCTCGGGCCACCTGATGGGCGAGGGTTGGGGCTGTTGCGCCCGCCGCGGCCGGTGAGCAGACCGAAGGCTTTGTAGGTGAGGAAGCCTCTGGCCAGGGACCCGATCAGGGACCGTCGGCCGCCGCCGCGGATCGAGGACAGCACCCAGAACGGGATCTTGAACAGGATGTACATCAGCGCGAGCGCGACGAGCAGGTTGACCAGCCCGGACATGGTCGGGCCGAAGAGGGTGAACCCGCCGGGGGCGAGGAACACTTTCATCGCGGTGATCAGCGTCAGGCTCTGCCCGAGCTGGATCGCGAGGCAGCCGCCGTAGGCTTTCCACCACCAGTAGGCGATGCCCTCGGTCTGGGGCAGGGCGTGGAACATCAGCGCCAGTGGTGCCCCGGCGATGAGGATGATGGTCAGCGCGACCCGTACCACGTAGGTGATGAGCAGCGCGACGAGCATCCCGGCGAGGACGATGCCGATGAAGACGATCCAGATCCCGCCGCCCAGCGACCCGAGCACGAGGGTGCGCAGGGTTTCCCCGGCGGAGTTCGCGTCGACCCCGCCGCCCATGATCGCCGCGACGAGCGCGTTGGCGATCTGGATGCCCTTGGTCGCCACCCACAAGCTCAGGGCGCCTGCGAGGAACCCGACGACCAGGCGAGGGGCGAGTTCCTTGATGGAGTGTCGGGTTTGGACGGTCTGGTAGCCCATCGCGATGACCCCGGCGATGAGCACGAGCAGGCTGTAGGAGACCAGCAGGATCTGCCAGGAGTTGTCCCACAGTTCCCCGATACGCGGCAGCGAGTCCGGCGTCGGTGTGGTCAAAAGGGTCTTGGACAACAGGTCCAGCAGCGGGTTGAGCGCCTCGGTGACGATGCCTCGGAAGAAGCCGTTGATGGCCTCGGTGACGCAGGCACCGATGTCGGTGATCCCGCATTCGTCCTCAGGCTCCTCGCCCTGCCCGGGCTGACCATCGCCAGGGTTCGTCGGCGGTGCCGTGGTGGTGCCGGGTTGGGGGATACAGCCCTCACCGGAACACGGCGTCGACGGGGTTGACGGGGTTGACGGGGCGCCGGTGGGAGCGCACGGCTGCAACGGCAGTGCCGGGTCGCACGGCGGCAGCGACGGGACCTCGGTCGGCAGCGGCAGCCCCGTCGCCGTCGGCATCGGCGGGGTCGTGGTCGGTGCTGTGGGTGGCGGCTGAGTGCAGACCGGTAGCGGCGGTGAGTCCGGACCACACGGATCGACCGTCGGGACCGGGATCGGTGGCTGATCGGACGGCGGCACGGGCTGCGCCGCGGCAGCCGGGGCCACCCGCGTGCCCGAGTCCGAGTGCGGACCGAACGCTACCGAGACAAGGGCGCTCCCGACCAGGACGACCAGGCTCACCACCAGCACCCGGCTCCGCGTGCAGCGAAGAAGTCGCCCGATCCGGCGAGTCCGCGTGGGGCACGCGACCGGAGGCGCGAGCATCTCCCGGCGGGCCCCTCGAGCCGACCGCGACACCGATCCGCTTTGCGCGGTGGGCGTGGTGCCGTGCAGCGAGCCGGCGGCGGTGTCGGCCGAGGTGCGGCGTGGGGCAGACCTGACCGGCCTGCTCGGCGGGCGCATCACTCATGCCCCCACGATGCCCTTGAGCACGGCGACGACCAACGGAGCGAGAGCCGCCAGGCCATAGCCGATCCCGGCCGCCTTGAACGCTTCCTTGGCCTTCTCCTGCTCGCCGGGGTCACCACCGCCGAACACGCGGCGGACGCCGCCGATGGTGAAGAACACCGTCGCCAGGCTGGCGAGGATGCCCATCAGCCAGTTGCGGATGTTGGTCAGGACCTCGTCGACGCTGCCCGCGATGGCGAGTACCACGGTGTCCGCGTGCGCGGTCGTCCCGGAGGTGAACAGTCCTAGGAGGACCAGTTCGGCGAGCACGAGCGTTCGGTGGATGGTGCGTCCGCGTACCGCTTCAGAGATCGGAGGGGTCGCGGTCTGGCGGCTGTGCGCGCCGAAGCTGGAGAACGTCCTCGGATGGGCGAGCGAGGTGGTCTGCCGCCGACCTCGCGTGGGGCGGTTGTTGGTGGGCTGGCGGTCGTGAGGACGGACAGGGGTACGGGTCAGGCGCATCGCGACACTCCCGGAGTCGGGCCCGACTGCCCCTGCGTCGACGGCTGGGGCTGTAGGGGCGAGGAGGTGGTGTGCGCGGGAGTGGCTGGTCTCCTCTTCCCGCACCCCTGAACTCCGGAAAATCGGCCCTGCGGGGACACACGATCGCCGGCTTCCCTCGCCGCGTCAGGCCCCAGATCAGTGACGTTGCGTGACGGCGGGGCAAGTACGGCCGAGTGTTCGGCGGCGGCGGTGATGATCACCGTGTCGGCCGCCTGGGTTGCTACGTCACCCTCGTGTTGACCGTTGTGTGGGGCACCGGTGGTGCCGTCGAGCAGGTAGGCGACGAGGCGGCGCTCGGCACGTTGGCGCGCCTTCTTCGCCGCTTGGTAGGACAGGTCGCGCTCGACCGCGGCGTCGGCCAGGGACACACTTTCCAGCCGGGTGGAGCCGATGAGTTCGGCCTCGGCGGCGGTGATCGCGTGCTCGGCGACCGCGCGGGCGAGAACGAAGTCCGGGTGGCCCCACGGGGGCGGCGGCATCGTCGAGCGAGATCGTCCGTACCCGGTCCCTGTTGGCACCGGCGCGTCCAGTGCCTCGCGGACGCAGGCGTGGCCGGCGCGGTAGGCGGCCCACCGCAACCTGAGCATGATGCGCGGTCGGCACAGGTCGATCGTGGCGAGCTCGGCGATGAACCCGGCGAGCACGGCGGCGTGGATGTCGCTCGGGTCGCCGGCGAACTTGGTCGAGAGCGTGGCGGCGATGGAGGTCAGCGCGGGCAGTGCGACACCGACCGCGCCCACGGTCCAGGTGCCGCCTTCGGTGCGGGCGCGCAGGACCAGGTGCGCCCACACCGCGTCACGCAAGGTCTGCGGGCAGCGGCGCCGCAGCAGTCGGTCGCGCACCTCGTTCAGCGGCATCCTCCGGCCCGGCAGGCCGGGGAACAACCGACCGTCGATGCTCACCGGATGCGGACCGGTGACCAGCCACGCGAACGCTGAGCGGGCGGCGTCCAACGGCTTGTCATCGCGCTCGAAACCCGAACGCGGAATGGCGTCATGCGAACTCATGGAATGGCTCCCGAAAGCGAGTCGAAATCAACGACTCGCCCAGGACGCCATGCGGGGTAGTACCAACCGCTGACCAAACTGGTACCGACCTAGTACGGCGGAGGTACCGGCGGTCTTCTGGGCCGCATGGAGAGCTTGGAAATGATCCATCGGGGCGGATTTGGCGATTGCCAGTCTCACGATTGAAGATCCACTACCGAGACGTGCAAATGCTCCTTCACTTGGACATACGTAGGCGCGGTACTAGTTCGGTACCAGCTTGGTCATAGCTGCGTCCGGTCGGCGACGAAGGCAAACCGTGCTGGCGGTAACCGCGGCGGGCTCGCGTTAAAAACTGCGGCCGTCGTCCCCCCGGCGACCAGGGTTCGCCTGTCGGGCACGAAACTCGCGCGCAACCCTTGGTGCGTTTCGACGGCTCAAACTCGTCCAAAAATGTTGCTGACCTCGTGTCCCCAGCGGGCCTGTATTTCGGAGTTCAGGGGTGTCATCAGCGCTTCGCATCGACAAGCGCATCAGCCTCTGCGAAGGGGACACCCGTGACCCGACCCGACGACCCCGGCCGTCGCTCGCGCCGACGGCAAGACGACACCACCCGCCCCACCTTGCCCCGCCCTGGCGGGCGGCGGCAGGTAGAGCGCCGACCCTGGCCGACCGCCCCGACCACCACTCGTGTCAGCCCCGGCAAGCCCGCTTCCGGAACCAGCAGTTCGCGCTCGCGCGGGTCCGGCTCGGCGCCTACTCCGGCCTCCGTGTGGACCGCTGGAGCACACCCGATCGACCCCGACGCCGCATGGCCGGCGACGCTCGTGGAGAAGGTCGTCTCGTCGTTCAGCCAGCCCGGCGCGCAGGTCGTGTTGCTGCCCTGGCCGATCGGGGACAAGGTCCAGCCGAGGATGGCTCCGGTGGGTCCCGGCGGTGTCATCGATCACCCGCCCGACGCCGGGCCGGACCTCGAGTTGGCGGACGCCGTGGGCACGGTCGAACGCCTCGGCCGCGGCGTTCGGGTGGAGCGCGCGCCGAATGAGTCGGCCACGACCGGCCCGGCCTCGCGCCCCTTCTGGAGCGACCTCGTCGACGGCACGAGTCGGACTCCCGCGACGGTCCCGATCACGCCGGCTGCCGCCGTCGAGGCCGATACGCCACATCGCACAACCGCACCCGTCGGGGGCGCGGACCTCGTCGTCACCACGCTGCACCCGGGGTACTGCGGCGACCGCGGCGCGGACCTGGTGGCCTTGTTCGCGGCCCGCCTGCTGCGGGTCGGCGGCATCCTCGTCGTGCTCACGCACTGTGACTGGACCACGGGTGAGCTGACCGACCCGACAGGGCCCATGGTGGCCGCCGGGCAGAACGCCGACCTGCTCTACCTCCAGCACATCGTCGCCGTCCACGCACCCGTCCGCGACGGCCGGTTTCACCTCGCCGACGCGCACTCCAACCACAACGCGGACGACGGCCTGGACGGTGCCGACCCCGGTGATCCGCACGCTCGCGCCCGGCACCGCGCACTGGTGCGCGGGCTGCCCGAGCCCCATCGGCGCATCCACTCCGACGTTCTCGTCTTCGTTCAGCCGCACGGCCACCAATCGCCGTCGGACGTGCCCTGGCCGGAGGGAGACATCCGATGAATGGCCCGCGCTCAGCTGACTCTGCCCACCACGGATCGCACCCCCAGGACGGCGTGCCCGTGACGCACGACCGCACCACCCAGCCCGTCCGCCATCCCTCGATCGACCCCGATGCGCACGCCTCGACCGACACGGCCAGCGCCGCCGGGGACGAACCGACCCAGCGCATTCCCCGCGCGCTCATGTCCGCACTGGACACCCCGCCCACTCCTGTGGACAACTCGCCGGGCGGCGACCCGCGCGACGGCCGGTCCGGCTCGGCCGCGGTGTCGGTGTGGACCACCGCGCAGGCGTCACCGGCCGCCCAGCGCAAGAACACCTACGTTCCGGAGTCGACAGCGCATCCGGCCAAGATGCTGCCCGAGGTCGTCCGGCACGCCGTCGCCCACTACACGAGGCCGGGCGAGCTGGTGCTCGACCCGATGTGCGGCATCGGCACCACCCTCGTCGAGGCCGTCCGGCTCGGTCGCCGTGCTGTCGGGGTGGAGTACGAACCCCACTGGGTTGGGGTTGCGAAAGCAAATCTGAAGCTTGCGCGGGAGCAGGGTTTCGACCACGAGGCGCGGGTGTTCCACGGCGACGCCCGACAGCTGGTCACGCTGCTGCCGAGTGAGTACGTCGGGCAGGCGGCGCTGGTGGTGACCTCCCCGCCCTACGGCCCGTCCACGCACGGGCAGGTGGCGGTGGCACCTGGCGCGGGGGTGCAGAAGTACCACCACCTCTACGGCAACACCCTCGACCGAGGCAACCTCGCCAACATCGGTCACCACCGCCTGCTGGCCGGGTTCACCCGGATCCTCGCCGCGCTGCGCACCTTCCTGCGACCGGGTGGGCACATCGCCATCACGATCCGCCCGTGGCGCGAGCACGCCGAGCTGATCGACCTGCCCTCCCAGATCCTGGCCTGCGGTCGCACCGCGGGACTGATCCCGGTGGAGCGCAACGTCGCGCTGCTCGCCCGCGCCGCCGAGACCGATCTCGTCGCTCGAGGGTCGTTCTTCCAGCGCGACTTCATCCGCAAACAACGTGAGGCCGGGCTGCCGCTGCACCTGATCGCCCACGAAGACGTGCTCGTCTTCCGCACCGCCCTGCGCAAGACCGCCACCGCGGCAGCAGCGAGCGCGACCAGCCGTCCACGACTGCGTGGTCCGGCCGACGCTGGCGCGCAGCCACCGGTGCATCCGCATGGTGGTGTGAGGGCGGGGAGGCGGGCGGCATGACTCGCCCTGCCAATCGCTCACGGCGCGCGCGGGCGGCGCGATCGCGCGTGGTCATCCCTGATCCGGCACCACGACCGGCACCCCTGCCGGGACGACCGGCCCGATCGGTTCCCGAGCCGGGTCCTGTCGTGGGCTCGTTGTGCACGGGCTACGGCGGTCTCGATCTCGGGGTGCTGGCCGCGTTCGGCGGCGGCCGGATCGCGTGGGTCGCCGACCCCGACCCGCACATCAAACAGATTCTCGCTGCGCGGATGCCCGGCGTTCCCAACCTCGGCGACCTGCGCGCCATCGACTGGACCGCGGTCGCGCCGGTCGATGTTGTCGTCGCCGGTTTCCCTTGTCAGGACATCTCCGCCGCCGGGCGGCGTGCGGGTATCGAGAAAGGCATCCGCAGTGGCTTGTGGACCGACATCGTGGCTGGCGTTCGCGTACTACGACCCGCGCTCGTCGTCGTGGAGAACGTCGCCGCGCTTCGGTGGAAAGGCGGAGGGCTCCACCGTGTACTCGGCGACCTGGCCGAAGCAGGGTATGACGCGCTCTGGCGTAGCGTCCGCGCCGCGGACATCGGCGCGGCCCACCGGCGCGAACGCGTGTTCCTGCTCGCCTGGCACCGCACCACCGGGGCGGATGCTGCCGACACCGCAGGCACGGCGACCACCGCGGTCCAGCCGACCCGCAACGGCGCCGGGCGCAAGGACACCAGGTCAGCTTGCACGACGCCGTGCATGCCCTTGTCGCCACGCCTCCGGCGTTGCTGCCGACCCCCACGGCGTCGGATGCGAACAACAGCACTCACCGAACCCACCTCGGCGGGCCGTCACTGCCCGACACCGCGCGACTGCTGCCAACTCCGAAGGCCTCGGACACCGGCACAGCGGGCCGCAAGGCCGGGCCGGGGTTCCGGCCGCCGCTGTCACAACAAGTGCTCCCACTGGTGGACCCGCAGACCCTGCCACCACCCCTGCTCCCGACACCGCGCGCCACGGACGGGACAAAGGGCTGCCCGGCGCAACGCGGCTCCAAGGGCGACCTGATGCTGCCCTCGGCGGTCATCAGCCTGCTCACCATGCCGACGAACATCCACACCGAGCACACCAGGGTCGACGGCACCTCGTAGCAGTTCCCGACCCCGGCCACGAGACGGTTGTCGCGTCGGACGACCGGCCCCCGCCGTCGCAGCCGGGGTCGGTGAACTGGGGTGTCTACGAGGCGGCGATCCGCCGCTGGGAGGCCGTGCTCGGCCGCCCGACGCCGCACCCGACCCAGCCCGGTAACCACGGCCGCCCGGTACTCGCGCCCGCGTTCGTCGAGCACCTCATGGGCCTCCCGCACGGGTGGGTCACCGAGCTCCCGCTGCCCCGCACCGCCCAGCTGCGGGCGCTGGGCAACGGGGTGGTTCCCCAGCAAGCCGCCCACGCGGTGTCGCTGCTGCTGGACGACCTCGCCGCGCTTCTCCACCCCCACCAGCCGGGACGGGAGGTGAAGGCGGCATGACCACACGACACGCGGCGGTGCCCAACCTGGGGCCCGCGTTGCGGCTGCTGTCCCTGGGCGCCGGAGTGCAAAGCACCACGGTGCTGCTCCTGGCCTGCGAAGGCACCATCCCTCGCTTCGACGCGGCCCTGTTCGCCGACACCGGCTGGGAACCACGAGCCGTCTACGCCAACCTCGAACGGCTACGCGTGCACGCCGAGAAGGCCGGGATCCCGGTGCGTACCGTGTCGGCCGGGAACATCCGCGCCGACGCGCTCGACCCGAAACACCGCTTCGTCTCCATGCCCCTGCACACCCTCAACCCGGACGGGACGCGAGGGTTGGCTCGGCGTCAGTGCACAGGCGAGTACAAGATCATTCCGCTCAAGAAAGCAGCGCGCGAGCTGCTGGGCTACCCGCATCCGCGCCGGGTGCCCCGCGGGGTCTACGCCGAGCAAGCCATCGGCATCAGCACCGACGAGATCGGCCGAGCCCGCGACTCCGGCGTGCGGTTCCTGCGCAACGTCTTCCCACTGCTCGACCTCGGCTTCGACCGCGCCCGCTGCCTCGAGTACCTCGAGGAACGCGGCTTCGGGGAGACCGTGAAATCCGCCTGTGTCGGTTGCCCGTTCCACGGCAACGCCGGATGGCGTTGGGTGCGCGACAACGACCCCCAGGGGTGGGCAGAGGCGGTCGAGTTCGACCGCGCCATCCGCCACGGCTACCCACACGCCACCACGCAGGGACAGCAGTTGCGCGGGCAATACTTCCTGCACCGCTCCTGCCAACCGCTGGACCAGGTCGACCTCGACACGCCCGCGAAGCCGAGTACCAAGAAACACCTACGGTTGATCACCACCGACTCGGCAACCGGCGTTGAGGAAGACGGTGACCCTGATGGTTGCTCGCCATGGTCGTGCCGTTCAGGCGAGCCGGTCACCGTCACGGAACACGGACACCGTGAGCGTGCGGCATGATCACCATCAACACATCAACGCCGCAGCTCACGTCGGCACAGCCGCGTCGGCGAGGGCTGGACGGTGCGCCCGGGGTACGCGGTGTGTGCCGCGGCGGCGATGATCGGTACCTGCTTTCGTCGTCGCCCCCAACATCGCCTCGGTGCACTGGCCGCCGATCGTTATCGCTGGATTGGTTGTCCCGGCCGGCACGGTATTCGCGGGACGACCCTGACCGCGCGCGACCTCGTCCACGACACGCTCGGCGCCCGCGGAGCGCGCGGCCGGGGCAGGACTGTCAGCCGTGTTTGCCTCACCACAGATCGCGGCGGCCAGTGTCATGGCGTTCACCGCCTCGAAGGTGGTCGACGCGCTGACTACTCGAGGTTGCGCCACTGGTCTCCGCTGGGAGCTGTCGCGGTATCCAGCGCGGGCGGACTCGTGTCTGCAGGCTCGGCGCGAGCCGCTCCCACACCTGGCGGGCATCGGCGAGATCTCCTCCAGCGGGAGGATCTCGCCACCGGGCGGGACCGCAGCTCCTGGTCGTTGATCCGGCTCTTCCGGTCACCTTGCAGCACCCGCAGTGCTGCTGTTATCCATCGCCACCTCTTTGGTGGCTCTAGCCGTAACTAGTTCGGCGTTAGAGCCACGGTCCGGCAGACTTGGCAGCCGTGCCCAAGATGTTTGCGAACACCATCTGTGTCTTCGGCTGCCAGCGACCCTCCTCGCCGAAAGGCGAGCACGTCTGGCCCTACTGGGTGCTGGAGATGTTCACTGACAGTGATGGCCCGTGCCGCGTCGAGATCAACGGCCAACCCGTCCTCAAACGGGATGGGAGGGTGCGCCAGTACACCTCGATCACCAAGGTCCGGATGCCGTGCTGCGAAGAGTGCAATCGCGAACTAAACCGGCGCTTCGAACAGCACCCACGGCTCGTCATCCAGAAGATGCTTGACGCAGACGGCGGGGTTGTACTCGGCTCAGAGGAAGCCGAACTGTTCGGTCTGTGGTGGCTCAAGACGATGTTGCTACTCAGTCACCCCGACACGAAGGAGACCGCCGTCGGCGTCAACCCCAACCGGTGGGACCTCGCGGAAGTGCCGGACGATCTGTACTCGTGGATGGTGACCGGTGAGCCCCCTCCAAGTGGCCTCTCGGTCTGGTTCTCCCGCCAGTCGACGGCCGGTTGTCGGGAGGAGAGCAAACCAGTTGAGATATGCCTGCCGACGGTCATCGCCGACGGGCGACGAGCCACGTTCATGGCCAGACAGGCTGGCTTGAAGTTCTGCGCGGCGACCCTGGTCTATCACCCCGGTTGGCCGATCGAATACCCACCCGAGGCTTCCTCCGGCGCCGCCGTCCGCATCTGGCCGCCATCCGAGACTAACCTCGACCTGACGAGTCTTCGCGAGCTGGATCGCTGGCCTGTTAGATGGGTACCCGGACCTGTGCTGAACTTCATGGACGGCGCGTACGGATCGGTTTCTCTGCCTCCGCTCCAGAACCTTCTCCGCGTGGAGACGGTGCCCGGGGTACTGTTCGCCGCCGCGCCCGGCTTCTAACGGCGAGGACCGTCACCTCATGCCCCGTGGCCTTCGGTGCATGAGGTACGGCCTCGGCCGCCGTCGGCTGACCGGCGGGACGTCGACATCCGCGCCGGACACTGCGACGCGTCGGGCCCGCCGTCGTGATGGGCCGTTCAACGTCCGATCGAGGACGGCGCCAAGCTGACCGCGCCGATCGTGATCGCCGCGTCCGGTGCGTGCCACATGACAACGACTGCCGCGCCATCACCAAGGCGGGCCGCGCCGCCAACTCTCAACGGGTCATCGCAGGGCGACGCGACGTGTCCCGTGAACCATGACGCGGTGACGCCTATACCCGCTTCGGTCGTGCACCCGAGACGCCGCCCACCCAGCGCATGACGCGGTGCGCCGGGTCGGAGGCGGGTGGGTACATCAGCGGGCAACCGCCGTCGATGACGGTGATGTCGTGTGCGCGGCCGTATTCGGTGGCGGCCGTCGACACGCTGCCAGGGCCGAAGGACCGGTGCAGCCACACGTGCTGGATGCCGAGGGCGGCACATTCCTTGACGGCGTGCTCGGCCAGTTCGGCTCGGGTGGCGACGACGACCGCGTCCACGCCGTCGGGGATGGAGCTGATGTCGGGATAGCACGGGTCGCCGTCGATCTCGGTGGCGTTGGGGTTGACCGCGAACACGTCGTAGCCGCGGTCCTTCAGTCTCTTGTGGACGACGTTGGCGCCGTGCCCGGACGGGTTTCTCGACACGCCGGTGACGGCGATACGTTTGCAGGCGAGGAACTCCGCCGCCGCGTCCGCGATCTTGCGCATGGTTGCTCCTCCGGTTTCCGTGCGTGTGTTGTCGAGGTCACTGTGCGCGTGGTCGGGCGACGGCACAGTGGCCGGTGGGCCCTGGTTGGGGGGACTTCCGTCCCTGTCGGGTGACTGTGTGCGCCGGGAGGCTGGAGGCATGCTCGGTACCGACACCCAGGCGCTGACGACCCCGTACTGCCTGCCCGCCGCTGATGTCCTGGCTCGGCTCGACGTGGCCTCGGACACCGGTCTGACCGCGCAGGAGGTCGAGCGGCGGGTCCGTCGTTACGGGCCGAACGTCGTGCCCGTCCAGCGTGGCGCGGGTGTGCTGCGCATGCTGGCCGCCCAGTTCCACAACCCTTTGATCTACGTGCTGCTCGCGGCCGGGGTCATCACGCTGGCGTTCGGTGATCTCGTCGAGGCCGGGGTGATCGCGGGTGTCGTGGTGCTCAACGCGGTCATCGGGTTCGTGCAGGAGTCCCGGGCGCGGCAGGCGCTCGAGGCCCTGGCACGGATGGTGCCCGCCGAGACGGTCGTCGTGCGCGATGGCGTGACGAGTCGGGTACCTGCCAGTGCGTTGGTGCCCGGCGACGTCGTGGTGCTCACCGCGGGGGGCCGGGTGCCCGCGGATCTGCGGTTGATCGAGGTGCGGACCTTCGAGGTGGACGAGTCCGTGCTGACCGGGGAGTCGGTGCCGGTCGTCAAGGCGGTCGACGTCATGCCCGCGGGGACCGGGGTCGCTGATCGGGTGAACATGGCACACGCGGGGACGGTGGTGAGCCGGGGGTCCGCGCGGGCGGTGGTGGTCGCGACGGGTACCGGCACCGAGCTGGGTGCGATCCAGCGCCTGGTCGCGGGGACCGCGCCCGTCGCGACGCCGTTGACCCGCAAGCTCGCGGTGTTCGCACGCCGGTTGAGCGTCGTGATCGTCGGGGTGGCCGTGGTGACGTTCGTGGTCGCGCTCCTGCGTGGCACGCCGGTGGCCGACGCTTTCACCGCGGTGGTGGCCCTGGCTGTCGGCGCGATACCGGAGGGACTGCCCGCCGCGGTGTCGATCGTGCTGGCGATCGGTGTGGTGCGGATGGCTCGGCGCAAGGCCGTGGTGCGGCACCTGCCCGCCGTGGAGACCCTCGGCGGGACCACGGTGATCTGCACCGACAAGACCGGCACGCTCACGCAGAACCGGATGACCGTCACGACGGTGTTGCCCTCGGCGAGCCGCGAGGAATGCCTGGTCGCCGGGGTGTTGTGCAACGACGCCACGCTCCGGCGCGGCGACGACGGCTGGACGGCGGACGGCGACCCGACCGAGACCGCGCTCGTCACCGCGGCCGTAGCGACCGGGATCGACCCCGGCGACCTGCACGAGCGGTTCCCGAGGACCGACGTGCTGCCGTTCGACCCGATCCGGCGGCTCATGGCCACCACGCACCGGACACCGGACGGCGGCCACGTCGGCTACCTGAAGGGCGCGGTCGAGGAGATCCTCGCGCGCTGCGTGGACGTCGACGCCGAGGCCGTTCTCGCCCGGCAGGCCGAGCTGGCCGCGCGCGGGCTGCGCGTGCTGGCGTTCGCCAGGTTCGGCCCGGCCGGTGCCGTCGTGTCACAGGTGGACAGTCCACGTGCGACCTTCCTGGGTCTGCAGGCGATGCACGACCCGCCCCGCGAGCAGGCGGTGCGCGCGGTCGCCGCGTGCCGCGCCGCGGGAATCACGGTCAAGATGATCACCGGTGACCACGCGGACACCGCGCGGGCGATCGCCGAGGCGACCGGCCTGGTCGACTCCACCGCGGACGCGACCGTGGTGACCGGTGCGGACCTCGCGGGTCTTGACCGGCTCGACGAGATCGCCGACGCCGACGTGTTCGCCAGGGTGTCGCCGGAACAGAAGCTCGACCTGGTGCGGGTGCTGCAGGCACACGGGCACGTGGTGGCGATGACCGGTGACGGCGTGAACGACGCCCCAGCGCTGCGCCGCGCCGACATCGGGATCGCGATGGGCGCCGGCGGCACGGACGCGGCACGAGGCGCGGCCGACATGGTGCTGCTGGACGACGACTTCGCCACGATCGAGGCCGCGGTGGAGGAGGGGCGCGGTGTCTTCGACAACCTGCGCCGGTTCATCGCGTGGACCCTGCCGACGAACGTCGGCGAGGGCATGGTGATCCTCGCCGCGGTGCTGCTCGGCGCGACGCTGCCGATCGTGCCCGTCCAGATCCTGTGGATCAACATGACCACCGCGGTCTTCCTCGGCCTGACCATGGCGTTCGAACCCAAGGCGGCCGGCATCATGTCGCGGCCACCGCGACCACCGGACCGGCCGCTGCTCACCCGCACGCTCGTGCGGCAGATCATGCTCGTGAGCGTGGTCCTCGTGGTCGCCGCGTTCCTCGCGTTCCACTGGGAGATCGCCGCAGGCGGGACGGTCGAACAGGCCAGGACCACGGCCGTGAACGTGTTCGTCTGCGTGGAGATCGCCTACCTGTTCAGCTGCCGTGCGCTCGACCGGACGCTGTTCGGCGCCCGTCCCGGCCGCAACCGGGTGCTGTGGCTCGGGATCGGCATCACCGTCGTGCTCCAGCTGGCCATCACGTACGTGCCGGTCATGAACACCCTGTTCGGCACCGCGCCGACCGGCCCGCTCGCCTGGTTGTGGGCGCTGGCCGCGGCTGCCGTCGCGTTCGTCGTCGTCGAAGCGGACAAGCTGCTGTGGCGACGGCGTCCCACCGTCCACTAAGTACTCGACGAAGGAGAGGAACAGTCATGCGCGCGCGTGACATCATGACGGCACCGGTGGTCTCGGTGCGGCCGGGAACGCCGGTCAAGGAGGCCGCGGCGCTCCTCGCGACCAACGGCTTCACCGCACTGCCCGTGGTGTCCGATGACGACCGGCTCGTCGGCATCGTCACCGAGGCCGACCTGATGCGGGACCGGGTCCCCCGCGACCCCAGGGCGTACTGCCACCCGCTCGAACAGCTCCCCACCACCACGACGACCACCGTCGGCGAGGTGATGACGACGGCGGTCACCGCGATGAGCCCCGGGACCGACGTCGCGGTCCTCACCAAGGCGCTCCTCGATGCCCACCAGCGCAGCATGCCGATCGTCGACGGGTCGCGGCTCGTCGGCATCGTCACCCGCCGCGACATCGTCCGGGTCATCGCCCGCGACGACCGCACCATCGCCGACGACGTCAGGCACCGGCTGGAGATCTACGGCGGTGACCGGCGCTGGCGCGTCGAGGTGCACGACGGCATGGTCGACATCGGCGACGAGTTCGACGACTCGACCGACCGGCACGTCGCGACGGTGCTCGCTGAGTCGGTCCCCGGCGTGGTCCGGGCGACCGCCTTCGCCGCGCGGGACGAGGACGAGCGATGAGCGCGCCAGCGCCGGTCGTCGCCGGGATCGACGGCTCCGAGTCCGCCCTGCAGGCGACCCGCTGGGCGGCCACCGCTGCGTTGCGGCGTGGTACGTCGCTGCGCCTCGTGCACGTCTGTGCGATCCCTGTCGGCTATCCGCCGGGGTTCGTCGACTCGCGGGTGCTGCGCGAGGCACTGGCAGAGCAGGGCAGCGGGTGGCTCGCGCAGGCGCGGGCTACGGCGGAGGCGGCCGCGCCGGGTCTGGAGGTGGAGACCGTCGAGGTCACGGCGGGTGTCGTGCCGACCCTGGTGCGGGAGTCCTCCGCTGCCGCACTGGTGGTGCTCGGCACCCGAGGCCTGGGCGGTTTCACCGGCCTGCTGGTCGGTTCCACGGCCGTCGAGGTGTCCGCGCGGGCGGAGTGCCCGGTGGCGGTCGTCCGCGGCGCCGAGCGGCCAGGACCGGTGGTGGTCGGGGTCGACGGCACACCCGCGAGCGAGGCGGCCATCGAGTTCGCGTTCGCCGAGGCGGCCGCGCGCGACACGGACCTGGTCGCCGTGCACACCTGGACCGACCTGCTGGTGGAGACCGCGTTCGCGGGCGGAGCGGCCGCACTGGACTTCAGCCCGCTCGCACAGCAGGCGGAGGAGGTGCTCGGCGAACGGCTCGCCGGATGGCGGGAGAAGTACCCGGACGTGCAGGTCACCAGGTACGTCAGCCGGGAGCGGGCGAGCCGTGCACTCCTGCGCCACGCAGACGAGGCCGCCCTGGTCGTCGTCGGAACCCGCGGCCGCGGCGGATTCCGCGGGCTCCTGCTCGGGTCAACCAGTCAAGCACTGCTGCACCACGCACCGTGCCCGGTGGCGGTCGTAGGGGTCACACACCACACCGACCAGCGCTGAGCCCGGTTGCCAGGATGGCTACGCTGAGTGCGTTGAGGTCCAGTCCGTGGATGAAGCGGCGTGAGAACGGGGCCGAGATGGCGGACGACAGGCGGCGCTCATCGGTCGGTGTGACGCTCGCCGGGTTGCGGCTCGACGAGCTGCTGAGCGAACTGCAGGACCGGCTGACCGAGATCGGCAAGACCCGTGACCGCCTCCAGGGGCTCCTGGACGCCGTCGTCGCCGTCGGCGCAGGTCTCGAGCTGGCGGGCACGCTGCAGCGGATCATCGAGACCGCGGTCGAGCTCGTGGACGCCCGATACGGCGCGCTGGGCGTGCTCGGTGACGAGGGCCTCTCGGAGTTCGTCTACGTCGGCATCGACCCGGAGACCCGGGCGGAGATGGGTCACCTGCCGGAGGGCAAGGGCCTGCTCGGGCACCTGATCGAGCACCCGGTCGCCATCCGGCTCCCCGATCTCGCTGAGCACCCCTCGTCGGTCGGTTTCCCGCCGAACCACCCGCCGATGCGCAGCTTCCTCGGCACCCCGGTCCGGGTGCGGGACGAGGTGTTCGGCAACCTGTACCTGACCGAGAAGAAGGGCGAGGCCGAGTTCAACGACGACGACGTCGTGGTGCTCGAGGCGCTCGCCGCCGCTGCCGGTGTCGCCGTGGAGAACGCACGCTTGTTCGAGCAGGCACGGCTCCGCGAGCGGTGGCAGCAGGCTTCCGGCGAGGTGAACGGCCTGTTGCTGGGCGGCGGCACGGCCGAGGAGGCGCTGCGCCTGATCACCGGACGCACCCGGGAGCTGTCCGGGTCGGACAGCGCGCTGATCCTGCTCGCCGACGAAACCGGCGACCACCTCACCGTCGCCGCGGGTGCCGGTGCTCGGGGCGAGGAGATCGTCGCCAGGCGCATACCGGCCACGAACCCGGCGATCGCCACGGTCATCGACGACCGGGTGCCCACGGTCTACGCGGACTTCGCGGAGGTTGTCGGCGCCGACACCGACATGTTCGGCGAGTTCGGCCCCGCCGACGCGGTGCCGTTCGTGTCTCCGGGCGGGGTCACCGGCCTCCTGCTCGCGCTGCGCAACAAGGGCGGGCGGCAGTTCAGTGGTGAGCAGCTGCCGATGCTCGCCTCGTTCGCGGCGCAGGCCGCGCTCGCGCTCGAACTGGCCGACAAGCAGCGTCAGCAGCGGATGCTGGACTTGCTCGCCGACCGTGACCGGATCGCAGGCGACCTGCACGACCACGTCATCCAGCGGCTCTTCGCGGCGGGCATGACCTTGCAGGCCATCGTCGGCCGCATCAGCGACACCGAGGCCCGTAGCCGGGTCACCCGCGTGGTGGGCGAACTCGACGAGACGATGCGCGAGATCCGGACCTCGATCTTCGACCTGCACACGGCGGGAGAGCAGAGCCCGACCAGTCTCCGCCGCACGATGCTGGACCTGGTCGCCGAGGCGAGCGCGAACACCGACATGTCACCTGCGGTGCGGATCTCCGGGGCCGTCGACACACTCGTCCCACCGCCGGTGGCCGAGCACGCGCTCGCCGTGCTGCACGAGGGGGTCAGCAACGCGGTTCGCCACGCGCACGCGTCCGACATCGTCGTGACCGTGGAGGCGGGGGAGGACCTGGTCGTCGCCGTCGACGACAACGGGGTGGGCATGCCGCCGGACGTCGCCCGCAGCGGACTGCTCAACCTGGAGCGGCGGGCCAGGGAGTGTGGTGGAGGTATCACGGTGGCCGGCAACCCCGGTGGTGGTACGCGGTTGGTGTGGCGGGTGCCGTTACCGCGCTCCTGACCTGCGACTACTCGGAGCGTTTCTTCTTGCGGAGTTCCGTCGCGAGCACCGCGGCCTGGGTACGTCGCTGCATGCCGAGCTTGTTGAGCACGTGCGAGACGTAGTTCTTGATCGTCTTCTCCGCGAGGAACAGCTTCTCACCGATCTGCCGGTTGGTCAGCCCCTCACCGATGAGGTCGAACACCGCCCGTTCCTGTTCGGTGAGCGCGTTGAGCGGGTCCTGTTCCTCACGTTCGCGGCGGATGCGGTTCATCAGCGCGGCAGTGGTCCTGGGGTCGAGCAGTGACCCGCCCGCGCCGACCGTGCGGATGGCGTCCAGCAGGTCGAGGCCAAGGACCTGCTTGAGCACGAAGCCCGACGCGCCGGCCATGATCGCGTCGAACAGGGCGTCGTCGTCGGCGTAGGACGTGAGCATCAGGCAGTTCAGCTCCGGCAGCTGGGACTTGAGGTCACGGCACAACTCGATGCCGTTGCCGTCGGGCATCCGCACGTCCAGGACCGCGACGTCCGGCCTGACCTGCGGGACGCGGGCCAGCGCTTCGGCGACTCCGGACGCCTCACCGACCACCTCCAGGTCGTCGGTGGTGCCGATGAGGTCCGCGATACCCCGCCGCACGATCTCGTGGTCGTCGACCAGCATGACCCTGACCACCGCTGCCTCCTCGCTCCTCGTTCCGACCATGTCCACCGTAGTGGCCACTGGCCGCGTGGTGTTCGTCCAGCCGTGCGCGCGGGTGCCGGCCACCGTCCGTGGTGGTCGGCACCCCGATGTGATCGTCAACGCAGCCAGGGGTTTCTCGCCACGACGTCGAGCTTCGCCCAGGCCCTGCCAAGGCCCCACGTCGCTCCGGCGGCGGTGATCGCCAACAAGATCATCACGAGCGCGTAGACGACGTGGTAGTCGACGATCGGATTCGTCGACATGGTCGGCGCACCGGCGTCGGTGAACCGGTCGAGCGGCCACTCCGCCGCCCACATCAGCAACATCATGAGCGTGCCGGCTGCGGCGGCGACACGCAGCCCGATGCCCAGCAGCAGCGCGACGGCGATGCCGGCCAGGCCGAGCATGAACAACCAGTCCACCCAGGCGGCGCCCGCCCAGCCGCGGAACATGGCCGCGAACGGGCCGTGATCGATGTGGCCGAGGAAACCCTGCGTGGGTGAGCCACCGTTGATCCAGGCATTGTCACCCGCGGTGGCGTAGCCCCAACCGAACGTCTTGTCCAGGAACGCCCACGCAAACACCAGCCCGGTGACGATCCGCACCACGGCGGCGAACCGGCCCGCCGCACGTGCTTCGACCGTCTCGGCCGCCACTGCACCGGCGCGCCGCGCCGCGACCCTCTCGTGCGGACGGTTCTTGATGGTCATCGTTGCCTCCTCCACCGGCGGTTCCGACCTGAGTGTCGAGCGGTGGCAGGCGTTCATCCGGAGTCGAAGGTCCCGGATGGCGAAACGTTGGTCCCTGATCCATCCGGCGCACCGCGAACCGGCACCACGACAGGCCGAACGGGACGAAAGTCCCTGCCTGTGAAGGAAACTCGCCGCTGGCCGCGGCCCCGGTTGCGTCGCGATCCTCGACATGTCACCGGCAGCCATGCCGCGGACAGAGCCAGCTATTGAGGAGGTTCGGGCGTGACCGGGTGGACCACAGGCGAGAAGAACATGCTTGCCGTTGCCGCGGCCACCGCGCCGTCGGTGCACAACACCCGGCCGTGGACGCTCGAACTCGGCGGTGAACGGCGGGTCGCCGAGATCTACGAGCTGCTCGACCGTGCGTTGCCACGGCACGACCCGCTCGGGCGGGATCGGTTGATCTCCTGCGGTGCCGCGCTCGAACACGTGCGCGTGGCCGCCCGCGTGCTCGGCTACACGACGACGACGGATCTGTTCCCGGACGCGACCCAGCCCGGTCTCGTCGGCCGGCTCACCGCGACCGGAAGAGCAGAACCGTCCGACATCGACCTTGCCACGCACGATGCGATGGCGCGCAGGCGCAGCCACCGCGGTCCGTTTTGGCACACCCGGCCGAGCAGGGACCTCACAGCGCGGATTCTCGCCGCGAACCAGACCGACGGTGTCGAGCTGCGCATCGTGTCCGATGTGGATGCCGAAGCCCTTGCGAACGTGCTTGGGCACAGCGCTCAGGTGCTGCGGCACGACCGTGCCTACCAGCGCGAGCTGAACGCCTGGACGTCGTCGGTGCGTGACCCGTTGCCCGGCGACGGGGTTTCGGCCGCGACCCGCAGGACGGCGACTCTGCCGTGGGCCGGGCTGGTCCGTGCGACCACCGCCGTCCCGGACCTGCCGACCCTTGCCGAGCGGCTGCGTGCCGAACGTCTGGTGCTCGTCGAGACACCCGACGACGGCCCCGTCGACCACGTGCGTACCGGGATGGCCGTCGAATCGGCGTGGCTCGCTGCCGTCGCCGAGGGCCTGGCCGGGGCCGTGCTCACCCAGCCGTTCCAGGTCCGTGAGTCCCGCGCGGGACTGATCGAGGCGTTGCACCTCAACGGATTCCCCCAGATCTTGCTTCGGCTGGGCTTCCCCCAACCCCACCACGAGGAGAGATGACCATGACGAACACCGACACGGGCGAGGCCGCGGTGGTGGCTGGCGTGGACGGATCGGAGTCCGCACTGCGTGCCGTGCGCTGGGCAGCCCACGAGGCGGTTCGGCGCGGTGCTCCGCTGCGGCTCGTGCACGTGTGTTATCTGGTGCCGGTCCGTCATCCCAGGCAGGTCGCGCCGCCGCCGGAGTACCGGGACGCGCTTCTCGGCCAGGGGCGGCACTGGCTGATCGAGGCCGAGGAGGCGGCACGGCACGCGGAGCCCGGTCTGGTCGTCAGCACCGACCTGCGTGAGGGCGTCACCTCCGAGGTGCTCGTCCGCGAGTCCCGCACCGCGCGGCTCGTGGTGCTGGGTTCCCGAGGCCTCGGCGGGTTCGCCGCCATGCTGCTCGGCTCCGTGTCCGTCGCGCTCACCGCGCACGGCCACTGCCCGGTCGTGGTGGTGCGTTCCGTTCCCGACGGCGGGACCGCACCCGAGACCGGCCCGGTGCTTGTCGGTGTGGACGGGTCCGAGCTGAGCCAGGCCGCCGTCGCGTTCGCGTTCGAGGCCGCGGCCGCTCGCGGAGTGCCGCTGGTCGCGTTGCACACCTGGTTCGACGTGGACGTGTCCGGCGCGTGGGCGGTGTTTCCGGCCACGATCGACTGGGACTACCTGCAGAAGCAGGCCGAACAGGCGCTCACCGAGTCGATGGCGCCGTGGCGGGCCAAGTTCCCAGACGTCGAGGTCCGCGAGGTCGTCGAACGCGAACGGCCCGAACGCGCACTGCTGCGGCACGGTGCCGGGGCGTCGCTGATCGTCGTCGGCTCACGCGGCCGTGGCGCGTTCACCGGCCTGGGGCTGGGTTCGGTGAGCCAGGCCGTGCTGCACCACGCCGGATGCCCCGTCGTGGTGGCCAGGACCGAGAAGGGATGACATCAACCAACCCACGACCCCGGCTCACATGGGCCGGGGTCGTGGGTCGGTTCGCCGAGACAGAAGGAAGGCGAGGTGGATGGGACCATCGGCGCACCGGCGAGGACGTTGGGTGGTGTCGATGATCTCCGTTGTGAATCCATCCTCAATACCGACCAAGCGCTCCGGTTTCGGGAGGACGTCATGACGAACAGCCCGCACAGAGATTCAGCCCATCCGCGCGTGGACCACAGCTGGGTGTTGGGCGCGTGGGGAGTGCCGATGGCCGTCGCCGTCGTGATCACGGTCCTGACGGCTGGGTTCGGTGTGATCGCCGTTCTCGTGGCGCTCGTGATCGGTCTGGTGGCCACCGGTCTGCACTTCGCAGGGCCGCGGTGAGTAGATCACGACACCTGTCGTTGCTCGGCCATGAGGCCCTGTGAGGCCGGGATGTGTGCTCGGCTGACTCGCTTGCGGAACACCCAGTACGTCCATGCCTGGTACGCCAGCACGACCGGGGTGAAGAACACCGCCACCCAGGTCATGATCTCCAGCGTGTATGGCGTGGACGACGCGTTCGTGGTCGTCAGGCTGTTGGCCGCGTCGTTGCTCGCGGGCAGCACGTCCGGGTAGAGCGAGCCGAACAACGTCACCGTGGTCGCGACGATCGTGAGCGCGGTGCCCGCGAACGCCCAGCCCTCCCGGCGCACCCGCGCCATGAGCACCGCGGTGACCAGCGCACCCGCCGCCACCACGACGGACACCCAGGTCCAGTCGGCGCCGTAGGCGACCTGCGTGCGCAGCAGGAAGGCGGCGCCGACGACGACCGCGGCACCACCGAGCGGGACGGTGAGCGCCTTGGCGCGGGCACGCACCTCGCCCTCGGTCTTCAGCGCGACGAACACCGCGCCGTGGAAGGCGAACACCGTCAGCGTGGTCAGGCCGCCGAGCAGGGCGTACGGGTTGAGGAGGGTGAAGAAGTCGCCGGTGAAGTGGTGGTCGGCGTCCAGGGGCACACCGCGGACGATGTTGCCGAACGCCACGCCCCACAGCAGGGCGGGCACCGCGGAACCCACGATGATCGCGACGTCCCAGCCCCGGCGCCACCGGTCGCTGTCGAACTTCCCACGGAATTCGAACGCGACACCGCGGACGATCAGCGCCACCAGGATCACGAGCAGCGCCAGGTAGAACCCGGAGAAGAGGTTCGCGTACCAGAGGGGGAACGCGGCGAACGTGGCGCCGCCCGCGACGAGCAGCCACACTTCGTTGCCGTCCCAGACCGGGCCGATCGTGTTGATCAGCACGCGCCGGTCGGTGTTGTCGCGAGACAGCACGCGCAGCAGCATGCCGACGCCGAAGTCAAATCCTTCCAGCACGAAGTAGCCGGTCCACAGCACGGCGATGAGCAGGAACCAGATGTCGGTGAGAGCCATGGAGTTCTCCTGCTCAGTACGCGAACACGAGGCTCTGGTCCTCGGTGTCCGCCTTGGATACGTGGGGTTGGGGATCGGGCGGTCCCGCCTTGGCGTAGCGGTACATCAGCAGGCCGTCGACGGCCGCGAGCACGCCGTAGAGGACCGTGAACACGATCAGCGAGGTCAGCACCGTGCCCGAGGAGACGGTGGGGGAGACACCCTCCTGGGTCGTCATGATCCCGAACACCGCCCATGGCTGGCGGCCCATCTCGGTGAAGATCCAGCCCGCGCTGTTGGCGAGCGTCGGCAACGCGATCGCCGCGATGGCGGCCCGGTAGAACCAGCGCGAGCGCGGTGTCCTGGCGCCACGGAACGCCCACAGCCCGATCACCGACAGCAGCGCCATCAGCGCGCCGAACCCGATCATGAGACGGAACGTCCAGTAGGTGACCGGGATGTTGGGCCGGTAGTCGGCGGGGCCGTGCAGTCGTTCCTGCTGTGCCTGGATGTCGTTGATGCCCTCGACCACACCGTTCCAGTCCCCGGTCGCCATGAGCGACAGCACGTTCGGCACCCGCAGACTCCACACCTCCTCGGACCCGTCGAGCGTGCCGATGGTGAACAACGAGAACGAGGCTGGCCCCGAGGTCTCCCACAGCGCTTCGGCGGCGGCCATCTTCATCGGCTGCTGCTCGGTCATGAGCCGGGCCTGCAGGTCGCCGGAGGCGATCACACCAACGCTCGCGACGAGCACGGTGACGAGTGCCATCCGCATCGAGGGCCGGAACACGTCACCGGCTTTCCCGCGTTTCAGCTGCCATGCGCTGATCGCGACCACGAAGATGCCCGCGGTGACGAAGCACGCGGTGATGGTGTGCGCGAACGCGCCGATCGCGGTGGAGTTGGTGAGCACCGCACCGAAGTCGTTCAGCTCCGCGCGGCCGGTGGTCTCGTTGATCGTGTAGCCGACGGGGTGCTGCATCCACGAGTTCGCCGCGAGGATGAAGTACGCGGACAACATGGTGCCGACGGCGGCGAGCCAGATCGTGGCCAGGTGCAGCTTCTTCGGCAGCCGGTCCCACCCGAAGATCCACAGCCCGAGGAACGTGGACTCGAGGAAGAACGCCAGCAACCCCTCGATGGCGAGCGGTGCGCCGAAGATGTCCCCGACGAAGGCGCTGTAGTCGCTCCAGTTCATCCCGAACTGGAACTCCTGCACAATCCCGGTGACCACGCCCATGGCGAAGTTGATCAGGAACAGCTTGCCCCAGAACTTCGTCATGCGCAGGTACCGCTCGTCACGGGTCCGCACCCACGCGGTCTGCATGCCGGCGACCAGGAACGACAGTCCGATGGTCAGTGGCACGAAGATGAAGTGGTAGACGGTCGTGATGCCGAACTGCCACCGTGCGAGATCCAACGCGTCCATCCGGGCTCTCCCAACACAGGTGTGATCGATGTCGGATCCCAGGGTGGCGCGTGCGATCTTGCGAGGTCAGAGCCGAACCGGCTTGTTCAGCAGGGACCTAGGACCTGTGGCCGACAGGTCCAAGGGTGTGCTTCAGACCCGCTTCGGGCGGGCTCCCGACAGTCCGCACACCCAGCGCATGACGCGGTGTCCTGGATCCGAGGCAGGCGGATACATCAGCGGGCAGCCGCCGTCGATGACGGTGATGCCGTGGGCGCGGCCGTACTGTGTGGCGGCCGCGGAGACACTGCCGGGGCCGAAGGAACGGTGCAGCCACACCTGCCGGACGCCGAGCGCGACGCACTCCTTGACGGCGGCCTCGGCCAGTTCTGCCCTGGTGGCGACGACGACCGCGTCCACCCCGTCGGGGATCGCGGCGATGCTCGGGTAGCAGCGCTCTCCGGCGATCTCGGTAGCGTTGGGGTTGACCGCGAAGACCTCGTAGCCGCGCTCCTTGAGCCTCTGGTGGACGACGTTGGCGCCGTGCCCGGCGGGGTTCCTCGACACTCCGGTGACGGCGATGCGTTTGCACGCGAGGAAGTCGGCCGCCGCGTCCGCGATCTTCTGCATCGGATGCTCCTTTGTCCGTGCGTGTCTGCCGAGTCCCACTGTGTGCGTGGCCCAGCGGTGGCACAGCGGTCTGTCGGCACTGGCTGAAGGGACGAAAGGCCTGGCTGGTCAAGGAACCTCGTCGCTGTCCGCCCTCCGCGTCGTATCGCGATCCTCGATACGGATTCCCCCGGCCTTCCCAGTGGTCGGGGCCGATGTCAGCACCGCGAGGAGCGACGGCCATGACGAACTCCGACACGAGCGAGCACGCGGTCGTGGCCGGTGTGGACGGCTCAGAGTCCGCAGGACGCGCCGTGCGTTGGGCGGCACACGAGGCGGCTCGCCGTGGTGTTCCGCTGCGTCTGGTGCACGTCTGCCACCTGGCACCGGTCCGCCATCCCAAGCACGTCCCGCCGCCACCCGAGTACCGGAACGCGGTGCTCGACCAGGGTCGGCACTGGCTCATCGAGGCCGTGGACGTCGCTCGTCAGGCCGAGCCCGGACTGACCGTGACCACTGACATGCGTGACGGCAACGCCGCGGACCTGCTCATCCGCGAATCCCAAACCGCTCGGCTGGTCGTCCTCGGTTCCCGTGGCCTCGGTGGATTCGGCGCCATGCTGCTCGGGTCCGTCTCGGTCGCCGTCGCCGCGCACGGTCACTGCCCCGTCGCCGTAGTGCGCATGGCCGACGACCAGCCCGAGACCGGGCCGGTGCTCGTCGGCGTGGACGGGTCCGAGCGCAGCGATGCGGCGGTGGCGTTCGCGTTCGAGACCGCCGTCGCCCGTGGCGTGCCGGTGGTCGCCTTGCACACCTGGTGGGACGTGGACGTGTCCGGTGCCTGGGCCGCCGTCCCGGACACGATCGACTGGGAGTACCTGCGGAAGCAGGCGGAGCAGGCGCTCACCGATGCGATGCGGCCGTGGCGCGCGACGTTCCCGGACGTCGAGGTGCGCGAAGTGGTCGAGCGTGAACGGCTGGCGCGTGCCCTGTTGCGACACGGCGCGGAGGCGTCGCTCATCGTCGTCGGCTCGCGTGGTCGTGGTGCCGTGATCGGTCTGGGACTGGGCTCGGTGAGCCAGACCCTGTTGCACCACGCCACGTGCCCCGTCGTGGTGGCCAGGCACGAGAAGGAATGACCCGACGGCGGTCAGTCGGCAGGGCCACGTGCGAGTGAGGTTGTGAGATGGCGATGGAGGGGGACGTGATGACCACTGTGGACGCCACACGCGCTGGTGCCGGGCTCACCACCGAGGAGGCGGCTGCCCGGCTCCGGGTCGATGGCCCCAACCGGCTGGCGGGGCCGAAACGCAAGCACCCGTTGCTCGTGCTCGCCGCTCAGCTCGTGCACTTCTTCGCGTTGATGCTGTGGGTCGCGGCGGTGCTCGCGGTGATCGCGGGCATGCCGGCGCTGGCTGTCGCGATCGTGGTCGTCGTGGTGCTCAACGGTGTGTTCTCGTTCGTGCAGGAGTACCGGGCCGACCGGGCCGCGGAGCGGCTCCGGGAGCTGCTGCCGGTGCGGGCGACGGTGCGGCGGGACGGACGTGCCGTGGTCGTCGACGCTGCCGAGCTCGTGGTCGGGGACGTCGTCCTCCTTGAGGCAGGGGACCGGATCTGTGTGGACGCGACCGTCCTGCCCGGCGGGCGGCTCTCCGTTGACGAGAGCATGCTCACCGGTGAGAGCAAACCGGTGCGGCCGGCGGCTGGCGGGGACGTGCACGCGGGCACCTACGTCGTCGAGGGGCACGGTGCGGTCGTGGCGACCGCGACCGGCAGCCGCACGCGGCTCGCCGAGATCGCCGCGGCCACCGAGCACGCGGCACGGCCGCACAGTCCGCTCGCCAACCAGCTCAACCGGGTCGTGAAGACCATCGCCGGCATCGCGGTGGGTGTCGGGGTGCTGTTCTTCGGCGTCTCGCTGTTGCTGGGACTCGAGCTCAGCGAAGGGTTCCTGTTCGCGATCGGCGTCACCGTCGCGCTCGTTCCCGAAGGGCTCCTGCCGACCGTGACGCTCTCCCTCGCGCGTGCGGGGCAGCGGATGGCGGCACGCAACGCGCTGGTGCGGCGGCTCGAGTCGGTGGAGACGCTGGGGGCGACCACGTTCATCTGCACCGACAAGACCGGCACGCTGACCAGGAACGAGATGTCGGTGGTGGCCGTGTGGACCGCGCACGGCGCGGTCGAGGTCACCGGCGAAGGCTACGGACCGGACGGCACGCTGTGCGGGACACCGGACGCGGTACGGGCCGCCGCCCTCGTGGCGGACACCGCCGCCCGGTGTTCCCCGGACGCCCACGCGGTGTCCGAGCACGGCCGGTGGCGGCCGGTGGGCGACCCGATGGAGGTGGCGCTGCACGTCTTCGCGACCCGTGCGGGTGTTCCCGCGGCACCGGGCGCGGTGGCTCGTTACCCGTTCGACCCGCGCCGCAGGCGGTCCTCGGTCGTGGACGGTGACGGCCTGCACCTCACCGGCGCGCCGGACGTCGTGCTCGGGCTGTGCACCGAGGTGCCGGCAGGCGCCGAACGCGTGCTGACCGAGATGAGCGGGCAGGGTCTACGCGTCGTCGCCGTCGCGCGACGGCGCGGTGCGGTCGCTGTGGACGGTGCGGACGCGGTGGAGGAGCGGATGGAGTTCCTCGGCCTGGTGGGGTTGCAGGACCCGCCGCGGTCGGACGTGGCCGAGGCGATCGACGCCTGCCGCACCGCGGGCATCAGGCTCGCGATGGTGACCGGCGACCACCCCGGGACCGCCAGGGCGATCGCGGTGGCGGTGGGGCTGTGCGATCCGGATGGCATCGTCGTCGAGGGCAAGGACCTCCCGGCGGGCGAGGACGAGCTGGGCGCACTGCTGGACCGCGACGGCGTTGTCGTCGCGCGCGTCGCACCGGAGGACAAGCTGCGCATCGCACGCGCGTTGCAGGCCCGCGGGCACGTGGTGGCGATGACCGGCGACGGTGTCAACGACGGCCCGGCCCTGCGTGCGGCCGACATCGGTGTGGCCATGGGCGCCTCCGGCACCGACGTCGCACGCGAGGCGGCGGATCTGGTCCTGCTGGACGACCACTTCGGCACGATCGTCAGCGCTGTCGAGCAGGGCCGCGCGACGTTCGCGAACATCCGGCGGTTCCTCACTTACCACCTGACCGACAACGTCGCCGAGCTGGCTCCGTTCGCGGTGTGGGCACTGTCGGGCGGCAACATCCCGCTCGGCCTGAGCGTGTTGCAGGTGCTGGCACTGGACATCGGCACGGACCTGCTGCCCGCGCTCGCGCTCGGCGGTGAACCGGCGAACCCGAGAACGATGAACGGCCCGGCCAAGACGGGCAAGCTGATCGACGGACGCCTGCTGCGCCGCGCGTTCGGGGTGCTCGGTCCCACCGAGGCCGCGGTGTCGATGCTGGCGTTCCTCACCGTCTTGCTCGTGTCCGGGTGGACGTGGGGGAGCACGCCGACGGCGCTCGCGACGGCGTCCGGCGCGTTGTTCGCGGCGGTGGTCCTCGGACAGCTCGCGAACGCGTACGCGTGCCGCAGCGAGTCCCGGTGGGTCGGCCGGGTCGGCGTCACCGGGAACCGGCTGCTCACCTACGCGGTCGGGTTCGAACTGGCCATGCTGGCGGTGTTCCTGCTCGTGCCACCGCTGCCCGAACTGCTCGGCGGACACGTGCCGACCGCGCTGGGGTGGGGTATGGCGTTGCTGGCCGTGCCCGCGGTGCTCATCGCGGACGCGGTCCAGAAGGCCTTGCGGTCGCACCGGCGAGGAACACCGCGGCTCCCGCGATGAGCATGACGGGTTGGAGCAAGCTGAACGTGCGGATCATCGTGAGCTGGACGCCGATCCAGCCGACGAGCAGTGCGCCGGCGATCATGGCGGCCTCGGCGGTGCGTGCGTGGCCGGTGGCGGCGAGGACGGTGACGACCGCCATCGGCAGGCCGACCACCACGGCCAGGGCAACCGCGGCGAAAGCCGTGCTGTCGAAGGGAAGGCGCGCGGTGACGGTGTTCCCGAGGTCGACGATGCCGACCGCCATCAGCACGCTGCCCGCCAACGCGTTGACAGCGACGAATCCCGCGAGCAGCGCGAGCCACGGGACCTTTGTTTCTCTTGACGTGGTCATGACATGTCCTACTGAGGATGTGCGAGGGCCCGTGGCCGGAATCCGGCCACGGGCTGAAGTCCCTTAACGGACGCGCGGCGCCTGCGTGATGTCGATGGCCATCGGGTCCGGATGCGGGACGCGTGTGTCGTCGTGGCGGTAGGAGAGCGATGCGACGACGTCCACGACACCGTCGACGTGCCTTGTCATCTGCTCGACGAGAGGGAGCTGGCTCCGAAGGTCCACCTGCCCGGTCAGGGTGACCTCGCCATCGCGGACGTCGACGGTCACCGTGCCAGGAGAGACCAGGATGCCGATGCCGCCTTCGAAGACCCGCCGCACGATCTCATCGCGGATGTCCTCGTCCGCCCGCAGGAAGACGGTCAGCAGGTCCTTGCGGCTCACGATGCCCACGAGCCTGCCGTCGTCGTCGACCACCGGGAGGCGCTTCACCCCGTGCTCGGTGAGGGTGCGTGCCGCGCAGGCGACGGTCGTGTTCTCGGTGACGGTGACAGCCGGTGCCGACATGAGGGAGACCGCCCTGGTCGCCTCGGCGCGCCTCCGGTCGCGTCTGCGGCGCCACCAACTCCGCGGGGACCGTGTCCACTCGATCTCCTGTGTGCCCTGCTTGATCAGCAGATCGGCCTCGGACACCACGCCCAGCACGTGCCGGGCCTTGTCGACGACCGGCACCGCGCTCACGTCCCGGTGCGCCATCGTCCTGGCGACCTCCTTGAACGGGGTGCCCTCCAGCACCGTCGCGACGTCGGTGGTCATCACGTTCCGCACCTTCTGGTGGCTCATCACCCACTCCTCTTCACCAATCCCGTTCCAAGCTTTGCTCCGCAGACGCCGTTCTGACTGCGGTCCGAGGGCTCACGACGGCAAGGACTTCGGCCCCTGCCGCGGTTACCGTGTTCGAGCCGTGGGCGATTGAGAATTCGTTCTGTCCGCCTGGGCATGTCGCACTTGGAATCCCGGTTCGTGCGGCTAATGTGGTCGAACATCAGTTCGTGAGGTGGTCATGCAACGCAGGCGTATTACCGTCAGGACGACGGTACGGGTACAGCGCACGATCCGGGTTCATCGTCAGGTGCGCCTCCAGGCACATCAGAATGTGGTTCAGTCACAACAGCATGTGCAAACCACGTCACGTCGGCTCCTCCCATCAGGGATGAGCCCGGCGGCACATCTTGCGGAACAGGGCTTCGGTCCGCTCGACGACGGAGATCGGGAGTTTGATCTCTTCCTGAGTCACGCGACCGAGAACAAGGACTTCGTCCGGCCACTGGCCGAGGAGTTGACGGCCCGGGGCGTCAGGGTCTGGTACGACGAGATGGTGATCACCGTCGGGGACAGTCTTCGTGAGTCGATCGATCGCGGTTTGGCGCGTAGCAGGTTCGGTGCGGTGATCTTTTCCAGGGAGTTCTTCGCCAAGCGATGGCCGGCCTATGAACTCAACGGTCTCGTCAGTCGGGAGATGCAAGGGCGGAAGGTCATCCTGCCGGTCTGGCATCCTGATCTCACCATCGAGGAACTCACTAGTTACAGCCCGACTATGGCCGACAAAGCAGCGCTGGTCGGTGCCACGCTGTCGATAGCCGAGATAGCACAGAACTTGGCGGAGCTTGTTCTGGGCGATGGGCGCTGAGCCTCACTGACGTGGTCGGTGCACGTGCTGCGACACGAGCGAACCCGTCGGCGCGGTGATCTAGCGGGTCAGGTGCGCGGCTTCGTGCGTGACCGCCTCGATGTCGGCGACCGTCGCGTCCAGCAGTTTGTGTGACAGGTCCGCGAGCGCTCTGGCGACGGCGAGCTCGTCACCGATCTCGGGCACGTTCGCGTCCGCCGGGTTGAGGCGCGCGAGGCCGACGCCGATGAGATGGGTCTCGTCGCGGTTGTGCAGGCGTGCCTTCGCGCGGGTCCGCTCCTCGTGCTCGTCGATGTACACGTCGATCGTCCAGTGCTTGGCCTCGGTCATCGCTTCCTCCTTGTGGCCGTGTCAGCCCCATCGTCTGCCGAGGAAGGCGACGGGGGCAGCGGCGAGGTGCCCGTTTCCTGGACGACGTTCGGCGCCGGACGGCGGGTCCTTGGTCCTCGCCGCGAGGGCGGTGTGGCTCTGTCCCACCGGATCCGTGGCGGGGTTATCTGGTGGCGAACGCCGGTACGAGGAGGCCACCCGTGGACGAGATGACGGTCGCGTCGGTGATGACGGAGGACGTGGTGACGGCCACGCCCGGGACGCCGTTCCGGGAGCTGGTCGCCGCCATGACGGAGAAGTCGATCAGTGCGTTGCCGGTGGTCGACGAGCAGGGCGGGCCGATCGGGGTCGTGTCCGAGGCCGACCTTCTCGCCAAGCAGGAGTTCCACGGCGGGAGCGACGGACAACCGCGCCACGACCGCGCCGCCCGTGAACGCTGGTACCGCGCACAGGGCGGCAACGCCGCCGAGGTGATGACCACCCCGGTGCGGGCGGTGCACGCGGACGAGCCGGTGAGCTCCGCTGCCCGGCTGCTCGCGAAGGCCGGCATTCGGAGAGTCTTCGTCGTCGACCGGTACGGCAAGCTCGTCGGCGTTGTCGCGCGACGCGACCTGCTGCGGGCGTACCTGACCGAGGACGGCGATCTTGGCGCGCGGATCACGGCGATGCTCGTGGCAGCAGGCATTCCCGCGGATGTCGTCGATGTCGAGGTCAGCTCCGGGCTGGTCACCCTCGGGGGAGAGGTTTCGCGGCGCGGACTGGCCGACGCCGCGGTCCGGATGGTGCGGGCCACGCCGGGTGTGGTCGGTGTCCGCAACAACCTCCGCTACCTGGTCGACGACGTGGTCGTCGGCGGGGCGAGCCCCGGGGTGTGGACCGGGTTCCGGCCATGACGTACCGAAGCGAGGATTGGAGACCGTGATGCGAGAACCCACTGTCGACGCCGTGATGACGAAGGACGTCGTCACGGCGCGGCCGGAGACGACGTTCAAGGAGCTCGTCACGCTGATGAACGAGCACCGGGTGAGCGGCCTTCCGGTCGTGGACACCAAGGGCAGGCCGCTGGGCGTGGTGTCGGAGGCCGACACGCTCGTGAAACAGGAGCAGCACGGCGGGGCGCCGACCCGGCCCTGGCTCGGTCGCCGACGCCGGACGCGCTGGCAGAAGGCGACCGGTCGCGTCGCCGGTGACCTCATGACGACACCACCGGTCACGATCGGAGCCGACGCGACCGTCACGGCCGCCGCCAGGACCATGGCGCACAAGAACATCCGCAGGCTCTGCGTGGTGGACGGTGACGGCAAGCTCGTCGGTGTCGTCTCCCGGCGCGACGTGATCGGCACCTTCCTGCGCGACGACGACGCCATCCGCGCGGACATCGAGGAGCACGTGTTCACGAAGGGCATGTGGCTCTTCCCGGGCACCATGACCGTCGAGGTCGCCGACGGCGTGGCCACTGTGGACGGTTCCGTTGAGCACCGGACCACCGCGCTGGTGGCCGGCCAGCTGATCCAGGCCGTCCCCGGCGTCGTCGCCGTCGAGAACAACGTCCGCTACGAACTGGACGACACGGTCACGAGCCCGCTGTAGCTCCTGTTCGGACAGTGACGGAAGTCCCGGGAGGCGAGGACCTGTCGCTCTGTGACCGCTCCGCCCGCCGGAGTTCGCTGAAGGTGTGGAAACCGGCGGAAAGGAGAACGGAATGACGAGTCTGATGCCACGTTCCTTCGTGTTCCCGGAGTTCGTCCGGATGCTGGAGGGCGGTTGGCCGTTCGGTGACCACCACGCCCTCCGCATCGAGGACTTCCACGAGGACGGGAAGTACGTGCTGCGCGCGGAGCTGCCCGGCATGGACCCGGACAAGGACATCCGGATCGCGCTGCAGGGCAACGAGATGACCATCACGGCGGAGCGGACCGTCGAGACCCACGACAAGCGGCACAGTGAGTTCACATACGGCCAGTTCGCCAGGACGGTCCGGCTGCCCGCCGGTGCGGTCCCCGACGAGATCGCGGCGACCTACGTGAACGGCATCCTCGAGGTGACCGTGCCGGTGAAGCCGGAGGGCAAGGCGAAGCAGATCGAGGTGAAGATCGGCACGTGACCATGGAACCGGGCGGCGGATGATTCCCGCCGCCCGGCGGTCGTCGCAGGAGGTTGGCATGTCCGCCACAGAACGTGGCCAGGTACGTGAGGTCATGACGCCGGACGTGCTCGGCATCGTGCCGTCCGCGCCACTCGAGGTGGCCCTGCGCATGATGGTCGAGACCGGGGTGCACCACCTCCCCGTCGTCGACCGGGGGCACTGCCTCGGGGTGGCGCACGAGTCGGATGTGTTGTGGCGCCTGTGGTCAGGAGCCGGAGGCCGCCGGTCGACGGTCGGCGCCATGGTCAGGGAACCGCCGCTCGCCGTGCAGGCCACCGACCCGGTGCGGGTCGTCGCACGTCGCATGGTCGAGGCGGGAACGGACGCCGCGCTGGTGCTCCAGGGTGGCAGTCTGGTCGGTATCGTGACCGGCACCGACCTCCTGCGACTGGTCGCCGACGGCTAACCAGACAGGGCCGCGAGCGTGCGGACACCGGTCGCGGTCAGCACCGCCGGGGCGAGCGAACCAGTCGGCGCCGACAGCGCGGGCCTGACCAGCCCGTTACCGACGAGGTCGTTGGTGGCGGAGAAGTCGCACCACAACCCGTCGACGCTCAGGTTCGGGACGCGAGCGACCACGATCTGCCCTCTGCCGTCGGCGATCGCCCGCAGCATCGCCCGGTGCCGTGCCGTGAAGTTGGTCGTGGTCATGGGGATCACCTCGCTCGCAGGTGTGTTCGTTGTCACAAGCCTCCCGGACGGGTGCCGGACCGGGCAGAGGCCAACATCGTCATTTCCACACCACGCAAGGCCTTGGCGAAACGGCTGCGTTCGTATGCGGTGACGAGGGACTTTCGGCCCCGGTGACGTGGACCGTCCTACCGGTGTGCGATGGGGTGCCGGATTGCTGCGATGGAGGCAGGAACGACGACGAAGAGGTGACTGCCATGTCCGGCGCAGAAGAGCTTCGCGCGGCCAAGGAGTCGCGTGCCGACCTCGCCCAGCGGACCGGTCGGCCGGGTCACGGCGACACGGTGACCCGCATGGTCAACGCCGCGGTCTACCGGGCGACACACCAGCGGGTCCGCGACGAGGCCCCGGCGACCCATCCGGCGACCACAGTGGAGCCGGCACCGATGACGCCGCTCGGGCCGAGCCTCAGCGAGGCGGTGCGGACCGCCGGAGCGCGGATCGCGGCGTTGAAGCAGAACGCACTGCGGACACCCGACGGTGTCATGCGCTACGTCGACATCGGTGCGGGCGCACCGGTTCTGCTGGTGCACGGGATCTTCGGCGGTGCCGACGCCGCGTTGCGCCAGTTGGCCCCGCTCGTCCCCGACGGGTTCCGGATCGTCGCGCCGTCCCGCTTCGGCTACCTCGGATCGGCGCTGCCCGCCGGGGCGAGCCCGGCCCGCCAGGCCGACGCCTTCGCGGCGCTGCTCGACCGGCTGGGCATCGGGAAGACGGCGGTGGTCGCCACCTCCGCGGGCTCGACCTCCGCTCTGCAGCTCGCGATCCGCCACCCGGAACGGGTGTCCGCTCTCGCGCTGGTGTCGCCGAACGGGCCGGGCTGCCAGCACGACCAGCCGCCGATGCCGCGTGCCCTCGCGCGGGCACTGTGGGGCTCTGAACGGTTGATGTGGCTGCTCCGGCGCCGGTTCACCGCGCGGCTGCTGCACATGATGGGAGTGCCCGAGGACGTCCCGCTCAGCGATGCCGACCGGCGCCGTGTCGACGCCGAGCTGGACGGGGTCTTCCCGGTCACCGAACGCGTCGACGGCGTGTTGTTCGACGCGTTCGTGTCCAATCCGGACGTCAACCACGGCTACGAGTTCGCCCGTGTCACCGCGCCCACCCTCGTCGTGCACGCCCGTGACGACGCGCTGGCGCCCTTCTGGGCCGCTGTCGCGCTCGCGCAGTCGATCCCCGGCTCGCGGCTGCGCGTCATCGAGAAGGGTGGTCACCTGCTGCTGGGTGAGCACCCCGAGGTCGCCGCTGAGATCGGTGCGTTGCTGCGGTCCGTCGAGTCCACGAAGGACTGAACCAGGAGATGACGATGCCCAAGTACGTGTACGACTTCGCCGAAGGCAACCGGTTCATGGCGGACCTCCTCGGCGGCAAGGGGGCCAATCTCGCGGAGATGAGCGTGATGGGTCTCCCGGTGCCGCCGGGGTTCACGATCACGACCGAGGCCTGCCGCGCCTACCTCGCCACCGGTGCCGCACCCGATGGCCTGGCCGCCGAGGTGAGCGAGCACCTGCACCGGCTGGAGCTGAGCCTGGGTCGCAAGCTCGGCCAGGTCGACGAGCCGCTGCTGGTGGCGGTGCGTTCCGGTGCCCGGTTCTCCATGCCCGGCATGATGGACACCGTCCTCGACATCGGCCTCACCGACGACTCGGTGGCGGGTCTCGCCGCCTGGTCCGGTGACGAGCGGCTGGCGTGGGACTCCTACCGGCGGCTCGTGCAGATGTTCGGCACGACCGTGCTCGGCGTGGACGCGGGGTACTTCGCCGCCGCGCTGCGGGACGCCAAACAGGCCAAGGGCGTCGACGGTGACCTCGGCCTGGACGCGGGCGACCTGCGTGCGTTGACCGCCCGGTTCAAGGACATCGTCCGTGAGCACGCGGGCCGGGAGTTCCCCCAGGACCCGCGCGAGCAACTGGACCTCGCGATCGCGTCCGTGTTCTCCTCGTGGCACACCGACCGGGCGCGGACCTACCGGCGTGCCGAGCACATCCCCGACGACCTCGGCACCGCGGTCAACGTGTGCGCGATGGTGTTCGGCAACCTCGGTGACGACTCCGGGACCGGTGTCGCGTTCACCAGGGACCCGGCCACGGGTGCGCCCGGCGTGTACGGCGACTACCTGCCGAACGCCCAGGGCGAGGACGTGGTGGCCGGTATCCGCAACACGCTGCCCCTGCACCGGCTCGCCGACCTGCAGCCCAGGGCGTACCAGCAGCTGATGGACATCATGCGGACCCTCGAGGGCCACTACCACGACCTGTGCGACATCGAGTTCACGATCGAGCGCCGCAAGCTGTGGATGCTGCAGACCCGCGTCGGCAAGCGGACCGCGGCCGCCGCCTTCCGCATCGCCGACGCGCTGCGCGAGGAAGGCCTGATCGACGCCGACGAGGCGCTGCGGCGGGTGACCGGCGCGCAGCTCGCGCAGCTGATGTTCCCCCGCTTCGGCGACACCGAACGCGCGCCGATCGCGACCGGGGTCGCGGCGTCGCCGGGCGCCGCGGTCGGGGAGGTCGTGTTCGACTCGGCCACCGCGGTGCAGCGGGCCGAGCAGGGCGCAGCGGTGATCCTGGTGCGCCGCGAGACCAACCCCGACGACCTCGACGGGCTGATCCACGCCCGCGGCGTGCTCACCAGCCGCGGCGGCAAGACCTCGCACGCGGCCGTCGTCGCCCGCGGGCTCGGCCGCACGTGCGTGTGCGGCGCCGAGTCCCTCACCATCGACACCGAGGCGCGCCGGTTCACCACCGCCGACGGCACGATCGTCGCGGAAGGCGACGTCATCTCCGTCGACGGCACCGCCGGTGCGGTGTACCTCGGGGAGCTGGACGTCGTGCCGTCACCGGTCGTCGACTACTTCGAGGGCAGGCGCCCGGCCGACCGGGACGACCTGCTGCGGGCGGTGGACCGGATCGTCCGGCACGCCGACCGCCGCGGCCGTCTCGAGGTGCGAGCCAACGCCGACACCGCGGAGGACGCGCACCGGGCACGGCTCCTCGGCGCCAAGGGCATCGGCCTGTGCCGCACCGAGCACATGTTCCTCGGCGACCGCCGCGTGCTCGTCGAGCGGCTGATCCTCGCGGCCGACGACGCGGCCAGGAAGGACGCGCTCGCCGCGCTGCTCCCACTGCAGCGCGCGGACTTCACGAGGATCCTCGAGGAGATGGACGGGCTGCCGGTCACCATCCGGCTGCTCGACCCGCCACTGCACGAGTTCCTGCCCGACCGCACCCAGCTGACCGCGCGGGTCGCGGTCGCCAAGGCACTGGGACAGGGCGACACGCAGGAGGACCTGCTGCGTGCGGTGGACCGGCTGCACGAGCAGAACCCGATGCTCGGCACCCGCGGCGTGCGGCTCGGGCTCGTCATCCCGGAGCTGTACGACCTGCAGGTCCGCGCGATCGCCGAAGCCGCCGTGGCCAGGGTGCGCGCGGGCGGCACACCACGCGCGGAGATCATGATCCCGCTCGTCGGCGACGCCCGTGAGCTGGAGATCGTGGCCGGGCGAGCGCGTGCCGTGCTGGCTTCGGTTGCCGCCGAGTCCGGTGTGGACGTGCCGCACGAGATCGGGACCATGATCGAGCTGCCGAGGGCAGCGCTGACCGCGGGCCGCATCGCGACGACCGCGCGGTTCTTCTCGTTCGGCACCAACGACCTGACGCAGACCGTGTGGGGCTTCTCCCGGGACGACGTCGAGGGCTCGTTCTTCCCCGTGTACCTCGCCGAGGGCGTGTTCACGGCGTCGCCGTTCGAGACCATCGACCGCGAGGGCGTCGGCACGCTGATCGACATCGCCGTGCACGAGGGCCGCGCTGCCCGGCCGGACCTCGAGCTCGGTGTCTGCGGCGAGCACGGCGGCGACCCCGCGTCGATCAGGTTCTTCCACGAGGTCGGTCTCGACTACGTGTCGTGCTCGCCGTTCCGCGTGCCGGTCGCCCGGCTGGAAGCGGGCCGCGCCGCGGTCGGGAACACCGCCGTCGACAGCCGCTGAGAGGACGGGACAACGATGGGCGAACAGATCGTGGTCGGCATCGACGGCTCGGCGTCCGCGGTGCACGCGACCCGCTGGGCCGCGCGGGAGGCGGCACGCCGGAACGCGGTGCTGCGGCTGGTGCACATCCGGCATTGGCCGCTGCTGCTGCCCGCGGAGGACATGTACGCGGAGGAACTGACCGCGAAGGGACGCGAATGGCTCGCGACGGCCAGGGCGGCCGCACAGGCTGTGGCGCCGGACGTCTACGTCGTCACGGACCTCGGCAGCGGCCACCCCGCCCGGGAACTGGTCGAGGAGACCGAACACGCCGCGCTCGTCGTGGTCGGCTCACGCGGACTCGGCGGCTTCCGCAGCCTGCTCCTCGGCTCGGTCGCCAACGTGCTCGCCACGCACGCCCACTGCCCGGTGGTCGTGCTCCGCGCCCGCACTCCCGAGGCCCCGCCGCCGTCCGACGGGCCGGTCGTGGTCGGCGTGGACGGCGGGGGGACGGGCACCGAGGCGGTCGAGTTCGCGGCCGCAGCGGCCGCCGCGCGCGAGGTGCCCCTCGTGGTGGTGCACGCGTGGACCTACGAAGGACTGTTGACGGCCGGGCGCGTGCCCGCGGGCATCGACTGGGACGAGATCGCGGCCGCCCGCAGGCGATCGTTCGACGAGGAACTGGCGGCGCTGCGGGAACGGTTCACGGGCATCGAGGTGCGCGGCTCGCTCGTCCGTGGCCGTCCGGTGGACGGCATCCTCGAACAGGCGGAGCACGCCCAGCTCGTGGTCGTCGGAGCCCACGGGAGGCGCAGACTGGTTCCCGGTGCCGTCGGAGCCACGGCCCACGCCGTCCTCCACCACGCCACCTGCCCGGTCGCCGTCGTCGGCGAGAGGCGCAAGCCGTGATGCGTGCCTGGCGAACGGCTCCGCTCAGGCTGACGCACGAACCGGTGCCCGAACCTCGTGACGGGGAGCTGCTGCTGCGGGTGCACGCCTGCGGTGTGTGCCGGACGGATCTCCACGTGGTGGCTGGCGACCTGCCCGTGCACCGGCGGGACGTCGTGCCTGGGCACGAGGTCGTGGGGGAGGTCGTCGCCGGCACCGGCGACTTCCCGGTGGGCACGCTGGTCGGCGTCGCGTGGTTGCGCGGCACGTGCGGCGTCTGCCGCTACTGCACGCGTGGCGGGGAGAACCTCTGCCCAGCGTCGACCTACACGGGCTGGGATGCCGACGGCGGGTACGCGGACTATGTGACGGTGCCCGCCGAGTACGCCTATCACCTGCCCGCCGGCTACTCCGAGATCGAGCTGGCGCCTCTGCTGTGCGCGGGCATCATCGGCTACCGCGCGCTGTGCCGTGCGGACTTGCCGTCCGGCGGGCGGCTCGGCATTTATGGTTTCGGGGCGAGCGCCCACCTGGCCATGCAGATCGCGCTCGCGCAGGGTGCGGTCGTGCATGTGCTGACCCGCGACGCCGCTGCTCGTCGCCTGGCCATGGAGCTGGGGGCGTCGTCCGCCGGTGCCGCCGCCGCCCCGCCACCCGAACCGCTGGACTCCGCGATCCTGTTCGCGCCGGCGGGGGAGCTGGTACCTCCGGCGCTCGCCGCCCTGGATCGAGGCGGAACGCTCGCCGTGGCGGGCATCCACCTGACGGAGGTGCCGCCGCTCGACTACCAGCGCCACCTCTTCCGCGAACGTCAGCTGCGCAGCGTCACGGCCAACACACGTGCGGACGGACGAGCCTTCCTGTCGTTCGCGCAGCGGCACCACCTGACCGTCGCGACCACGCCGTATCCGTTGAATCGGGCGGACGACGCCCTTGCCGACCTGGCACGCGACCGGATCCACGGGGCCGCGGTGCTCGTCCCGTGAGCCGTGCGGTTCCGGGTCAGCGGTCGGGCTTGCTGCCAGGCAGGTAGAGGAAGGTGTCGTGCAGCGGCCGGCGGTGTGACCGGGGGAGCGGTGCCGCCGAGGTCGGGACCCAGCCGACCCGCAGTACGAGCTGCGGGTACGCGGTCCCGCGCAGCACCTCGTCGCGGATACGCACCCGGGTGTTCCTGACCTCCAGGGGCTGCGACAGCGGGCACGTGGCGAGGCCGAGGCTCGTCGCGGCCAGCAGTGCGGCGCTGGCGGCCTCGCCCGCACGCAGCCGGGCGACCACGTCGTCGTCCTGGGTGCCGAGCACCAGCAGCTGCCCTTCGTCACCACCGGGTCCGGTGTCCGCGTCGACGAGGCCGCCGCCGGAGAACGCGCGCATCGGGGTGTCGCCGTGCACCCGTCCGGTGGCCGGTGTGCTCGCGGCGAGCACACCGTCGTCGGAGGCGGGGCCTCGGCCGCTCCACCTCGCCAGTTCCTCCTGGTAGGACGGATCCGTCTCCTGCCACCACGAGGCCGCGGTGATCGCGGTCGTGATGACATGCCGTTGCCGGGAGTCGGTCACCGGCACGAGCAGGCCGCCCTCCTCGGCGGCGTAGCGGGTCATGAGGTCCAGGTGCCCGCTCGGCACCGGCCACGAGGTGAACCCCCGCCGGTCGGTGTGGCGGCGCGGGATCGCGCTCGCCAGCGCGAGGACCTCCTCGGCCGGTTCCCTCGGTGCCATCTCGAGCTTGGCGAGCGTGTCGAGGTCGCCGCCGGGCAGCCGGTGCACCGTCGTGTGCCAGCCGACGGCGGCGAGCGCGACCCGCAGGTGTTGCAGCGCCGCGCCACAGCTCACGAGCAGGTCGCGACCGTCGGGGTCGGTTGCCGGGACGTGCCGGGACCAGTCCGCCATGAGGTGCACGGTGTGGTCGCCGATCAGCCAGCGCCACGGCTGGGTGTTGTGCACCGACGGCGCCTGGTTCGCCAGCCGCAACGCCTCCCGTACCGTCCGGTCGTCCGGCCCGCCCGCGTTCATCGCGTCGTCTCCCGCCGCAGCGCCGCACGGCGTGCCTTCAGCTCGTCCTCGTCGATCTCGCCGCGGGCGAACCGTTCGTCGAGGATCCGCTCGGCGGTCCGGTCCACGTCGCGGCCACTGACGGGGCCGGGCCTGCGCACCACGAGGTACGCGATCGTGCCGATGCCACCCAAGAAGAGAACCATCGTCACGATCGTCATCACGGCGCCGAACCAACCCCAGCCCCAGGCGTGATCGTGGTCCCAGTACGGCATCTCGATACCTCCTCAGTAGTCTCGTTCAACCGTCGAGCTCTCGTGTCCATTGTGGACGCGAGGTTGGCGACGGTGCGCTCGATGGCGTCGGTGAGCAGCCCTGCGTCGGACATCGTGGCGTAGTCGGCTGTCACGCCGAATACCGTGTCGTCGCAGTAGGTCATCGCGGCCACGCCGAGCCGCATGCGCACCGCGATCGGCACGTACGGCAGCAGTTCGAGCACCTTCCGGCCCAGCACGTGCAGTGGTGCGCGCGGGCCCGGCACGTTGGTCGTGACCGTGACGATGGAACGCTGCGGCAACCGGGCGGCGAACCGGACCGCGAGGGAGACCGGTGCGAACGGTTCGCGTCCCGCGATGGCGGTGACGGCTCGCCCGGCTTCGGCCTCGCCGGTCGTCTTCTCCCGCGCCAGCCTGCGGTGCACCTCCGTCAACGCCTCGACCGGGTCCGCGATGTCCACCGGCAGGAACGGGAGCAGCAGCGAGACCCGGTTGTCGAGTTCGTCCAGCTCGCCGGACGTCCGGACCGACACCGGCACGAGGGTGCGCACCATGCGTGGCTCCGGTTGTTCGCCACGGCTGACCAGCATCGCCCGCAGTCCGGCGCTGATCGCGGTCAGCACCACGTCGTTGACGGTCGCGCCGTACGCCTTGGCGATCCGTTTGACGGCGGGCAGGGGCACACGGGCGACGTGGTAGCGCCGTGCGGTGCCGATGGGACCGGACAACGACGACCGCGTCGCGGGGCGGATCGCCGCCGCGAGCTCTCCGACGCCGCTGATCACCCGCAGCGGTGCGGAGACGGTGCCCAGCAGCAGGCCGACCTGGCCGACGACCTTCCGCGTGAGATCGCCCAGCGCGTCGAGCGCGAGGCCGACGGTCCCCGGCACCGGATCCACGGCACTGGGGGCGGCCGGTGCCGGCGTGTCGGCGAAGATCGCGTGGTAGAGCCTCGTGCCGGACACACCGTCGGCCATGCAGTGGTGGAGCTTGGTCAGCACCGCCCACCGGTCACCGGCGAGGCCTTCGATCACCCAGCACTCCCACAGCGGCCGGTCGCGGTCGAGCCGCTGCGCCATGATCCTGGCCACGAGCCGGTGCAGTGCCTCGTCGTCGCCCGGCGCCGGTACCGCGGTGCGGCGGAAGTGGTAGCCGACGTCGAAGTCCGGGTCGTCCGCCCACACCGGGGCACCGAGGTCGAACGGCACCCGCAGCACCCGCTGCCTGGCACGCCGGATGGCGGCGAACCGGGGACCGACCGCCGCGACGTACTCGTCCTGACCGGGCGCCGGGCCGCCGAGGACGGCGACCGAGGCGATCGCGAGGGACGCGTGCCGGTCACCGTCCTCGAGGTCGAGGAACGCCGCATCGAGCGGTCCTAGCCGTTCCACAGTGGACTCACTCAGGGGCGTCGGGGTCGTCGTCCGCGACCGGTTCCGGTTCCGCGCGGTGCTCGATCTCGATGTGCCATTCGCCCGCCAGCGCCGCGATCGCGCCGACCGCGGTGACGATCGGCGCGGCGACGGCCACGACCACACCCGCGGTCACGGGGATCTCGATGACGGTGTGGCCCGTGTCGTTCTTGATGATGATCCGGCGGACGTTCCCCTCGTGCACCAGTTCCTTCACCTTGTCCACGAGAGCCTGCCCGCGCAGGCGCATCCCTGTGCGCCGCGTCTCCTGCTCGATGGTCATCGTGCTGCTCCTTTCACATGTCCACAAGGCGATCGTGTTCCTGGCCGGCCCACCGCACGAGGGGCGTTGGGTCCTGTCGTCGGCCGCGTTGGGCCCGCCAACCGGGGACCTCCGTCCCTGCCGGTGGCACCGCACCAGCCAGAACATGACAGGAGGAGTGACCCCGTCCGCCCGAGCACCGGGAGATGCCATGAACAGGTCCGCGCGCCTGCTGCGGCTGCTGCTGCCGGGCACGAACCCGTTGGCCCGCGGTACCGACCGCATACAGGGCGCGCTCCTGATCGTCGTGCTCGTGCTGGCGACGGTGCTGGTGCCGGTCATGCTCACGTTCGGCTCGCTCACCTACAGCGGTCTTGTCGACGCCGCCGACCGGCACGCCAGGGAGTGGGTCCGGACGACCGCGGTGGTCACCGAGGACGCGCCGGCCGCCGGGTACGTGTCGCGTGGTGAACCGGTCTTCGCGACCACACGCACCACCGCCGAGTGGCGGCTGCCCGACGGCTCCACCGGCACCGGGCGAGTGCCCGTCGAGCGAGGCACCCGTACCGGTGCGCGCGTCATGATCTGGTTGGACGCGCAGGGAAAGCCGGTCGGCTCGCCCGGCGAGCCCTCCGACGCGGTCGCCGCGGGGGTCATGGTGGCGGTGACCGGCTGGTTGGTCGCGGGCGGTCTGCTGACCCTCGCCTACTACGGCGCGATCCGGCTGCTCGACCGGAGCAGGGCCCGGTCGTGGGAGCGGGAGTGGACCCGTGTCGAACCGGAATGGCGCAACCAGCCGAGGTGAAGGAGCGACCATGAACAGCGCGGCACCCGACGGCATCACACCGACCTGGACACCCGGCGAGCGCGGGCTCCTGGGGCTGGTCGCGGAGCTGGCCCCTTCGGTGCACAACACGCTGCCGTGGCGGGTCGTCTGTGCTGACGACACCCGCACCCTGTCGCTCCTGGAACGCCGCGACCGGGCGCTGCCGCGCCACGACCCCCACGGCCGGGACCGCCTGATCTCCTGTGGTGCCGCTCTGACCAACCTGCGGCTCGCGCTGCGCGTGCTCGGCTGGGTCCCCGAGATCCGCCTCCTGCCCGATCCGGCCGCTCCCGATGTGGTCGCCAGGGTTGTGGCGCGCGACCGCGGCGACCCCGTCGACGAGGACGTCGCCCGCTACCTCGCCATGTCGTACCGCCGTAGCCACCGCGCCCCGTTCCTGGAGACACCCGTGGGTGACGCGACCGTGCGACACCTCGCCGCGCACGGCGTGGACGGTGTCGAGATCCGCAGGCTGGACGGCGAGCTCGACGCCGCGGTGCTCGCGAAACTGTTGTCCCACAGTGCTGCCGTGCTCCGCCTCGACAGCGCCTACCAGCGGGAGCTGAACGCGTGGACCGCGGACGACGAGCACCCGGTCGCCGGCGCGGGAGTCGCGGTGCTGCCCCGTCGGGACGCCGCGCTACCGTGGGCGGGCCTGGTCAGGAGGTCCACCGCCGTGCCCGACCGCGCGATCCTCGCCGACCGGCTCGCACGTGAGTGCCTGCTCCTGGTCGAGACCGCGGACGACGGCCCGCTCGACCACGTACGTGCGGGCATGGCGATGGAGGAGATGTGGTTGGCCGCCATCGGTGCCGGGCTCGCCTGCGCGGTGCTCACCCAGCCGCTCCAGGTGCCCGAGGTGCGGGCCGGTCTGGTGGAGGCGTTGTCCCTCAACGGGTTTCCTCAGGTGCTCTGCAGGCTCGGGTATCCGCCCGCCGTGTCCGGTGCGACATGGCCGACCAGTGGGAGAGAGGCGTCATGGCACGAGCGATGAGGTTGCCGGTGGTGGTCGGCGTCGACGGTTCGGACGCCGCGCTGCGGGCGGTCGGCTGGGCCGCGGCGTACGCCGCGCTGCACGACCTGCCGTTGCGGCTGGTCCACGTGTACCTCACCCCGGTCAGCCTGCCCAGCGGCGTGTTCGACCAGGGTGCTGTGCGGAGGGCGGTGCGTGCACAGGGACGTCGGTTGCTGCGCCGCGCCCGCGTCGCCGCTGCCGGGGTGGCGGCGAACGTCCCGGTCGAGCTCGTGCTCCAGCCCGCCCCGCTGGTGCCTGCCCTCGCCGGGGAAGCGGCCGGGGCGCGGCTCCTCGTGCTCGGCACGCGCGGGCTGGGCGGGGTCGCGGGGCTGCTGCTCGGCTCCACCACGGCCGCGCTCGCAGGCCGCCCGCCCTGCCCGCTGGTGGTGGTGCGTGGCGACGAGCATGCGCCGGCACGTGGGCCCGTGGTGGTCGGCGTGGACGGTACCCCGGCGAGCGAGCCCGCCATCGCGTTCGCGTTCGCCGAGGCCGCGGCAGGCGACCGGCGGCTGGTCGCCGTGCACACGTGGACCACGTCCGCTGTCGACGCCATGCTGCTCGGGCATTCCGGCGCCGTCCCGGACTTCGAGCCGACGCAGCAGGAGGCCTACGAGGTCCTGGCCGAGCGGCTCGCCGGCTGGCAGGAGAAGTACCCGGAGGTGCGGGTGGCCCGCGAGGTCGTCCGCGACCACCCCGCTAACGCGTTGCTGCGGTATGCCGAGGGCGCTGGGCTGGTGGTGGTCGGTTCGCGGGGCAGGGGCGAGGTGCGCGGACTGGTGCTCGGTTCGACGGGCAGACACCTGCTGCACGACGCACCGTGCCCGGTCGCGGTCGTGCCACCCGGGTGACCGGGCCGGGTCACTCGGAGACGGACAGCTCCCGCAGCACCGCCGCGGTGACCGGGCCGACCGCGGCGGCGACCGGAGCCGACAGCCCGGTGCCGTAGCCGGTGTCGCCGATCTCGACCGTGTAGAACACGAGCCGTCCTGGCAGCCGATTGAGCGCCCTGGCCAGTTCCACGGCCTCCGGTATGCCCATGCCGTGGGAGCTGGGCACGGCCTGCCCCTCGGGGAGGGCGTCGACGGTGAGGCGGTGGACACGGCCTGGGCTCGGATCCCGGACCACCACGGCGTCGACGACCACCGTGACGTCCGTGCCGGTCCACGCGTCCAGCAGGCGAGCGGGTTCGCCGTCGGTGATCACCACCCGGACGCCGGGTCCGCGCACGTCTGCGACCCGTGCGGCGACGGCCGGACCGATGCCGTCGTCGCGGCGGTACTCGTTGCCCACGCCGATGACGACCGCGTTCACGTGCGGGTCACCGTGAGGTCGAGGAAGTGCGCCGAGCAGGAGATGCACGGGTCGTAGTTGCGGATGGCACGTTCGCAGAGGTGCGCGAGTGCGTGGTCGTCGAGGTGGAGGGACTCCGCCACCACCCGGCGCAGGTCGTCCTCGATCGCGGGCTGGTTCTGGGCGGTCGGCGGGACGATCGTGGCGTCGGCGATCGTGCCGTCCTCGGTGATGCGGTAGCGGTGGTAGAGCAGGCCGCGGGGTGCCTCGGTGACGCCGTGACCGATGCCCGCCCAGGGCGGGACGTCGACGGCCGGCTGTGCGGGTGGATCGTAGGCCGCGATGATCCGCAGCGCCTCGTCGATGGCGTAGATCGTCTCCACGGCACGGACGAGGATGCCGCGGAACGGGTTGCGACAGTGCGGGCCGAGTCCGACGTCGGCGGCCACCTCACGCGCGAGCGGCGATAGCCACTGCTGGTTGAGCGTGTAGCGGGCGAGCGGGCCGACCAGGAACGTACGGCCGTCCAGTGCCGCGTGCAGCGCGGTGGAATGCGGGACCTGGTGCTCCTCGACATGGGCGAGGTAGTCGGCGGGGGCGAAGTCGAGGCCGCCGCTGGAGGCGAGGGTGCCGGAGTCGATCGGGTACCGGCCTGGAGCCCGAAGCGCCAGGAACTCGTGGGGAACCATGACGTCCGGGAAGTCGAACGTGGCGGCCCACCGGGCGGTGGTGACGGCGTCGTCGAGTGCCCGGCGGAGGGGCTCGGCCAATGTCCCCAGTTCCTGTGTCGTCGGCAGGCGGTAGAACCCGCCGACCTTCACGTTGACCGGGTGGATCGCCCTGCCGCCGACCAGCTCCATGATCGCGTTGCCCGCCTTCTTGAGCGCGAGACCGCGTTCGACGGTGGCACGGTCCCGCTGCGCGAGGGCGATGGCGTCCGGCAGCCCCAGGAAGTCCGGGGCGTGCAGCAGGTACATGTGGAGTGCGTGGCTCTCGATCCACTCGCCGCAGTACAGGAGTCTGCGCAGCTCGGCGAGCTGGCCGCCGATCCGCACTCCGCACGCGTCCTCGATGGCCTGGCAGGCGCTCATCTGGTACGCGACCGGGCAGATCCCGCAGATGCGGGCGGTGATGTCCGGGGGTTCGCTGTAGCCACGACCGCGGAGGAACGCCTCGAAGAACCGGGGTGGTTCGTAGATGTGCAGCGCCACGTCGGTCACCTGTCCGTCGTGGACGGTGACGTGCAGCCCGCCCTCGCCCTCCACGCGGGTAAGCGCCTTGACGCCGAGGCGGCGGCTACCGCTGCGGTGGGTCATCGTCCGCTCCCTGGAACGTCGTCGCGGTGAAGGTGCGGAACACGCGGTGGAGGTCCACCCCGGACATGCCGCGAGCACGCAGCACGCGGGTGAGCGAGCCGGTGTTCGGCCTGCCCACCGGGCCGAAGCAGCCGAAGCACCCGCGCCGGTACGCCGGGCACAGCGCGCCGCAGCCGGCGTGCGTGACCGGGCCGAGGCACGGGGTGCCCTCGCTGACCATCACGCACGGGATCCCTCGCCGCTTGCACTCGGTGCACACGCTGTCGTCCGGCAGGTCCGGCTTGCGGCCGACCAGGAACGCCGACAGCACCTCCAGCAGCTGGTGGCGGTCGATCGGGCACCCGCGCAGCTCATAGTCGACCGGTACGTGGGCGGACACCGGGGTCGACGTGGCGAGCGTCGCGATGTGTTCCGGCCGGGCATAGACCAGTGAGCTGAACTCGGCCACGTCACCGAAGTTGCGCAGCGCCTGGATGCCGCCGGCGGTGGCGCACGCGCCGAGCACGACCAGCACCCGCGACTGTGCCCGGATGTCCTTGATCCGCTCGGCCTCCTCCGGGGTCGTGACCGAGCCCTCGACGAGCGACACGTCGTACGGGCCAGGCTCGATGGCGCTGGACGCCTCGATGAAGTGCCTGATCCGCACCTGACCGGCGAGCGGCAGCAACTCGTCCTCGCAGTTGAGGAGGGTGAGCTGGCAGCCGTCGCACGAGGTGAGCTTCCAGACCGCGAGTGTCGGTGTGTTCATCTAGAGCTCCCGCACAGTGAGCAGGTCCGCCACCTGTCCGTAGTGGACGACGGGGCCGTCCCGGCAGACGAGGAGTGGACCGAACTGGCAGTGTCCGCACGAGCCGATGCCGCACTTCATGTTGCGCTCCAACGACAACCGGACGCGCTCGGGTGGCACACCGCGGTCGACGAGCAGGTCCGCGCTGAACCGCATCATCACTTCCGGCCCGCACAGGAACGCGACCGTGTGCGCGGGGTCCAGGTCCACCGCCGCGAGCGGGGCGGTCACGAGCCCCACCGGCCCATGCCACCCCGGCACCGGGTGGTCCACGGTCGACAGCACGGTGAGGTCGGGGCGCCGCTCCCAGGAGCGGACCTCGTCGCGGTACAGGAACTCGGCCGGGGTGCGGGCCCCGAGCACGAGCGTGATCCGGCGGTACCGGGTCCGGTCGGCGAGGGCGCCGAGCAGGGCGGGCCGCAGCGGTGCGAGCCCGATCCCGCCCGCGACCAGCAACAGGTCGGCGCCTGCCGCGCTCGGCAGGTCCCAGTCGGTGCCGAAGGGCCCGCGCACGCCGAGCACCGTGCCGGTTGCCGCGTCGTGGACCGCGCGGCTGACCGCGCCGACCGCCCGCACGGTCTGGACGAGGATGCGCTCGAAGCGCGGGTCGCCGCTGATCGACACCGCGATCTCGCCGACACCCGGTGCGTTGATCATCGTGAACTGGCCGGGCAGGAACCGTGGCAGCGGCCTGCCGACCGGAGCGAGGGTGAGCGTCGCGCTGTCACCGGTCTCGATGGCCCGGTCCACCACCGTGTACGCGGTCGGCAGCATCGGCTCCCTGATGGCTGGGCGGGTGAGCGTCTCAGTCATGGCTGCCCGCCAGCTTCGCGGCCTCTTCGGTGATGTCGATGCCCACCGGGCACCACGTGACGCACCGGCCGCACCCGACACACCCCGACGTGCCGAACTGGTCGTGCCAGGTGCTGAGCTTGTGGCTGATCCACTGTCGGTACCGGCTCGCGGTGCTGGTGCGGACCGCGCCGCCGTGCAGGTAGGAGAAGTCGGCGTTGAAGCAGGAGTCCCAGCGGCGCCAGCGTTCCGCGTGGTCTCCGGTCAGGTCGGTGACGTCCTCGGTGGTGGTGCAGAAACAGGTCGGGCACACCATCGTGCAGTTGGCGCAGGACAGGCAGCGGCTCGCGACCTCGTCCCACAGCGGGGACTCGCGGTTGTCGGCCAGCAGCTGCCGCAGGTCGATCTCCGGCATCGCTCTGCCCACGTCTCTGCCCATCCGCTCCGCCGCCGCGGTGAGGTCCGCGTCGGCGGCTTCGACGTCGGCGGCGTCCGCGGTCCGGTGCGGTACCGAGTCGAGCACCCGTCGACCCGCCTCGCTGCCCGCCTCGACCACGTACCGGTGGCCCGTGTCGTCGACCCGCTCGGTCATGACGAGGTCGTAACCCCCTTGGGCGCGCGGCCCACCGCCCATGGACACGCAGAAGCACGTGGCGGCGGGCTCGGTGCAGTTGACCGCGACCACGAACACCCCGTCCCGGCGTGCGGTGTAGCCCGGGTCCGGGTACGCGCAGCGGGCAAGGACGCCGTCGAGCACGCCCATGGCCGCGAGGTCGCACGGCCGCACGCCGAGAAACGCGTACCTCGGCCGGGGTTCGGCCGCGGCACGGAACACCATGCCGGACTCGTCCCAGTCGCTGGTCGTGATCCGTTCGTGCGCCGGGTGGATAAAGGACTTCCATGACTGCGGACCCGCCGAGTGGGCGAACGCCGCGCTGTCGTCCCTGGCCACCAGGCGGTAGCTGCCGGCGTCGGTCGCGACGCCCCAGCCACTCGGCAGTTGATCGGCGCCGGTCAGTTCGGCGAGGACGATCGCGCTGTCCCGCACCGTCGGCCCGACCACGGTGTATCCCTGGTCGAGGAGCACCCTGATCAGCACGTCGAGGTCGTCGTGCTCAACGAGTTCCATGGCCGGCCTCCTCAGCAGATGCGGGGAAGTTGCTCCCCGACGAGCATGTCCAGAACTCGCGAGGACCCCACGAGCGTGCGGACCGTGACGCGTCCCGCCGGGCCGTCACCGACCCGGCCGATCACGGTGGCCGCGACGCCATCTGGTCTGTCGCGCATCGCGGTGAGGATCCGGTCCGCCGCGGCCGGGGCGACCATCGCGACCAGGCAGCCCTCGTTGGCGACGTGCAAGGGGTCCAACCCGAGCAGCTCGCACGCCGCCGCCACGTCGCGTGGCACCGGCAGCGCCTGCTCGTCCAGTTCGATCGACACGGCGGAGGCGTCGGCGAGTTCGTTCAGCGCGCTCGCCACGCCGCCACGGGTGGGATCGCGCAGCGCGTGCACGGCATCGCCGCCGACCTCCAACATCGCCCGCACGAGGCGGTGCAGCGGCCTGCTGTCGGAGACGATGCCGGAGTCGAAGCCGAGGTCATCACGTGCGGACAGGACCGCCATGCCGTGCGCACCGATCGGTCCCGACAGCAGCACCAGGTCACCGGGCCGGCACCGGGCCGCCGACGGGTCGACGCCCGCCACGCGGACGCCGATTCCCGTCGTGGTCAGGTAGATGCCGTCGGCGCCGCCCCGCTCGACGACCTTCGTGTCGCCGGTGACCACCGGCACGCCCGCATCGGTCGCCGCCGCGGCGACCGATGCGGTGATCCGCCGCAGTTCCGCTATGGGCAACCCTTCCTCGAGGACGTAGGCCACCGACAGCGCGACCGGTTCCGCGCCACGCATCGCGATGTCGTTGACCGTGCCGTGCACCGCCAGCGAGCCGATGTCGCCGCCGGGGAAGAACCTCGGGGTGACGACGAAGCTGTCGGTGCTGAAGACGAGCTGTGCCGTGCCGACGGGGACGACCGCGGCGTCCTCCAGCACGCCGCCACCACCCAGCTGGGGCGTGATCACGTCCCGCAGCAGCTCTGCCATCAGCTGACCGCCGGAGCCGTGGCCGAGCAGCACCCGTTCGGTCTCGGCGCGGGGCGCGGGACAGGTCATCACGACCGGGTCGACCGTGCTCATCGTTCCTCCACTGTGGACAGGCGGCCGGCGTGGTAGAAGGCGGCGCAGGTGCCTTCTGCGGACACCATGGGCGCGCCGAGCGGGGTCCTCGGGGTGCACCGGGTGCCGTAGGCGGCGCACGAGGTCGGCAGCCGGGTGCCTCGGAGCACCTCACCGGCGACGCAGTCCGGGTTCTCGTGAGCGTGCAGATCGGCGACGGCGAAGCGGGTCTCGGCGTCGAACGCCGCGAACCGCTCGGTGAGGGTGAGGCCGCTGGTGGGGATCGTGCCGATGCCGCGCCAGTCGCGGTCGGTGAGCCGGAACACCCGCCGCACGGCCGACTGCGCCTCGGTGTTGCCCGTGCGGCTGACCGCGCGGGCGTACTGGTTCTCGACTTCGGCCCGCCCCTCCTCCAGTTGCCGCGTGGTCATGAGGATGCCCTCGATCAGGTCGAGCGGTTCGAAGCCGGTCACCACGATCGGGACGTGGTAGCGAGCGGCGAGCGGCTCGTACTCGGTCCACCCCATGACCGCGCACACGTGCCCGGCCGCCAGGAACGCCTGCACCTGGTTGTCGGCGGCGTCGAGGATGGCGGTGATCGCCGGCGGCACCAGCACGTGGCTGACCAGCACGGTGAAGTTGTCCAGCCCGAGTGCCGCGGCCCGCAGCACGGCCATGGCGTTCGCGGGCGCGGTCGTCTCGAAGCCGACGGCGAAGAACACGACCTGCCTGCCCGGGTTCCGTTCGGCGAGCCTGACGGCGTCGAGCGGGGTGTACACCAGCCGCACGTCACCACCCCGCGCCCTCACCCCGAGCAGGTCACCGGTGGTGCCAGGCACCCGGAGCATGTCGCCGTAGCTGGTGAAGACCACGCCAGGGCGGCTCGCGATCGCCACCGCCTTGTCGACCATCGCGAGGGGCGTGACGCACACCGGGCAGCCGGGCCCGTGGATCATGCGCATCCCGGCGGGCAACAGTTCGTCGATGCCCTGCCGGACGAGGGTGTGGGTCTGCCCACCGCAGACCTCCATGATCGCCCACGGGCGGGTCGCGGTGGCGGCCAGCTCGGCGAGCAGGCTACGGGCCAACGCCGGGTCGCGGTACTCGTCGAGGTACTTCATGGGCCCAGCTCCCCGGCCAGTGCGTCGGGCATAGCCTTCAGCACGGCGAAGGTGCGTGCCGCCTCGTCCTCGTCGACCCGGCTGATCGCGAAGCCGACGTGGACGATCACGTAGTCACCGAGCCGCGCTTCCGGTGTGTATGCGAGGCACACGGGCCGCTGGACGCCGTCGAAGTCGACCGTGCCCAGCCAGGGCTCCTCGGCGTCGATGGCGACGATCCGTCCCGGAACACCAAGGCACACAGGGCTCACCCCTCGCCGATCGTGGCGGCCGCCACGGCCGCCTGCCCGTAGCTGATGCCGCCGTCGTTGACCGGCACCCGCTGTCCGATGTGGACGTCGAGGTCCTGTGCGGTGAGGGCAGCGACCAGTTCGCCGGCGAGGAGCGCGTTCTGGAAGACACCGCCGCCGAGGCAGACGGTGCGCACGCCCGTCTCCCGCACGGCCTCGGTGACCATGGCCAACGAGACCTCGGTGACGGTGTGGTGGAAACGCCGTGCGACGGCCTCGGCCGGGGCGTCGGTGGTGATCACGTCGGCGAGCGTGTGCGCCGCGTCGTAGACCCAGAGCCCCGCGCGCCTGTGCAGCGTCCACCGCAGCGGCGTGCTCGTCGTGGCACGCCGCGCCGCCGCCTCCAGCAGCACCGCGGCCTCACCCTCGTAGGTGGTCTCGTCGCAGAGGCCGAGCAGTGCGGCGACGGCGTCGAAGAGCCGTCCCGCGCTGGATGCCCTCGGGCAGTTGACGTTCGCCTCGATCATCCGGCGGATGAGTGCGACCTCCCGGTCGCGGAGGCGTGCGGTGAGCCCCTGCGCCAGGTGCTCAGGAACGTGGTCCTCCGCCCCGAAGAGGTAGCCGAGCGCCATCCTGACCGGTTTGCGGACCGCGGCCTCGCCGCCGGGCAGCGGGGCCGTGCCGAACCTGCCGCACCTGCGGTAGCTCGTGTAGTCGCACAGCAGCAGTTCGCCGCCCCACAGCGTGCCGTCGTCGCCGAGCCCGAGGCCGTCGTACGCGAGGCCGAGGAACGGCCCGGTCACCCCGTGCTCCGCGGCGGTCGCGGCGACGTGCGCGTGGTGGTGCTGCACCCCGATCCTGTCCCGCGCGGGCCACCGCTCTCGCGCGTGCTGGGTGGACAGGTAACCGGGGTGCAGGTCGTGGGCGGCGATCCGCGGCTCGACCGCGTGCAGGCGCGACAGCGCCGCGACCGACTCGGTGAACGCGGTGTAGGTGTCCACATCGGACAGGTCGCCGAGGTGCGGGCCGGCGACCGCCCGGTCGCCGATACCCAGGGTGACGGTGTTCTTCAGCTGCGCGCCCACCGCGAGCAGCGGTGCTGGCGTCCGCACCGGCAGCGGCAGCGGTGCGGGGGAGTAACCGCGGGCACGGCGGATCACCTGCCTCTGGCCGCCGACGATCCGGACCACGGAATCGTCGTAGCGGGACCACACCGCGCGGTCGTGGGTGAGGATGCCGTCGACGAACGGGCCCAGTGTCGCCGCCGCGCGGCCGTCGTCGATCGCGATCGGTTCGCCGGTCCGGTTGCCGCTCGTCACCACGAGGGGTGTGGCGAGATCCGCCAGCAGCAGGTGGTGCAGTGGGCTGTAGGGGAGGAACACACCCAGCTCCGCCAGCCCGGGCGCCACGTCGTCGGCGACTGCCGTGTCCGCACGCCTCGGCAGCAGCACGATCGGCTGGGCAGTCGAGTGGAGGGCGTTCGCGGCGGGCAGGTCGACGATCGTGAGTGTCCTGGCCATCGCCAGGTCGCGGGCCATGACCGCGAACGGCTTGCGGGGCCGGTGCTTCGCGGCACGCAGCCGCCGCACCGCTGCCTCGGCGTCCGCGGCGCAGACCAGTTGGTAGCCGCCGACGCCCTTGACCGCCACGAGCCCACCACCGGCGATCACCGCCTCGGCGGCGCGCAGTGCGGCTTCTCCGGTCGCGGCACCGAAACGCAGCCGCGGGCCGCAGGAGGGGCAGGCGGTCGGCTCGGCGTGGAACCGGCGGTTCGCCGGATCCCGGTACTCCGCCGCGCAGGGGCCGCACATCGGGAAGGCCAGCATCGCCGTCCGCGCGCGGTCGTAGGGCAGGTCGCCGACGATGGTCGCGCGCGGGCCGCAGTCCGTGCAGTTCAGGAAGGGGTAGCGGTACCGCCGGTCGGCGGGGTCGAACAACTCGTGCACGCAGGCGTCGCAAGTCGCCAGGTCAGGGGGCAGGTCGCGGGAGCCTGCCGGGTCGGCGCCGCTGGCGTCGATGCTGAACCCGGCACCCGCGCCGGTGGCGTCGGTCGTGACCGCGACCCGGACGATCTCGGACTGCCGGGGAGCATCCATGGTGAGACGCGCCAGGAACTCGTCGACAGCGGCCGTCGGGCCCGCGAGCCGGATGGCGACATGCCCGCCCGCGTTGCGCACCCCGCCGCGCAGCCCGAGGTTCACGGCGAGGCGGTAGACGAACGGCCGGAACCCGACGCCCTGCACCGTGCCGTACACCCGTACCAGGACGGCGGTCTCGGCTGCGCTGCTGGATTGGACGTCGGTCGTCACGAACCCGAGCGTGCCGGTGGCGCACAGGTGGCAGCCAGGGCACTTGGTCCTCGTGGCGCCTGACCAACGGTACTGGGTACCCGCGCGCCACGGCGCGAACGTGGTGGTACGGCACCAAGGGGAAAGGAGTGCGCGATGTCCACACGTCCATCGCTGGCACGACTCGGACTCGACACCGGGAAGAAGGCGCGACTCCACCGCATCCTGCACCAGCACGGCCTGCGCAACGGCACGGCACTGTTCCTGCCGTACGACCAGGGTTTCGAACACGGTCCGCGCGACTTCTTCGCCAACCCGGCGTCCGGCGACCCGAAGTACGTGATCCGGCTCGCGCTCGAAGGCGGGTTCAACGGCGTCGTGCTCCAGATCGGCCTCGCGGAGAAGTTCTACTGGGACTTCGCCGGTGAACTGCCGCTGGTGCTGAAGCTGAACGGGAAGACCGACATCCCGCCGGACTCCGCGGCGTTGTCCCCGGTGCACGGGAGCGTCGCGGACGCGGTCCGCCTCGGCGCGGACGCCGTCGGCTACACCCTGTACGTCGGCACCCCGGCCCAGGAGCAGGACTTCGCGCAGTACCGCCAGGTCCGCGCGGACGCCGAGCGTCTCGGCATGCCGCTGATCGTCTGGGCCTACCCGCGCGGGTCGGCCGTCGAGGCCAAGGGCGGCAAGAACTCCTTCTACGCCGTGGACTACGCGGCACGGGTCGCGAGTGAGCTGGGTGCCGACGTGGTGAAGGTGAACTTCCCGCACCCGGAGAAGCAGGACGGCACCCCCGAGCAGTACGGCGCGGCCTTCACCACGCAGGACGCCATCGACGCGGTGGTGCGTTCGGCCAACCGCACGATGGTGCTGGTGTCCGGCGGCGCGAAAGCGGGCGACGAGGCGATGTTCGAGAAGGCCCGGCAGTCGATGGACGCGGGCGCGACGGGACTCATCTTCGGCCGCAACGTGTGGCAGCGCGACCACGACGACTCGCTGCGGTTCGTCGAGCGGCTGCGCGAGCTGCTCGCCAAGTACGACAGCGCGCCATGAGGAGGAACACGATGGTGACGACAGCACGGGAGGCACAGCGGCCCGCGACGACGACCGAGCAGGTCTGGCGTGAGCTGACCAAGGCGTCGTTCGCGGTGATCAGCCAGGTCACCGCGGCCGGCGCGCCGCGGTCGAGCGGAGTGGTGTACGCCGTCGAGGACCGGCGGTTGTACGCGGTGGTGGCGCCGCACAGCTGGAAGGCCAGGCACCTGGCTGCGGACGGCCGGGTCGCGGTGACGGTGCCGGTGCACCGCGGCGGCGTGCTCGCGCTCGTCGCACCGATCCCGCCCGCCACGATCAGCTTCCACGGCCACGCGACCGTGCGGCCGGCCTCGGTGTTGCCCGAACGCCTGTCACACCTGGTGCCTGCCGAGCGCCGCGCGTCGTGCCGGGTCGTGGAGATCGAGCCGGATGGCGACTTCGTGCTGTACGGCATCGGCGTGCCCCTGCTGCGGATGCGTGAGCCCGCGACGGCGCGTGCCCGCGTGCCGGTGTCAGTGTCGCCGCCGCTGCCTGGGGAGTGAGTCCTGTGTACGAGGTACGGGTGCACGGGCGTGGTGGGCAGGGCGTGGTCACCGCCGCCGAGTTGCTGTCGGTGGCCGCGTTCCTGGAGGGCCGGCACGCGCAGGCGTTCCCCAGCTTCGGTTCCGAACGCACCGGTGCCCCGGTCGTGGCGTTCTGCCGTGTCGCCGACCGGCCCATCCGCACGCACGCGCCGATCGCGCGCCCCAACGCGGTGATCGTGCAGGACCCCACGTTGTTCGGCGCGGTGCCCGTGCTCGACGGACTGCGGCCGGACGGTTTCGTCCTCGTCAACTCCACACAGGACATCGCGGTCGTCGGCCGCACCGTGTTCTCCCTGCCCGCCACCGAGATCGCACGCGAACTGGTCGGGCGACCGGTGCCCAACGCGGCGCTGCTCGGCGCGTTCTCCGCCGCGAGCGGACTGGTGTCACCGGCCGCGGTGTACGCGGCCATCCGGGACCGGTTCCCCGCCGAGATCGCCGAGGCGAACGTCGCCGCGGCCATGAGGGCGTACGGGATCGTCCGCGCCGCGAAGGGGGAACCAGCCCATGCTTAGGCAGATCGAGGGCTCCCGTGCCGTCGCCGAGGGTGTCGCCCTGTGCAGGCCTGAGGTGATCAGCGCCTACCCCATCTCGCCGCAGACGCACATCGTCGAGGCACTGTCCGCGATGGTGAAGTCCGGTGTGCTCCACCCCTGCGAGTACGTGAACGTCGAGTCGGAGGTCGCCGCGATGTCCGCCGCGATCGGGGCGTCGGCGACCGGGGCCCGTGCGTACACGGCCACCGCCAGCCAAGGGCTGTTGTACATGGTCGAGGCCGTCTACAACGCGTCCGGCCTCGGGCTGCCGATCGTGATGACCGTCGCCAACCGGGCGATCGGCGCGCCGATCAACATCTGGAACGACCACAGCGACTCGATGTCCCAGCGCGACAGCGGCTGGCTGCAGCTCTACGCCGAGAACAACCAGGAGGCGCTCGACCTGCACCCGCAGGCGTTCCGCATCGCCGAGGAGCTGTCCGTGCCGGTCATGGTGTGCATGGACGGCTTCGTGCTGACCCACGCGTTCGAGCGCGTCGACGTGCCGGCACAGGGCGAGGTGGACGCGTTCCTGCCGCCCTACGAGCCGAGGCAGGTCCTCGACCCCGCCGAGCCGGTGTCGATCGGGGCGATGGTCGGGCCGGAGGCGTTCACGGAGGTCCGGTACCTGGCGCACCTGCGGCAGCTCGACGCGCTGGCCGTCATTCCGGACGTCGCGGAGGAGTTCTCCCGTCGGTTCGGCCGGTCCTCGGGCGGGCTGGTCCGCCCGTACCGGGTGGAGGACGCGGACACCGTGGTGATCGCGCTCGGTTCTGTGCTGGGCACGGTCAAGGACACGGTGGACGCACTGCGGGCGGATGGCGTGCGGGTCGGTGTCGTCGGCATCACGACGTTCCGGCCGTTCCCGTACGACGCCGTGCGTGCCGCCGTCGGGGAGCCCGCGCGGGTGATCGTGCTGGAGCGGGCGTTCTCCGTCGGCACGGGCGGCATCGTGACCGCGGACGTGCGTGGCGCCCTGCCCGGGCGGCGGCTGCACACGGTCGTCGCCGGGCTCGGCGGGCGGCCGGTCACCGAGGCGTCACTGCACGACCTCCTCACGCGGACCGACCTGGACGCGCTGACCTTCCTGGACCTCGACACGACCCTCATCGAAAGTTGAGAACCGCGATGCCAGCGAAGACCGTGAAGTTCTACCAAACCGGCAGCTTCGCCGTCGGGAACCGGCTGCTGCCCGTGATCGACCGGGCCGTGCAGGCCGACCCCGGTCGCGCGAACTCGCTGACCTGCGGCCACCGCGCCTGCCAGGGCTGCGGCGAGGCGCTCGGCGCCCGGTACGTCCTCGACGCGGCGATGCGTTCCACGAAGGGGCGGATGATCGCCGTGAACGCCACCGGCTGCCTCGAGGTGTTCTCCACGCCCTACCCGGAGACGTCGTGGCGGGTGCCGTGGCTGCACTCCCTGTTCGGCAACGCACCCGCCGTCGCGACCGGGGTCGCGGCCGCACTCAAGGCCAGGGGCATCGACGACGTGCGGGTCGTCGCGCAGGGAGGAGATGGCGGCACCGTCGACATCGGCTTCGCCTGCCTGTCCGGCATGTTCGAGCGGAACGACGACGTGCTGTACGTCTGCTACGACAACCAGGCGTACATGAACACCGGCGTGCAGCGCTCCGGTGCGACCCCGCCCGCCGCGCGGACCGCGACCACACAGGCGGTGGGCCCGGAGCCGGGCAACGAATTCGGCCGCGGCAAGAACGTCCCGATGATCGCGCTGGCGCACGAGATCCCGTACGTCGCCACCGCGACGGTGGCCGACCTGCGGGACCTCGAGTACAAGGTGACGCGGGCGTTCGAGTTCCGCGGCGCCCGCTACCTCCACGTGCTCGTGCCGTGCCCGCTCGGCTGGGGCACCTCGGCAGGGGACACCATCCGGATCGCGCGCCTCGCCAAGGAGAGCGGACTGTTCCCGGTGTTCGAGGCGGACCACGGCGAGATCGTCGACGTGTCGCGGATCCGCAGGCGGGTGCTCGTCGAGGACTACCTGCGGCCCCAGAAGCGCTACGCCCACCTGTTCGGCGAGCCACCGCGCACCGACGTCGTCGCCCGCATCCAAGCCATGGCCGACCGCAACATCCGCCGTTTCGGTCTCACCGAGGAGCAGTGATGGACAAGCCGTTCGCGATCACACTGGGACCCGGCTCGAGCCTCGCCAACCGGACCGGCGCCTGGCGCACCGAGCGCCCCGAGTACGTGCACCTCACCTCACCGTGCGACAACGCCTGCCCGGCCGGAGAGCACGTGCGGCAATGGCTGTACGAGGCAGAGGAAGGCCGCTACGAGGACGCCTGGCGCACACTGGTCGCCGACAACCCGTTCCCGGCCATCATGGGCCGGGTCTGCTACCGGCCGTGTGAGACCGCGTGCAACCGGGGCACGCTCGACGAGTCCGTCGGGATCAACGCGGTGGAACGCTTCCTCGGCGACGAGGCCATCCGTCGCGGGTGGACGGTCACCGTGCGCGCGCCTCGGTCCGGCAAGCGGGTGCTCGTGGTCGGCGCCGGACCGTCCGGTCTGTCGGCCGCCTACCACCTCACCCTGCTCGGCCACGACGTGACGGTGCGGGACGCCGGCGCCGCGCCCGGCGGCATGATGCGCTACGGCATCCCCGCGTACCGGCTGCCCCGCGACGTCCTGGACGCGGAGATCGCCCGTGTCGTCGACCTCGGGGTGACGCTGGAAGTGTCGACGCCCGTCACCGACGTGCCCGGTGCCTTGCGGGAGTTCGACGCGGTGTTCCTGGCAGTCGGCGCGCACATCGCCAAGCGGGTGGAGATACCGGCCGGTGACGGCGCTCGCATCCTCGACGCCGCGACACTGCTGCGGTCCATGGCCGGGGAGGAGCGTCCGGCGCTCGGCCGCCGGGTCGCCGTCTACGGCGGCGGGAACACCGCCATGGACGCCGCCCGCACCGCACGCAGGCTGGGCGCCACCGACGCGATCGTCGTCTACCGCCGCACCCGCGACCGCATGCCCGCCCACGACGTCGAGGTCGAGGAGGCACTCGAGGAAGGCGTCACCATGCGATGGCTGTCGACCGTCCACCACGTCGAAGCCGGACGCGTCACCATCGAGAAGATGTGCCTCGGCGACGACGGCAAACCCCAGCCGACGGGCGAGTTCGAGGAACTGGGGGCCGACTCGCTGGTCCTCGCCATCGGACAGAACGCGGATCTCGCGCTCCTGTCAGGCGTGCCGGGTGTCGAGGTGGCGGACGGTGTCATGCGGGTGGGCACGGACTTCATGACCGGCCACCCCGGCGTCTTCGCGGGTGGGGACATGGTCCCCGCCGACCGCACGGTCACCGTGGCGGTCGGCCACGGCAAGAAGGCGGCCCGGCACATCGACGCCTGGTTGTGCGGAAGCTCCCACGAGGAGCCGCCGGTCGCGCCCCTCGCCACGTACGAAGGCCTGAACACCTGGTACTACGCCGACGCGCCGGCCAGCGTGCGCCCGACGCTCGAGTCGGCGCGCCGCACCACGACGTTCGACGAGGTCGTCGGCGGACTGGACGCGTCGACGGCACTGTTCGAGGCGCGCCGCTGCCTGTCCTGCGGCAACTGCTTCGACTGCGACAACTGCTACGGCGTCTGCCCGGACAACGCGATCCGCAAGGTGGGCGACCACTACGAGATTGACTACGACTACTGCAAGGGCTGTGGCCTCTGCGTGTCCGAATGCCCGGCGGGCGCCATCACGATGCGCCCCGAGAGGACGTGATCCCGATGCGAAAGACCCTGATCGGTGCGGTCCTGCTCCTGCTGGCGGCGGGATGTGCGGAGGACGTGCCCGGCACAGCGGATCCGGGCCAGCCACCCCAGCCGACCACCACGACACCCGCGCTCCGGCCGACCACTGCCCCGGCCACCACGACCACCACCACGGCGGCCGCTCCCGCACCGTCCACCACCAGCCCGGCCACGGGACCCGCCGTGTGCACGGTCGACGACCTGACCGTGTCCCTCGGCGCGTCGGAGGGCACCGCGGGGACGATGTACCGCGCACTGGTGTTCACCAACAGCGGCGGCCGCCCGTGCGTCATCCGGGGCTTCCCCGGCGTGTCGTTCGTCGCGGGTGACGACGGCCACCAGGTCGGCGAGCCTGCGGTCCGCTCTGGCACGAAGGGCCCGGCGGTCACCCTGAAGCCAGGCATGACCGCCACAGCGCCCGTCGGGTTCCGCAACATCACGGCGTTCGACCCGGCGGTGTGCAGGCCGACGGACGTCCGCGGGCTGCGCGTGTACCCGCCCCACGAGCGGAAGGCGGAATTCGTCCTGTTCGCCACGCAGGGGTGTGCCGGCGTCGTGCCGGGCGGCCAGTTGACGGTGGCCACCGTCCACGCCGGCTCCGGACTCGGGTGATGGGAACGAACGCAGGGGCATGACGAAAGGGAGCGGAGCCGGTCGGCTCCGCTCCCGCGTGCAACGGCTATGGGCGCGTGATGTCGATGGTCATCGGGTCCGGGAGGTGGCCGTGCGTGTCGTCGCGGCGGTACTCCATCGACACGACCACGTCGACCACGCCGTCGATGTGCCTCGTCATGTCCTCGACCAGGCCGATCTGGCTCTTCAGCTCGAGCTGTCCGGTGAGGGTGGCCTCGCCGTCGTGGACATCGACGGTCACGGTGGCGGGGTTGACCGCGATGCCGAGGCCGCGTTCGAAGACGTGCGTGACGATGTCGTCGCGGATGTCCTCGTCCTTGCGCAGGAACACCGCCAGGACGTCCTTGCGGCTGACGATGCCGACGAGCTTGCCGTCGGCGTCGACGACCGGGAGGCGTTTCACGTTGTGCTGGGTCATGAGCCGCGCGGCGCCGGCGACCGTGGCGTTGTCGGACACCGTGATCGCGGGCGTGGTCATCAGCGTGGCGGCCGTCGTGGCGACGGCGCGCCGCAGGTTCCGCCTGCCGCTCCACCAGCTCATCAGCGACCGCGTGAACTCGACCTCCTGGGTGCCCTGCTTGATCAGCAGGTCCGCCTCGGAGACCACACCGAGCACGTGGCCGTCGCGGTCCACGACCGGTACGGCGCTCACGTCCCTGCTGGACAACGCGCGGACGACGTCCTTGAACGGAGTGCCTTCCCGCACCGTGACGACGTCGGTGCTCATCACGTTCCTGACCTTCTGGTGGCTCATCGCTACCTCCTCCACTGCGACCAGCGTCCGTCGGCGCCGCCTCGGTGCGCTGCGGGCGGACGGTCCGGCGAGCAGGGACTTCGGTCCCGCGTCCGCCGGGACCAGTCGCGGGACCTTCGTCGGCGCGGTCGTTGCTTCCGGCTCTGATCGCGGTGTGCTCGCGTGGGGAGGCTGGTGTCAGAGAACCATGAGGGAGGCGTGATGACTGTGCCGGCGATGATGGTCGGGAGCGTGATGACGCGGTGCCCGGTGTCGGTACCCCCTGGCGCCCCGTTCGCGACGGTGGCGGCGGTCCTGGCACGCGGGAGGATCGGGGCCGTTCCGGTCGTCGACCGGGACGGACAGCTGGTCGGCGTGGTGTCGGAGGCTGACCTGATCGGTGGCCGGGACGGCGCCGGGGTGACCGCGCGGGAGCTGATGACCGAGGCGGTGCGCACGGTGCCGGTGGACGCGACGGTGCCGGCGGCGACGCGGTTGCTGGCCAGGGCCGGTGTGCGGCGACTGTTCGTCACCGAGCACGGCAGGCTGGTCGGCGTGCTGTCCCGGCGGGATCTGCTGACCACGTACGTCCGCGACGACGACGAGATCCGCGTGGACGTCGAGCACGCCGTGGCGGAGCTGCCCGGCGGGCGGCCGGTGCGGGTGACCGTCCGGGACGGGGTCGTGCTGCTGCTCGGCCGTGTCGAATGGCGCAGCACGCGCGTCGCGGTCGCCGAACGGGCGCGCGCGGTGCCGGGTGTGGTGGAGGTGCTGGACCGGCTGGGCTACGTCTTCGACGACGGCGCCCGGCTTGCCGGAGCCACCCGATGACCGCGACGACCGGTGTGCGGGCGTTGCTCGCCGACGGCCGGATCGTCGTGATCAGGGCGATCGACGTGTCGGACGCCGCCGACGTGCTCGCGCTCCACACACGACTGTCCGAACACGACCGCTACCTCCGTTTCTTCGGCAGCGGCAAGAGCATCCTCGACGCCATCACCCGCCGGATCGCGCGTACCGCCGACGACTCGCACGCGGCGGTCGGCGCCTGGCTCGGCGGGAAACTCGTCGGCGTCGCCCACTACGAGCGGACCTTGGGCAGCACGACCGCCGAGGTGGCCCTGGTGGTGGACGGTGCGGTGCAGGCGCGCGGGCTCGGCACACTCCTGCTGGAGCACCTCGGTTCCGCGGCCCGGCGGCGTGGCATCACCCGGTTCGTCGCCGAGGTCCTCGCGGAGAACCAGCGGATGATCAAGGTGTTCGCCGACGCCGGCCTGCCCTACCGGATGTCCAGCCTCGGCCCCGAGAGGCACGTCGAGATCTGGCTGACCGAGAACGAGGTCTTCGCCGCGGCGGTGGACGAACGAGACCGGGTCGCCGACGTGGCCAGTCTCGCGAACGTGCTGCGGCCGTCGTCGATCGTCGTGGTCGGCGCTGGCAGGCGGCCGGACTCGGTCGGGCACGCGGTGCTGCGGAACCTGCTCGACGGCGGGTTTTCGGGAAAGCTGACCGCGGTCAACCCGCATGCCGACGAGATCGCCGGGGTGCCGTGCCGACCGTCGATCGCCGAGCTGACGGAGGTACCGGACCTGGCCGTGGTGTGCGTGCCCGCGCCGACGGTGCCCGACGCCGTCGAGGAGTGCGGCCGGGAAGGCATCCCTGCCGTGGTCGTGATCTCCGCGGGGCTGTCCGGCACCGACCTCGCCGACCGTGTCGTGGCATCGATCCGACGGCACGGCATGCGTCTCGTCGGACCGAACTGCATCGGCGTCGCCAACACGGCGACGGGCATGAACGCCACCTTCATGAGCGGTGCCGTCCCGGAGGGCGACGTGGGGATCGTGACCCAGTCCGGCGGTGTCGGCATCGCGGTCGTGGAACTGCTGCGGCAGCTCGGACTCGGTGTCTCGACCATGGTGTCGACCGGTGACAAGTACGACATCAGCGGTAACGACATGCTGCTGTGGTGGCGGCACGATCAGAACACCGCGGCCGCGGTGCTGTACCTCGAATCCTTCGGGAACCCGCGCAAGTTCAGCCGTCTCGCGCGCGGGCTGGCGCGGACCAAACCGGTGCTGGCCGTGCGTTCGGCCGAGAGCGACGTCGCCCAGCGGGCCGCCGCGTCGCACACCGCAGCGGCCGCGACCCCGGCCGTCACCAGGGACGCCCTGTTCGAACAGGCGGGCGTGATCGCGGTAGACACGGTCAGCGAGGTCGTTGACGTGCTCACCGCCCTCGCGTGGCAACCGCTGCCCGGCGGCAACCGGGTCGCGATCCTGTCCAACGCGGGTGGCGCCGGGGTACTGGCCGCCGACGCGTGCGTCCACAACGGACTTCTCGTGCCACGGCTGGCCGAGTCCACGCGTGCCGCGCTGGCCGCGTTGTTGCCGACACAGGCGAGTACGGACAACCCCATCGACACGACGGCCGCCGTGAACGCCGCGACGTTCGCCGCCTGCCTCGACGTCCTGCTCGCTGACGGGAGCATCGACGCGGTGCTCGCCGTCGGAGTGCCGACGGCCGTCGCGGACCCGGTCACGGCGGCACCCGCCATCGCGCGGGAGCGCCGCAAGACCGTGCTGGTCGTCCGGCCCGGGCAGCTGCCGTCGGTGATCGGGCTCGGTGACGAGCACGACCCGGCACCGGCCACGGCGAGCTACGCCGACCCGGCCGCCGCCGCGGCGGCACTCAGCCGGATGGCGACCTACGCGCGGTGGCGGGCGCGACCAGCCGGCGACGTCGGGACGCCGGACGATGTCCGGCTGGACGAGGCACGAGCACTGGTGCGGGAGTTCCTGCGAGCCGAGCCCCACGGTGGATGGCTCGCACCAGCCACCACGATGCGGCTGCTCACGCTGTTCGGCATCCCGGCGGTGCCGTCGATCCAGGCCGGTGACGTCGCCGAGGCGGTCGCGGCACTCCGTGAACTGGGCGGCCCGGTGGCGGTGAAGGTGATCGCGGCCGGGGTGCTGCACAAGGCCAGAGCAGGCGGGGTGGCGCTGAACGTGGCGACCGAGGCGGACCTGCGGACGGTGTGGACCGGTTTCCGCGACCGCTTCGGTGACGCCATGCTGGGCGTCCTGGTCCAGCCGATGGCCGAACCGGGCCGGGAACTGATCGTCGGCGTCGACTCGGACGAGACGTTCGGGCCGTTGGTGGTGTTCGGACTGGGCGGCACCGACACTGACCTCATCGCGGACCGCGCCGCGCGGCTCACCCCGCTGTCCGACGTGGACGCCGAGGAGATGGTGCACGGCCTGCGCTCGTCGGCCATGCTGTTCGGCGGCGACCGCCCACTCCCCACCGACGGCCTGGTCGACGTGCTCGTCAGGACCAGCGCACTCGCCGACGCCATCCCCGAGGTCACCGAACTCGACCTCAACCCGGTGGTCGTCCGCGTCGACGGCTGTCAGGTGCTCGACGCCCGTGTGCGGATCGCGCCCCGTGAACCCAGTGACCCGTTCCTGCGGAGGCTACGCGCCTGAGCTGCCTCCTTCGGGCGTGCGGTGTAACCGGCTGCGCGGCACGCGCCGGGCTGCGGCATCTCATCCTCCGCGTTCCATCCGGCGCTGGCTGGATGGCACTGGGTGACGTGTTCCCCGGTCTGCGGCGCACTGCCTCTTCTCCTTCGACAGGACGTGGAGCACCTCGTCCTGGTGCCACCTAGCTTGCCCGCGAGACCACGGGCAAGCGTCGCCTCGACCCATTCCGGGTAAATGCAAGGCCGGGTTTCATTCCTTACTGGAGCCATCGATGTCGGCGGGGAATTGGGCGCCTAACTCGCGTCGGACAAGGTCGACCATCGCGTCGCGAGTGGCGCGCAACCGTTGCTCGTCATCATCGGCCGCAGCGTGCATCCACTTCCGCAACAGTAGGCGGGCCTGGAGAGTGCCGTACGTCTCCACAGCGATTACCGCGTCCATTGCCATCTCTGACCGCGTTCCTCTTGGCCAGGTCTGATCGATCTCGGCCAGCTTGGCATGTTCGCCCTTCCTCTGAAACCGCATGCGCTCCAAGGTCACCGCCGCCGACCGTAGTGCGGCGAAGTACGCATCCCGACGTTCTTGGGCTAGTCGATCGCGCGCGGCACTTTCTTCTGTACGGCGGGCCATTCGTTCCACCTGAAGCCGACTTTGCCGACCAGTCAACCAGGTAAAGAACATGCCACTCATCGCTGCTGCGCCGGTAACCGTCGGGGCCACCCATTCCCATGCCATCAGCAGATTCTGCCGAGGCAGAGCCGTTGCGCACCAGCTGGTCGTTGAAGCCGGCTGTCCGGTCCTCGACACGCCTTCGCCCGGGATGGACGGATGTCCACCCCGGGCGAAGCCTCTGTATCGCGGTCAGCGCAGCCACGGGTTCTTCCGGACGATGTCGAGGTTCGCCCAGGCCTTGCCGAAGCCCCAGGTGTTGCCTGCCGCCACGATGGCCAGCCAGATCAGCACCAGGGCGTAGAGGATGTGGTAGTCGAGGATGGGGTTGGTGGACATGGTGGGCTCACCGGCGTCGGTGAACCGGTCCAGCGGCCACTCCGCCGCCCACATCAGCAGCATCATCACGGTGCCGGAGACAGCCGCGATGCGCAGGCCGACGCCGAGCACCACGGCGATGCCGATGCCCGCGAGGCCGAGCATGAACAGCCAGTCCGCCCACGCGGTGCCCGCCCAGCCGCGGAACATGGCGGCGAAGGGGCCGTGGTCGATGTTGCCGAGGAAGCCCTGGGTCGGCGAGCCGCCGTTGATCCAGGCCCGCTCGCCGGGAGTCGCGTAGCCGAAGCCGAACAGCTTGTCGAGGAAGGCCCACAGGAACACGAGTCCCGTGGCGATCCGCACGACGGCGACGAACGCTGCCCTGGTACCCGGTTCGGGCGCGGTGGCCACCGGGGTCGTGGCCCGCTGTGCCGGAATGTTCTTGTGTTGCTGCGGTTGGTCCTTGAGGGACATTGTCGACCTCCCTTTCGTTGGGTTCGATCTCAGTCTCGGCAACCACCGCCGTACGGTCTGGAGTCCAAGGTCCTCCCGGTGGGCAGCGTTGGTCCCTGGTTGCCGCACCGGGCCGCCGGGACGCTGACGACGTGACGCAGCAGAGTCCCTTCGTGGCCGTGCGGGAGACCCACATCGGGGTGGTGTTCCTGGTCGGCGACCGGGTGTACAAGCTCAAGAAGTCGGTGAGCCTGGGGTTTCTGGACTTCGGCACGCGTGCGCGCAGGCACGCCGCTTGCTTGCGCGAGGTCGAGTGAACAGCAGGCTGGCACCAGACGTCTACCTCGGGGTCGCCACCGTGTCCGATGTGGATGGCGGACCGGGAGAGCCACTGGTGGTGATGCGGCGGATGCCGGAGGACCGCAGACTCAGTACGCTGGTCCACGCCGGTGTCCCGCTGTCCGGGGAGATCAGCAGGCTGGCGCGCGTGCTCGCGGCGTTCCACGCGGCCGCCGAACGCGGACCGCACGTGGACGCGGAAGGCGCCGTCGCCGCCCTGTCCGCGCGGTGGGAGGCGAGCTTCGCGCAGGTCGACGAGGTGGGAGCCGAGGTGGTGCCCGCCGAGGCACGTGCCGAGATCAGCCGCCGGACACGGGACTTCCTCGCCGGACGCGCTGAGCTGTTCGCGTCGCGGCTTGCTCGGGGGCGGATCGTGGACGGGCACGGGGACCTGCTCGCCGACGACATCTTCCTCCTCGACGACGGCCCGAGGGTGCTGGACTGCTTGGAGTTCGACGACCACCTGCGCAGGCTCGACGGCCTCGACGACCTCGCCTTCCTGGCGATGGACCTCGAACGGCTCGGCAGACCGGATCTCGGCACGCTGCTGCTCGACAGGTACGCCGAGTACAGCGGAGATCCCGCACCGGCGTCTTTACGTGCCCACTACATCGCCTACCGGGCTTTCGTGCGGGTGAAGGTGGCATGCCTGCGCCACGCACAGGGCGATCCGAGCGCGGCCGCGGAAGCACTGGCGTACACGGACATCGTGCTGCGGCACCTGCGTCGGGGCGCGGTGCGGCTCGTGCTGGTCGGTGGCTTACCCGGATCGGGCAAGACCACGATAGCCGGGCGCATCGCCGACGAACTGGGCGCTGTGTTGGTGTCCAGTGACCGCGTACGCAAGGAACTCGCCGGCCTCGATCCCAGACAGCACGTGCCGGCGCCCTACCGGTCAGGCATCTACTCGCCCGAGCACACCGAGCGGACCTACACGGAGATGCTGCACAGGGCAGGGGAGCTGCTGTCGCGCGGTGAGCCGGTGGTGCTGGACGCGTCCTGGTCGGCCGCGGCGGAACGGGACCTCGCCGGGAAACTGGCGGAACGGACGCGGAGCACGCTCGTGCCCCTGAGATGCACGGCACCCGCGGCGGTCACCGACGGCAGGCTGCGGACCCGCAGCGCGTCACTGTCGGACGCGGACCCCGTGATCGCGCACGCCATGGCAGCGGACGAGGAGCCCTGGCCTCAGGCGAGTGACGTCGACACCTCCGGCACCCCGGACGCGGCGCTCACCGAGGCGTTGCGGATCGCCGAGACGGTCTGACCCGCATGAGGTTGTTGATGCGGCACGCGCTCGGCGGATCCAGCCGTGGCACGGGTTTCCTCGTCACCTCCGGCGGCGGCTCGGCGGGTGGGTCGAGCCCGTCCGCCGCGGTCAGCCCGAGCATCTCGAGAAGTTCGGCGAGATCTGCGGCGCCGCGCGCGAGCCCGGCCACCGTGCGAGCAGCCCGGTGCCGTTGCCACGCAGACGTGGTTTCGCCTGTCATACCTTCAAGGATCGGTCGGCGCGTTCCGGTGCGACACGGACGAAAGTCCCTGCCAGGACGGCCTTTCGACGGGTTCGGCGGTCGTCCGCGGCCACGCACGATGACGGTATGACGATCATGCGGAAACTCTTCCACGAGCGGCTCGACCAACTCGCCGCAGGACTCGACGACATGGTGGCGCTGGTCGAGAAGGCCATGCGTAACGCCACCACCGCCCTGTTCTCCGCCGATCGCACCCTCGCGGAGTCGGTGCTCCAAGAGCACGAGGACCTGAAGGCGCGGCAGGCGGCGGTGGACGAACTCGCGCTGGACCTTCTGGCCCGTCAGCAACCGGTCGCGGGCGACCTTCGGGCGATCGTCGCCTGCCTGCGGATGAGCGTGGACCTGCGACGCATGGGCAAGCTGGCGGCGCACATCGCCGAGATCGCCCGTGACCGCGACCCGGAATCGCCCGTGCCCGCAGCGCTGTGGGACGCGGTGCACGCCATGGGGGAGCGCGCACTGGCGCTGGTCGCCGAGGCCGCCCACGCCGTCTCGACGCGGGACGCCGGAGCCGCCACCCGCCTCGACCACGAAGACGACCAGGTCGACCGTCTGCAGGAAGACCTGTACCGGAGGCTGCTGGCCGGAACACCGGGACTCGACGGGGAGGTGGTGGTGGATCTCGCGTTGCTCGGCCGGTACTACGAGCGGTTCGCCGACCATGCGGTCGACCTCGGCCGTGACGTCGGCTACCTCGCGGGCCGGAACGCGCTCGACGCACCGACGGGAAAGAGGTGAGTCACGATGGACGTCGTCGAACTGCCGGAACCGATCCTGACCACGCGTGGGGAATTCGGTGAAGGGCTGGCGGAACTGGTCGCCACCAAGTTGGCAGCACTGGCCAGGCACGCGCACGAACCGGTGCTCGCGATCCGGGTCGAGCTGGACCGGCACGCTGACCCGGCCATGCCGTGTCCGGTGGGCGCGCGTGCCGACGTTGACGTCAACGGCAGGCACGTGCACGCGGCCGCCACCGCCCGGAACGCACGCGACGCCGTTGGCCTGCTCGTACGGAGACTGGTCCGCCAGATGGACGACCGGCCGCACACGCACCGCGGACGTCGGAGGCGTCGACGCCGGTGAAACGCTCGGCAACGGGGATGCCCTGGGCCACGTGGCCCAGGGCATCCCCGTTGCCGAGAACAGGTCACATGGTCCGTGCCATCAGGTGTGCGAGGTCGAGGGTGCGGTTGGCGTAGCCCCATTCGTTGTCGTACCAGCCGAACACCTTGACGACGGCACCCTCCACCTTGGTGAGCGCGGCGTCGAACACGCACGACGCGGGGTCACCGATGATGTCGCGGGACACGATCGGTTCCTCGGTGTAGCGCAGCACCGACTTGAGGCGCCCGTTCGCCGCGTCCGCGAACGCGCGGTTCACCTGGTCCGGGGTGACGTTCGCGGTGGCGACCCGCACGGTCAGGTCGGTCAGCGACCCGTTCTCCACGGGCACCCGCACGGCGACGCCGTCGAGGCGCCCCGCGAGTTCCGGCAGCACCTCGCCGACCGCGACCGCGGCGCCGGTGCTCGTCGGGATCATGTTCACGGCGGCGGAACGGGCCCGGCGCGGGTCCTTGTGCGGACCGTCGAGGAGGTTCTGGTCGTTGGTGTAGCTGTGGATGGTGGTCATGACGCCGTTCACCACGCCGAAGGCGTTGTGCAGCACCCACAGCATCGGGGCGAGGCAGTTCGTCGTGCAGGACGCGTTCGACACGATGTCGTGGTTCGCCGGGTCGTAGATGTCCTCGTTGACGCCCATGACGATGGTCGCGTCGACCTTCTTGCCCGGTGCGGTGATGATGACCTTGCGCGCGCCCGCGGTCAGGTGCGCGGCCGCGGCCTCCCTGGTGCGGAACTTGCCGGTCGACTCGAGCACGAGATCCACGCCGAGTTCGCGCCACGGCAGCGCCGCCGGGTCGCGTTCGCTGAGGACCCGGATGCTCTCGCCGTTGACCGAGATGCTGTTCTCGGTCGCGTACACAGGGACGTGCCATGGCCCGTAGGTGGAGTCGTGGCGCAGCAGGTTGGCGAGCGTTGCGGCGTCGGTGACGTCGTTGATCGCGACGATCTCGATGCCGAGCTCCCCGTTGTCGGCCCGGTCGGTGGCCGAGCGCAGCAGGTCCCGTCCGATGCGCCCGAACCCGTTGATGCCGATGCGGATGGTCATGTTCTCACCTTCTGTAGGGGCCTGGCAGGCGGTCGATGGTGTCCTCGGTCCGGCGGACCGGGCTGCGCGGCAGTGGCGGCGCCGATGTGGGCGCCCAGCCGACGCGCAGGATCAGGTGGGGGTGGGCCGCCCCGTCGAGGACCTGGTCGCGGATCGCGGCGCGGGTCGCGGGGACTTCGAGCGGCTGGGACAGCGGGCATGTCGCGAGTCCCAGGTCGGTGGCGGTCAGGAGAGCGGCGCTCGCCGCCTCACCCGCTCGCAGCACCGACGCCGGATCGTCGTGGAGGGTGGCGAGCACGAGCAGCTCGCTTCCGTCGGGCTCGCCGCGGCCGGTGGCCGCGTTGTGCAGTGAGCCACCGGGGAACACCCGCATCAGGGTGTCGTCGTGCCGGATCGAGGTGGCCGCGCCGGCGGCGGTGAGCACGCCGTCCTCGGCGGCGAAGCTGCTCCTGCTCCACGCGGCCAGCTCGACCTGGTAGTCGGGGTCGGCGGCCTGTTTGCGTGCCGCCGCGTCGATGGCGCGGCTGAGCTGCCAGCGGAGGGCGCTGTCGATGACCGGGACCAGCAGCCCGCCCGCCTGGCCCGCGCGGCGCACGAGCAGGTCGAGGTGGGCGGCGGGTACCTCCCACGAGGTGTAGCGGCGGCGGTCCGTGCGGCGGCGGGGGATGGCGCGCAGGAGGGCGATGTCGTCGTCGGTCGGCAGGTGTGGCCGCGTCTCGACGGCGGCGAGGTGGTCGGGGTCGTGCTCGTTGGGCATGTGGTGCACGACCGCTCGCCAGCCCAGTGCCGCGAACGCCACCCGCAGGTGGTGCAGTGCGGCGCCGCAGGAGAGCAGGAGGTCCCTGCCGTCCGGGTCGGTGATCCGCAGCCTGCGTTCCCGGTCGGCCATCAGGTGCAGTGAGTCGCGGCCCACCAGCCAGCGCCACGGCTGGGTGTTGTGCACCGACGGCGCGCGGTTGGCGAGTTCGATCGCGGCGCGCACGGTCTGGTGGTCCGGTGCGGAGACGGCGTGGACGTTCATGCCCCCAACGGTCGTTTCCTCCCCCACCGCCGCGGCAGTGCTCAAGTTCCTCGCCGGGAGCGACGTTGGGCCTTGCGGACGGGGACCTCGGTCTCTCCCCAGCGCCCGCGCCGGGACCAGAGCATGGAGCCGAGCCGGAGTTTCGGGGAAAGGACCAGCTGTGCACGCCAAAGCAGGTGACTGGCTGATCGTCGAGATCGCCGGAACCGACCACGCCGCCCGTCGCGCGCGGATCCTCGACGTCAGCTCGCCGGACGGCGCGCCGCCGTTCACAGTGCGGTGGCTGGACACCGACCGCGAGGCGCTGGTGTTCCCCGGCGACGACGCGCACGTGATGACGCAGGACGAACTCGAGGCACTCGACGCGCGCATGGCGGAGCGGGCCGCTGTCGTCCAGCGGCACATCATGCGACGCAGGGGGACGCCATGATCACCGAACGGGCTGCTTCGTCCCCTGTCCTTCGCCTCGCGCGGCTGGTGCGTTCCGGCAGGAACCCGTTGGCGCGTGGCGTCGACCGGGCCGAGGGCACCGCCGTGCTCCTGTTCGTCCTGCTGGCGCTCGTGCTGGTGCCGGTCATGCTGACCGTCGGGTCGGTGACCCACTCGGCCCTCGCTGAGCGAGCCGAGGAGCAGGCGGCCACGCGGCACCAGACCGTGGCGGTCCTCACCGAGGACGCACCGGTGACGTCCGTGGGCCAGGGCGAGGGCGTCGGCACGACGTCGAAGGTGGCGGCCAGGTGGCTGCTTCCCGACGGGCGAACCCGCAGCGGGCAGGTCGACGCGGAGGCGGGCATGAAGTCCGGAACCGAGGTCCGGATCTGGCTCGACACCTCCGGCGCACCGGTGGACCCACCAGTGTCCCCAATGGACGCGGTGGTGGCCGGGGTGCTGGTCGCGGTATCGGGCTGGCTCGCCGTGGCCGGGCTGTTCGCGCTCGTCTGCTGGGGACTGCACCACGTGCTGGACCGGCACCGGTACCGGGCCTGGGAAACCGAATGGGCACGGGTGGGACCCGACTGGCTCGACCGGCACCGCTAGGCAGGGACCAACTGCCCCGGTGGAAAGAGAACGACGACCGCTGCCGCGCCCATGCCACCCGGCCACGCTGAAGGCCTGGCCCCTGGAACGGCCGTGAGTCAGGAGACAGCCATGAACCTTCCCGTCGGCACAGTGATCGAGCGGGCGTTGCGGGCCGCGACCCGCGCGCCCTCGGTGCACAACACCCAGCCATGGCGGTTCGTGGTCGCACCCCCGTACGTGGAGTTGCACCTCGACCGCGACCGGGTACTGCCGGTGGCGGATCCCGCAGGCCGGGAAGCCCGCATGTCGTGTGGCGCGGCGTTGTTCAACCTGCGGCTCGCGATCGAGGCGGCGGGCCGTGGCGTGGTGCTCGACGTACTGCCCGACGCGGGCCGTCCGGACCTGCTCGCCGTCCTGCGCGTGACGGGGGACCGCGCGGTGGCGCCGAAGCAGACGACGCTCATGCGGTCGGTTCCGCACCGGGCGACCAACCGCAGGCCGTTCATCGAACGACCGGTCCCGTCCGAGCACCGCAACGCACTGCTGCGCGCCGCGGAAGAAGAGCGGGCGCACCTGATCGTGCTGGACACGCCGAAGAAGCTGGACACCTTCGCCACGCTGTTGCGCCGTGCCGACCACATCCAGCAGGAGGACCCGGCCTTCCAACGCGAGCTGCGTGCGTGGGCGGACCGGGACACAGAGGACGCCGAGGACGGCGTGCCACGCTCGGCGGGTGGCCCTCGGCCGGTGGGCGGGTCGCTGCTCACACCGAGGCAGTTCCACCCCGGCTCGGCGGTGGAGCGTCCGTTCGAACAGGAGCCCCTGGTGGTCGTGCTGACCACCCACGGCGACACCCCGGGCGACCACGTGCGAGCCGGGCTCGCGATGCAGCACGTGCTGCTGTCGGCCACCGCGCTCGGGCTGAGCGCCTCCTTCCTGTCCCAGCCCGTCGAGGTCCCGCTCACCAGGCCGGCACTGCGAACCCAGCTCGGCATCCGCGGGTACCCGCAGACCGTGCTGCGCATCGGTTACGGCCACCCGGTCGGCAGTACCCCGCGCAGGCCGGTCAGCGCGGTCACCACCGTCCGCACGGACGCCCGGTCATGACGCCGAAACGGACCCACCCGAGGAGGGCACCATGATCACCGACGACGCGCACCTGTCCGCGCACTGTGACCACCCGGTCGTGGTCGGTGTGGACGGGTCGGAGTCCGCACTGCACGCGGTCCGCTGGGCCGCGCGGGAGGCGGCCAACCGGAGTGCGCCGCTTCGCCTCGTGCACGTGTGCGGCCTGGCGACCGTGCGACGGCCACGCCGGGTCGCGCCGCCGAGGGACTTCCACGACGCCGTCATGGCCCAGGGACGGCACTGGCTCACCGAAGCGAGCAGCGTCGCGCGCCGCACGGCACCCGGACTGTCGGTGATCACCGACCTGCGGGCCGGTGCGCCGGCGGAGGTGATGGTCTCCGAGTCGCGCACGGCGCAGCTGGTGGTGCTCGGATCCCGCGGCCTGGGCGGGTTCCGGGCCATGGTGGTCGGTTCGGTCGCGGTGGCGTTGTCCGCCCACGGGCACTGCCCGGTCGTGGTCATGCATTCGTCCACACGCGACAACGTGCCGCGCGATGGCGGATCGGTCGTGGTGGGGGTCGACGGCTCCGAGCTGAGCGACGCCGCGCTGGCCTTCGCGTTCGAGTGGGCGGCCGCACACGGCGTCCCGCTGGTGGCCGTGCACACGTGGTTGGACGTGCACCTGGCCGGTGCGTGGACGACGCTGCCCGGGACCGTTGACTGGGAGCAGGTCCAGGCAGGGGAAGAGAAGCGCCTCGCCGAGCGGCTGTCCCCGTGGCGGGACAAGTTCCCGCGGGTCGAGGTCCAGGCGGTGGTGCGGAGGGACCGGCCCGACCGCGCGCTGCTCGAACACGCCACGGGAGCGCGGCTGATCGTCGTCGGCTCGCACGGGCGCGACGCGTTCGCCGGCATGGGGATCAGCTCGGTGAGCCAGACGTTGTTGCACCACGCCGAATGCCCGGTCGCGGTGGCGCGGACGGATCGGCGATGAGCACCGAGTTCCGCCGTGTCGTCGCGGGCGTGTCCAGGACGGACGGGCGTGGCGTTGTCGGCTGGGCGGCGGCGGAAGCACATGCCCGCCACGCCGAGCTGCGGTTGGTGACGGCGGTGCCGATGCCGGCCGCCCCGGACCGGTACCTCCCGAACGAGGTGGCCGAGGAACACCGCGTCACCGCGGTGCGGATGCTCGCCGAGCTGCTGGACGGAGTGCTGGCCGAGCGGCCGGACCTGGCCGTGGCCACGGACGTCGTGTCCGGCCCGCCGGCCGCGGTCCTGCGTGCCGCCACCGAGCACGCCGACCTGCTGGTCGTCGGTGCCGACGACGCGACCCCCTTCGCCGAGGCCATCAGCGGGTCGGTGCCGGGTGACCTGCTGACGACCTCGCACTGCCCGCTGGCCGTGGTGCCGCGACGGGAGTGGGCGGAACTGCCCGCGACCGCCCCGGTGGTCGTCGCACTCGACGAGTCCGCCACCGCTCAGGCCGCGCTCGCCTACGGGTACGTTGCGGCGGCCAGGAGCGGGCGGCCGCTGACGATCCTGCGGTGCGTCCCGGCCGGGCACCTTGGCGAGGCCGCCGCCCTCGCACAGTCACGCCTGCTCATCGCCTACGGCGAGCTGTACCCGCACGTGGTGGTGTCCGTCGACGTCGTGCCCGACGACCCTCGGCGCGCGCTCGTGGCGGTGTCCCGGCGAGCGGCGGTACTGGTCCTCGGTTCCCGTGGGCGCGGCCGCCTCGCGTCCGGCCTGTTCGGCTCCGTGAGCCGCGACCTGATCCGGCGCAGCGGCTGTCCGGTCGTGATCGCCCGCACGCAGCCGACCGCTGTAGCCCTTCCACTGTAAGGAGAAACCATGGCACCCCGAAGCAAGCCCGTCGTCGTCGGCGTCGACGGATCGGCCACCGCGCTGCTCGCGGTCCGATGGGCGGCCGAACGCGCGCGCCTGGACGGGCTGCCGTTGCGCCTCCTGCACGCCTACCAGCTCCCGATCGGGTTCCCCTCCGGGGTGACAGAGGAGGAGTCGATCCTGAACGCCTTGCGCGACCAGGGCAGGCAATGGTTGAGCGAGGCCCGTGAGGTGGCGACCGCGGTCGAGCCCGGTCTCGACGTGCACACCGAACTCGCCGCGATGCCGCCGACCGCGGGGCTGGTGCGGGAGTCGGAGAGCGCGTCGGTGCTCGTGCTCGGCAACCGGGGCCACAGCGCGTTCACCGGCATGCTGGTGGGATCGACGTCGCTCGCGCTCGCAGGCCACGCGCACTGCCCGGTCGTGCTGGTCCGCAACGGCGCCGACGGGTCGCCCCGCACCGGCCCGGTGGTGGTCGGTGTGGACGGCACGGAAGCGAGCGAGGCGGCGCTCGCGTTCGCGTTCGCCGAGGCGTCGTCCTCTGGCGCGACGCTGGTGGCGCTCCACGCGTACGCCGAGTCCGTGTTCGAGGAGGCACTCGCGGCGAACAACGCGCGGCTGAACTGGACCCTCCAGCGTGAGGCCGCCGAAACCGCGCTCGCGGAGCGGCTCGCGGGCTGGCAGGAGAAGTACCCGCAGGTGCGCGTCGAACGCGACGTCGTACACGACCGGCCGACGAGGGCGCTGCGCCGCTGCGCACAGACCGCGCGGCTACTGGTCGTCGGACGGCGGGGCCACGGGGGCTTCCGCGACCTCGTCCTCGGCTCGACGAGCCAGCACCTGCTGCACCACGTCACCTGCCCGGTCGCCGTGGTGCGGACGGAAACGACCGGGTAGCGAGGAGGCACGGCCATGCGTGCACGGGACATCATGAGCAGGCCGGTGGTCAGCGTCGACACCACGGCCACGGTGCTGGACGCGGTCACCGCCCTCACCGAGCACGGCTTCGCGGCCGTGCCGGTGGTGGACGACGGTGACCGCGTCGTGGGGATCTTCAGCGAGTCCGACGGGCTTCGCGCCGAGCACCGGCGGGACGCTCCGGTGACCGAGGTCATGACCCCGCTGGTCGAGGTGACCACGCCGGACGCCGACGTCGCGAAGATCGCGGAACGCATGCTCGCCAAGCACCTGCGGTCGGTGCCGGTCGTCGAGGAGGGGTTGCTGGTCGGCATCGTCGCCCGCCGCGACCTGCTGCGGACCATGGTCCGCACCGACGACGTGATCACCGCGAACGTGCGGGGACTGCTCGACAAGTACGCGGGCAGCCGCAGGCAGTGGACGGTCCGGGTCGCTGACGGGCACGTGACGGTCTCGGGAGAGTTCGCCGACACGGCTGAGCGCTCGCTGGTCGGTGCGCTCGTCCGCACGGTCGGTGGCGTCAAGGACGTCGTCATCGCCGCGGGCATGCCCGCGGCCATCGGCTGGGACGACTGAGAACAGACGTGTGGGCCATGCCGTCGTTCGCGGCATGGCCCACACACGTGTGTCAGATTCGGTGTCCGTTGGCGGGGACGAGCACGACGGGCACGTCCGCGTGGCGCAGGCACTCGTTGGTGACGCGGCCGAACAGGAACTCGGTCGTCCTGCCGTGCGGGTTGTAGCCCAGCACGAGCATCTCGGCGCCGTGCGCGGCGCGCGCCAGCTCGACACCGGGTTCACCGCTACGGTGCAGTTCCGTGATCCTGGGGGCGGTCGGTTCCGCTTCGCGCACCGCGGTGACGGTGTCGTGCAGGGTGCTGGCGTTCCGTCGCGGCGGCGCCGTTCCGTACGGCGCCGGGGCGTACGACGTGCCGGGGAGCAGGTGCGCGGGGTACCGCACCTCGACCGCGATCAGCGTGCGGTGCTCGGCCTTCGCGCGGGTCACCGCCCAGTGCAGGGCGTTGATGCTGGCCGGGGATCCGTCAACGCCGACGACGATGGTGCCGGTCATCGGGGTCACCTCCTTGTGAACGACGGCGCGAAAGCCAGTGCCTCGTCCAACTCGACGTGTCGCTCGAACCGCGCCGTCAGCGGGGCGAGCGCGGGGCGGTACCGGCGGAGGTGGTGGTCGCAGAACACCAGTTCACCACCGCATCGCAGAACCGCCCGCGTGGTGGCCCTGGCAGCGCAGCGATCACACCGGTCTGTCACGGCGAACAGTGCGGCGGTGCGCACCTCGGTGGTGGTCATGACGACCCCTCCTTCCGGAATCTCCGACACAACCGTCCCGCGGAGCGTGGATCGGCCACACGGTCGTTGGCCGCCGGTGCGGAGGACTTTCGTCCCCCTGGTGTGACCCGGTGTCCATTGTGGTCAGACCGGCGGACCGAACGTCCCGTGCGGGCAGGACCTTCGGCGGCGGTCCCCCGTCCGGCACGGCGCTAGTTTCGTCTACAAGGCCAGTGACTTCGAGGGAAGGACCGATCATGATCGTGGTCGGCGTTGACGGCTCGGCATCGGCACTGGACGCGGTCCGCTGGGCCGCGATGGAGGCCGGTCGTCGTCGGATGCCGTTGCGGCTGGTCAGCTCGTACCAGCTGTCGGCGGGAGTGGCGGGGGTGCTCGATCCCGGGGTGCTCGACGTGTTGCGTGAGCAGGGACGGCGCTGGCTGGCCGAGGCGCGGGACGTGGCCGACGAGGCCGGTGTGCGCACGAGCATCGTGCTGGCGCCGGTACCCGCGGTGCTCCTGCTGGTCAGGGAGTCCCTCGACGCCTCGCTGCTGGTGCTCGGCTCCCGGGGATTCGGCGGGTTCACCGGGTTGCTGATCGGCTCCACCGCCGTGGCGCTGGCCGGCCGGGCGCACTGCCCGATGGTCGTCGTCCGGGGTGAGGTGCCCGCGCACGGCCCGGTCGTGGTCGGCGTCGACGGCCTGCGCGACTCGGAGGACGCCGTCGCGTTCGCGTTCGCCGAGGCCTCGGCACAGGACGCCGACGTCGTCGCCGTGCACGTCTGGCACGAGTCCCTCGCCGACGCGGTACTGCTCGGCCACCCCACGCCCCCGGACTTCGACGGCGCGCAGCAGCGCGCGTACGAGACGCTGGCCGAGCGGTTGGCCGGCTGGCAGGAGAAGTACCCCGACGTGCACGTCACCCGCGAGGTCGTGCGCGACCACCCGTCCGAGGCGCTGCTGCGCTATGCCGAGGGCGCGCGGCTCGTGGTGGTCGGCACCCGGGGTCGTGGCGGAGTTCGTGGTCTGGTGCTCGGTTCGACGAGCCAGCACCTCCTGCAGCACGCGCCGTGCCCGGTCGCCGTCGTGCGCACGGAGCCGGATCGGGAGTGAACCATGTCGCGGCCGGTCGTGGTCGGAGTCGACGGGACAGCGGACGCCTTGCGCGCGGTCCGGTGGGCGGCCGAGCACGCCGGACCACGCGGTGCCGATCTCCGGCTCGTGCACGCCGCCTCTTCGCCCGCTTGCGCGGCGCGGGTGGTGCGAGAAGCGCGGGACGTGGTGTACGAGGTCGCCGCCGGTCTGCCCGTCAGCGTGGTGACCGGTGAGCTCCCCTCGGCGGAGCTGCTGGTGCGCGAGTCCGCGGGTGCCTCGTTCGTCGTCCTCGGCAGCCGAGGACGTGGGGGCTTCTCGGGACTGCTGATCGGCACCACCGCGGTCACCGTCGCTGCTCGTGGCGGCTGTCCGATGGTCGTCATGGGCGGGCCCGACGAACGCGGTGACGGGCCGGTGGTCGTCGGGGTCGACGGCACCGTGAACAGTGACGCCGCCATCGACTTCGCCTTGCGCGAGGCTTCGCTGCGCGGTACAGGTCTCGTCGCCGTGCACGGTCTGATCGCACCCGTCGAGGGGAACGTCACCCCCGACCGCGTGGCGGAGACGATCGCCGAGCGGCTCGCCGACCGCGGTGCGCGGTACCCGGAGGTGAAGGTCGTTCAGGAGGTGGTCGCGGACACGCCGGGCCGGGCGCTGCTCGACCGGGCCGCGTCGGCCCAGCTCGCGGTCGTCGGCAGCGGGAGGCGGATCGGCTATCGCGGCGCCCTCCTCCGCTCGACGAGCCAGTACCTCCTGCACCAGGCGCCGTGCCCGGTCGCCGTCGTGCGCCGGGATCACCCGATCTGACCGGAGGGTCTGTTGTGGACACACGAGTGCCGTGGCGCACGCAGGTGGTGATCGTCGGCGTTCTGGCGGTCGCGACCCTGGCGGGGATGGCCTTCCCCGCGCTCTGGCTCGCGGCGACGCTCGCAGGCCTCGCCTACTCGATGTCGATGGTGGTGACCGACCTGCGCGCGCGGCGGTTCGGCACCGACGTGCTGGCCACTCTCAGCCTGACCGGCACCCTCGTGGTGGGGGAGCACCTCGCCGGGGCGCTGATCGCGTTGATGCTGGGGACCGGGCAGGCGCTGGAGGGCTACGCGCAGCGTCGCGCCCACCGCGACCTCGACGCGCTGCTCGCGCGCGCCCCTCGTACCGCCCGGGTACGCCGTGCCGGCGCGGTGGTGGAGGTGCCGGTCGCCGAGGTCGTGGTCGGGGACGTCGTGGTGGTGCGCTCGGGTGAGGTCGTGCCGGTCGACGGCAGGCTGCTCGAGGCGGGCACGTTCGACGAGTCAGCGCTGACCGGTGAGCCGCTTCCGGTGTCGCGCGCGGTGGACGCCGTGGTGCGCAGCGGGGTGTGCAACGCGGGTGCGGCGGTGACCGTGCGTGCGGTACGGCGAGCCGACCAGAGTGCCTACGCGGGTGTGGTGCGGCTGGCCGAACAGGCTCTCGCGGGCGTCGCGCCGGTCGCGCGGCTCGCCGACCGGTTCGCGGTGGTCCTGGTGCCGGTCGCGCTCGCCGTCGCGGGTGTTGCCTGGTGGTGGGCGGGTGACCCGGTGCGCGCCGTTGCCGTGCTGGTGACGGCGACCCCGTGCCCGCTGCTGCTGGCGGTGCCGGTCGCGATCGCGGGTGGCATGTCCGCGACGTCCCGGCGCGGTGTGGTGGTCAAGGACGGCGCGGTGCTCGAGCGGCTCGGCAGGGTCCGGACGGCGATACTCGACAAGACCGGCACCGTGACCGTCGGCGCGCCCGCGGTCACCGAGGTGCTGACCGCACCGGGTGTGGACGCGAACCGGGCGCTCGCGCTGGCCGCCGCCGTCGAGAACGAGTCCCCGCACGTCCTCGCGACCGCGGTGGTGGCCGCGGCCCGGCGTGCGCGGGTGCCGGTCACGGTCGCCACCGCGGTGCGGGAGGTGCCGGGTTCCGGTGCCCGGGGAGTGGTCGACGGCGTGGCGGTCACCGTCGGCCGTCTCGTCGTGGCCGACCCGCCCGGGTGGGCACGCTCGGCGCTGCGCCGCGCGCAGCTCGACGCGGCGGGCGTGGTCTGGGTGTGTGCCGACGGGGAACCGGTCGCCGCCATGCTGGTCCGGGACGAACTGCGCCCGGAGGCGGCGCGCACGCTCAGACGGCTGCGCGCCGCGGGTGTCGACCGCCTCGTGCTGGTGACCGGCGACCGTCGTGAGGTCGCCGACGACGTGGCGGGCGTGCTCGGTCTCGACGAGGTGGTGGCGGACGCCCGGCCGGAGACCAAGGTCGAGCAGGTGCGGATCGAACAGCGCCGGGCTCCGACCATGGCCGTCGGAGACGGCGTCAACGACGCCCCCGCGCTGGCGGCGGCGGACGTCGGGGTGGCGGTCGCCGCCCGGGGGGCGACGGCGACCGCGCAGGTCGCGGACGCGGTGCTGACCGACGAGGGCATCGACCGCCTCGCTGACGTCGTCGAGACCGCTCGCCGGGCCCACGGGATCGCCGTGCAGAGCGCCGCGCTGGGTGTGGGCCTCTCGGTCGTCGCGATGGTCGCCGCGGCGTTCGGGTTCCTCGCGCCCGCGGCCGGCGCTCTGGTGCAGGAGCTGATCGACGTGCTCGCGGTGGGGAACGCGCTCCGCGCGCTGCGGGGCAACGCCCGATCCGACGTGCCGGTGATCGCACGCGGGCTCATCACCCGGTTCCGCGCCGAGCACGCCGACCTCGCCGACGCACGCGCCGTCGTGCGCGGCGCCGCCGACGCGCTGTCGGTGGGCGTCACCGCCGAGGTGGACGCGCGGGTGCGGGCGGCGCACCGGGTGCTCGTGGACCGGATCCTGCCGCACGAGCGCGCGGAGGAGCACGAGCTCTACCCGGCGGTGGCGCCGATGGTCGGCGGGCGGGACGGCATCGCGCCCATGAGCCGCGGCCACGCGGAGATCGAGCGGCTCACCGCCCGGCTCGGCCGCCACCTCACCGGCCGGCTGTCGTCCGACCAGGTCGACGACTTGCGCGCGACGCTGTACGGCCTCGACGCCGTGCTGACGCTCCACTTCGCGCAGGAGGAACAGGACTACTTCGCGCTCGCGGAACGCGAGCGCGTGGACTTCAGGAGGAAGTCATGGCACGCAAGCACTGGCGTGACCTCACACCCGGGCAACGGTGGGCCTTCGTGGCGATGAGCACCGTCGAGGTCGGGCTGGCGGCGGTCGCCTGGAACGATCTGGCGCACCGGCCCCAGGAGGCCGTCAACGGCCGCAAACCGTTGTGGGCACTGGCCATCGCGGTGAACTTCGTGGGGCCGATCGCGTACCTGCGTTACGGGCGCAGGAAGACCGTCAGGTGAAGATGATCTGGCCGCCGTCGGCGAGCTCGTAGAACTCGCCGACGGTGATGATGTCCTTGACCTCGTCGACGAAGTCGTCCTTGTCCAGGCCGAACAGGTCCACCGAGGCCTTGCACGCGTACAGTCCGGCGCCGGTGTCGGCGATCATCTCGATGAACTCCGGGATGGTCGGGATGTCGAGCGCGTCCATCTTGCGCGTCAGGTAGTGGGTCATCACCGCTGACATGCCGGGCAGTCCGCCCGCCCAGGTGGCGAGGTGCAGGCCGGGGTTGCCGACGGTCGCGAGCTTGATGTGCTCGTGCCGTCCCTTGTGGATCGCGTCGAGGCCGAAGAACGTGAAGAACAGGTTCGCCTCCATGCCCTCGGCTCGGGCGCCGTTGGCCATGATCAGTGCCGGGTAGATCCCGTCGAGGGACCCCTTCGACACAATGATCGAGACCTTCTCCAGTGCCATCTGTCCACTCCTCTCCTAGATGCAGCCGCGGGGCTTGGGGATGCCCGCGATGCGCGCGGCGAGCTTGGCCGGGCCCTTCGGGAACAGCCGGTACAGCTCCTTGACGGTGACCCCCGAGCTCTTGCCGAGCACCCGCACCGTCGGGCCGGTGCCTTTCGTCGCGTACTCGTCCCGCATGAACTTGATGACCTGCCAGTGCCGGTCGGTCAGTTCGTCGATGCCAGCCTCACGGGCGATCTCGGGTGCCATGTCCTCGCGCCACTGGCTTGGGTGGGTGAGGAAACCGTCGTCGCCGACCGTTACCTCGGTACCCGCGTAGACCTTCGTCGTCATGACCCCTCCTCGACGGGGAACCGCTTGCCGGTCACCGGCATCGCGGTGGGGACACCGGGAACCTCCCGGCCGGGCAGCAGAACGTGCCAGTACAGCCAGGCGAAAATGAGCTTGCCCAGGTGGTTGAGCCGCGACTGCTTCAGCAGCGGCAGCCCGACGCGACCGGGGAAGTGGCCCGGTACCGGCTCGGTGTCGTAGTTGAAGTCGATGAGCAGCGCTTTCCCGAAGCCGCTCTCGATGAAGCAGTTGGTGTGCCCGTCGAACGCCGCGTCTGGTGGTTCGCCTGCGAGGCGCCGCGCCACGTTGCGGGTCAGGACCTCGCCCTCGAAGTGGGTGACCGAGCCCGCCTTCGACGTCGGCACCGCGGCGGCGTCGCCGATCACGAAGACGTCCTGACTCACCGTCGAGACGAGGGTGTGCGGGTCGGCGGGCACGAACCCGAGCGCGTCACCCAGCCCGGGTGAGCGATCCACATAGGAGGCACCACCGTGTGCCGGGACGACGACGGCCAGGTCGAACTCGATCTCCCGTTCGTCGTACGAGACCAGTCGGCCACCTTCGCCGTCCGCGTCGACCGCGCCGAGGTTGAACTCGGTGACCAGCTCGACGCCCTTCTCCTCGAGCAGCCCGGCGAGGGCGTGCGCGGCGACCGGTTTGGTGAAGGCGGCGTCCAGTGGTGTGGCGTACACCAGCCGCACGTCGTCCCGGATGCCGCGCTCCCGGAAGTACCAGTCGGCGAGGAAGCAGAACTCCAGCGGCGCCACCGGGCACTTGATCGGCAGGTCGGCCACGTTCACGACCAGCTCGCCGCCGTCGAAGGCGCGCAGCACGTCCGCCAGCGCGACCGCGCCCGGCAGGTCGTAGAAGGTGTGGACGGACCGGCGCCAGCCGGGGCCGGTCAACCCCTCGGTCTCCTCCGGGACGAGCCGGGCGCCGGTGGCCACGACGAGGACGTCGTAGCGCAGCAGGGTGCCGTCGTCGAGGAACACCCGGTGCCGTTCGACGTCGACGTGGTCGACGGCGCTGCGGTGGTATCCGATCGCCCCGCGGAGCTGACGCGGCCTCGGCCGCACGAGTTCGTCCACAGTGGCCAGGCCGAACGGCAGGAACAGCAGCCCGGGTTGGTAGACGTGGTCGTCGTCCTGGTCGACGACGGAGATCTGCACGTCGGCGTCGAGCACCCGCCGCAGCCGGTTGGCCGCGAGCGTGCCACCGGTGCCCGCACCGAGGATCACGACATGTTTGCCCATACCGTGACTGTCTTCCGTTCTCCTGCGGCTCGCCGGAGGCGTTGGCCCTCCGGACCCGAGACCTACGTCCCTGGATCGCCGACGTCGCGCGATCGTCACCTGACGTGCTCGCGGAAGGCCGCGATCGCGGTCGGCAGGGTCGGGAAGATCCGGTCCTCCCCGATACGCTCGACCAGCCCGGCGGCCGACAGTTCGGCGCGGAGGTCCTGCTTGACCCTGGCCATCGCGAAGACGATGCCGCGCCGCGTGAGGTCCGCACGCAGATCCTCGATCGCGTCGGCCGCGGTGATGTCGATCTCCACGTTGGCCTCCGCGTTGAGCAGGAACCACGCGACCGGGGTGGGGGACTCCTCGACGGCGGCCAGTGCACGGCGCCGGAAGTCGTCGGCGTTGGCGAAGCACAGCGGGGCGTCGTAGCGGTACACGACCAGTCCCGGGATGCGGGTGGCCATCGGGTAGTCGTCGATGTCGTGCATCCCGGCCACGCCGGGCGCCTCACCGAGGATGCCGTCATGCGGGCGCGCGATCCGCCGCAGCAGGTCCAGGATGGACAGTCCGATCGCGAACAGCACACCGTTCAGCACATCCAGCAGCAGCACGCCCGCGGTCGTGGCCAGGGCGAGTGCCAGTTCGCTGCGGCGGAACGCGCCGATGCGGCGGAATTCCGCGAGTTCGACGAGCCGCGTGGCGGCGTAGATGACGAGGGCGCCCAGTGCCGCCGAGGGGAACGTGGCGAGCAGCGGGCGCCCGAACAGCAGCACGAGCACGACCACGCCGGCCGCGACGAGGGAGTGGACCTGCGAGCGGCTGCCGAGGCTGTCGCCGATGGCGGTGCGGCTCGCGCTGCTGCTCACCGGGAACCCCCGCAGTACTCCGGCCGCGATGTTGGCGGTGCCGAGCGCGAGCAGTTCGCTGTTCGCGTCGATCCGGTAGTCGTTCCGGATGGCGAAGGACCGCGCGGTGAGGACGTTGTCCGAATAACCGACCACCGCGACCCCGACGGCGGGCAGCAGCAACTCCATGACGTCCGCACCGGACACCGCGGGCAGCCCGGGAGCCGGGACGCCGGCCGGGATCGTGCCGATCACCTGGACACCGCTGTCCCGCAGGGAGAACAGCGCGGTCACGACCGCGGCGAGCAGCACGGCGATCAGCGGGACCGGCAGCTTCGGCGCCAGTGCCCCACCCACGGCCAGGAAGGTCAGCACCCCGGCTGCGAGCAGCACCGTGGGGAGGTGGACCTGGTCCAGTTGCCCGGCGAAAGCGCGGAGGTCGGCGACGACGGAGCCACCGTCGAGCGGCAGGCCGGTGACCTTGCCGAGCTGGCCAACGATCATGAGGACGGCCACCCCGGCCATGTAGCCGACGAGGACGGGCCGCGACAGGAGGTCCGCGAGGAAGCCGAGCCGTGCGGCCGCGCCGAGCAGGCACAGCACCCCCACGAGCAGCGCGAGCACGGCGGCCAGCGCCGCGTACCGGGCAGGGTCGCCTGCCGCCAGCGGGGCGATCGTCACCGCAGTCATCAGTGCGGTCGTCGACTCCGGTCCCACCGACAGCTGCCGTGACGACCCGAACACCGTGTAGACCAGCAGGGAGCTGACGATGGTCCACAGTCCGACCTCGGGCGCCAGGCCCGCGACGTCCGCGTACGCCATCACCTGCGGGATCAGGTAGGCGGCTACGGTGACACCGGCGAGGACGTCCGGTCGTAGCCAGCCGCGCCGGTAATCGCGGAGCAGCCGCATCCCGCGCGGGACGGCACGCGCGGTCAAGGGGTGTGTCGGGTGCCGGGCAGGTACTCGACGGTGTCGCTCGTCGCCCTGCGGTGGCTTTCCGGTGGCGGCGGCGCCGCGATGGGTGCCCAGCCGACGCGCAGGATCAGGTGCGGGAACGCCACGTCGTCGAGGATCTGGGCGCGGATCAGGCTCCTGGTGTCCTCGACCTCGAGCGCTTGCGAGAGCGGGCAGGTCGCCAGCCCGAGGTGGGTGGCGGTGAGGAGCGCGGCGCTGGCCGCCTCACCGGCCCGCAGCACCGACACGAGGTCGTCGTCGGTGGTGGCGAGCACCAGCAGTTCGCCCGCGTCGCGCTCGCCTCTGCCGGTCTCTGCGTCGGGCAGCGTGCCGACGGGGAACGCGCGCATGGCGGTGTCGCCGTGGGTGTGCTGCTCCGGCAGGGTGCTCGTGGTGAGCACGCCGTCGCGGGACAGGCGGCTGCGCCCGGTCCACGTGGCGAGTTCCTCGGCGTACGCGGGGTCGTGGTCCTGGGCGCCCGCCGCCTGGTCGATCGCCCGGATGAGCTGCCTTCGGGTGATGCGGCCGGTGACCGGGACGAGCAGTGCGCCCGCTTTTCCCGCCCTGCGGACCATGAGGTCGAGGTGTCCATCCGGCACCGGCCACGACGAGAAGCGGCGGCGGTCGGTGCGTCTGCGTGAGATCGCGCCGACGAGCGTGATGTCCTCGGTGGACGGTGTCTTCGGTGCCAGTTCGACCGCCGCCAGGTGGTCGGGATCGGCGGGGTTCGGGAGGCGGTGCACGATCGCGCGCCAGCCGAGCGCTCCCAGCGCCAGGCGCAGGTGGTGCAGCGCGGCGCCGCAGGACACCAGCAGGTCCCGCCCATCGGGGTCGGTCGCGGGCAGTCCTCGGCTCCGGTCGGCCATCAGGTGGATGGTCTCGTCACCGAGCAGCCACCGCCACGGCTGGGTGTTGTGCACCGACGGCGCGCGGTTGGCCAGTGTGATCGCGTCGAGCACCGTGTGCGTGTCGGGTGTCCGCTCGTTCATCGTGCGGCCTCCTCGCTTCTCGAGCACGTGTCGTCACAGTCGCCCTTCCTGGCGGTCGATGGCAGTGCTCAAGTTCCCGGCCCGCCGTGACCAAAGGCCCGCCGCGCGCGTCCCACGGACTCTGTGCGCCAGCGGTGCCATCGCAGACGGTGGAGGCAGGTCCGTCCGAGGAAAGGCCGTGATCACCATGACGTCTCCGGTGCGGTTGGCCGCCAGGCTCGACGACGCACCCAGTCGCTGGCTGTGGCTGGTGAAGTGGCTCCTGCTGGTGCCGCACGCGATCGTGTTGTTCTTCTTGTGGGTGGCGTTCCCGGTGGTCACCCTCGTCGCGCTGGTCGCGATCCTGTTCACCGGGCGGTACCCGAGGGCGTTGTTCGACTTCAACCTCGGCGTCATGCGCTGGACGTGGCGCGTGTGGTGCTACGGGTACGGCGCGCTGGCCACCGACCGGTACCCACCGTTCAGCCTCGGCCAGGAGCCGGACTACCCGGCGACGCTGGACGTCGCCTACCCGGAACGGCTCTCGCGTGGGCTGGCGCTGGTGAAGTGGTGGCTGCTCGCGATACCCCACTACCTGGTCGTCGCCTTCTTCGCCGGTGGCGGCGGATACGTGCTGTGGCAGTGGGGCGAGGGCTGGCTCGGGTTCGACGGCGGGCTTGTCGCGCTGCTGACCCTGTTCGCCGGGGTGGCGCTGCTGTTCACCGGCCGCTACCCGCGCGGCATCTTCGACCTCGTCGTCGGGATGAACCGGTGGGTGCTGCGGGTCGCCGCCTACGCGGCGCTGATGACCGACGAGTACCCGCCCTTCCGGTTGGACCTGGGCGGCGCGGACCCGGCGGCGACCGAGGAACCGGAGCAGGAGAAGCAGGTCGCGCAGCCCGCGGGATCGGCGGGACGTACGGCGGGGGTGATCGTCGGCGCGCTGCTGCTGCTCGTCGGGCTCGGCGGCGCGGGAGCCGGTGGCGGGCTGTTGTGGCTGGAGTCCCAGCGCGACTCGGCCGGCTACGTGACCACACCGGTGGAGCGGTTCGACGACGGCGGCTACGCACTGCGGTTCGACGCCCGCGACCTGGCACCTGCCGACGAGGACTGGCCGTGGGCGCGGGACATCCTCGGTGACATCCGCGTCGATGTGTCCGATGTGGACGGCCGACCGCTGTTCGCGGGGATCGCCCGCACCGCCGACGTCGACCGCTACCTCGGCGGAGTGCCGCACCGCAGGTTCGACGACTACCGGGACCACCGGGGCTACCGGCCGATGGCGGCCGGTGCGCACCTGCGTGGCATGCGACCACCGGACACGCCGGGGAGCCTGCGCATCTGGACCGAGCAGGCGACCGGCACCGGCACCCTCACCCTCGACTGGACACCGCGGCCGGGGGACTGGTCGCTCGTGGTCATGAACGCCGACGCGCGGCCGGACGTGCGCGCGGACGTCGCGGTCGGCGCCACCGCACCGGCACTGCCGCCGATCGCGGTCACCACCCTGTCCGTCGGCGCCGTCTTCCTCGTCGGTGGCGCGCTCCTCATCGCGCTGTCCGCCCGCCCGCGCAGACCCGTGGCGACGGAGGAACGATGATCATCCACACGGAACGGCTGACCAAGCGGTACGGCCGCAGGCCGGCGCTGACCGGACTGGACCTGGACGTGCCCGCCGGTGTGCTCTTCGGCTACCTCGGCCCGAACGGCGCAGGGAAGACCACCACCATCCGGATCCTCGCCGGGCTCCTGCGCCCCACGAGCGGGCGGGCCACGGTGTTCGGCGCCGACGTGGTGCGCGACCGGGAGGCGGTCCAGTCCCGGATCGGCTACCTGCCCGGCGACTTCGTCGCCTACCCGGACCTCACCGCCGGGGACTACCTGCGGTACATGGGAAACCTGCGGGGCGGGGTGGACCCGTCGAGCACGGCCCGGCTCGCGAAGCGGCTCGACCTGGACCTCGGTCAGGTCGTCGGTGCGATGTCCCACGGCAACCGGCAGAAGGTCGGCATCGCGCAGGCCTTCCAGCACGATCCGGAGCTGCTGGTCCTCGACGAACCGACGCAGGGCCTCGACCCGTTGGTGCAGAGGGAGTTCCTGGGGATGCTGCGTGAGGCACGGCAGGCGGGCAAGACGGTCTTCCTGTCCTCGCACGTGCTCTCCGAGGTCGAGGCGGTCGCCGACGTGGTCGGCATCCTGCGCGAAGGCGGGCTCGTCGAGGTCGCGTCGGTGGCGGAGCTGAAGGCGAAGGCGTTGCGGCGGCTGGACCTCACGTTCGAGGGCGAGGTGCCTGCCGAGCGGCTGCGCGCTGTGCCCGGTGTGACCGAGGTCCACGCGAACGGATCGGGCGTGCAGCTGGTCGTCGAGGGGTCGACGGCCGAGCTGTTCGCCGTCGCCGCGCCGTACCGGATCACCGGCGTGGTCAGCCACGAGCCGGATCTCGAGGAGATCTTCCTGACCTACTACGGAAAGGCGTGAGGGCGGTGCTCACGAACGTCTTCACCAAGACACTGCGCGACCAGCGGCGTGCGCTCGTCGGCTGGAGCGTCGGCCTGGTGGTGCTGGTGCTGCTCGAGTCGGCGCTGTGGCCCACCGTCCGCGACATGGGCAACCTCGCCGAGTTCGTCGCGGGCTACCCGGAGCCGATGAAGGAGCTGTTCAAGCTGGACCAGTTCGGCACCGGCACCGGCTTCCTCAACGGCGAGCTGTACAGCCTCATGCTGCCGATCCTGTTCCTGGTGTACGGGATCGGCAGGGGAGCGCGGTCGGTCGCGGGCGAGGAGGAGGCGGGCACGCTCGAGGTCCTGCTGATGACCAGGGTCTCGCCGACGAGCCTGGTGCTGCACCGCGCGGCCGCGCTCGCGACCGGGGTGGTCGCCCTGGGCGTGGTGCTGTTCCTCGCCGTCGCGGTGTGCTCGCCACTGTTCGACCTGGACGTTCCGCCGGGCCAGGCGGCCGCGGGCTCGGTGGCGATGGTGTTGCTGGGCTTGGAGTTCGGCTGGCTCGCCCTCGCGGTCGGCGCGGTCACCGGCAGGCACGTGGTGGCGAACGCGGTCGCGTCGGCCGCGGCCGTGGCCGCCTACGTGTTGTACGCGGCGGGCGGGCTGGTCACCGAACTCAAGGGCTGGCAGGGCTTCTCGCCGTTCGACCAGGCCCTGGCGGCCGGCCCCCTCGGCGGCGGGCTCACCTGGGCGTTCCTGTGGATGCCCGCCGCCGCGGTGGTGTTCGTCGCGGCCGCGCTGCCGGTGTTCGAGCGCAGGGACATCACGATCCGCTGACCCTGCTCATCCCTGTGGCACCGAGGCCACCGCACGGAGCGCCGAGGCGAGCCGGGTGCGGGCCTCGGTGGCCACGGGTTCGAGGTCGGGGATCCCCGAGGCGTGCACCAGGATGGCGGGGTCGAGCGCTTCCACCACGGTCGCGTCGCCGTCGGCGCGGACGGCGACCGTGCACGGCAGCAGCAGCCCGGCCTGCCGGTCGACGGCCAGCGCGCGTTCGGCGAGTCGAGGGTCGCAGACCCCGAGCAGGAGGAAGTCCTCCAGCTCGGCGCCGGTCCGGTCGTGCAACGTGGCGCTGAGGTCGATCTCCGTCAGCACCCCGAAACCCTGCTCGCGCAGGGCATCGCGGGTCCGCGTGACCGCGGTGGCGAAGTCGTGGGGGATCCGGACCGACAGCCCGATCGACTGGATGACCGGGATCGAGATCTCGGTGCGGTACCCGGCCGGGTCGGGCACGGTGTCCGGCCCGGCGAGGTAGGTCTCGGTTGGCGGTCCCACGGTCCGGTAGCCGTGGCTGAAGATCCACTCCGTGAGTGCCTCGTACGCGGCGCCGAGCCCGGTGTAGTCACCGTGGTGGACCGTCCGCGCGGCGGGACGGGAGTGCCTGCCCACGACACGTGCGCCGCCGCCGGGCTCTGCCTTTCCCGCGCCGGGTGCGATCGGGACGCCGAGGTCGATGTCCACCGGCTGGCCCGGGACCAGCATGTCGAGGTACGTCACCGCGGGTGGGCCCACCGGGTGCAGTCCGGCTGCGGTCACCTGCGTGTACAGCTCGGCGAGCCCGGCGCCGATGTCCTCGCCGATGTGCTCTGGCCGCACCACGCGCCGCAGCTCGAGCACCGTGCCGGGCACGGTTTCGGTGATCTCGATGTCATAGGGCATGACGTGCTCCTTCAGAGAGGTTCATGAGGGGATCAGCAGCACCCAGACCGGGCCGTACGCGAGCGGCAGCTCCCTGCCGTCCGGTGTGTGGAAGGTGGTGGGCGATCGCACGGCAGTCCTGGTCCAGGTGCCCGGGAAGCGCAGACCGTCACGCAGCACGACCACCGGTCCGCTGCCGACGGTGCGCGCGACCGGCGAGACGGTGCCGCGGGCGTCCTCGATCCCCTCGTTCGTGGTGACCTCGACCTGCTGCAGGACGACGTCCGCCGCGGTGACGCGGCCGGTGTCCGTGGACACCAGCGGTGCCCCGTTCATCGACACGAGCCACCGCCGGTCGGCCGCCGACCAGGTGAACGCGAAGCTCGCCGCCCGGTACCGCACCTCCTCGGTCACGGTCGGTTCGCCGGCGCCGGGCGCGGGGCCGAAGCGCAGCGGAGCGACCGAGGGACCCCGCGCCCCGTCAGGCAGCCGTGCCGGTCGCACGTAGAGGTTGTGCGGTGCCAGGCGATCGGAGTCCCGGTAGTACGCGGCCGCCGCCTGTGCGGGTGCCGCGTTGACCAGGCGGGCTCCGTGCAGTGCGGGCAGCAGCTCAGGCGCCGCACCGGAGTAGGCCAGCACCGGCGTGCCGTACTGGCCGAGCAGTTCGATGTCCGTGCGCCGGGCGCTGCGGACCGGGCCGATCACCGCGGGCGGCGTGCCGGTGTACACGGCCACGAGCCGCGTCAGCCCGCCCTCGACCGGTTCGACGTACACCACGTCGGCCGAGCCGAGTCCGGTCTGCGGCAGTGCCGACGGCACATTGTCGATCTTGACAGCCAGCGCGGGTGCGGTCAGCGGTGCCGCCGGCGCCGGTGTGGTGGTGGACCGTGAGGTGGCCGGGGGAGCGGCAGGAGACATCGTCCCGTCACCCCGGTCGACCACCACCACGATCGCCGCCACGACCGCGATCACGGCCAGCGCCGCACCGATCTCCCACGCGAGCCATTTGCGGGCCCGCCCTGTCATGGCCTCATCGCCTCCTCGTCACGAGTCCTCGTCGTGCCCGGTCACCGGACGGCCGAGGCGGGCCACTTCACTGTCCACTTCGGTCTCGGTGATCGGCTTGGTGAAGAACGCGTTCCACGCGTGCATCAGCAGCCCGGCGCCCCAGAACAGCAGCGGGAAGGCCGGCCAGAAGAACGAGTCCGGCGCGGTCGCCGCCCAGATGACGACCAGTCCCGCGTTCACGACGACATACATGATCAGGTGGGGGAAGAACCCACGTCGCTCCTCGAGCCGCTTGCGTGCGACCGTGCGAACGTCTGCCGGTGTGCCGGTCATGGCTCACACCTCCTCGAACTCGACTGTCACCTCGAGCGTCGAACGCCTTCGCCCGCGGTCACAGAGACCTCGGTAGGCGGAGAGGAGGACCGAAGTCCCTGAGTGCGGCCGGGATCAGCAGGCGTTGAGGCGGACCTGCCAGGTGCCGTTGGCGCCGAGCGCGGCGGTGAACGGTGCGGTGCCGATCGTGCCGTTGCCGGGCCGACCGTCCCACACGATGGCCGGGAGCTCGGTCATGACCTCGCCACCCCGGCTGCCGCACCCGCCGTTGACGCCTTCGACGTACCGCGCGTACAGCAGTACCTCCGCGGCCGCCCGTGAGCTCGCGGGCGGGGCGGTCACCGCCGGTGTTCTGCCGGCGAGTGCGCGGGTCGCGGCGAGATCCCCGGCGAAGCGGGCCGCCGCGGCGTGCCCGTTGCCGAGTGCGCGGAGGAGGTCGCCGCTGTTGGGGTAGGTGCCGGGGTCGATGGTGGTGGCGACACTGAAGTCGGCCATGGCGTACCGCCGCGACGCCAGGTCGCTGTAGACGAGGACGACCGAGCGGAGGAGAGCACGGGGCAGACCGGCGGGGATCGCGGTCGCGACGGGCGCCAGGTCGGCGGTACGCACCGCTTTCGCCACGGGTTCGCTGACCGCCTTCCAGGGTGGGCCGGAACCGTTGATGGCAGCGGCCGCCGTGCGCAGCTGCCGGTCGAGCTTGTCCGCGGCGGCGAAGAAGCGCGCGAGGTTCGTCGACGCGGTCGGCGGGTTCGACGTGGTCGGACCGGGCGGCGGGGCCACCGTCGAGGTCGTCGTCGAGGTCGTCGTGGACGACGGTGTGTTCTGGCTCGGCGGCGGCGTGGTGGCGGACGTGGTCGTCGTCGGGGACGCGCCGGGCGTTCCTGTCTCCTGGTCGTGGTTCGCGACCAGGACGACCGCGGTGACGACGCCGCTGACGGCCACCGCGGCGACACCGGCCATCAGCCAGCGACGCCACGACGGCGGACGTCCGGGTTCGGGGGGACTGGTCACGGTGTGACACCTCCTACAGCGATCACTTCGGCCAGGCCGCGGCGCAGACAGTCGATGAAGACGGGCGGGTCCGGCACGGCGGCGGTGTCGAGGTTGACGCCGATGTGGCAGGTACCGGCGTACGACATGAGCGTCAGGTTGGCCGCGCAGCCCATGGTCGGGCCGAACGCCGCGTGAGCCGTCACCTCCGCGCCGGCGAGGTAGGTCGTCACCGGCACGCCGGTCACGTCGCTGGCGAGGAAGTCGACGCGTTTGAGCATGCCCCCGACGAAACCGGTGGGCAGCAGGTCGAGGCCGGCGGCGATGGCGTCGGTGAAGCCGAGGGAGCGGGCGGTGCGGGCGGATCTCGCGCGGGTGTCGATCAAGCGCATCCGCCGCGCGGGATCGGCCTCCGCCACGGGGACGAGGAACCGCATGAGCGTGATCCTGTTGCTGGCCAGGGCATCGGTGGCCGTGCGGATGCTCACGGGCATCGTCACCCGCAACTCGTCCACGGGGGCGTCGTGTTTGTGGTGGTAGTGGCGCATGCCGCCGGTGACGGCGGCCAGGAACGCGTCGTTGACGGTCACACCGGTGGTCCGGGCGGCGTGCTTGAGGTCGTTCAGACCGGCGGAGACCACGTGGAGGTGACGGCCGAGCCCACGACCGCGCATGACGGGGGAACGGATGTCGGTCACCGGTGCGACCGTCCTGCCGATCGACTGCACGGTGTCCCATGCCGTGCGCACGCCGCCAACGGGGTCGCGCAGTAGTCGCCACACGGCCGGCCCCGCGGCGGTGACCACCTCGCGCGCGAGACCGGTCAGCTGCCCGGCCGTGTGCAGGATGGCCGCCGGCAGGAGCGCGCCGCCGTTCGCCCTGCCGGGTTCTCCCGGGTGTGGCACGAACTCGGGCTCCGGCACGGTGTCGAACAACGTCGGCGCCAAGCGGACCGCACCGACACCGTCGGTGAGCGCGTGGTGCATCTTCATGATCAGCGCGGCGCCGCCGTCCTGGAGACCGTCGACCAGCGTGAAGGTCCACAGAGGACGGGCCCGGTCGAAGCCGGTCATGGCCTCGATCCTGGCCGCCTCGAGCACCGCGTCGTGGGTGTCGGCGCTGGTCCGGCGCAGGTGCCAGGACAGGTCGAAGTCCTCGTCGGTCTCCCACCTGGGCACCGCGATCCGCAGCGGGGGTTCGGCGACCCGCTGGCGCAGCCGGGGCACCAGCCGGGTCGCCGCCTCCACCCGCTCGACGAGCCGTTCCCAGTCCGGTGACCGGTCCAGCCACACGATCGACACGATCGTCGCCCGCATGGCCGGGTCCGCCTCCTGGTACCAGGAGAAGGCGTCACTGGCTCGCATGAACTCGTTCTGTGCGCCCATGGCGTGCTCCCTGGGAACGTCTGCTCGTCGCTACCGGGTGAGGACCACCTTCAGCGCGCCGGACTCCTGCGGCCGGGAGAACACGTCGTACGCGGCGGGCATCTCGTCGAGCGCGAAGCGGTGGGTGATGAAACGGCCGGGGTCGATGCGCCCCGCCGCGAGCATGCGCAGCAGCATCGGGGTGCTGGACGTGTCGACCAGACCGGTCGTGACCGTCACGTTGCGGATCCACAGCTCTTCCAGGTGCAGCGTGGCGGGCTTGCCGTGCACGCCGACGTTGGCGACGTGGCCGCCCGGCCGGACCAGGGTGGTGCAGAGTTCGAACGTCTCCGGCACCCCGACCGCCTCGATCACGACGTCGGCGCCGAGCCCGCCGGTGAGGTCCCGGACGGCGACGGCGGCGTCGTGCCCCGTCTTCGCGACGACGTCCGCGCCGAACTGCTTGGCCGCGTCCAGTCGCGACTGCGCGAGGTCGACGGCGACGATGTGGCTCGGGCTGTAGAACTGGGCGGTGGTGATCGCGGCCAGCCCGATGGGCCCCGCCCCGACGACGACCACGGTGTCCCCGGGCTGCACCCGGCCGTTGCGGACCCCCACCTCGTACGAGGTGGGCAGGATGTCGGCGAGCAGCACCGCGGATTCGTCGCTGACCTGCTCGGGCAGCACGTAGGTGGAGGTGTCGGCGAACGGCACCCGGACGTACTCGGCCTGGGTGCCGTCCATGAGGTGGCCCAGGACCCAGCCGCCACCGCCGAGGCACTGGCCGTAGGCGCCGGCGCGGCAGTACCGGCAGCGTCCGCAGGCGCTGATGCAGGACACCAGCACCCGGTCGCCCGCCTTGACCGTGGTGACCGCGGCGCCGACCTCCTCGATCGTGCCGACCGCCTCGTGACCGAGGATCCGGCCCGGCGTGACCTCGGGGACGTCACCCTTCAGGATGTGCAGATCCGTCCCGCAGATCGTGACGGCATCCACCCGGACGATCGCGTCGGTCGGATCCATCAGGGTCGGTGTCGCCACGTCCCGCCAGTCGCGCTTTCCAGGGCCGCCGTAGACGAGCGCTTTCATGATTCCTCCTGTGATGTCGCGCGTGTACTCCACAGACAGGCTCACCATCGGAGCGCATCCGCATCCGCAGTCGAAGGTCCCCTTTCGCCGGGGCCAAAGGCAGCGCTCACGCCACCTGGCGCCAGGACGCGATACCCTGGGGGGTAATGAGGGAGGCATGGTGGAGTTGAGCGAGGACGTCCTGTCGGACGTGGTGAAGCGCCTGCGCAGGGCGCAAGGCCAGGTCGGTGGCCTGATCCAGATGATCGAGTCCGGCCGGGACTGCCGGGACGTGATCACACAGCTGGCAGCCGTGTCGCGGGCATTGGACCGAGCGGGCTTCAAGCTGATCGCGAGCGGCCTCGAGAAGTGCGTGTCCGACGGTTCGGAGCAGGCGAAGGCCGACCGCGAGCAGTTGGAGAAGTTGTTCCTCAGCCTGGCGTGACCGTCTCGGTGGCGATGCACGCCGCCGGGAGGACGAACCAGCGGAGCGCCTCGAACCGCGCGTCGAGCCCGGTCGGCCCGTCCGGCACGTCGTCGGGGTGCGCGGCGAGCACCGACTTGGCCGTGGCGAGCTGGGTCGCCAGCACGTCCTCGCCAGCCGCCGCACCGGGCGGACCGGGGACCGCGGCGGTGATCTCACGTCGCAGATCGGGCAGGCCGGCGGGGTCCGGCGCCGTGGCGTGGTGGTGCCAGAGCCCGGTGTGCGGGTCGAACCGGTAGTCGGGCAGCAGCCGGTGGCCGTGCTCGGCGACGAGTTCGACGGCGTCGATGAGGTAGTCGCGGACGGTGTCGGTGATGAAGTAGTTGAAGTTGATCCGTGTCCAGCCGGGTTTGATGCCTTCGCAACCGCGTTCGATCTCGTCTTCGAAGGCGTGGGAGTGCGCGGTGTCGATGGCGAGCAGACGGTGGCCGTACGGGCCCGCGCAGGAGCAGCCGCCACGGGACTGGATGCCGAACAGGTCGTTGAGCACGGCGACGACGAAGTTGTGATGTAGGAACTTCTCGCCCGCGAGGACGCGGAACGAGATGATCGACAGTCGTTCGGCCCGCGCGTTGCCGAGCACGTGGATGCTCGGGTGGTGGGACCAGCGGGACACAGCCGTGCGCCACAGGCGTTGTTCACTCGCCTTGATCACGTCGGTTCCGACCGCGTCCTTGACGGCGAACACGAGTCCGGCGCGGACGGACTCCACGATGGCCGGTGTGCCGCCTTCCTCCCTGGCGACCGGGTCGTCGAGGTAGCGGTGCCCGAGCGGGTCGACGTAGGCGACGGTGCCGCCGCCCGGCACGGTGGGCACCGGGTTGCGCACCAGTTCGCGGCGCACCACGAGTACGCCAGGGGTCTGCGGCCCGCCGACGAACTTGTGCGGGGACAGGAAGATCGCGTCCTTGTGGTCGTTCCTGCCTGGTGCGCTCGGTCGCATCCTGATCGCTACATAGGGTGCTGCGGCCGCGTAGTCCCAGAAGGACAGCGCGCCGTGTTCGTGCAGCAACGCCGCGATCCGGTCGGCGTCGGTGAGCACGCCGGTGACGTTGGATGCGGCCGAGAAGCTGCCGATCCGCAACGGCCGGTCCGCGTGGCGGACGAGTTCGCGGCGCAGGTGCTCGACGTCGACGTGACCGTCCGGGTCCTCGTCGATGGCCACGACGTCCGCGATCGACTCCCGCCAGGGCAACTCGTTGGAGTGGTGCTCGTACGGGCCCACGAACACCACCGGGCGCTCGGCAGCGGGTAGCGGTTCGGCGTGGTCTCGCAGCTGCAGGATGCCGACGAGCTTGTTCACCGCCGCGGTGGCGCCGGAGCCGGTGAAGATCACCAGGTCCTCGTCGGTGCCGCCGACGCTGTCGCGGATCAGCCGCCGCGCCTGCTCACGCAGACGGGTGGTCCACAGCCCGGTCCCGGAGCTCTCGGTGTGGGTGTTGGCGTAGCGGGGGAGCACGCGGCGGCGGATGACGTCCTCGACGAAGTCCAGTGAGCGGCCGGACGCGGTGTAGTCGGCGTAGACGATCCGCCGCGGCCCGTACGGTCCGTCGAGCACCTCGCCGTCACCGATGAGGCCCTGCCGGACACGGTCCAACATGGACGTCTGCGTGACGCGTTCCGGCAGCGGCGACAGCCGCACCAGGTGGTCGGTGTCGCCGAGCAGGGCGAGCCGCCGGTGCAGCACCGGGTTGTCGGAGGACTGGCTCGCATGGGCGGTGATCGCCCGCCACTGTCTGCGCCGGTCCACCGGCACCGCCCAGTCGATCTCTTCGGGCGGACGTCCGGTGAAGGCGGTGCCGAACTCCTCGTTGAGCGCACCTGCGACCGCGGCCGGGAGCGTCCACGCCAGCACCGGTAGGTCCATCCGGGCAGCCGCCGCGACGGCGGCGAGAGTGGCGCGCCGGTGATCGGGATGTCCCGTCACGCCGCCCTCGTCGAACACCAGCAGATGTGAGGGACGCAGCCGGGCCGCGAAATTCTCGACGTGCGCCACCAGTTCCCCGAGGCCGACACCAGCGAGCGCCCCGTCCGGGTAGGACAGCAGGAGGCTGTTGTCCACGCCGAGCACCGCCGCGGCCGCTGCGAACTCCCCGGCGCGGACCTCCCCGAGGTCGTCGGTCCGGTCGCCGTGCAAGGTCGACGCCTCGCCGTGGGTGAAGCACAACACCGCGGTCTCTGCCCCATCGCGGCCGAGCCGGGCAAGCACACCGCCAAGTCCGAACGACTCGTCATCGGGGTGTGCCACGACGGCGAGCGCGTACCGCACAACGGGGAGGACCACAGCGATCACCTCTAACCAGATGATACCCCCGGGGGTACAGTTCCACTGGGGTCAGCTCGGGGCCGTGCTCGCCGGTGGATGGCGACGGTCGTCGGCACGCCCGCGGCGACGGCGACGACGAGCGGCCACCAGGCGGCAGGCACCTGTTGGGTGAGGACGAAGGTGCCCATCACGACGACGAACCACCCGAAACTCGTGCGCAGGACGTGTTCGGGGATGCGGCCGGTGAGCCGGCCTCCCAGGACGGCGCCTGCGACAGCGGCGGCGGTAACGGCGATGGCGAGTGCCCAGTCGATCCGCACGGTCGACAGGTAGCCCGCGAGGGCGGCGAACGACTTCATGGCGATCACCACGAGGGAAGTGCCGACCGCGACCGGCATGGGGAGGCCGCCGAGCAGAACGAGCGCGGGCACGACGAGGAAACCGCCACCCGCGCCGACGAGACCGGTGACCGCGCCGACCACGATGCCCTCTGCGACGACGAGGAGGACTGGCAGGTCGAGGTGAGGCTCGCGTGCGGGGCGGGTCCGGCGGAGCATCGCCGCCGCGGTGGCCACCATCATCACGCCGAACCCGGCGAGCAGCCAGGCGCCCGGGATGAACGCGGCGAGCCGGCCGCCACCATAGGCGCCGACCATCGCGGTGACGCCGAAGACGAGCCCGGTGCGCCATCTCACCCTTCCGGCCCTGGCATGCGGGATGGCGCCGACAGCGCTGGTGACACCGACGACGAACAGCGACATCGCGATCGCCTGCTTGGCGTCCAGGCCGGCGAGGTAGACGAGGATGGGGACGGTGAGGATGGACCCGCCGCCGCCGAGCACGCCGAGAGCGACCCCGACGAGTGCGGCGGCGGCGAGAGTGGCCGCGAGCACGGTGCTCAGCCCCGTTCCACGGCGAGCGCGGCCACGACGGCGGCGACGGTGGTGCGCGGTCCGCGGTTGTAGGGCAGTGCGGTGAGCAGCTTGCCCAACAGGCACGTGTCGGTGATGGCGGCGACCACGAGCCCGCCGCCCACGAGGGCGGCGACCCACGTCGCGGGTGGGAACACGGTGCCGGCGAGGACCGCGGCGAGCACGAGGCCGCCCGCCGCAAGGCGGACCTGGCGTTCGAGGTCCCACCTCGGCTGTGCCCGGCGCACGGGCGCTCCTGCCGCTTCCCACGCGGTGATGCCGCCCGCGAGCAGCCGCAGGTTCGGCAACCCGGCGGCGGCGAGAGCCTGTTCCGCCTGCGCGGCGCGGTTGCCGGACCGGCAGATCAGCACGACGTCCTCGTCGAGATGGCCGCGCAGTTCCGCGCGGTGCTCGCGCAGCAGGTCGAGCGGGACGTTGTAGGAGCCCTCGATGTGGGCGGCCGCGAACTCGCCGGGAGTCCGGACGTCGATCAGCCGGGGAGCCGTCCCGGCGGCGATCGACTCGCGCAGCGCCGGGACATCCACAGTGGGTGGTCTCGTCATCGCACGACCGCCAGTCCCGCCTTCGCAGCGCCGTCGAAGTCGTCGTCGATCGAGACGACGCGCCTGCCCGCGGCGAGGAGGAGGCTCGCGGCGATCGAGGAGCGGTAGCCGGACTGGCAGTGCACCCACACGACACCGTCCGGCACGTCGCCGATCCGCGCCGGCAGCTCCGGCAGCGGGATGTGCACCGCGCCGTCGAGGTGGCCCGCGCGCCATTCTCCGGTGAGCCGCACGTCGAGGACGACGTCCGGGTGAGGCGGCTCGCCGGGCGTGCGGCCCGCTCCTGCGGCGGCGAGGTCGGCGAAGGTCGCCGTGGTGAGGTCGGCGAGCCGCGCCTCGTCGCCGCCCGCCCACCGGTCCGGCTGCCCGGTCGCCGCGGCGACGGGGCGGTCGATGCCGATCCTGGCCAGCTCGCGCTGGGCCTCGCCGACCTGGTCCGCGGTGTCGCCGAGCAACGTGATCGGCGCGTCCCACGGCACGAGCCAGCCAACCCACGTCGACATGGCACCGTCGAGCCCGATGCTGACCGTGCCCGTGAGGTGGCGGCGCGCGAACGCCGTGCGGGAGCGGAGGTCCACGATCCACTCACCCGCCCGGAGCCGGGCCTGCAGCTCGGCCGGGTCGGCGGTGCGGACCGGTGTCAGGTCGACCAGGTCGGCGCCGTCGGCGTTGCGCACGCCCATGTGCGCGTAGTACGCGGGGTAGGCGTCCAGCCCGGCAAGGGTGGTCTCGACGAAGTCGTCGGCCTCCAGGCGCAGCACGGGGTTCGCGGCCTTTTCGCGGCCGATGGTCGACGTGGTGGCGTCGGACTGGGTGGCCGAGCAGAAGCTGCCGAAGCCGTGGGTCGGCCACACCCGCGCGCCGTCCGGCAACACGTCCGCCAGCCTCCGCGCGGAGGTGTGCTGGTGGTGGGCGAGGTCGTGTGCGTGTTCCCGCCCGAGCAGGTCGGTTCTGCCGGTCGAGCCGAACAGCAGGGAGCCGCCGGTGAACACGCCTTCCGGTCCCTCCTGGCCGTCCAGCACGTAGGACACGTGGTTGAACGTGTGTCCTGCCGTGGCGAGGACGCGCAGGCGCATCCGGTCGGACACCGCGATCTCGTCGCCGTCGGCGACCGGGACCCGGTCGAACCCGACCTTCTCGCCGCCCGCGACGAGGTAGGCCGCGCCGGTGACCCTGGCCAGCGCCAGGCCACCGGAGACGTAGTCGTTGTGCAGGTGTGTTTCCGCGACGTGGGTGACGCGCACACCGAGCCGGCCTGCGAGCAGCAGCACCCGGTCGATGTCGCGCTGCGGATCGACCACCACGGCCACCCGCCCGTCGTGCGCGAGGTAACTGCGATCGCCCAATGACGAGGTCGCCACGACCTCGACGTCGATAGGCATTGCGGGATTCCTCTCATTGTCCATATACCCCTGGGGGTATCTACCGCTCCACCATAACCTTCGGCTCGAGGTGGCGTCGAGTACCCCCGGGGGTATGTGTCCGATGGCTGTCGTCGCGTCGGGCTGACCTTGTGCTTCGGTGCGCGCACCGAAGGGCTCTCGTCCGGCACGGTTTCGAGGCCGAGCCTTGACGCATGCGTGGACAGATGTGGGAGCGGCTGAGCGCGGTGAGCGGTCTGGTGGCGCTGGCGGTCGCCGGCGTCGCGGGGGTGTTCGAGCGCAGTACGCCCGACCCGGACCCGTCGGCGGCGGAGGTGGTCGAGTTCTACGTCGCGAACCGGTCCGCGTTGCTGGTGCAGAGCCTGTTGTTCGTGCTCAGTGCGGGGATCTTCCTGTGGTTCTTCGTGGGGCTGCGCGGTCGTCTCGCACGGGCCGAGGGCCACACCGAACGGGTGTCCTCAATCGTGTACGCCGCGGGAATCGCGTGGATCGTCCTGAACCTCGCCGTGCAGGCACCCCAGATCGCGTTGGCGCGAGCGGCGGCCGACGGACTCGACCCGATGGTGGCCGTGGTGGTGAACGACATCGGTCTGACACTGGCGACGATCGCTGCCGTCCCGGTGGTGGTGATGGTTGCCGGGGTCGGCGTCCTGTCGTTGCGGTCAGGAGTGTTCCCGGCCTGGGTCGGCTGGTTCTCGATGGGGACGGCCGCACTGCACCTGGTCGCGTGGATCGGTGTGCTCGCGGACAGCGGCCCACTCGCGCCGGGCGGCTGGGTGACCTTCGTCGTCTACCCTGTGTTCGTGGTGTGGCTGGGCTCCGTCGCCGTCGGGATGCTGCGGTCGGCGTGGAGCCCGAGCCGGTAACCGGCGCCGATGACCGTTTCGATGATCCGCGGGTGGCGGTGGTCGGCCTCGACCTTGTGCCGCAGGTTGCGGACGTGGGAGTCGATGGCCCGCTCGTAGCCTTCGAAGTCGTAGCCGCGGGTGCGGTTGATCAGCTCGTAACGGGAGTAGACCCGGCCCGGCACGTTCGCGAGGCTGGTGAGCAACAACCACTCGGTGTTGGTCAGTTCGACCGCGTGCCCCCGGACGGTGACCGTGTGACGAGTCCGGTCGAGCAGCAGCTCGCCACTGCCGTAGGACCGGGGCTGTTCCTCGCTCGTGCCGCCGTGGAGGCGGCGGAGGATGGCCCGCACGCGCAGGACGACCTCACGCGGGCTGACGGGCTTGGTGAGGTAGTCGTCGGCCCCCAGCTCAAGGCAGTGAATGCGGTCCTCGGTCGCGGTCTTCGCGGTGAGCACGAGGATCGGGACCTCGGAGGTGCGGCGGAGCTCGCGAGCGACCTCCTCGCCTGGCACGTCGGGCAACCGCAGGTCGAGCACCACGAGGTCAGGTGCCGCCCGCGCCGCGAGGGTGATCGCCTCGCCGCCGGACCAGGTGGACAGCACGGAGAAGCCGTCGTGTTCCAGGTAGGCGCGCAGCAGGTCGCGTATCTTGCGTTCGTCCTCGACGACGAGCACGGTGAACATGGTCATCACCCCTTGTGCCGCTCCGGACCGGGAAGCCGAACGGTGAAGCACGCACCGCCTCCGGCCGCGCTACCCGCCGTGACAGTTCCGTGGTGGGCCCGGACGAGTGCGGCCACCACCGCGAGCCCGATCCCCGTGCCACCGCGGCCGCGTGCCGCGCGACCGCGCCAGAACCGGTCGAACACGTGCGGCAGCTCGTCCTCCGCGATGCCGGGACCCGTGTCGGTCACGGTGAGCACCGCGTCGGTTCCGGACCGGGCGGTCGTGGCGGTGACCCGGCCGCCGGGCGGGGTGAACTTCGCCGCGTTGGTGAGCAGGTTGGTGATGATCTGCGTGAGGCGGGTCCCGTCGCCTGCCACCTCGACCACCTCGTCCGCCCGGACGTCCACGGACAGCTCAGCGTCGGTGAACCGGGTGCGTATCGCCTCGACCGCCTGCCGGGTGAGCGCGGCGAGGTCCACCGGCTCGAGCCGCAGCGCGAGGCCGACCGCGTCGGCTGACGAAAGCGTGACGAGGTCGTCGGTGAGTCGTTCCAGTCGCAGCACCTCGTCGTGCAGGGAGACCAGGTGCCCTTCGGTGGGTGCCGCGACGCCGTCGAGGAGTTGCTCCGTCTGCCCGCGCAGGATCGTGACGGGGGTGCGCAGCTCGTGGGCGACGTCGGCGACCACCGCGCGCCGCAACTCGTCCTGCCGTCGGACGGTCGTGGCCATCTCGGTAAACGCCTCGGCGACCGCGCCGAGCTCTCCCGGTGCGGGACTCAGCCGCGCGCCGGCGTTCTGGTCACCGTCGGCGAAGGCCCGGGTGGCGTCGGCGAGCGCGAGCAGCGGCCGGGACAGGCGCCGCGAGACGAAGAACGCCGCGACCGCGGCGACCAGAACTGCCGCGACCGCGCCGAGCCCCACCTGCCCGAGCAGCGCGGTACGTGCGGCCGCCACCGCGACCGGCTCGTCGGCAGGAAGGGTGAGCAGTGCGGTACCCACCCGCCTGCCGTCTACCACGATCGGGATCGTCTCCGACGCGGTCCCGACCGGAGCGTCAGTGGCGGGCACGGGTGCCGCGACACCCCATGCCGTCTCGCGGGTGGCGCCGCTGCCGGCGGGTTCGTCGTGGTCGCCGTGCGGCTCGGATGCGGGCAGCCTGGTGCGCGCGTGCGTTTCGCGCGGTGCGACCGGCGGGGTCGTGTGCTGCGCGCCGTGGTCGCCGCCCCCGAGCCGCGCGACCTCGCGGCCGTGGCCGTCCGCGACCACGACCGTCGTGTCCACCGTATCGGCGAGGGCAGCCGCCACCGCCAGGTCGTCCGCCTGCCAGTCACCGCTGCCCGCGACGTACGCCGCGGCCAGCACCTCCGCGATCTCCTCGCGCAGCCGGTCGCGTTGCTGCTCGGCGATGGTCGTGCTGTGCCGGTCGACCGACACGGCGGCCGACACGGCGAGCAGCCCCACCGCGACGACCGCCACCGCCAGGAATGCCGCGAGAAGCCGCCACCGCAACGTGCCGAACCCTCTGCTCCCACGCATCGCGCCCACCTCGTCATCCGCTGCCCGCGACCAGTACGACCACGAAACGGTGGCCGTGCCAGGGACGTCGGGCACTGGTGTGGCCTGGCGTCCCTGGTTCGTGCACCGACTTGGACTCTCACCAACCGCCGGGCCGGTCGTGCACGCGGTCGTGGAGCCGGATCGGGTCGTGCTCCTGGAGCCGATCCCGGTTCTGGAGCGTGTCGTACGTCCCGTCGCAGGTGCCGTCACGCAGCCGCAGCCGGTCTTGTTCCCCGAGCCGCACCTGGTCGCCGTAGGCCGGTGCCTGCTGCCGCACGGTGGTGGTGACCAGTTCCTGTTCGGTCAACGGGGCGGTCGGCGGCGGTGTGGTCGCGGCCGCGATCCCGACGCCGCCCACGATCACCAGCGCTACCGTCGGCAGCGCCACGAGCAGGGCCTTTCTCGTCTTCGTCATCGTTCTCACCTCCTCACGGCCCAGTGCACCGCGCCGGTCAGCACGTCACGTGTCCGCCAGGTGCAGATGGTGTGCACTTTCGTGGTCGTGTGCCGAGGAGGGCGTCAGGTTTGCCGGAGCAGGATGTCCAGTGTCACGAACTGGTAGCCGGCGGCCTTGATGGCGCTGATCGTGGCCGGCAGGGCGTCGGCGTCCAGTGTGGACCCGTCGTCGGGGTTGCCGCCGATGTGCATCAGCACGATCTCGCCAGGTCGCAGTGCGGTGAGCACGCGTTGGGTCACCAGTTCCGGGGTGATCCCGCCGCTGGTGCCTTTCCAGCCGAGGGTGTCCACGGTCCAACGGACCGGGAGGTAGCCGAGTTCGTTCACGGCATCGATGGTGCGCGCGTCGCGTTCGCCGAACGGGAACCGGAACAGCGGCCGTGGATCGGCGCCTACCTGGCGGATGGCCCATTGTGCGCCGACCACCTCGTCGGCGATCAGCGGCGCGGACAGGCCCGTCATGTGCGGGTGGGTCATGGTGTGGTTGCCAACCCGATGCCCCGCGGAGACGATCTGGGCGACGCCGGCAGGGTTACCGCGCGCCCAGGTGCCGGTGAGGAAGAACGTCGCCCGCACGTGCGCGTCGGCGAGTGCCCGCAGGATCTTGGGCAGTCCCGCGGAGTTCGCGCCCGCGTCGAAGGTCAGCGCGACGACCTTGCTGCTGGTGGGCACCACCTCGACATCCTGCCCGCGCAACCCGGGCGGGAACGGCGGCCGCGGCGCGGTCGTCGGCGCCGTCGTGCTCGTCGTCGGTGGCCGCGTGATCGTGGTCGAGGCCGATCGGCTCGTCGTCGTGGTCGGCCCTGCCGTCGTGGTCGTCGTACTCGTGGTCGTCGTGGTCGTCGTGGTCGCGGTCGGCGCGGCGTTCGGTGGTCGTGTGCCCGACTCCCGGGTGAACACCACCGTCAGCACCACCGCGACCGCCGCGACCACCACGACGATGATGCTCGTCGCCGCGATGCGATGCGTTCCCAGCCATCTGATCACGACACTCACCTCCAGGTCCCGGTCATCTCGCCGGGTAACCGTGCTGGGTCAGGTAGTGCACGCACGACCGCAGTGTGCGCAGGCGGTCGTAGTCGTCCTCGTCGATGCGTGTGCCGCTGTGTTCGCTGAGCTGCTCGACGAAGGACAGGAAGTCCAGGGAGTCGAGCTCGAACGTGTCGCGCAGGTCGGCGTCCTGGTCGAGCCCGGTGACGGCGGCGTCGGGCACTATCGCCGTGAGTGCGGCGGTCACCACGTCGGTGGCGTTCATGGTCTTGCTCATCGCAGGTCCTCCGGTCGTTGCAGATTTCGCGCCAGGGTGCGCAGGAAACGGCCGCCGGTCGCACCGTCGGTGGCGCGGTGGTCGGCGGCGAGGGTCACGGTCACGACAGGGCGCACACCGACCATCCCGCCGACGGCCCACGGCCGGTCCACGACCGTGCCGAAGCCGACGAGTGCCACCTGGGGCGGGTGGATGACGCCGTGGACGAGCTCCACCCCGAGGTCGCCGAGGTTGGTGACGGTGATCGACGCGGGTGCGAGATCGGAGCCGCGGGGGTGGCCTGCGCGGACGCGGGCGACGCGGTCCCGCAGCAGGCGCATCAGCTCGGTGACGGGCAGGTGCGCGGCGTCTGGCAGCACGGGCACGATCAGCCCACCGCCGCGCAACGACGTCGCCACCCCGAGGTCCACTGTGGACGCGGGGTGGAACGCGCCGTCACGCCAGTGCCCGTTCAGCTCGCCGACCTCGGCCGCGGCGCTCGCGGTGGCCTTGAGCAGGAACGCGGCCGGCACGAGCCGTTCGACGACCGGGACCGTGCGGTTGTGGTCGTGCAGCCACTCCATGAGCGGTCCGAGGTCGACGGTCGTGGCGAGGTGGTAGTGCGGGATGTCGCGGTTGGCGCGGGTCATCAGCTCGGCGATCGCGCCGCGCATGTCCCGCGCCGGCGTGGGTTTCTCCACGGGCGGCTGCCTTCGCGGGGCCGCGGCACGCACGTCGGCCGCCTTGACCGGGCCGGGACCGAGCGCGGTGAGGTCCACGCCGAGTTCCGCGGCGAGGCGGCGCGCGTAAGGGGTGACGGCCTGACGTTCGGTGCGGTGCCGGAGCACCGACTCGAGGTCGTGCCTGGTGATCGCGCCGCCCCGGCCGGAGCCGTGCACGGTGGACAGGTCGATGCCTGCCTGGCCTGCGAGCTTGCGGATGATCGGCGTGACCGCGGGTCGCGCCACCGGTGGTGGGACGCGCGGTGCGGGCATCGCGGCGGGCACGGGAGCCGGCTCCGCGGCTTGTGGCGGGGCAGGCTTCTCGGCCGGCCGTTCCGGTACCGTGGCCGGTGCCTTCTCGGTGATGACCGCGAGCGGGGTGCCGACCGGGACGGTCGCGCCTTCGTCCACCAGCAGCCGCTCGACGATCCCGCTGTCGAAGCACTCGACCTCGACCGCGGCCTTCGCGGTGTCGACGACGGCGACCACGTCACCGCGCCGCACGGCGTCGCCGGGTTTGACGAGCCACTCGACGACCGTGCCCTGGTCCATGTCCGCGCCGAGGGAGGGCATCCGGAACTCGGCCATCAGGCCACCGCCTCGCGCGCGGCGGCCACCACGTCGGCGATCTGCGGCAGTGCGGCGTCCTCCATGTGCTTGGCGTACGGCACGGGGACCTCGGCGCTGCACACGCGCCGCACTGGCGCGTCCAGTTCGTAGAGGGCCTTTTCGGCGATGCGCGCGGAGACCTCGGCGGCCAGACTGCCGCTGCGCCAGCCTTCGTCGACGACCACCGCACGATGGGTGCGCGCCACCGATTCCAGCACGGCGTGCTCGTCAAGCGGGCGCAGGGTGCGCAGGTCGATCACCTCGACGTCGATCCCGCCCGCAGCCAGTTCGTCGGCCGCGGACAGGGCCTTCGGCAGAGAACCGCCGTAGGTGATCAGCGTGAGGTCGTTGCCCGGCCGCCGGATCTCGGCGTGGTCGAGGTCCACGGCGCCCGCGTCGTCGGCGAGCTCGCCCGAGGAGTTGTACAGAGAGCCGTGTTCGAACAACAGCACCGGATCGGGGTCGGCGAGCGCGGTGGGCAGCATGCCCCGCGCGTCCTCGAGCGTCGCAGGTGCCACCACCCGCAGCCCCGGGATGTGGGCGTACCAGCCCTCGAGGCTGTGCGAGTGCTGAGCGGCGAGCTGCCTGCCGGCACCGGTCGTCATCCGGATCACCAGAGGCACGCCGAGCTGACCACCCGACATGTGCCGCAGGGTCGCTGCGTTGTTGAGGATCTGGTCCAGCGCGAGCAGGCTGAAGTTGACCGTCATGATCTCGACGATCGGCCGCATGCCCGCCATGGCCGCGCCGATGCCGGCGCCGACGAACGCCGACTCCGAGAGCGGGGTGTCCCGCACGCGGTCAGGCCCGAACTCCTCCAGCAACCCGAGGCTGACCGCGAAACAACCGCCGTAGCGGCCGACGTCCTCACCCATGAGGAACACCCGCTCGTCGGTGGCGAGCGCGTCGCGGATGGCCGCGCGCAGCGCCTCCCGGTACGACGTCTTCACGGGGTCACCTCCGCGTGCACGAAGCGGGTGAGGTCGCCGACCGGTTCCAGGGGCGCCGCCTCGGCGGCGGCCACCGCGCGCTCCAGCTCGCTCGCCACGTCCGCCTCCAGGGCGGCGAGCGCGGCGTCGTCCAGCTCACCGGCCGCGCGCATGCGCCCGACGAGCGCCGGGATCGGGTCGCGTTCCTTCCAGCGCGCGATCTCGACCTTGTCCCGGTAACGGTCGGGGTCGTACAGGGAGTGCGCGCGGAACCGGTAGGTGCGCAGTTCCAGGAAACACGGGCCGTCGCCGGCGCGGACGGTGTCGGCGGCACGCCGTGCCGAGTCAGCCACCTGCTCGACGTCCATCCCGTCCACGGCCCACGACCGCATGCCGTATGAGGCGGCACGCAGCGCCAGGTCGGTCTCCGCCTGCGCCCGCTCGATCGCGGTGCCCATGGCGTAGTAGTTGTTCTCGCAGGCGAACAGGACCGGCAAGCGCCACAGCGCGGCGAGGTTCATGCACTCGTGGAACTCGCCTTCCGCCACGGCGCCGTCACCGAACAGGCAGACGGTCACGGCACGCCTGCCGCGCATCCGGTCGGCGAGCGCGAGCCCGACCGCGAGCGGCAAGCCACCCGCGACGATCGCGTTGCCACCGTAGAAGTGGCGGCCCGCGTCGAAGATGTGCATCGAGCCGCCCCTGCCCCGGCAACAGCCGGTGCTCCTGCCGAACATCTCGGCCATCAGGACGTCCATCCCGATGCCGCGGGCCAGCGCGTGACCGTGCTCGCGGTAGGTCGACACCACCGCGTCCTCCGGATCGAGCGCTGGCAACACCCCGGCGGCGACCGCTTCCTCACCGATGTAGAGGTGCATGAAGCCGCGGATCTTCTCGGCGCTGTACAGCTCGACGCAACGTTCCTCGAAGCGCCGGATCCGCAGCATCTGCGTCAGCAACTCGATCCGGGCCTTGGTGTTCAGCTCGGTCATCGCGTCCCTCCTACGCCGTGACAGCGCCGTGCAGGTACTCGGCGATGCCGGTGGTCCACGCCTCGATCCCGGGCCAGTCACGCAGGTCGCCGTAACGGCCGCCGCACAGCCACAGCAGGAAGCGCGCGGGCAGGGCGGCCCCCGTGCGCGGTACGACCCCCGCGAAGGCGTGGTAGTCACGTGGCTCGATCAGTTCGCACAGCTCGGCGATCCGGGTCGGCACGACCTCCCGCAACAGGTTTCCGAGGGGGCCGCGCAGCGACGGGCTGATGCCGACGCTGAACAGCCACACCGGGCGCGTCCGCAGCGCGTCGGCGTTGTGCCACATGAAGTTCTCGGCCGAGGGCAGCAGCGCGGCGTCGCGTACTCCACTGCCGAGCACCAGGGCGTCGTAGCCGTCGACGGAGGGCTTTTCGGCGAGGTCGCGAAGGTCGGTCGTCAGCCCCCGTGCCCGCAGCCGGGCGGCGATGAACTCGGCGACGGACTTCGTCGAGCCCGCGGTTCCCGCGTAGCCGACCAGCACTCGGTCGATGTGGTTGGTCATCTCGCACTCTCCAATGTGGACAGATCGCCTTCCGGTAGTCCCAGTTCGCGTGCCTTGAGCAGCCGACGCATGACCTTGCCGCTGCGGGTGTGAGGCAGCGACTGGTCGAACACGATCTCCTTCGGCGCCACCGCGCCGAGCGCGTGGCGGCCGAACGCGAGCAGCTCGCGGCGAAGTTCATCGGTCGGGTGGTGGCCGGGCCGCAACGACACGAACGCTTTGACCAGCTCGCCCGCCACCGGGTCCGGTTTGCCGATCACGCCCGCCTCAGCGACGGCAGGGTGCGCCATCAGCGCGCTCTCCACCTCGAACGGGCCGACGAGGTGCCCGGCGGATTTGATCACGTCGTCGGCGCGCCCGACGAACCAGAACCAGCCGTCCGCGTCCCGCCGCGCGATGTCTCCGGAGAGGTACCACCCGTCCACGAAGGACTTGCGGTAGCGCTCCTCGTCGTGCAGGTAGCCGCGGAACATCGAGGGCCAGCCGGGTCTCAGCGCGAGTTCGCCTTCCACGCCGGATTCGGTGACCTCGCGGACGTGTCCGTCGACCACCCGGACCCGGCCGTCCTCGCCTCGCTCCAGCAGACCGGCGACCACACCGGGCACCGGGCGGCCCATGGATCCCGGCCGGACCTCCTCGGCGGCGTAGTTGCTGATCATGATGGCGCCGGTCTCTGTCTGCCACCAGTTGTCGTGCACCGGGAGGCCGAGGGCTTCCCGGCCCCACAACACCACTTCCGGGTTCAGCGGTTCGCCGACGCTGGCGATGTAGCGCAGTGCGGACAGGTCGTACTCGCGGACGAGGCTCGCGCGGTGGCGCATCAGCATGCGCAGCGCGGTCGGCGCGGTGTACCAGACGGTGACGCGCTGCTCGGCGAGAACGCGGTACCAGCGGCGGGCGTCGAAGTCGCCCTCGTCGCTGACCACGGTGACGCCATGGGTGAGCGGGGCGATGATGCCGTAGGACGCGCCGGTCACCCAGCCGGGGTCGGCCGTGCACCAGAACACGTCGTCGGAGTGCAGGTCCAGTGCGTAGGCGGCCGTGACGTGGTGCGCCACCACCGCCTCGTGGACGTGCACGGCGCCCTTGGGTTTCCCGGTCGTGCCGCTCGTGAAGTGCAGCAGCGCCATGTCGTCCGGTGCGGTCGGCGGGATCTCGAACTCGGCGGAGCTCGCGCCCAGTGCGCCACGCAGTTCCACGGTGCCGGACACGGCCTCACCGCCGACGAGCAGCACGTGCCGCAGCGTGGGCAACTGGTCGCGGATCGGGGCGATCTTGCGCTGGTACAGCTCAGGTGTCGTCACGAGCACCGCGGCCTCGCCGAGCCGCATCCGCTCCCGCACTGGCTCCGGCCCGAAGGCCGAGAACAGGGGAGCGAGCACACAGCGCGCCTTGAGCGTGCCCAGCGCTGTGATGTACAGCTCCGGAATCCGGCCGAGCAAGGTGAACACCCGCTCGCCCTCGCGGACACCGAGTGTGCCGAGCAGGTTGGCGAACCGGTTGGTGCGCTCGGCCAGGTCCGCGTAGGTGATGTCGGTGACGTGGTCGTCGCGGTCGACCCAGCGCAGCGCGGTCCGCGCCGCGACCGGGGTGCCGAGGTGGCGGTCGACCGCCTCGTGGGCGATGTTCAGACCATGCCCACCGGGCAGGCCGGCCAGCCGGGACCGAGCGTCCGCCCACGTGAACCGCCCGCGCTCGGCTTCGTACTCCGTGAGGTTGGCATCGCGGCGCGCGGAGTCCGGCTTCCGGATCGGCGCCCAGTGCACGTCGTTGTCCTGGACCATGTGTCCACGGAACTCGCCGGTCCGGCGCCGCCGCGAGTGCCCAAGGTCCCGGCGTGTGAGGGACCGAAGAAGGCGCTTCGCAGGTGGCACCGTGGCAGGATCAGCGTTGCTCGCTCTGCAGTGCGTTGAACAGGTTGCCTTCGGTGTCGGTGAAGTAGCTGACCCAGCCGATGCCCGGGATGGCCCCGCGGTCGCGGACCTGTTTGCCGCCCGCGGCCGCCACGGCGCGTTCGGTCTCGGCGATGTCGTCGACCTGGACGGTGCAGATCCAGGCGCCGGCCGACCCGTTCCCGGCCGGGCCGGTCCGGGTGGCGATGGCACCGTCGATGCCGGGTTCGTGCGGGTCGCCGGTGGACAGCAGGCGGTAGTCGGGGTCGCCGATGTTCTGTACCTGCCACCCGAACACCGTCGTGTAGAAGCGTTCCGCCCGGTCGATGTCGTCGGCCGGGATCTCGAAGTGCACCACCTTGCCCATGACGGCTTCCTTTCCTCATGCGCCGTGTCGCGCGGCGGCCGCCGCGATGCTGGCCCGGCAGCAGCGCACGATCTGCCGGGTGGCCGGACCGCGTGGCGTGATGCCGCAGCGGGGGCAGGTCAGCCGGACGTCCCCGGTCAGCTCGTCGACGGCGATGGCCACCGCGCACGCGCAGGATCGGCACCACCGGTGCCCGGTGACCGCGATGACGTGCGCGGGGGAGGACACGCAGTGGTGCAGCCAGCGGCGGTGCAGTCGGCAGGTGACCCGCTCGAGTGGGTCCAACCCGTCGGCGTCCTCGGCGATGTCCTCACCGGACAGGGCAGCCGCGAGCGCGACGTCGGCCAGGTCGGCATAACGGGGCGCGACCCGGACTGGCGTGGTCGGTGCGGTGGTGACCCGAACCGTCTGCTCTGTCGACATGACCCACGCTCCGTGTAGGGGGCGACCTGCTGGTTGACGACAACGATCGCGCGCGCACCGCTCGTGTGCCACGGCCCTGCTGCTCGATGTTCCAGGGCAGTTCGTAGGCCCGCGCAGGGACCTAGGACCTGTATCGAAGTGGGTTAGAGCCATTCGTTGATCGTGGCGATGTGGACGGTGGCTTCGTAGCGGACGGCGAGTTTGTCGAACCGGGTGGCGACG
>NZ_JBITMQ010000022.1:0-115011 GCF_044466355.1 Actinophytocola sp. NPDC049390
CGACCGCACCAACTACCAAGCAAAGATCACCATCACGATCATCACCGAGTTGACACGCGCCCCATAAGCCCTAACTTCCCGGCATTGGGGTTAGTGGCGGTGGGACTGTTGGGTTATTTCCTGTGGGGTTGCCGCTCGGTTCAGGAAGATCAGTTCGTCCATGCGGCAGTTGCACGGGTTTCGTTCGACGGTGTTCTGCGGGAAGCTGCCGCCGATCTTGATGCCGCGCGGGTCGTTCGCCGTCGTCAGGTCCGGTTCCGGGTCGCCTTCGACCAGCCACGGGTCGCCGGTGACCGTGTAGAAGCCGTCGAGCGCGCGGCCGTTGCGGTACAGCGCCATCTCGCCCGTGTCGTAGTCGAACGTCGCCGCCAGGTGCACCCACTGACCTGGCGGCAGGATCTCCTGCCACGGCGCCGACGCCGCGAACGTCTGCGACGAACCGCCGTCCACCCGCCTGCCCAGCGCGACCACCTTCAGCTCGCCGTTCACGTTGATGACCTCGAGCAGCGCGCGCACCGCGTGCCCGTCGGAGTCACCGGTGAGCACACCCGCCAGCCCGATCGCGTTGTAGCGGTCGGCCGGGTCCGCGGTCACCGTGTTCGGGCTCGGGTTGACCCCGGTCGTCTTGAACCAGCCCATCACCGTGATCTCGCGGGCCGCGTTGAACGCGCGCAGCGACGGCACCCCGGTCGGCGAGTACACGCCCGCCTTCCAGTCGTCATTGCTCGCGACGTCGGAGTTCTGCCCGGTCTGCAGAGCGTGCCGGAACCCGTCCCACACCCGCGGCGCGCCGTTGACCAGCCACAGGTCCGTGCCCGACCGGCCACGGTCCCGCTCGACCGCGCCACCCGACGCCGGGTGCTCGAAGTCGTAGTAGGCCACCAGGTTCCCCGCGAGCGACGGGACCACGCCCGGGCGGTGACCCGACCCCGCGGAGGTGGCGGAGGCGGGCACCGTGCCGGACAGCGTCGCGGCCATCGCGACGCACGACAGTCCGATCAACAGTCGGCGCATGGCGGTCACGCCGCCGAGCCGATGACGCGGAAGTCCCGTGCCCGGCCGACGTTGTCGAACGACCCGAACCCGGTCCGGCCCGCGTCGAAGGTGCGGTCGACGGCCGTCATGAGCAGCTTCCCGTCCACCCGGACCGCGATCTCGCCGCTGTCCGCGCAGTGGGTGACGCTCACGTCGTGCCAGGCCGCGTCGGTGACCGCGGGCGGCGCACCGCGCGACATGACCTCGCTCCACTGGTCGTCGATCCGCAGCCGGTCGGCGTTGTTCACCACGAAGATCCCGTTGTGCGGGTAGATCGTGTTGTCGGTCGACAGGTGCGCGTAGTAGAACTCCGTGTCCGAGCGGTACCCGAACACGACGATCACGTCGCGGTTCGTCACCTCGACCGGCGTGTCCAGCCGGACCTGCGAGTCGATGCGGACGTTGCCGAACTCCGGGCCCTTGTCCAGCACCGCGTACTCGAACGGCCTGCGCGGTCCCGGCCGGGCCGCGCCCGCCTCGGCCAGGATCACGTCGTCACCGCGGAACCGCCACTTGTCCGGGGTCACCGGCGCCCACGAGTCGGCGCCACCGGAACCGCTGACCCGGGTGTGTCCGGTCGCGCAGCTCGCGAACCGCTGGGTGCCGGTCACCTTGTAGACCTTGCCGTCGGCCTTCGCGACGAGGTACAGCTCGCCGCGCCGGTCCTGGCCGAACCGCAGGTCGACGCGCGTGTGGCCGACGAGCTGCCGGAAGTCGGTCCGCTGGCCGTTCGCGTAGACCTGGAACTCGTGGATCGTCGCCATCGGCCTGCCGCGGCGCATCTCGCTCGCCTCGGTGTAGAAGATCCGGCCGTCGACGAGGTCGGTGAACACGTACTTCCCGCGCAGTTCGGGGATGCCGCCGCGGTAGACGAATCCACCGCTGATCGCGTGGCCCGAGTCGGAGCACAGCGGGTGCCCCGGCGGCGGGTTGTGGTCGAACGCGGCGACCGGGTAGGTGTAGCCGTACTGCTCGTCGTCCGCCGGTAGCGGGTACACGGAGCACTGCGGATCGTTGCGCTTGTAGAGGAACGGCCCTTCGCGGTCGCTCCAGCCGTAGTTGTCGCCTGCCTTCACCTCGTACACCGCCTCGACGCGGTGCTCACCGATGTGGCCGAGGTACATCCGGCCGGTCGCCCGGTCCCAGCTGAAACGGTGCGGGTCACGCATGCCGCTGGCGTAGATCTCCTGCACCACCCCGGCCTGACCCGCGTACGGGTTGTCGCGTGGGATGCCGAACTGGCCGCCGGTGCCGTTCGTGCCCGCCGGGTTGATCCGCAGGATCTTGCCGTACGGGTTGGTGCGCAGCAGCGGTTCGGTCGTCGACGCGCCCTGGCCGCCGTCGCCGGAGGCGATGTAGAGCACGCCGTGGTCACGGCTTCCCGGCCGTGCGTACGGGTTGAAGTCGATCTGCTGGATGGCGTGGACCTGGCGGGCCTCCGCGATGCGCATGATCTGGCGGTGGGTGCCGGAGAACGTGTCGGCCGACGGGTCGGTCGCGGTCCATTCGGTGACGATGGAGTGCAGGAACGGCGTCGCGGAGTGCGACGGCCAGGTCGTCGGCTTGGTGAGCCCGGCTCCGTTCTCGGTGTGCACCGTGTAGAACTTGCCGTTGCGCTCGAAGTCCGGGTGGAAGGTGATGAACCCGGAGCCGCTGCCGAGGCCGCGACCGGAGAAGAAGTCCGGGAACCGCGCCTTGATGTCGAGGTAGACGTGCTGGGTGCCGTGGTCCAGCAGGTACATGGTGCCGTTGAGGTCGGGCACGTACAGGCGGCCGGAGCCGTCCGGCACCTCGCCGAGGAAGTTGATCCGGTTGTGCCGGATGAGGCGCGGGTCCGGCGGCGGGTCCGGCGGCGGTGGCGTCAGCTGGGACTGGGGCAGCTGCGCGAACTCGGCGACCGTGAGCCCGAGGTTCGAGGGGACGGGATCCGGCAGGGGGTCTTGGATGGGTTCGTCGGCCTGTGCCGCCGCGATGGGTGGCACCGCAAGGCCGGCCGCGACCACCACACCGGCGATCGCCACCAGCCACCGTCTGGGATTCGACATATCCGCCCACTTCCGTGTGGGTTCGACGTGGTCGGGAAAGCGCTTTCCGGCAAGCGCTTTCCTGACCCTACCGACGGATTCCGCCCGCACGCAAGGCTCCGCTGTCCCCGATCGCGCACGTCCCCGATCGGTCAATTTCGGACAGGTTCGATCAGCCTCGGGGCGGTTTCGGGTTAGATTCGTCCCGTGTTCGCCGCCGAACGTCGCCAGCGCATCCTCGACCTCGTCCGGTCAAGCGGGGCCATCTCCCTGCGTGAGCTGGCGCGGCAGGTCGAGACGTCAGAAGTCACGGTGCGCAGGGATCTGCGCGCACTGGCCGCACAGGGCCTGCTCGACCGGCACCACGGCGGCGCGGCGTTACCGGGCGGCCTGTCCCACGAGCCGACGTACTCGGAGAAAGCGCTGGTCGCGGCCGACGCGAAGGCCGCGATCGCCGCGATGGCAGCGGAGCTGGTGAGCGACGGCGACGCGATCGTGGTCGGCGCGGGCACGACGACGCAAGCGTTCGCGGCCAGGCTGACCAGGCACAACGAGTTGACGGTGGTGACCAACTCGCTGTTGGTGGCGACGGGTCTGGCGGGCGCGCGAGGCGTGGACGTGGTGGTGACGGGCGGTTCGCTGCGGGGGTCGATCCACGCGTTGGTGGGCGGCACGACGGAGCAGGCGCTGGCGACGGTGCAGGGCACGCGGGCGTTCATCTCGGGCAACGGCCTCACGGCGGCGCGCGGGTTGTCGACCCCGAACCTGACCGTGGCGGGCGTGGACCGGGCGCTGGCCGCGGCGGCGGACGAGGTGGTCGTGCTGGCGGACCACACGAAGATCGGCACGGAAGCGCTGTTGCAGACGGTGGCTCCGGAGGACATCCAGCACGTGGTCACGGACGACGCGTCGGACCCGGCGGAACTGGACGCGCTGCGGGAACTGGGCATCACGGTCCACGTGGCGGCGACAGCGGCGAACGCCTCGTAGGGAGGCGCGACCCCCTGACCGCCCGACCGCCCGTGTGATGCGGGCGCCGGCCCACGACCGATCGGTCACCTGCCGAAACCCGGCCAACACAGCCAAGTTCACCCGAAATCGCTGTAACGCCCGCCCCCAGGACGTAACGACGGCCCCCACCACTCCCGGGGGCTCCCCGCTGGCCAGTCTACCGGTGCCTGCCGACAGTGGGGGCGATGTTGATCTTGCCTGTGGACAAATGTTCGGGCTGTGGACAAACTGCGCGGCTTTGCGAAGTCTTGACAGATAAGTTTCGGTTGTGACTGAATTTGATCGGCTAGGTCGCCGGCTAGGGCGCGACCTCTGATCGGCCAGGAGAGTGCCAATGGCGGCATCCCGTTCACTTCGCCCTGTTCGTCTCGCCGGCATCGCCGCGTTGGCCGCGGCTCTCACGCTTGCCGGCTGCACCAAGTCGGAGGACTCCGGCGGAGGCAGCACACAAGGCACGGGCGGTGCACAGGTCGCGCAGGAAGGCAGCGACAGCGGCCCCACCTGCTCACTCGAGCAGTACGGCGGCGAGAAGCTCGACCTCAAGAACGCGATCGTCGGGTTCTCGCAGTCGGAGAAGGAAGCCAACCCGTTCCGGATCGCGGAGACGCAGTCGATCAAGGACGAGGCGCAGAAGCTGGGGGTCAAGCAACTGCTGACCACCAACGCGAACTCGCAGCTGTCGAAGCAGATCTCCGACATCCAGGACATGATCAACAAGGGTGCGCAGGCCCTGATCGTGGCGCCGCTGAACTCCGACGGGCTCGAGCCCGCGCTGCAGGCGGCACGGGACAAGAACATCCCCGTGCTGACCATCGACCGGAAGGTCAACTCCGAGCCCTGCAAGGACTACGTCGCCTTCCTCGGCTCCAACTTCGTCGAGCAGGGCAAGCGCGCGGCCCAGGAGATGGCGAAGGCCATGGGCAACAAGGGCAAGGTCGCGATCCTGCTCGGGTCGTCCGGCAACAACGTCACCACCGACCGCACCAACGGCTTCGTCGACGAACTGAAGAGCATCGCGCCGGACATCGAGATCGCCGCCCAGCAGACCGGTGACTTCGCCCGCGACAAGGGTCAGCAGGTCATGGAACAGCTGATCCAGGCCCAGCCCGACCTGACCGGTGTCTACGCCGAGAACGACGAGATGGCGCTCGGCGCGCTGGTGGCGCTGAAGTCCGCGGGCAAGACGCCCGGCACCGACATCCACGTCGTCTCGATCGACGGCACCCGCAACGCCGTGCAGAAGATCGTCGACGGCGAGATGTACGCGGTCGTCGAGTCCAACCCGCGCTTCGGCCCGCTGGCCTTCGAGACCCTGCAGAAGTTCCTCAACGGCGAGGCCGTGTCCCAGAACGTCGTCATCAGCGACAAGCTGTACGGCAAGGACAACGCCGCCGCCGAGGTCTCGAACGCGTACTGATGGCGCCCGTACTGTCCGCGACAGCGGTCGGCAAGCGGTTTCCCGGCGTCGTCGCGCTGTCCGAGGTCGACCTCGAACTGGCGCCCGGCGAGGTGCACGCGCTGGTCGGCGAGAACGGCGCCGGGAAGTCGACGCTGATCAAGGTGCTGACCGGCGTGTACACCCCGGACGGCGGCACGCTGACCTACCTGGGCGAGCCGGTTTCCTTCGGCTCGCCCATGGCGGCCCAGGACGCCGGCATCGCGACCGTGTACCAGGAGGTCAACCTGGTACCGCTGCAGTCGGTCGCGAGCAACCTGTTCCTCGGGCGCGAACCCAGGACCCGGTTCGGGCTCGTGGACTTCCGCGCCATGCGCGACCAGGCGCGGCGGCTGCTGTCCTCCTACGGCATCGACGTCGACGTCAGCCGTCCACTCAGGACACTGGGGATGGGTGTGCAGCAGATGGTGGCCGTCGCGCGTGCGGCGGCCACGAAGGCGCGGGTCGTGATCCTCGACGAGCCGACCTCCTCACTCGAACCCCGTGAGGTCGACACGCTCTTCGGGATCGTCGAGGCGCTCAAGGCCGACGGGGTCGCGGTGCTGTACGTGAGCCACCGGCTCGACGAGCTGTACCGGATCTGCGACCGCGTCACCGTCCTGCGTGACGGCCGACGCGTCCACACCGGACCGATGGCGGACCTGCCGCGCCTGCGGCTGGTCGCGCTCATGCTCGGCCGCGACCTGGAGGAGGTCCGGCGCGAGGGCGCGACGAAGTTCGAGGGCGAGCACACCGCGGCCACCACCGGCCCCGTGCTCGCCGCGACCGGGCTGACCGCCAAGCACCGCCTCGACGGCGTGGACGTCACCGTCCGCCCCGGCGAGATCGTCGGGCTCGGCGGCCTTCTCGGCGCGGGCCGCAGCGAGACCGCGATGGCGATCGCCGGGGCGCTGCCGCTCGACGGCGGCGAGATCACCGTGGCAGGCAAGCGTTTGCGCACCGGTTCGGTCGCCGCGGCGATGCGGGCCGGGGTCGTGATGCTGCCGGAGGACCGCAAGGCCGACGGCATCCTGCCCGACCTGTCCGTGCGGGAGAACATCGTGCTCGCGGCGCTCCCCCGCCTGTCCCGCACGGGTGTCGTGTCGCGCAGGCGGCAGGACGCGATCGTGGACACGTTCATGAAACGCCTGCGCATCAAGGCGTCCAGCCCGGACCAGCGGGTCGGCGACCTGTCCGGCGGCAACCAGCAGAAGGTGCTGCTGGCCCGGCTGTTGTGCACGGAACCGAAGGTGCTGCTGCTCGACGAACCGACGCGCGGCATCGACGTCGGCGCGAAGGCCGAGGTACAGGGGCTGGTCGACGAACTGGCCGCCGAGGGGCTCGGCGTGGTGCTGATCTCGTCGGAGTTCGACGAGGTGATCGAGGGTTCCGACTCGATCGTCGTGTTGCGGGAGGGCCGCGTGGTCACCGAACTGCACGGCGCGGACGTCAACGAGGCCGCGCTGCTGTCCGCGCTCGCGGAGGAGCCCGCCGATGACTGACACGACGACGACAGACCCGCGGGCACCGTCCGCGAAGAAGAAGGACACGCGGATCTGGTTGCGGGACAACGGCGTCTACGTCGCGATCGCCGTGCTCGTGGTCTACAACCTGGTGTTCACGGACAACTTCGCGACCGTCGCGAACCTGAACACGCAGCTCGTGCAGGTCGCGCCCGTACTCATCGTCGCACTCGGCATGGCGCTCGTGATCGGCACCGAGGGCGTGGACCTGTCGGTGGGCTCGGTCATGGCGATCGCCGCCGCGATCCTGCCGCTCTACCTGGGGTACGGGCTCGTCCCGGCGATCGCGCTCGCCCTGGTGGCGGGTGCGGTGTGCGGGATGGCGAACGGGACGCTCGTCGCGGTCGTCGGCATCCAGCCGATCGTCGCGACGCTCGCGCTGCTGGTCGGCGGGCGCGGGCTCGCGCTGGTGTTCGCCGACGGCCAGCTCAAGGACATCCGCAACCCCGAGCTGCTGGAACTGGGCGCGGGCAAGGCGCTCGGCGTCCCGTACGTCGTGCTGATCGCCGCCGCGCTGGCCGTGTTGGTGTGGCTGCTCGTCCGGTACACCACGTTCGGCCGCCAGCTGGTCGCGATCGGCGGCAACCGGTCGGCCAGCGAGCTGGCCGGCCTGCCCGTGCGGCGCGTGCTGATGCTGACGTACGTGATCGCCGGCGTGCTCGCGGCCGTCGCCGGTGTGCTGGCGACGGCCCGGCTCACCGCGTCCGACCCGTCCGCGATCGGCAACCTGTTCGAGCTGTCCGCGATCACCGCGGTCGTGGTCGGCGGCACGCCGCTGTCCGGCGGCCGGGTGCGGATCCTCGGCACGGTCGCGGGCGCGGTGCTGATGCAGATGATCACAGCGACGCTGATCAAGCACGACCTGCCCGACTCGACCGCGCAGATCGTGCAGGCCGCGATCATCGTCGTCGCGGTCTACCTGCAGCGCTCCCGATCGGGTGGTGGATCATGACGACCACTGAGGCACCGGTGGCCGAGTCCGTCGCGACCAACCGGACGACCAGGCGGGAACGCGTCGCGAGCCTCGTGCAGCGCCGCGGGTCGATCGTGGTGCTGGCACTCGTGGTGCTGATCGCGTCGTTCTCGTTCGACTCGTTCGCCACCCTCGGCAACGCCCAGAACATCGCGATGCAGAGCTCCTTCCTCGCGATCGTCGCGCTGGGCATGACGTTCGTGATCATCTCCGGCGGCATCGACCTGTCCGTGGGCTCGGTGTACGCGCTCGGCGGCGTGCTCGCCGCGTACGGCATCCAGTGGGGCAGCCTCGTCGGGTTGCTCCTGCCGCTGGTGGTGTGCGGCGCGATCGGGCTGCTCAACGGCTGGCTCGTGGCGTACGGGCGGCTCGCGCCGTTCATCGTCACCCTCGCCACGCTGCTCGGCGCGCGCGGCCTGCTGCTCGCGATCACCGACGAGGGCTCGGAGACCCGGCTGATGCCGCGCGAGGACTGGCTGACGAAGATCGGCCAGGGCACGTTCCTCGGGCTGGGCATCCCGGTGTGGATCACCGTCGTGCTGTTCGCGATCGGGATGCTCGTGTTGCAGCGCACCAGGTTCGGCCACGCGACGTTCGCGATCGGCGGCAGCCGTGAGGCCGCCACGCTCATGGGTCTCCCCGTCGCCCGCAACACGATGCTGCTGTACCTGGGCAGCGGGGTGTGCGCGGGTCTCGCGGGCGCGCTGGCCGCCGCCTACTCCGCGTCCGGCGTCACGATCGTCGGCGAGGGCCTCGAACTGGACGCGATCGCGGCCGTCGTCATCGGCGGCACGCTGCTGACCGGCGGCGCGGGCACCGTCGCGGGCACCCTCGCCGGTGTCCTGCTGCTGCGCGTCATCCAGAACGTCATCAACCAGATCGGCACCCTTTCCTCCCACTACCAGTCGGTGGTGAGCGGCGCGTTCCTCGCCGTCGTCGTCGCCGTACAGGCATATCTGTCCCGCGCGTCAAGATAAGGAGGTCATCCGTGTCTCGAAGAGCGCTCGCCCTCGTGGCGGCGTCCTTGGTCGCGGCTGCGCTGGCCCCAGCGCTGCCCGCGGCCGCGGACCCCGTGTGGCAGCCAGGAACCCCGCCCCTCACGACCCCGTGGACCCACCTCGTCGGTCCCGACAACGCCCTGCCCGAATACCCCCGTCCCCAGCTGACCCGTCCGGAGTGGAAGAACCTCAACGGTGTCTGGGAGTTCGCCGGTGCCGCCGAGGGTGAGGCACCGCCGATCGGCGAGTCACTCGACGAACGCATCCTGGTGCCCTACCCGGTGGAGTCGGCGCTGTCCGGCATCCAGCGCACCGAGGAACGCATGTGGTACCGCCGCACGTTCGACGTGCCGGCGAAATGGCATGGGCAGCGGCTGATCCTGAACTTCGGCGCGGTCGACTACGACACGCGGGTGTGGGTCAACGGCAAGCAGGTCACCACGCACCGCGGTGGCTACGACTCGTTCTCCGTGGACATCACGTCCGCGCTGAGGTCCCGCGGCAGCCAGGAGATCGTGGTCGGTGTCGAGGACCTCACCGACCGGACGTGGCAGCCGGTCGGCAAGCAGCGGCAGGTGCCCGACCGCGGCATCTTCTACACCGGCAGCTCGGGTATCTGGCAGACGGTGTGGCTGGAACCCGTGCGGTCCCGGCACGTCACCAAGCTCGACATGACGCCGAAGCTCGCCGACAGCACGCTGCGGCTGACCGCGCGCTCGAACATCGAGGGCACGGTCGAGGCCGTCGCGTACGACAAGGGCCAGGTCGTCGGTCGGGTCCGCGGGCCGGCGAACCAGGAGCTGAAGGTGCCGGTGCCGAACGCGAAGCTGTGGTCGCCGGACTCGCCGTTCCTGTACGACCTCAAGGTGACGCTGTACGACGGCCGCATGAGGGTCGACGAGGTCGGCTCGTACTTCGGCATGCGGGAGATCGGCACGAAGCCCGGCGCCGACGGCAAGCTGCGCATGACGCTGAACGGCGAGATCCTCTTCCACATGTCCACACTGGACCAGGGTTTCTGGCCGGACGGCATCCACACCGCCCCCACCGACGCGGCGCTGAAGTTCGACCTGGAGCAGCACAAGGTGCTCGGCTTCAACACGGTCCGCAAGCACATCAAGGTCGAGCCCGACCGCTGGTACTACCACGCCGACAAGCTCGGTCTGCTGGTGTGGCAGGACATGCCGTCGATGAAAACGTCGAACGAGGAGGCGCCGCCCCCCGCGCGCACCCAGTTCGAACGTGAGCTGCGCACGATGGTGGAACAGCACAAGAGCTGGACGTCCATCGTGGTGTGGGTGCCGTTCAACGAGGGCTGGGGCGAGTGGTCCCAGCAGGACACGGGCCGCATCGCCGACGACGTGAAGGCGCAGGACCCGAGCCGTCTCGTCAACGCGCACAGCGGCGTGAACTGCTGTGCCTCCCACGGTGACTCGGGCCGCGGCGACATGATCGACCACCACGCGTACGTGGGCCCGGCGACCCCGTCGCCGGACGGGCGGCGCGTGTCGGCCGACGGTGAGCACGGCGGCTTCGGTCTCGAGGTCGACGGCCACATGTGGTTCGGCGAGGGCCACGCGTACGAGATGACGCCCGACTCCGCGACGCTGACCCGCCGGTACGTGGAGAACCAGGAGGACGTGCTCACCTCGGCGCAGCGGTGCGGCATCTCCGGCGCGATCTACACGCAGATCACCGACGTCGAGCACGAGGTCAACGGCTTCTTCACCTACGACAGGCAGGTGGAGAAGATGGACTTCGCGCAGGTCAGGGCGATCAACGAGAAGATCATCCGGGAGGCGGACGGGTCAGGTGCCGGCGCCGAGCCGCCACCGCCGGGCACGCCGGGCGCGGACGGGATCGCGTACTACCCGTTCAGCGAGGGCACCGGTACCACGACAGCCGACGAGGTCGGCGACCAGGACGCGACGCTGGTGAACGGTCCGGTGTGGACGACCGGCAAGAACGGCAACGGCCTGCAGTTCAACGGCGCCAACACCTACGTGGACACCGGCGCGTCGCTGGTGAACACCGCGATCGGCAACTACTCGGTGGCCGCGTGGGTGAAGCTGGACAGCCTCGGCGGGTTCGCCACCGCGGTCAGCCAGGACGGCGACACCAACAGCGCGTACTTCCTGCAGTACTCGGGGCAGGACAACCGGTTCGCGTTCAGCTTCGTCGGGGTCCGGGCGCTCGCGCCGGCGCCGCCGAACACCGGCCAGTGGTACCACCTGGTGGGTGTGCGGGACGTGGCGACGGGTTCCGTGAAGCTGTACGTGGACGGCCAGCTCGCGGGCTCGGCGTCCGCGTGCGTCGGCACGGCCGGTAACGGCAACACCGTGATCGGGCGCGCCAAGTACGGCGGCAACCAGGTCGACTTCTGGCGTGGCGGCATCGACCAGGTGCACGTCTACGACCGGGCGCTGACCGACGCCGAGGTCACGCAGCTGTACTCGTCCGGACGGTGATTCGCTCCGCGCCGGCCGTGGCCCCCACCGCGGCCGGCGCGGACCCTCCGGTAGCGATCCTGCCACGCACCGTGACCTGGTGCGTTAGCCTCCGACGCATGGCAAACCCGTTCGACGGCCTCGACCCGGACGCCGTACTCGAGCAGCTGCGCAGGCAGGCGGAGGACCTGGAGACCAAGGCCGCCCAGCTACGCACGGAACTGACCAACGCGACGGCGAAGGCCACCTCCCCGGACGGCGCAGTGACGGTCACCCTGTCGCCGACGGGCGCGCTGCAGAACATCACGTTCACCGCCGCCGCGTCGAAGGTCCCGCCGGAGAAGCTCGGCCCACTGGTCATGCGGACCGTGCAGGCGGCGCAGCTCACGGTCTCCGAACGCGTCAGCGCGTCCCTCACCGACCAGTTCGGCGGCACCGAGACCATGGACTTCATCACCCAGTTCATGCCGAAACCCCAACCGCCCCCCACCCGCCGCGCCCACGACGAGGACGAGGACGGCGCGATCCTCCGCAAACGCAAGGGCGGCAGACCCCAGTCAGGCCCCGACAACGGCGGCGGCCTGCTGCGCTGAGAGGAGGGGACATGCCAGGCGACGGCATCGACGTCAACGCCGAGGAACTGCACAAGTTCGGGAAGGCGGCGCGTGAGCGTGGCGCCGACACGACGAGCGTGGCGGACGCGGTGCACGGCGTTCACTTCGGCCCGGACGTGCTCGGGCTCATCAACGCGGGCAACATCGACGACTTCCTCGCGGACCAGAACGAGATCGTGACGAAGGCCAGGGCGATCGCGGCCGCACTGACCCAGGACGGTGACACCGCCGACGCCAACGCGCGGGACTTCACCGACACCGAGACCACGCAGGCGAGCCGGTTCACGAACAGGGAGCCGCGATGACGAGCACCGAGAACGGGGACCAGCAGTACGCGGGCGCGGGCCTCGCGGACGGCGCCGCGCAGATCGTCTCGTCGATACAGAACGGCGACTGGCTGTCCTCCGGCGCCAACCTCGGCGCGGCGTCGCTGGACCTGCTGGGTGTCATCGACAACCCGGTCAAGGCCGTCGCCACCTCCGTGATCGGTTGGATCTGGGAACACTTCGCGATCTTCGACGGCTTCCTCGACTGGACGACCGGTGATCCAGGCGCCGTGCAGAACGCGACGGAGACCTACTTCCGGGCAGCACAGGACCTCGACGGCCTGGCCGCCTCGCAGATCACGTCGTTCGGTCTCGACGTGCAGACGTACCGGGCCGGGCAGAGCCAGTCCGCGGTCGCGTTCGAGGCCAGGGTCGGGCCACGCGGCGACGAACTGCGCACGCTGAGCCTGCAGTGCCTCGGCCTCGGGCACACGATGAACTTCGCGGGCATGCTGGTGTCCACCTGCCGCGGCATGATGCGGGACATCCTCACCGAGCTGACCTGGTGGCTGCTCAAGAAAGCCTTGATCGCCGTGGCGAGCGCGCCCTACACGTGCGGCGCGTCGGTGAGCGCGCTGCTGACGGACGCGATGATCATGTCCGCCCGAGCGGCGAGGAACATCGCGGACCTGTTCACCACGCTCGCCCGTGACCTCGGCGGCCTGTTCGGCAAGCTGCGGCAGCTGGCGGCGATCCTCGACAGCCCGGTGACCAGAGCCACGGCGGCCGCGGCGTTGAAGAGCTACGTGCCGTCGATGGCGAAGGCGGCCGACAACAGCGAGTCGCTGTCCGCTGCCGACGCCGCGCAGCACGAGGTGGAAGAACGCAGCAGGAAGCCTGCTCCCCCGCCCACGTTCCCGCCGCCGACGCCGACACGGCCCGTTCACGGCCCGCCGTCCGGCGCGCGGTGGACCACGAGTGGCACATTGGACGAATGACGTCGCTCGTAGTGGTGATGGGTGTCACCGGGTCCGGGAAGACCACCGTCGGGGTCGCGCTCGCGGAGCGGATGGGGGTGCCGTTCGCGGACGCGGACGACTTCCACTCGCCCGAGAACGTGGCCAAGATGCGGTCCGGCGTGCCGTTGACCGACGCCGACCGGCGGCCGTGGCTCCTCGCGATCGGGAACTGGCTCGCCGAGCACGGCAGCGGCGCGGTCGTCACGTGTTCCGCGCTCAAGCGGGGCTACCGGGACACGCTCCGCGAGGCCGCGCCCGGCATCACCTTCCTGCACCTGCACGGCGACAAGGCCACCGTGCACGAGCGCGTCGGGTCTCGCAAAGGGCACTTCATGCCGGAGTCCCTGGTGGACTCGCAGTACGCCGACCTCGAACCGCTCGGGGACGACGAGAAGGGCGTCGTCGTGGACTTCGCGTTGCCGGTCGATGTGATCGTGGACCGGTTCCTGGAGTAGCTTCGAGGTCTGATGAAGACCATGATCGATTTCGAGCAGGCCCGGGTGTACGCGATCCCGATGGTGACGCGGTTCCGCGGCATCGACGTGCGTGAGGGCATGCTCATCGAAGGGCCCGCCGGGTGGGGCGACTTCTGTGCCTTCCCCGAGTACGACGACCGCGAGGCCGCCTCCTGGCTGACGACCGCCATCGAGGCGTGCACCGTGGGCTGGCCGGACCCGGTCCGCGGGCGCATCCCGGTCAACGCCACCGTGCCCGCCGTCAGCCCCGAACGGGCCCACGAGATGGTGACCGCGTCCGGGTGCCGGACCGTGAAGGTCAAGGTCGCGGACGGGTCGCTCGACGAGGACGTCGCGCGGCTCGAAGCCGTGCGGGACGCGCTGCCGGACGGGCAGATCCGCGTCGACGCGAACGGGGCATGGGACGTCGACGCCGCCGTCGGTGCGATCCCCGTGCTGGACCGGGCCGCGGGCGGGCTCGAGTACGTCGAACAGCCCTGCGCCACCGTCGACGAGCTGGCCCTGGTGCGGCGGAAGGTCGACGTGCGGATCGCCGCCGACGAGTCGATCCGCCGCGCCGACGACCCGCTGAAGGTCGCGCTCGCCGGGGCCGCCGACATCGCGGTGATCAAGTGCACGCCGCTCGGCGGGGTGCGGCGGGCGCTGCGGGTCGTGGAGGCGTGCGGGCTGCCGTGCGTGGTGTCGTCGGCACTGGAGACCTCCGTGGGCCTCAGTGCCGGGTTGGCGCTGGCCGGGGCGCTGCCCGAACTGGACTTCGCGTGCGGGCTGGGCACGCTGTCACTGCTCGACGGCGACGTGGTCGGCCCGGCCCGCGCACTGACGCCCGTGGACGGGTTCCTGCCGGTCGCGCCGGTCACCCCGACGCCCGACCCGGCCCTGCTCGACCGCTACGAGCTGCGTGACCCCGCCCGGGTCAAGTGGTGGCGGGACCGGCTCGCGCGCCTGGTCGAACAAGGCCGGGTGCTGTGAGCTATTCCGCGCTGGAGCGGGCCCACAGGTTGATGCCGCTCTCCACCGCGTACTTGTCGATCTCGGCCAACTCCGAGTCGGTGAACTCCAGGCCGGACAGCGCACCGAGGTTGTCGTCCAGCTGCTTGACGCTGGACGCGCCGATCAGCGTGGACGTCATGCGGTCGTCGCGGAGCGTCCACGCGAGCGCGAGCTGCGCCAGCGACTGGCCGCGGGACTCGGCGATCTCGTTGAGCGCGCGGACGCGGCCCAGGTTCTCCTCGGTCAGCATCGACTGCGACAACGAACCGTCACGGGCGGCGCGGGAGTCGGCGGGGATCCCGTTCAGGTAGCGGCCGGTCAGCATGCCCTGCGCCAGCGGCGAGAACCCGATGCAGCCGATACCCAGCTCACCGAGCGCGTCCAGCAGACCGGGCTCGATCCAGCGGTTCAGCATCGAGTACGACGGCTGGTGGATCAGCAGCCGCACGCCCATGCCGGCGAGCAGGGCGTGCGCCTCGCGCGTCTTGGCCGGCGAGTAGGAGGAGATGCCGACGTAGAGCGCCTTGCCCTGCTGCACCGCGGACGCGAGGGCGCCCATGGTCTCCTCGAGCGGGGTGTCGGGGTCGTAGCGGTGCGAGTAGAAGATGTCGACATAGTCCAGGCCCATGCGGGTCAGGCTCTGGTCCAGGCTCGCCAGGACGTACTTGCGGGAGCCGCCGCCCTGGCCGTAGGGGCCGGGCCACATGTCGTAGCCGGCCTTCGTGGAGATGATCAGCTCGTCGCGGTACGGGCGGAAGTCCTGCGCCATGAGCGTGCCGAAGTTGGCTTCCGCCGACCCGTACGGGGGGCCGTAGTTGTTGGCCAGGTCGAAGTGCGTGACCCCGCGGTCGAACGCGCGGCGCAGGATCGCGCGGCACTGCTCCAGGGGCACCTCGGTGCCGAAGTTCTGCCACAACCCGAGCGAGATCGCGGGCAGGCGCAGGCCGCTGTCGCCGGTGCGCCGGTAGGACATCGCGTCGTCGTAGCGGTTCTCCGCTGCCTGGTAGGCGGGCGGAATGCTCATTTCGGTCTCCTCGGAAGCGAGTCGCGGGTACCGTGATGTTATGTCCGCGCTGGTGGCGAACGCTGGATGGATGGCGTGGAACGCGTTCCTCGCCCTGGTACCGCTCATGCTCGCGAGGTTCCTCTTCGGACACCGGGAACGCCCGCGGTGGCTGCTGATCACCGGCGGTGCCGTGTTCGTGGCGTTCCTGCCCAACGCGCCGTACGTCCTCACCGATGTGCTGCACCTGCCGCGCGACCTGCACTACGCCGACGGCTGGGTCGCGGCCGGGCTGCTCGCGCAGTACCTGACGTTGTTCGCGATCGGGTTCGCGGCGTACGTGCTGTCGCTGGTCCGGTTGGAACGGTGGCTCGCCGACCACGGCGTGTCGCGTCGGGCCGTGCTGTTCACGGACCTGACGCTGCACGCGCTGTGCGCGGTGGGCATCGTGCTGGGGCGGGTGTTCCGCTTCAACTCGTGGGACCTGGTGACGAACCCGGGTGGTCTGCTCGACTTGGTCCGCGTGCCTCAGCCCCGCACCGTGTTCGTGCTGTTCGTGCTGTTCACGGTCCTCGCGGGCGGCGCGGCCCTGGCCCGGGCACTGCCCGCGATCATGAACCGCGCCGTACGCCTCGGTTAGCCGACTCAGTCGTCCTCGTACTCGTCGTCGCCGATGACCTGCGGTGCCGTCAGGACGTCGCTGCCGAAGGTGCTTTCGGGGTCGGCTTCGATGAGGACCTTGCGCTTGTGCTCCTCGTCCTCGTCCTGGTTGCGGCCGGCGCCCAGCGGAGCGCCGAACGCGCCGGGACCACCGCCACGAGCCGTGGCCGCGAGAGCACGCCGAGCCGCCGCCTCGTCGGCGGCCAACGCCCCGGCTCCCGCGCCGAGACCGGGCGCCAGCCCAGGGCCGCGGCCCACCCCGCCTGGCCCGGCGGTGCCTCCTCCCGTTCCTGGACCACTGCCGAAGCCACCACCCCGGCCACCGGGTCCCCCGGCGGTGCTACCGGGATTACCTCGGAAAGAGCCGCCGCGCCCGGCACCGCCTGGCCCGCTGGTGCCGCCAGGCCCCCCGACCGGCACGATCGGCATGCCGCCGGGCGGCGCGGTGGGCGGGGGCAGCTGAGCGGCGGGCGGCAGCGGGTAGGAGCCGGGCCCGCGACCGGGCACCGGCTGGACGTCACTGGGCGCGGTCTCGTATCCCGGCGGCGGGTTCCAGGTGGCGTCTCCGGCGGGGGCGGAGTAGTTGCCCGGCCCTGGTCCCGCGCCGGGGCCGGTTTCGCGGCGCGGGGAGTCGTCGGAGACCTCGATGGTGTCGGCGGGCGTCACCGAGATGCCGCCACCGCTGTGGTTGGTGCTGGTGAACTGCTGGGGCAGGTTCGTCTCGTTGTGGTTGCTGGCGTTGTCGTACCCCTCGAAGACGCTGATGTTGTGCTGGGCCTTCTGCTGGTACTCGCGGGTCTGCGCGTCGGTGTCGACCTCGAACGGCACCACCTGCTCCAGCAGGTCGGCGGCGGGGTCGGGCGGCATGGGCTCGACGCTGGCGGCGGCCCGGTGGAAGGACCCGGCCTGCCGGTCGAGCAGGTCCTGCGCGAGGTAGAGGTACTCCGCGCCTTCGGCGGCGTGCTGGGCCAACGGGCGCGCGGCCCCCTGCGCTCCGTCGGCGGCGCTGCCCTGCCACCCGCTCTCGATGGTCGACATGAGCCGCCGGATCCGCTGAGCCCGAGCATGCTCGGCAGCGGACTCGTCGTAGGAGATCCCTTGCGCGGTCTGCAGCGTCTCCGACCCCGGCCCGGTGGTCAGCTCGTCGTAGATCTGCTGAGGCGTCATCCAGAAACTCATTGCGCCGCCTTCATGGTCTGCACAACCATCCCGGCCACCATCGCAGCGGTTTCACACGGGTCTTTTTTCCCGATGTTGTCCGTCGACAGCTGGAGGCTCACCTCGAACACGACCTCGTCAGAGGTACCGACGTCGACGACGCAGCCGCCGGTGTCCCGCTGGTCCACAGCGCCGTATGCGACCGCGGGATACCCCTCAACCAGAGGCAACTTCGCGAAGTGTGCCCATTTTCCGTCTTCCTCTGCTTGATAGGTGGCGCTCAGCCCGTAGGGGTACTTGTCCAGGGAACGGACATCGACGAGTGCGCGCCTGTCCGACTTTCCGCGAAACCCACACGTGTTTCCCAACGGGCCTTCCCCCGGTTCTCCTGGGAAATGCACGTTCAGGTCGTCGGCCTGTGCGGCGACGAGAGCCTTGCACGGGTCATCCTGGAACTGGGAGGTGTCCAAGGGGTCGTCAACTTTCGGTGCGCCGGCGAAAGGCAGTTCACTGTCCGACGACGGCGGCACGCTGCTGGAACCTTCACTCGGATCCCCGTTCGGGACAGGCAAGGGGCTTCCCACGCTGGTGGTGGTGCAGCCAGCCGCCAGCATCAACGTTGCCACCAGGATGAAGTGCCGAATGGCGCGACTCGGCAACACTAAATCTCCTGTCCTGAACGTTCGTCGTTGTCGGGCTCCCCTGCTCGATGGATCTCGGCCACGTTCCGGCGCTCGAGGCCCAGATAATCGTCCAACGCGTTCTGACACAACTGTGCCTGCTCGATGCAGTAGTCACGGTTCTGTCGCAGGTACAACAGGTAGTTCCTGCCGTACGAGGCCGCCGCCTTCGCCACGGATCTGCTGGCGAAGTCCAGACCCGGCCCGACCACCCTCACGAGGTCTTGCGAGTCTCGGAACGACCTGTCGTAATCGTCGGACAGAGCGAGCCACTCCGTGATCAAGCCTTCCAGTGTGGCCTCGTCGTACGAGAAGCCGCCTGTGGTGATGGTGCCTTCGGTGCTGCCGCCGACGATGCCCCTCATCGTCGAGCCGCGGCGTGGTTCGCCGGTCATCGGTCCCCCTGCGGTCGGACTGTGTGCGTTCATGCACGTCCGGTAGTCGACAATACGACATCGCGGCTTGGTGCGGCCTCGAACGCACGCGAAAGGCGCGCCCGGGACACCCGGACGCGCCTTTCGCTGCGACAGGTCAGCCGTCCTGGAGGTCGGCCAGGGCTTGCTTGACCTTGGACAGTTCGGCCTCCAACTCGGCGAGGCGGGCCTGGTGTTGCTGGCGAGCGACGTCGAGCACGGACTCGATGGCCTTCGAGATGTCCTCGTGCAGTTCGGCGGCCGCGCGGGACACCGCCGCGGCCGGGATCTGCAGGCCCTGCACGACTCGGCTGCCACCGTGTGACAGGTCGGCCTGCCACTCGCCCTCCAGGGTGCCGGTGACCGTCAGCGTCAGCTCGACCGTGCGGGTCTTGCGGGCCGTGCTCGCCTTGCGGCCGCGCTTGGCGGGCTGCTCCGGCGCCGGCTCCTGGGCGGCGGCGGGCTCCGGCGCCGCGGCGGGGGCTGGCTGCACGGTCTCAGCCTCGGCCTCTGCCTTGGCCGGGGCCTCGCTCGTTGGGGACACCATCACGCTCCTTCGTCACGGGACACACCGCGGGAGAACGAATATTAGAACACGCGTTCGGCTCGCGCATCCCCGGTGGGGTCGGGAACCTCCGTGCGCATCATCGCGTCTGTACGTCGTGGGGAAAGTGCGGGTCGGGCTGTGTGTGGCGGCGACCGCCCTGGTATTGGCGGCGTGCACGGCCGGGGTCGACGGCACACCGGTACCCGCGGGCGAGGCGCCGCTGACCGCCGCGGCGCTCGGTGACCTGACATCGGTCGACCCGTGCAGTCTCACCGGGCCCGCCGCGTTCGCCGACGTCGGTTCGGCGCGGATGCCGGGCATGCCGACCTTCGACGACTGCCGGGTGACCGTGGCCGCACCGGACGGCCACGCGTACGTCTGGGTGGGTCTGCTCCGTGACGCGACGACCCTGCGGGACGACCTGGAGCCGCGCGACCGACCTGGGCGGGGCACCACCATCGGCAGCCTCGGCGGCACCTGCGACGCGGCGCTCGTGCTCACCGACGGGCTCGCGCTGACCGCCTGGGCCGAGCCCGCCTACGGCTCGCCCCTCGACGACACCACGCTCTGCGCGCTCACCGAGGGCGCCCTGCGCGGCGCCTACCAGGTGCTCGACGGCGGCCGGGTCGAGCACTGGGTGCCGCCCGTCAGCTCGCTCGCCGTGCTCGACGCCTGCGACGTGGTGATGATCCGCCACGTCCAGGCCGCGCTGGACCTCGACGCCGTCGACGAGACACCGTTCCCGGCCGGGCACCGGTGCCGCTGGGGCGCCCCGGACCGCGACTCGCCGGGCGTGGACGTGGAGTTCCGGGTCGCCGAGTCGGCCGAGGACGTGGGCGTGCCCGCCGGGACCGACGCCGAGCTGGTCGGCGGCCGGGCGACGTGGCTCGTCGAGCACACCGACCGCACCTGCACGGCGGTCACGGAGCACGTCCAGTTCGCGCCCGGCGCGGGCACGCACGAGTACGCGCTGCTGCGCGTGGTCACGGCGCCGCGCCGCGGTCGCGACGGGTGTGCCGCCGCCAAACAGCTCGCCGAGCGGGTCTGGCCCGAACTGCCGCCGCTCTAGTCCTTGCGGCCGGTCACGGCGATGGACGCGCCGAGACCGATCATCATCAGCCCGCCCGCGCCGCCGACCAGCGCCAGCCTGCGCGGCGACCGGGAGAACCACGCCCGCGCGGTCGCCGCCAGCACGGCCCACACGCTGTCGAGCACCAGCGCGATCACCGGGAACAGCGCGCCCAGCGCGAGCATCTGCAGCGGCACGCCGCCGGCGGCCGGGTCGGTGAACTGCGGCAGCGCCACCACGAAGAACACGATCGACTTCGGGTTGGCGACGCCGACGACGAGCCCGTCCCGCAGGGCGCGCCGCGACGGCAGCACCGTCGGCATACCCTCAGCCAGCGCCTCGGTGACCTTGCGACGGTGGCGGATCGCCTGCACCCCCAGGTAGACGAGGTACGCGGCGCCGACGAGCTTGATCACGGTGAACACCGCGGCCGACCGCTCCACGATCACGCCGATGCCGATGGCGACGGCCACGACCTGCAGGTACACGCCGATCGCGTTGCCGACCACGGTCAGCAGCGCCTCGCGGCGGCCGACGGTCAGCGCACGGCCGACCGTGAACAGCACGCTCGGCCCCGGCACGGCCACGACCACCACCGACAGCAGGGCGAACGCGAGTACTTGGCTGAGCGACATCACGTCGCCGAGGCTAGACCGGGGCCAGGACCACGTCGCGTGGTTTTGCGACCCGCACCAGTCCGAGCGCGAGCACGAGGATCGCGGCGACCGCCGTCAACGCCATGGCCCGCTCCACCAGGCCGAGCGGCACGAACCGCCACCACGGTCCGTAGCCCATGCCCATGCGGACCACCCCGACGAGGATCAACCCGAACCACCCGAGTGACACCGTGGCGAACCCGCGTGCCACCCAGCGCCACGCCGACCGGTCCGGGAACACCTTGTGGGCCACCAGGAGCACGGCGAGCGGCAGCGACACGAACCCGACCACACTCGCGTACCGGTGGATCGTGCCGCCGATGCTGGGGCCGACCGTCCAGTCGGTCTTCGTGAACGCCACGATCACGAGCAGGCTCGCGATCCACAGCGCACCGAGCACGACCGTGCCGGAGTACGGGCGCACCACCCGGTGCCGGACCGCGGCGAAGAACCCGAGGGCCGAGCCGATCGCGACCAGCAGCACCGCGAGGTCGAACAGCCACTTGTTGGGCCCGAGCGCGTACTCGGACAGCGTCCTGCGCACCACGTTGATCTCGTTCGTCGGCGGCACCACGTGCAGGGACAGCATCAGCACGATGCCGAGCAGGAGCGTCACGACGCTCGCCAGCGCGCTTCTGGAGGGCATGGATCCGAGGCTAACCGCGGAACATGAGAAGAACGTAAGAAGACAAATCGGTCACTCACGGCTGCGGATGAGCGCCTCGATGCCGTCCAGCACGCGTTCGAGCCCGAAGCGGAAGTCGTAGTCGAGGTCCTCGAACTCCTCGTCCGCGTCGAAGGTGCCCGCGTCGACCACGGCGTGCAGGGCGGGGTAGTCCTCGGCCGGGGTCAGCTTCTTGATCAGCTCGCCGTAGCGGGGCATGACCCGGGCCATCGTGGGGTCCTCGTTCCCGACCGCCTCGGACAGGTCGCTGTTGAGCGTCGCGAAGCTGCGGGTGAAGCTCGTGACGAGCAGGATGGCCGACAGCTTCTCGTCCTCCCGCAGCCCGGTGCCGCCGAGCGCGCGCAGCCCCTGCTCCATGAACCACAGCTGTTTGGGCATGATCGGTGGGCCCGACACCGGGATGCGCAGGATCCACGGGAACCTGCGGTACGCGGCCAGTTCGACCTCGGCCCACCACTTGAGCCGCTCGCGCCACGTGCCGTCGGCGGGCACCTCGACGTCGATCTTGCCGAACGCGCCGTCGATCATCAGCGCGAGCAGCTCGTCCTTCGACGCGACGTAGCGGTAGAGCGACATGGCCGACGCGCCCAGCTCCTTCGCGACCCGGCCCATCGACACCCCGCCGATGCCCTCGGTGTTCGCGACGTGCACGCCCGCGTCGACGATCTGCTCCAGCGACAGCCCGCGCTTGGGCCCCTTCGTCGGCCGGTCACGCACGCCCCAGGCCAGCTCGAAGCTCGCGGGAAGCCCGGTCTCCGTCTCGTCGCTCATCAACCCTGACCCCAACTCAGGGACATCCCTGATGTCACTGTTTATGTCATACGCAGTACAGTTTATCTCGTACGCAGTAAGCTCGCCGAACTCCAACAGGGGGAACCAATGCCCGGCGAACCAGCGATCGAGGCTACCGGCCTCACGAAGTCCTACGGCGCGGTGCGGGTGCTCACCGGCGTCGACCTGCACGTGCCGCGCGGCAGCGTCTTCTCGCTGCTCGGCCCGAACGGCGCGGGCAAGACCACGACCGTGCGGATCCTGACCACGCTGTCGGCGCCCGATTCGGGCCAGGCCAGGGTCGCGGGCCACGACGTGGTCCGCGAGCGCGCACTCGTGCGCCGCAGCATCAGCCTCACCGGCCAGGACGCCGCGCTCGACGAGATGCAGACCGGCGCGGAGAACCTGCGGATGATGGGCAGGCTCACCCGGCTGTCCCGCCGCGCGGCCACCGCGCGCGCCGACGAGCTGCTCGAACGGTTCGACCTCGTCGAGGCGGGCAGCAGGCGCGTCGGCACGTACTCCGGTGGCATGCGCAGGCGCCTCGACCTGGCCGCGAGCCTGATCGTGCCGCCCGCGGTGATCTTCCTCGACGAGCCGACCACCGGCCTGGACCCGCGCAGCCGCGCGGCCATGTGGGACGTGATCATCGACCTCACGCGCACCGGTGTAACGGTTTTCCTCACCACCCAGTACCTGGAGGAGGCCGACAAGCTGGCCGACCGGATCGCGCTCGTCGACGGTGGCCGCATCGTCGCCGAGGGCACCGCGACGCAGCTCAAGCAGCAGGTCGCGGGCCACCGGCTCGACCTGACGCTCACCGGCACGGCCGCGTTTGACGCGCTGACGGCCCACCTCCGCGGCAGGACGCTGCTGCCCGACCGTGCGCGGCTGACGCTGTCGGTCGCGACCGACGGCAGCGCGGGCCACATCCGCGCGCTGCTCGACGAACTCGACCCCACCCGTACCGCGGTGGCGCGCTTCTCGGTGCACTCCGCGACCCTCGACGACGTGTTCCTGGCGCTGACCGGGCACGCCACCACGAAGGAGCCCGCAGTTGTCTGATCTCGCACTGCGCCCCGCCTCGCCGCTCGGCGACCTCGGGGCGATGGTCCGCCGCGCGACCACGCTGACCATCCGCAACGGCGACGCGCTGATGACCTCGCTCGCCCTGCCGATCATGCTGATGCTGCTGTTCGTCTACCTGTTCGGCGGCGCGATCGACACCGGCACCGAGTACGTGACCTACGTCGTGCCGGGCGTGATCATGCTGTGCGCGTCGTTCGGCGCCTCGCTCACCGCGGTCGCCGTCACGAACGACATGACGAACGGGATCATGGACCGCTTCCGGTCGATGGACGTGCGCGGGGTGTCCGTGCTCGGCGGGCACGTCGTCGCGAGCACCGTGCGGAACCTGGTGTCGACCGTGCTGGTGCTCGGTGTCGCGTTCCTGATCGGCTTCCGCCCGTCGGCGTCCTTTGTGGACTGGCTGGCGGCCGCGGGGCTGCTGCTGGTCGCGATCCTGGCGCTGTCGTGGGCGTCCGCGGCGGTCGGCCTGCTCGCGAAGACCCCGGAGGCGGCGAGCGGGTTCACGTTCTTCGTGATGTTCCTGCCGTACCCGAGCAGCGCGTTCGTGCCGGTGGAGACCATGCCGTCGTGGATCCACGGGTTCGCCGACAACCAGCCGTTCACGCCGCTCATCGAGGCACTGCGCGGGTTCCTGCTCGGGACGCCGGTGGGCAACAGCGCATGGGTCGCGCTCGCCTGGTGCGCGGGCATCCTCGCCGTGTCGGTCGCGGCGACCGGGTACCTGTTCCGGCGCCGGACGGTGTGAGGTGAAAGGGGGCGGTCCTGGGGGCCGCCCCCTTTTACTCATGCGTAGGGGTTGAAGGGGATCCCGGCGGGCTTGGCCTTCGCGAGGTTGCCCGCGAAGGCGCTGTCCTTGATCGCGAGGCTCGCGCTGCCGAAGTCGGCGGAGACGAGCCGGTCGCGGATGCCTGCCGGGTAGTTGTCCCAGCTGACGAGGTCCGGGTACTGCCAGGTGCCGTAGTGGTTCTCCGGCACCTCCGTCTTGCTCGCGATGCGGAAGCAGTGCGTGGACACGCCGTCCTTGTGGTAGATGACCTTCGCGTGCGTGCCCACCCAGCCGACCTGGTCACGCGGATAGGTCGAGTAGTCCCCGTGCTCGGACACGGACACGTACATCGCCTGGTCGTTCTGCACCCAGATCACGACGTGCTCGATGTCGTGGCGGTGGCCGCAGCAGTCCCAGCCGGGCACGGCCTGGTCCTTCTCGAAGTACAGGTCGTACAGGTAGGCGCACCAGCCGTTGTCGCACTTGCTTCGTGAGTACGAGTTCGTGTTGTCCAAATCGGACTGGTCGTGGCAGTTTCCGTTGAGCGCGCCGGAGTTGTTCAACCCGGGCGCGATGGTGCCGTCCGGGCCGATGGCCGGGGTCGGGTAGCAGCCGTCGCCGTCGTAGTCGAAGGCGGGCTGCCACTTCCCGTCGGCGGCGGCGTAGCTCGCGGGCAGCGCCCGGGGCGGGTCCGCCCAGGCGACGCCGGGGATCAGGATCGTGAGCAGGGTGGCGGTCACGGCGACGAACGCCGCTCTTCTTCCACGCATCGCAGGGCCCTCTCCATTGATCGCGGGAATGACGCAATCAACGTAAGCGGGGGTGATCAGTGCGGGTCAACCGCCGAAGGTGGCAAAAGTGACCATCCGCTTACGATCCGTCGACCGCGAGCACGACGGGACGGTTCCCGTCGAGAACGACGGCCATCCGGCCCGGCACCCATGCGACGCCATCGCGCGCACTGATGTCCGACTGCTGGTACAGGTCGTGGGGTGTGCCGCCCGGTTTGCCGACGACCCGCAGCGTGCCCGGCGCCTCGACGTAGGCGATCGCGTGCCCTTCCGGCCCCCATCCCGGATACGTGACCTGACCGTCCGCCACCGGGACCGGGTCGCCGCCCCGCGCGGGCACCACCCGCGCCGTGCCGACTCCCGGGTTGCCGTCCGCGTCCCGCTGGTCGGCGAGCAGGAAGTTCCCGTCTGAGGAGAACGACAACACGCGGTACTCCCCGTCGAGCACCTTGCGGGACTCGCCGGACAACCCCGCCACGAACACCTCGCCACCCCTGTCGTCGGGCGGGCCGGACAGCCAGGCGACCGAGTCCTCCGCCCAGGCGACCGTCTGCAACTTCTCCCAGGAGGTGTCGATCGTGCCCAGCCGTTCGGGCTCGCCACCGGCCGGGGACACCGACATCACGCCGGCCGAGTTCGCGGATTCCCTGCGAAGGAAGCGAATCCGCTTCCCGTCCTCGGACCACGACGGGGACACATCTACCTGGGCGCCCTCCGGCATCTCTCGGGACGTCAGGCTGATGCCGTCGGACTCGACGCCGTCGTCGGTGAGATTGGTCAGGTCACCGGACGCGACGTCGATCACCCAGACGTCCGGTTCGACCCCGAACGCGTACTCCTCGGTGATCGCCACCATGCGCCCGTCGGGCGACCACGCCGGGTCGTCGATGTCGAATTCGAATGCCTTGACCGGGCAGTGCTTGTACGAGCCGTCGACGCCACGCAGACACCTGCCGTCCCGCCCGAGGGACATCACCGTCTTCCCGTCGGGCGACAGGGACACCGACAATGCCGTTTCCTGTTCCTGCTGCCCGCTGACACGCAACGACGACACGTCCGTCGTGCGCAGCTTGGCGGGTGGCTCCGGCTCCGGTCCCTCTTCCGCCACCGAACAGGCCGACAGGACCAGGACGGCCGACAACCCCGCCACGACACCACGCAAAGACCCCACCTCCGCGAGCAAGATCGCGAAGGTGGGGTCGGGCGTTACTACCGACAGGCCACGATCAGGCTGCCGGACCCGCCGACCGCGGCGCGGACCTCGGCGCCCCTGGTCGTCTGGACGACCTCGAAGGCGACCCGCTCACCGTTGTACGTCACCGAAACGGGCTGCTTCCCGGCGGGCAGTACCGCGCCCACCGTCAGGTCGGCTCGCACGTCGTCGAGCCGGACGGTCGTCGTCAGCCGGTTGCCCTTCGCCGTCGCCGACACGTCCACCGACCCGTGCGCGCCGAGCCGGATGTGCTTGCCGGACACCGACTTCTGGCCCGCCGGCAGCTGCGGGACCACGGACAGCTCCCCCGTGCCCAGCGACGGCGACACGCCCAGCCACTGGTGCACGACCGGCCACAGCGTCCCGTACGTGCCCCACGCCTGCAGCGACATGGACCGGTCGTAGAACGGCCGGTCGATGTTCGCCACGAAGTCCGGGGACGGGGCCACCTCGGGCATGGCGCCCGGGGTCTCCCACACGCTCGGGTCCAGCTGGATGCGGACGTTGCCGTCGATGTACGTCCGCTGCTGGGTCAGGCGGCCGAAGTTGCCCTCGGCGACCGCCATGACCGCGGTGTTCAGCGAGTACGTCGACCGTTCGCTCTTCACCGTGGACACGACGCTGTCACACGACGGCCCCGGGTTGCCCTCCGGCGCGGACGTCGGGCCGGAGCCCGTGTGGTACAGGCCGAACTCGCCCGTGTAGCACGGCTTCTCCCGCTGTGCCAACGCGACCGGGCCGTGTGTGGGCGACGCGAGCGCGTTGCCGTCGGGCAGCTCGATCTCCATCGGCGTCACACCGGTCCAGTGCCGCTGGAACACCGGGCGGTTGTCGTTCGCGGGGTCGTCCGGGTCGTCGATCGACTCGGAGTAGCCGTTCGCGTCACCGCCCGCCCACCAGACCGCCTCGAACCGCTCCCGCAACGTGGCCGCACGGGAGGTGGCCCAGTCCGCCGTCGCCGTGTCGCCCTTCGACGTCGCCATGTCGGCGAGGTCGAGCAGGCCGCGGATGTAGTAGGCGGTGCTGTCCAGCTTCTCCACGCCCATACCGGACCGCTCGACGTTGCCGAGGCCCTCCAGCCAGCCGTCGCCGTCGGCGTCGAGGTTGGCGTCGACGTACCGCAGGTTGCGGACGGTGAAGTCGTACAGGTCGTCGCGGAAGGCGTTGTCGCCCGTCCACCGCCACACCAGCGCGACCGCGCTCGGGAACTTCACGGTCTCGTCGGTGTTGCCCGCGTCGTCGTTGGCCCCGAAGTAGACGTCACCGGTGGAGACGACCTCGTGGACCAGCTTGCCGCTGCCGTCGTTGATCACCTCGCTGACGTCCCGCAACGCCCGCAGGTGCGCCTTGATCGGCTCGAACTGCCCGGCCGCGACGGCCGCGAACGACGTGTACTCGCCGTCGGTGCCGAAGAGCCACGGGTAGTCCGGGAATCCCGCGCCGAACCAGCGCGCCTCGTCCAGCGTGCCCGCCGGGTCGGGGTACGCGCGGCCCTCGTCGGTGTCCCGCAGCGCCAGGTCGTGCGACTCCTGCACCGAGTCGGCCAGGTTCTGCTTGCTCCACTCGATGCTCTGCCGCAACTCCGGGTCACCCGGCAGGTCGACGACCGTGTTGCGGGCCAGCGCACCGCGACTGTCCACCTTGGACCGCAGGGCGGCCACCGGGTTCCTGGACGCCTTCGCGTACTCCGAGCGCGCCGCGGCCGGGCCCTTGTCCGAGCCCGCGACGGTGAACCAGACGGTGGTGGGCTTCCCCGGTGTGAGCGGCACCGAGTAGTCGAGGCGCCCGCCCGTGCCCTTGCCGAACGCGGAGTCGTCGCAGCGCGGCGGCGCGGCACCGTCGGCCGGGCACACGACGGCCGGGTCCTGCGGGCCGCGGTGGTCCGGTCCCAGTGCGTGGTTCACCGGCCGCGCGGACGAACCGACCACGGCCGCGTAGTCGTGGCCGTCGCCCTGCTCGCGGAAACGCAGGGTTCCCTCGGCGTAGGCGCCGCTGTCCGGCAGGTTCGTCTGCCCGGCGTTCGGGGTGGTCCAGCCCCACGGGTAGGCGGGCATCAGCTCGGAGTGCGCGTCCATCGCCAGGTCCACGGTCCTGGCCGTGTCGCTGCGGAACGTCAGGCCGATCACGTTGGCCCGCACCCCGTCGGGGGCGAAGTCGACCCGGTCGACGGACAGCCCGGCCGGTGCGTACGCGAAGCGGTGGTAGCCCCAGCCGGTCGTGTACTCCTCGGCCGGGGCGTCCGCCCCGAGCCACGCGCCGTCAACGGCGAACCAGATGCCGTCGAGCAGCTTCACGGGCGGTGCCCAGACGCCACCCATCTCACCGCGGATGTGCCAGCCGCTCGCCGGGTACAACCCGTTGGCGTCGCCCATCGCGATGGTGCGGTCACCCGTGACGAGTGCCCGCCGGTCGGCCAGTCGTGTCGTCTCGGACAGTTCGGCGAGGTGGCGCCCGTCGAAGGCGCCACCCGCCAAACCGGCGTCCGATCTCACCTCCGCACCGGCGGGTACCGCCAGCGCGGTTGCGACGAGTGCCAGTGCGGAGCCGAGTAAGACCGGCCGTTTCCTCATTACTTGACGCCTCCTGCGGTAAGACCGGCGATGATGCGTCGCTGGAAGATCAGCACCACGATGACCAGCGGCACCGTCACGATCACACCAGCGGCCATCTTGGTCCCGAATGGACTGTCGTACCCGGAAATGCCGGTGAACTGGGAGATCGCGACCGTCGCGGTCTTCATCTCCTTCTCGTTCACCATGGACAGGGCGATGATGAACTCGTTCCACGCCGCGATGAACGTGATGATCGCGGTCGTGAACATGCCCGGCGCGGCGAGCGGCAGGATCACCTGCCGGAACGCCTGCCCGCGCGTGAGACCGTCCACCATGGCCGCCTCCTCCAGCTCCTTCGGCATCTGCCGGAAGAACGTGGCGAGCGTCCACACCGCGAGCGGCAGCGCGAACGAGAGGCTCGGCAGGATCATCGCCTGGTAGGTGTTGATCCAGCCGATGTCGGTGAACAGCTTCAGCAGCGGCACGATCAGCGACACCCCGGGGAACATCGAGGTCGCGATGATGACCCCGGCGGCGATGTTCTTGCCGCGGAAGTCCAGCCGCGCGATGGTGTACGCCGCGAACGTGCCGATGATCAGCGTCACGACCGTGGTGGTGCCCGCGACGACCACGCTGTTGCCGAGCGAACGCCAGAACCCGACGCTCGGGCCGAACACGGCCGTGAAGTTCTCGATCGACCACGGGCTCGGGAACGGCGAGTTGTCACCGACGTCGTTCGGCCGCCGGAACGCCGAGACCACCATCCAGTAGAACGGCACCAGGCAGTAGATGACGATGATCGCGATGCCGATGTTCAGCAGCCACCGGCGTCCGCCGGGAGCCTTCGTCTGCTCACTCATGCCACGGCCACCTTCGCCTTGCGCTGCTTGGTCTCCTTGGCACGCGTGCGTGCCTCACCGATCACGTCGGCACCGAGCAGCTTGACGAACGCGTACGCGACCAACGCCACGTAGACGAACAGCACCACCGCGTACGCGGCGGCGGGCCCGATTCTCAGCTGTGTCGCCTCTTCCTGGGCCAGCATCGACAACGTCTCCACGGACTGTTTTCGCTGCCCGATCATCACGAACGGCAGGTCGAACATGCGCAGCGCGTCGAGACCGCGGAACAGGACCGCGACCAGCAGCGCGGGCTTCACCAGCGGCAGCGTGATGCGCCAGAACTGCTTCCACGCGGACGCGCCGTCGACCCGTGCGGCCTCGTACACGTCGTTGGGGATGATCTGCAACCCGGCGAGCACGAGCAGGCCGACGAACGGCGCGGTCTTCCACACGTCCGCGATGATGACCGCGACCTTCGCCTGGAAGCCCTCCGTGGTCCACAGGACCTGCGAGTTCAGCACCTCGTTGGCCACACCGTCGGCCTGGAAGATGAACTGCCACATGATCGCCGACACGGCGGTCGGGATGGCCCACGGCACCAGGATGCTGGCCCGGACGAGCCCCTTCCCACGCAACGCGTGGTGCATCACCAGCGCCATCGACACACCGATGACGATCTCGAGGATCAGCGTGGTGACGGTGAAGAAGGTGGTGTTGAAGAAGGCGTTCCAGAACCGCTCGGCCGACTCGCCCGTGAAGATGGCGGCGTAGTTGTCGATACCGACGAACTGCTCGCCCTCGATGACGAAGCCGTCCTCGTCCACCCCCTCGGCCTTCTGGTACAGCGACTCGCGCACCGCCGCGATCAGCGGGTAGAGGATCACGAGCCCCAGCACGAGGAACGTGGGGGTGAGCAGGAACAGCGCGAGCTTGCCGTGCTTCTGCGGGTCGGCCTTCGCTGTGGGTGGTTTCTTGGGGGCGCCTGCCGCGGCCTGCGGCGGCGCGTCAGTCGCTGTCACGTCAGCACTCCAAGGTCGTGATACAGGGAAGCCGGCCGGGCAAGTCCTGAGAAGGGCCTGCCCGGCCGGCGGTTTCCGGAGCTACTGCGCGGTCAGCGACTCGAGCTTCGACTGGAGTTCGTTCAGCGCGTCGTCGGTGCTCTTCTCACCGGTCATCGCGCCGTACGCGGCTTCCTGCATGGCCGCCGTGACGTCGCCGTACTTCACGGCCTGCGGCCGCGGCACCGCGTTGAGGATCGACTCCTTCAGCGTGGGCAGGTACGGGAACTGCTCCTGCAGCTCGGCGTCGTCGTACAGGTTCGCCCGCGTCGGGGCCTGCGAGGTCGCCAGCAGGTTGGACCGCTGCGCCTCCTCGCTGTTGAAGAACTTGATGAAGTCCAGCGCCGTCGCCTTGTTGTCGGCGAACGCGGAGATCGCGAAGTTGTGACCACCCAGAGTGGACACACCGGGGCCGTCCTTGCCGGGCAGCGGCGCCACCGCGAACTTGCCGGCCACCTTGGACGAACCGTCGGTCGCGTTGGCCAGCGCGTACTGGTACGGCCACTGACGGTGGAAGACCAGCTGGCCGTCCTGGAAGGCGCGACGGCCCTCCTCCTCCTTGTAGGTGATCGCGGCCTGCGGGATCTCCTTGGACTTCAGGCCCTCGACCAGGAAGTTCAGGCCGTCCTTGGCCTCCTGGGTGTTGACCGTCGGCTTGCCGGACTCGTCGAGAATGGAGCCACCGGCGGACTGCACGGCCTCGGAGAAGTTCACCGTGAGGCCCTCGTACTTGTCGAACTGGCCCGCGTAGCAGCCGATCGACGCGTTCTTGGCCTGCACCTTGGCGCAGGCGTCCTTCATCTCGGCCCACGTCTTGGGCGGCTCGGCCACGCCCGCGGCGTCGAGGAGGTCCTTGCGGTAGTAGAGCAGGCCACCGTCGGAGTACATCGGGACCGCGTACAGCTTGTCGCGGTACTTCGCCGTGTTCACGGCGGGCTCGAGGAGGCTGTCGAGGTCGATCTCGTCCTGGGGCAGTTCGACGACCCAGCGGTTCGCGGCGAACTCGGCGGTCCACACGACGTCCAGGTTGAGGACGGTGAACTCCTTGGACTTCGCCTGCGCGTTCTGGATCATCTGGTTGCGCTGCTCGTCAGCCGCCTCCGGCAGCTCGACGATCTCGACCTTCTCGTCCGGGTGGTCCTTGTTCCACTGGTCGACCAGCTTCTGCATGTTGCCCGAGGTGTCCTTGCCGGTCGCGAACTTGATCGGACCACGCCCCTCGAGCGCTCCGGCCGCGGCCCCGCCGCCGCCGTCGCCGCCGGAACCGCTATCGCCACAACCGGCCAGCACGACCGCCGCGACGGCAAGCAAGGCGGCACCGCGCACCCTTGCTTTACCCATCATCTCGTTCTCTCCTGTCGATCAAAACGGAACACACACCCGCCCGGGCCCCTGGGCCATTGGGAACCTGGGCGGAACACGGTATACCGGAAAGTGGCGGAGCGATGAGGACACGGCGGCACGGGGGCGCGTTGAGGCCAAGCCGATTGCGCGGCTCGTGTCCCGAGTCATCCTCGACTCCTCTTCGCCGGTCCATTTCGGACCAGACCTGACTGTGACCAGCTACGGCTGGCACACTACTCGCCAACTTGATCGGTTAACGGCGGCCAAGCGTGGACCAGGGTCCGCGCGAGTGTCAACCCCGCAATTGTTATGGAGCGGACGCGAGTTCAGAGCGCGCCGACGACCCAGTCCGATCTATGGTCCGGGGAGTTCCCGACATCGCGAAGCGGCCGCCGGATGTCGGTATCCGCACCGCCGAACGGCGGCGGTCACCCTCGTGCGATCGCAGTCCTCATCGGTGGTTGCTATTCGGCAACGAAGGGCCGTCAGCGGCCGGTCAGAGGTGAGCCGACACCTTCTCGCCGGCCACCCGCGTGAGCCGCGCGAACTCGCGGCGGTCGAGATCACCCCGCGCGATCCCGGTCAGCACGACGACGTGCTCGCCGACCCGCGCCATGGCGACACCGACCGTCACCACTCCGTCACCCGACGACACCCGTGCGGCGAACGCGTACCCGTCCGCAGGCGCGTCGAGCCGGCTGAACTCGACGGTGCCCTCGTCGAAGGTGGTGGTCGCGCAGGTGCCCACCATCTCGTCGAGCCGGTCCGCGTCCCAGGCACGTACCCCGTCGGCGGGCATCACCACCTCGAGATAGGCGGCGCCGTCCCGGCGCGCGGAGACGGCGTCGGCCGTGGTGACAGGTTCCGGCCGCGCCCGCAGCAGGCCGGTGCACTGGGCGGGCTCGATGCCGGCGGGGAGACCGGTGTCGGTCCGGGCGACCTGGTCGGGGGTCAGCACCGCGACCTCGTACCCGGCCCCGAAGTCGGCACCGGTCAGCAACGCCCCCTCAGGGTCCGCGGACCGGTCCTGGACGATCGCGACGACCACCACGACGACCAGCAGCGTGAGCGCGGCCGCCCACCACGCGACCCGCCGCCTGCCCTTCGGCTCGATCCCGAACTCGTCCGTCATCGCGGCCGATCCTGTCAGAACCCGTCCCGTCCCCGTGCGCCGCCGCTACGGCAGCGTGAACCAGGCGACCGCGCGTTCGTTCAGGCTGCCCAGGTACACCACGCCGTCGGCCTCGCGGACGCCCGTCACCATGTGGAAGTCCGGGCGCACGGACCGGTAGTCGTGCACCACCCTGCCGGAGGTGCCGTCGATGGCACGAACCCACACCACCCGCTTCTCCTTGACCTGCAACGGCTCCGGCAGCGCCCACACGGCCTTGCGGACGGCCGGGTGCAGCCGGTGTGCGAGGTCGAGCACGGCGAGCCGCGGCGACGCCATCGCGATCCACACGAGCCCGTCGGAGCCGGTCGCGATGTTGTCGGGGAACGCGGGCAGACTCTCCGCCAGCGTGGTGTGCCTGCCGGACGGCAGCTCCACCCGGTCGAGCCGGTACGAGCCCGTGCTCGCGACCACCACCCACGACTCGTCGGGCGCGAGCGCGACACCGTTCGCGAACTGCAGGCCGGTCAGCAGCACGTCGAGCGTGCCGTCCGGGTCGCGGCGCAGCAGGCGGCCGGTGCCGCTGTGTTCCAGCAGGTCGGCCTTCCAGTGGTCGAGGTCGAACCGGGACGTCGAGTCGGTGAAGTACACCGTCCCGTCGGCCGCGACCGCCGCGTTGTTGCACACCCGCAGGTCCGGCCCGCGCGGCACCAGCACCTCGACGTCGCCGCTCTGCCGGTCGACCAGCAGCAGACCACGCTTCGAGTCGCACACGAGCAGGCGACCATCCGGGTACAACTCCAGCCCGAGCGGCCGGCCGCCGGTGTCGGCGATCGTGTCCAGCCTGCGGCCGTCCGGGGTGAGCCGCAGGATCCGCCCGTCGTCGACGCCGGTGAACACGTGGCCCTTGTCGACCAGCACGTCCTCGGCGCCGAACCCGTTGACCTGCACCACCGTCAGGGCGGGCAGCGGGTCGGGGTCGGCTTTGGGCGCCGCGGGCGGGCGCCACACCCGCGGGTTGATCTTCGGACGTGCCATGCGTCCTCCTACCGGTAGGTCAGCAGGTCGCGGTGGGGACCGTCGAAATGACCGTGCTCGTTGACCGACACCAGGCTCACCCCGGACCGGCCGCGCACCAGCTTCGTGATGCTCGCGTTCGCCATCGTGCGGTTCAGCGCGAGGTACCCGGCGGCCGGTGCCGACAGCAGCGTCGCACAGATCGCGCTGATCACGCCCGCCGAGGTGAACACGAGCGCGGCGCTGCCCCGCGGCAGCCCGGCGAGCACCTCGCCGAGCGCGTCGCGGATGCCGCCGGTGAACTCGGCCCACGTGCCGGTCGAGCCCGCGGCGTGCCCACCGCTGATCCACGCCTCGATGGCCGCGTCGAGCTGCCGCTGGAACTCGCGGGTGGCGTCCTCCAGCTCGGCCACCGGCTGCCCGGCAGGCACCAGCCCGAGGTGGTCGTACTCGTTCCACCTGGTGTCCTCGCGGACCGGCAGCTCGATCCCGGCCTCGGCGAGGCACGCCGACGCGGTCTGCAGCTGCCTGCGCAGCGTGCCGCTCCACACCGCGTGCACCGTCAGCTCACGCCGCCGCAGCTCCTCGCCGAGCACGACGGCCTGCTGCTTGCCGGTGGCGGACAGCACGTCGTAGTCGGGCCCGCCGAACGACGCCTGCCCGTGGCGCAGCAGGTAGACCGCGGTCACGTGATCGCCTTCCGGCAGCGCTCGTCGAGGTAGGCGACGAACCGGGGGAAGCCCGCGAACGCCTCGTTGTGCGTCTGTCCACTGTGGTACCGGTAGTAGATCTGCTGCATGATCACCTGCAGCCGGAACCAACCGAACACCTCGTAGAACACCCAGTTCTCGGCGGAGAGGCCCATGCGGTCGCAGTAGTAGGCGACCAGTTCCCCGCGCTTGGGCATGCCGGGCAGGTGCGACGGCTGGCGGCGCGACAGCTGCGCGACGTCGTCGTCGTCGGCCTGGATCCAGTACGCCATGCAGCCGGCCAGGTCCATGAGCGGGTCGCCGAGCGTGGCCATCTCCCAGTCGAGGACGCCGACGACGTTCAGCTCGCCTGTCTCGTCTCTGTCGAGGACGACGTTGTCGAAGCGGAAGTCGTTGTGGATCACGCACGTGCGCACGTCGTCGGGCTGGTTCGCGTCCAGCCACCGCATCACGGTCTCGCCGTCGGGCGCGTCCGGGGTGCGTGCCTTGCGGTAGCGGTCGGACCAGCCCCGCACCTGGCGGGCGACGTACCCGGCGCCCTTGCCGAGGTCGGACAGGCCTGCCGCGTCCGGGTCGACCTCGTGCAGCTCGATCAGCCGGTCGAACGTGCGGTACGCGAGCGAGGACGCCTCGTGCGGCGACAGCGTGAGGCCCTCGGGCAGGTCGCCGCGCAGGATGATGCCGTCGATGCGGTCCATGACGTAGAAGTCCGAGCCGAGCACGTCGTGGTCGGTGCACAGCGCGAGCACGGTCGGGACGTACGGGTAGACGGGCTTGAGCTTGTCCTGCACGGTGTACTCGCGGCGCATGTCGTGCGCGGAGGCGGCCTTGTGCCCCTTGGGCGGGCGGCGCAGGATCAGCTCGCGGTCCGGATAGGACAGCAGGTAGGTCAGGTTCGAGGCACCGCCGGGGTACTGGCGCACCGCCGGGGGCCCGGTCAGCCCGTCCGCTCGGGACGACAGCCACTCGTGCACGGCCGCCGTGTCGAACGCGTCCTCGTCCCGCAGCGCACCCGGCTCGTCCTTCACCGTTCTCCCTTCTCCACGGCCGCACGCAGCCGCGTCCAGTACTTCCGCACCTGCCCGTCGGTCAGCCCGAGCCGCTTGAGCAACGCGGAGCGGCGCCCGTCAGGATGAGTCAACAGGAGGAACTTCTTCCGCGCCACGGCGTCGAACACCTGGTCGGCGACGTTCTCCGCGGTGACCTTCGACGACGTCATCAGCCGGTCCATCAGCGTGGCGAGCGCCGGGTCCGGGCTGCGCAGCCGGTCACCGAGGTTGGTCCGCACGAACGCGGGGCAGACGACGGTCGTGTGCACCCCGTAGGGCTCCAGTTCGAGGCGGAGCGTGTCGGAGAGCGCGATCACGGCGGCCTTGCTGACGTTGTAGCTGCTCATCCCGGGCAGGTTCATGATCCCGGCGAGCGAGGCCACGTTCACCAGGTGCCCGCTGCCGCGTGCCTTGAAGTCAGGCACGAACGTCCGGGCGCCGAGGACGACGCCCTTGACGTTGATCTCCCAGATCCAGTCCCAGTCGGCGGTGCCGATCTTCTCGAACCGGCCGCCCGCGCCGACGCCCGCGTTGTTGACAAGCACGTCGAGCCCGCCCCACTCGCGCTCGCACCAGTCGCGAGCATCCGCCCAGTCGGTTTCGGCGGTGACGTCGAGCCCGATCGCCGAGGCGTCGATCTCCGCCGCGGCACGCACCGCCGCCTCGGCGTCCACATCGGACACGAGCACGCGCCACCCGGCCGTCGCGTAGCGCGCGGCGATCGCCCGTCCGAGCCCGGACGCGGCGCCGGTGACCAGGACGCGGTCGGCCATTACTTGTAGGCGGCCATTTCGTGGCGGGCGACGAGGCCCATGTGCACCTCGTCGGGCCCGTCGGCGAGCCGCAGCGAACGGGCGCTGGTGTAGGCGGCGGCGAGCGGGAAGTCCTCGGACAGCCCGGCGGCGCCGTGCAGCTGGATGGCCATGTCGATCACCTCGAGCGCCATGTTCGGCACCGCGACCTTGATCTGCGACACCTCGCTGCGCGCACCTGCGAGGCCCTTGGTGTCGAGCAGCCACGCCGTGTGCAGGACCAGCAGCCGCGCCTGGTTGATCGCGATCCGCGCCTTGGCGATGCGCTCCCGGTTGCCACCGAGGTTGGCGAGCGGCTTGCCGAACGCCTCCCGCCGGCTGGCCCGCGCGCACGCCAGCTCGAGCGACCGCTCGGCGAGCCCGATGAGCCGCATGCAGTGGTGTATGCGGCCCGGCCCGAGCCTGCCCTGGGCGATCTCGAACCCACGCCCGGGCCCGGCGATCACGTTGCTCAGCGGCACGCGGACGTCGGCGAAGCTGACCTCACCGTGCCCGTACGGCTCGTCGCGGTGCCCGAACACGGACAGCATGCGCTCGACCTTCACCCCTTCGGTGTCGATCGGCACGAGCACCATCGAGTGACGCCGATGACGGTCGGCGTCGGGGTCGGTGAGCCCCATGAAGATGACGACCTTGCAGTTGGGGTGGCCGACGCCCGTGCTCCACCACTTCCGCCCGTTGATCACGACCTCGTCCCCCTTCACCACGGCGGTGGCCGCCATGTTGGTGGCGTCGGAGGAGGCGACGGCGGGTTCGGTCATGCAGAAGGCGGAGCGGATCTCGCCGCGCAGGAGGGGTTCGAGCCACTGTTCCTGCTGCTCAGGGCTGCCGTACTGGGTGAGGACCTCCATGTTCCCGGTGTCGGGCGCGTTGCAGTTGAAGATCTCCGGGGCGATGAAGGAGCGCCCCATCTGCTCGGCGAGCGGCGCGTACTCGACGTTGGTGAGGCCCGCGCCGCGTTCCGTGCCGGGCAGGAAGAGGTTCCAGAGCCCCGTCTCGCGGGCCTTGGCCTTGAGTTCGTCGATGACGGGCAGGACCGTCCAGGGGTCCGCGCTGGCGTGCAACGCCCGGTGGTACTCGGGCTCGACCGGCTCGATCTCGGTCCGCACGAAGTCGGACACCCGACTCAGGTAGTCGGCCGCCGTGGCCGAATGCGAGAAGTCCACGAATGGCACCCTAGCCGCGAAAAACCGAGTTCATCGATGCAGAACCGGTCGTCTTCGCCTGAGACCTGCGTCACTGCCCAAAGCTCCGTGGTCAGCGCGCCCAAGGTGCTGGGGACGAGAGCCGCACTGGACCTGCGGAGTCCTATGTAGACCCGCTGGCCACCGGCCCCGGCGGGCGAACCCAGCCCACTCAAAAAAAAAGGAGCGCCCGACCGGAAATCCCGATCGAGCGCTCCGCAAACCCCAATGCCCGCACAACACCGACGACGCACATCGCCTCGCGCGCGATGCCCAGCCCCCACCCGATCCCGGGGGCGTCCCGCCGTGCCAGTCTACCAGGGGGTGCCGACAGTGACGGGTGTTTCGGCGTTGGTTGTGGACAACTCAGTGGGTTGTGGACAAGTGGGTCACTCGCCCGTGTACAGCAGCAGGTTCGGCGTGCCCGGGCTCGCGTTGGTGATCTTGTCCGGGGTTGCCGCGCCGGTCAGGCCGGTGGCCACGTCCGCCGGCGTGGCGTCCGGGTTGGCCGACAGGAACAGCGCCGCGGCGCCCGCCACGTGCGGGGTGGCCATCGAGGTGCCGCTGATCGTGTTGGTGGCACCGTCGTTCCACGACGACGTGATGTCCACGCCCGGCGCGTAGAGGTCCACGACCTCGCCGTAGTTGGAGAACGACGCCTGCCCGTCCGCGTCGTCCGACGCGGCGACCGTGATCGCCTCGGTCACGCGGGCCGGGGAGAAGTCGTTCGCGTCCGCGGACGAGTTGCCCGCCGCGATCGCGAAGGTCACGCCCGCCGAGATGGCGCCGCGCACGGCCTCGTCCAGTGCCTCGTCGACGCCGCCGCCGAGGCTCATGTTCGCCACCGACGGGCCGCTCGCGTTCTGGGCCACCCAGTCGATGCCCGCGACGACCTGCTCGGTCGTGCCGGAACCGCTGTCGTCCAGCACGCGGACGCCGACGATGTCGACACCCTTGGCCACGCCGTACTCCGCGCCGCCGATGGTGCCCGCGACGTGCGTGCCGTGCCCGTGCCCGTCCGCCGGGTCGTTGTCGCCGTCGATCGCGTCGAAGCCGCCGGTCGCCCGGCCCTCGAACGTCGGGTGGTCGACCATGACGCCGGTGTCGATCACGTACGCGGTGACGCCGTCACCCTTGCTGTTGTAGGTGTAGGAGTCGTCCAGCGGCAGGTCGCGCTGGTCGAGGCGGTCCAACCCCCACGACGGCGGGTTGTCCTGCGTGTCGCTGATGGTGAACTTCTGGTTCTGCTGCACGAACTCGACCGCACCGTCCGCGGCGAGCTTCTTCGCCTCCGCCTCCGTGGCGTGGATGGCGAACCCGTTCATCGCGTTCGAGTAGGTGTGGCTGACCTGCGCGCCGTACTTCGCCGACAGGCCCGACGCCTCCGCGGCGACGGACGCACCACGCGCTTGGTCCTTGAGCACCACGATGTAGCTGTCGGCCACCGCGTTCTCGCTGCCGGCCAGCAGGATCTGCCCCTCGGCCGCCTGCGCGGGCATCGCCGCGATCGCCGTGGCGACCGCCACCGCACCCGCCACTCCCGCGCCGACGATGAGCCGGCCCCGACCCGTGAGTTTCATTGCTCACCCTTCCAGTCCCCGACTGATAAAGGACAAACCGCACTGCGCAATTGCTGCCCCTAATACGGCCGTCCAATGGCCATGCAACCTCCGGGCCACAACCAGAAGCAATGACTGACCCTTACCAGTTCTAGCCCGAACGGACTAGCGACAGCCCCGTGACCTGCGTGAACAACGAGACCCGACGATCGTCTGGAATTACCATGACGGAATTCGCCCGCATTATGGGACGACATTACCGACGATCTACGGTTGCGCGAGAAATCTGGATGTGATAACTCAACGAAGTTTGTCGCGGAGCAGTTTGCCGGTCGCGTTGCGCGGCAGCTCGTCGACGAACACCACGTCGCGCGGCACTTTGAACCGCGCGAGGTTGGCCTTCACGTACGCCTTCAGCTCCTCGCCGTCCACACTCACCCCGGGCCTGCGCACCACGTACGCGGCGAGCCGCTGCCCGTACTCGTCGTCGGCCACCCCGGCGACCGCGGCCTCGGCGACGCCGTCGTGCTCCAGCAGCAGGTTCTCGATCTCACCGGGGAACACGTTCTCGCCACCGGAGACGATCATGTCGTCGTCGCGGCCGTCGATGAACAGCAGGCCGTCCTCGTCGTAGTGGCCGACGTCCCCGCTGGACAGCAGGCCGTCGATGATCTCCTTGTGCCTGCCGTCGGTGTAGCCCTCGAAGGACAGCATGCTGCCGACGAACACGCGGCCGGTCACGTGCGGCGCGGTGATCTTGCGCCCCTTGTCGTCGTAGAGCGCGACCCGGCAGCCGACCGGTGCGCGACCGACCGTGCCCGGCGCCTTCCGCCAGTCCGCCGGCGTCGCGACCGTCGCGACCGCGACCTCGGTCGACCCGTACAGGTTGTGCACGACGTCGCCGAACGCCTCGGTCGCGCGGTTGCCCAGCTCGGGCGGCAGCGCGGAACCGGCGCAGAAGACGATGCGCAGCGACGACGTGTCGTACTTCGCGAGCACCTCGCCGCCGAGGTCGAGGATGCGCCGCAACATGGTCGGCACCAGCACGAGCGCGGTGGCCCTGTTGTCGGCGATCGCGCGGACCGTCGTCTCCGGGTCGAACTTGCGGCGCAGCACCACGGTCGAGCCGAGCGAGAGCGACAGCAAGAACTGTGAAAGACCGGTCCCATGGAAGAGCGGGGCGGCCATGACCGTGCACTCCCCGGTCCGCAGCGGGATCCGGTCGAGGAACTGGGCGGCGGCGAGCGGCGAGCGGACCGTGCGCGGCGCGCCCTTGGGCGTGCCGGTGGTTCCGCTGGTCAGCAGCACCAGACCGCCGGGGTTCGGCGGGTTCGGGACGGGCCGGTCGTCGGTCCTGGCGATCAGCTCCTCGATGGTCGGCACGTCGTGCCCGTCCTCGTCGACCCACGCGAGCACGCGCTGGACGTCGTCGTCAAGGGCGTCCACCAACGAGGTGAACTCCTGGTCGTAGACGACCGCCTCGACCTTCTCCCGACGCGCGACGTCCACGAGCTGCGGCTTCGCGAACCCGGTGTTCATGAGCAGGATGCGGGCGCCGAGCTTCCCGGCCGCGATCATGGTGTCCACGGCGCCGCGGTGGTCGCGCGCCATGAGCGCGATGACCGACGTCGGCCCGAGTCCGCGGTCCGCGAACGCCCTGGCCAGCGCGTTCGCGCGAGTGCTGAGCTGGTGGTAGGTGAGCGAGCCCAGCTCGTCGACGATCGCGACCGCCGTGTCGTCCCGGTCGGCCGCGACCTGCGCCGCACCCGCGATCGGACCGAGCCGCCGCAACGTCAACAAGGAGCGAAGTGCCTGGTCGGGACGGGAAACCGGGGCCAGCCCGGCGCGCCTGAGCACGTCGAACCCACGGATCGCGGCCGGTACCTGGGAGAGCGCCCTGAACACTCGCTGACCTCCTCGTCACGTCGCTGACCCCGAACCTACTGGCTAGTTAACTAAGGGGCCAAGGGGCATCTCCCAAAATTGTCGGTGCTCGGGCGCACAATGCGGGCATGCGTGTCGTGGTCGTGCCGGAAGCGGACGGCGCCGGGCAGGTGCTCGGCCCTTCCGGCGTGCCGGAACGCGTCCCGGACCTGGCCGCCTGGATGGCCGGGCGGGACGCGCGCTGGGTGCTGCCCTCCGTGGAGGCGCTCTACCCCGACCTGCTGCGCGCGGGCGTTCGCATCGACCGCTGCCACGACCTCGCGCTCACCGAGGGCATCCTGCTGGGCGCCGAGGAGCGTCCCGGCCGCCCCCGCAACCTCGCCGCCGCCTGGGCACGCATGCGTGACCTGCCGGAACCGGACGATCCCCGCCCCGCCGCACGCACCGAGCAGCCCGCACTGTTCGAGGCGGAACGAGAACCGGCCCCGGCGGGCACCGACCCGCTGACGGCGGCGGCCGCCGTGTACGACGACCAGCAGAAACGCATCGCGGCCACCGCGCACCCGGACCGATTACGCCTGCTCGTGGCGGCGGAGTCCGCGGGCGCGCTGGCGGCCGCGGAGATGACGCACCACGGGCTCCCGTGGCGTGCGGACGTGCACACGGCTCTGCTCACGGAGCTGCTGGGCCCGAAACCGCCCGCCGGCACCCGGCCGAAGGTCCTCGCGGAGCTGGCCGAGGAGATCACCGAGGCGTTCGGGCTGGTCGGTGCGCCCGAGTCGCGGCAGGTGAACCCGGACAACCCGGCGAGCGTGGTCCGCGCGTTCGCCCGCGCGGGCATCGACGTGCCGTCGAGCAGGGCGCACGTGCTCAGGGAGGTCGACCACCCTGCCGTGGCCCCACTGCTGCGCTACAAGGAGCTGGCGCGGCTGTGGGTGGCGCACGGCTGGTCGTGGCTGGACTCCTGGGTCGCGCACGGCCGGTTCCGCCCGGAGTACGTGGTGGGCGGCGTGGTCTCCGGCCGCTGGGCGACGCGCGGTGGCGCGGCGCTGCAGCTGCCGAAACAGCTGCGCACGGCGGTCCGCGCGGACGAGGGCTGGTCGCTGGTGGTCGCGGACGCGGCACAGCTGGAGCCGAGGGTCCTCGCGGCACTGGCCGGTGACCGGAAGCTGGCCGAGGTGTCGCGTGGCGTCGACCTGTACGCGGGCCTGGCGGAGGAGGTCTTCGACGGCGACCGCGGCCACGCGAAGATCGCCATGCTGTCGGCCATGTACGGCGGCACGAGCGGTGGCGCCGGTCCGCTGCTGGCGAAGCTGCGCAAGCGGTTCCCGCAGGCGGTGGAGTACGTGGAGGCCGCGGCCCGCGCCGGCGAGGAGGGCCAGGTGGTGCGTTCCCGCCTGGGCAGGACGTCGCCGCCGCCGAGCGAGAAGTGGCGTGCGCTGATGGGCTCGCCGGACGCCGACGAACGCCGCTCCCGCCAGGCCGCCCGCGACTGGGGCCGGTTCACGCGCAACTTCGTCGTGCAGGCGAGCGCCGCGGACTGGGCGCTGACGCTGCTGGCCATGCTGCGGCAACGCATCGCGGACACGGCCGCCCAGCTGGTGTTCTTCCAGCACGACGAGGTGATGGTCCACTGCCCGGCGGAGATCGCGGACCGGGTGGCGGACGCCGTCCGCGCGTCGGCGCTGACGGCGTCCCGCCTCGTGTTCGGCGACACCCCGGTCCACTTCCCGCTTGAGGCGACGGTGGTGGCCTGCTACGCGGACGCGAAGTAGCTAGGTCCGGCGCAAGGTGTCCGGCGACAGGTCGGCGAGGGTGCGGTTGCCGGACAGGCCGAGCGTGAGGTCCAGCTCGGCGAGGATCCCGCGGACCGCGTGCCGGACACCGTCCTCACCGCCGAGAGCCAGGCCGTAGACGTACGGGCGCCCGAGCAGCACGGCCTTGGCGCCGAGCGCGACCGCCTTCAGCACGTCGGCGCCGGTGCGCACCCCGGAGTCGAACAGCACGTCGAGCTGGTCGCCGACCGCGTTGGCGATCTCCGGCAGGACCTCCAGCGCACCGACCGCGCCGTCGACCTGTCTGCCGCCGTGGTTGGACACGACGATGCCGTCCATCCCGGCACGGGCGGCACGCCAGGCGTCGTCGACGTGCTGGATGCCCTTCAGCACGATCGGCCCGTCCCAGTGCTCACGCAGGAACGGCAGCTGGTCCCAGTGGTGGTCGGTGCCGGTGAACATCGGGATCCACTGCAGGATCGCCGCGGTCGGGTCCTCCTCGGGCGTCTTCGCGAGCTTCGCGCGGAAGGCGGGGTCGGAGAACGGGATCGCGGTGCCGATGCCGCGGATGAACGGCAGGTAGGCCTGGTCGAGGTCGTTGGGGCGCCACGCCAGCGTCCAGGTGTCGAGCGTCAGCACCAGGGTCGTGAACCCGGCCGCCTTCGCCCGCGCCAGGATGCTGATCGTCACCTCGTTGTCGTTGGGCCAGTACAGCTGGAACCAACGCGCCCCGTCCCCGTTGGCGGCGGCGACGTCCTCGATCGTGTTGGACGACGCCGTCGACAACACCATGGGCACCCCGACCGCGGCCGCGGCACGCGCGGTCGCCAACTCGCCGTCCGGGTGCACGATCGACTGCACCCCGACCGGCGCCAACAACACGGGCGCGGGCAGTTCGGTGCCGAGCACGGTGGTGGCCAGGTCCCGCTTGGTCGCGTCGGTGAGCATCCGCGGCACGATCCGCCACCGGTCGAACGCCCCCCGGTTGGCCCGCATCGTCGCCCCGGACCCGGCACCACCGGCGACGTACCCGTACGGCCCGTCGTCGAGCTTCTCCCGCGCGGCCGCCTCGAGCCGAGTCCCGTCCGTGGTGAACGGCGGCACCTGGTCGCCGAGTCCCTGCAGGTAGATCTCGTTCTGGTAAGAACCGTACTGACCAGCCACTTTGCCGCTCCCAACCGCCTCAGGCCGTCTCCAGGCCGTCCGACTCATGCCCCGATGCGCGCCCATCTTCCATGGTCACCGAGTCGTCGTCGCTACCCAGTACGCGATCAATCGCCTTCCTCGCCCGCGCGGGCGCCCATCACTTTGAGTAGTTGACCTGTAGCGACACGTCTGAATGTGACGGAGTCATCCCTGGTGTTTAGCAGATTATAAGGTTAAGGTTATTGTTGCAGCGTGGGTCAGTGGGAGATCGAGCTGCACGACAGTGTTGATGCGTGGCTCTTGGGGTTGACAGAGGAAGAGCCCCAGACCGCCGATCTGATCGAGGAGGCGATCGACATGCTTGCGGCCACCGGCCCGACGTTGGGTCGCCCCCTTGTCGACAGGATCAAAGGGTCTGCCTATCACAACATGAAGGAGCTGCGGCCTGCTTCCGCAGGTGGCTCCGAAGTGCGGATCTTGTTCGTTTTTGACCCCCAGCGCCAGGCGATCCTGTTGACTGCAGGTGACAAAGCCGGTGATTGGACGGGTTGGTACCAGCGGAACATCCCCTTGGCCGATGAGCGTTATAGCCAGCATCTGGCACGCCTCGAAGGTGACGAGAAGGAGGGCTGAGACATGACCCGTTCGTGGAAGGACGTCAAGGCCGAGAAGGCTCGGCGCGACAAGGACAACGGGCGAGATGTCGACGCGGCTCGTGTCGAGGCTCGCACTCGGACTCAGGCGTACGTACTCGGGTTTCGACTCGCCCAACTCCGTCAGGAGCTCAAGCTTTCCCAGGGTGAAGTCGCGAAGCGTATGGGTATCAGCCAACCTCGTGTCAGCCAGCTTGAGAGTGGCGATGTCGGACAGATGGAAGTCGACACCTTGAGTCGGTACGTTCTTGCCCTTGGAGGCCGCCTCAAGCTGGTGGCCGACTTCGTCGATCACGATGTCAACGTCTCGACCAGTGAGGTGGATCGTGACGCGCTACAACACTCCGATCTCGTTCTCTCCTGATTGAGTCGCTCGTCGCAGGCTCAAATCGTGCCAGCCCGACGGTCGTACGAAGCCCTCTGACATCGGTTGTTTTTCGTGTTCAGAGGGCTTCGTTGCGTCCCCTGGTGATCGAAACACACGTAGAAAACCGTCGTGCCCAGGGCATCTCTGCCGCACTACATACGACAACGACTGACTCTCGACATCGGCTGGGCGCTCGTCCCTCGCGTCGGCCCCGTCGATGAGACACGCCCACGCCTGACACCGACGACCCGGCGCTAACCGACGGGCAGGACGAAGATCAAGTCCCGGCCATCTCCAGGTCGTTGCACGTCCACCAGTGATGAGAACCGGCGAGAACTGATGCGATGCGTTTCCGCAGGTCAGCAGGCTACCAGAGCGGCAAAATCCTGGACGGGGCGGACCCGGACACAGAAGATCTCGTTCTGGTAAGCGCCGTACTGACCAGCCACGCTGCCGCTCCTAGGAAATCGTGATGGTTGTGGCCTACCGGCCATGCGGACCGAACGGCGGCCCGCCCTGTGGTCCGAAGTCCTGACCCGGCCCGCGCGGCGGCGGCGGGCCCTGTGGTGGCCGCGGGCCGAACTGCGGGCCCTGCCGCGGGATCGGCGGCGGGTAGCCGCCGGGCGGCCCCGCGGGCGTGGCCTGCTGCGGGAACCCACCGGCCGGGTTGGCAGGCGGCGGGCCGTAGCCGGGCTGCTGCGGAAGTCCACCTGGCGGGCTCGCGGGCGGCGGACCGTAACCGGCGGGAGGCGGACCGGCGGGCGCAGCGGGCGGCGGGCCGTATCCCGGCGAGGGCTCCGCGGGCTTGTCCTTGTTCATCAGTGTCGGGATGAGCAGGAACACGACACCGAGCGCGCCGAGGCCGAGCCCGAGGAACGGCTGCCACTCCTCCGTCCACATCAGGACACGGAACTGACGGCCCATGAGGTGCAGTACCACCGAACCGAACCCGAAGAAGGCCAGGATGGCGCCGAGGCGGGTCATAATCGTCCCCTCGTTCGGAAAAGATGCCTTGTCACACCGACGCGCCCCGGACCCGCGCGGTTCCGGCGAACACTAACGACTGCGCCGCCACATCCGCCACAGCCCCAACCAACTGTTCGCGACTGCGACCACGGCCCCACAGAACGCCACGACCAGCACGGGAACGAACACGCCACCGAGCGCGGCGGCCACCGTCCACACGAGCAGCGCCGCGTACGACACGGCGAGCGCCGCCCCGCCGACGACCACGAGCGGCGCCCGCTGCCACAGCACCCCCGCACGGGCCCGCGCCCCCAGCGGCAGCGTCGCGTACCCCCGCCACGCCAGCACCCCGACGAACAGCAGCGCCCCCAGCCCCACCCACGCCAGCGACGCGAACACCAGCACGACCGCCGCCACCGCCTGCCACACCGCCGACCGCCGCAGCGCCAGGTACCACGCCACCCGCTGCACCCGCTCGAACCCCGGCTCGCCCCGGGACCGGACCGGCTGCCTGCGCCGGCGGGCGTCGTCGGCGGGGCGGAACTCGAGCCGCTCGATCTTGACCGCGACCTCGGTGTTGCCCGGGTCGAGCCGCAGCGCGTCGCGGTAGGCCTGCTCGGCGAGCATCCAGTCGTGGGCGAGCATGGCGGCGTCGCCGAGCACCTCGTGTGCGCGGGCCTCCTCGGGCGCCAGCGCCACCGCCGAGCGCGCGGCACGCACCGCCTGCTCCGGTTCGGCGTGGGCGAGTGCCTCGGACAGCGTCACCAGCCCACGCCAGTCGTCTGGGGCGCGGCGGACGGCCTCACCGGCGGAGACCACGGCCTCCTCGTACCGGCCCAGCTCGACGAGCGCGAGGCTCGCGAGCCGGTTCGCCCACGCCGGCTCGCCCAGCGCCATGGCACGCTTGGCCGCCGCCAGCGCCTCGCGTGCCTCGTCGACCTCCAGGTACGCGGCGGACAGCCGGCACCACGCGGTCGCGTTGCCGGGGCAGGTCTCCAGCGCGGACTCCAGCACGGCGATCGCCGCTCGTGGCCTGCCCTCGTCGGCCAGCCGTTCCGCCCGCACGAAGACCGCGTCGATCGAGCCGTCCGCCATGCGTCCTCCCCGGCGGCTACCCCATCAGGCTCGCCAGATCGGCGTCAACCAGCTTCGCGGGCTCGACCCGCGCCCGGGCGTCCACGAGTGCCTGCAGCGCGTCGCCGTCGTCCCACATGTTGACGTTCATGGCCGCCTGCACCGCGCCGTCGCGCAGCCAGAACGCGATGAACTCGCGCCCTTCCAGGTCGCCGCGCACCACCAGCTCGTCGGCGAACGGGTCGGCGAGGCCGCGGAACTCCATGCCGAGGTCGTACTGGTCGGAGAAGAAGTACGGGCTCGCCGTGTACGGCTCACCCGCGCCGAGCAGGTTCTTCGCGACGTGCGCGCCCTGGTCCTTCGCGTTGGCCCAGTGCTCGACGCGGATCCGCTGCCCCAGCCTGGGGTGGAAGTGCGCGGCGATGTCGCCCACCGCGTACACGTCCGGCGCGGAGGTGCGGAGCGTCGCGTCGACGTCGACGCCCGCGCCCTCGGACAGCGCCAGCCCGGCCTCGTGTGCCAGCTCGGTCCTCGGCCGCGCGCCGACCGCCAGCAGCAGCACGTCACCGGGCACCTCGGTGCCGTCCTCCAGCCGGACGCCGGTGGCGATCCCGTCCGCGCCGGTGTACTCGGCGACCCCGACACCGAGGTGGAACGTGACGCCCTCGGTCTCGTGCATCTTGCGGAACACCGCGCCGACCGTGTCGCCGAGGACGCGGTGCAGCGGCAGCGGCAGCGGGTCGATGACGGTGACCGCCGCGCCGTGCTTGCGTGCCGCGGCCGCGACCTCGCAGCCGATCCAGCCCGCGCCGATGATCACCACGCGCTTGCCCTCGGTCAGCTCGGCCCGCAGGTCGCGGGCGTCGTCGAGGCGGCGCAGACGGCGGATGTTCGGGTAGTCCGCGCCCGGCACCCGCAGGCGTCGCGGCGTGGAGCCGGTGGCCAGCACCAGCCGGTCCCACGGCTCGGTCGCGCCGCCGACGTCGATGGTCCGGTCACCGACGTGGACGGCGGTGGCCTTGGTGCGCAGGCGCAGCTCGACGTTCTTCTCGGCGTAGAACGACTCGTCGTGGACCCAGTCCGGGTCGTCGGTGTCCCCGAGCATGATGCCCTTGGACAGCGCGGGCAGCTCGTAGGGCCGGTGCCGTTGCTCACCGATGAGCAGCACGTCCCCCTCGAAGCCCTGCTCACGCAACGCACCAGCCGCCGAGGCGCCGGCGAGCCCGGTCCCCACGATCACGATGCGGCGCGGTTCAGCCATGGTCGGTCAAGCCTTTCGTCGATGAAAGATGGTGTACGCGCGTCACGACCCCGTCGCCGCGACGTCTCTGTGCCGAACGAATAATTGAGCGGCGAACCAGCCGACGGCCGGAGGATGGGAATGTGACCAACCATAAGGAGTGGTCGATCACGTGTCGCGACATTGCTGGCCGCAGACGTGACCTGACGGTGTTCGTCCGGCAGGGCCGGATCGTGCTCGTAGCCCCACCAGGCGAGACGGCGGTGCTCAACCCGCTCGACGTCGGCCGGCTGCGTGCGGTGCTCCGCGACGCGGTCGTCGACGCGGCCAGGACACAGGAGAACTGACACCTCGGCTACACCCCTGGCCAGGTGTGCACGGGTTCGTTGGTGTGCATGTGGGTGGCGTAGCGGCGGGTCATCTCCCGCAACGCCTGCTCACGCGTCACCGACCGGGTCTCCTCCAGCGCGCGCACGGTGTCGACCTGCCACGTCGCACCGTTGCGCCCCGAGATGCAGCGCCGTTCGATCACGCCGAGCAGGCGGTCCCGCTGGGCGGGCGCGACGCCCCACGTGTCGAGGCCGGTGTGCGCGAGCGGCAGCAGCCTGCGCAGCACCAGCTCGGTGACCGGCACGTCGCCGATCCCCGGCCAGTACACCCTGGCCCCGATCCCACCCTTCGCGGCGGCGTGGAAGTTCTCCTCCGCCGCCGAGAAGCTCATCTGCGTCCACAGTGGACGCTCCTGGTCGGCCAGCGCCCGGACCAGCCCGAAGTAGAGCGCCGCGTTGGCCATCACGTCCACGACCGTCGGGCCCGCGGGCAGCACCCGGTTCTCGACCCGCAGGTGCGGGCGGCCGTCGACCACGTCGTAGATCGGCCGGTTCCAGCGGTAGATCGTGCCGTTGTGCAGGCGCAACTCACTCAGCTGCGGCGCGCCGCCGTCGGCCAGCACCTGCGCCGGGTCCTCGTCGTCGCACAGCGGCAGCAGCGCCGAGTAGTAGCGCACGTTCTCCTCGAACAGGTCGAAGATCGACGTGATCCACCGGTCACCGAACCACACGCGCGGCCGCACGCCCTGCGCCTTCAGCTCGTCCGGCCGGGTGTCGGTGGACTGCTCGAACAACGCGATGCGGCTCTCCGCCCACAGCTGCTTGCCGAACAGGTACGGCGAGTTGGCGCCCAGCGCGACCTGGATGCCCGCGACGACCTGGCTCGCGTTCCAGAAGTCGGCGAACCGCTCCGGCGCCACCTGCAGGTGGTACTGGACGCTGGTGCAGGCCGACTCGGGCGCGATCGTGTCCGCCTGGGTGCGCAGCCGCTCCTCACCCGCGATGTCGATCTCCAGGTCCTCCCCGCGGGCGGCGAAGATCTGCTGGTCGAGCAGCTTGTAGCGCTGGTTCGCCGACAGGGTGTCCGCGTTCATGTGATCGTGCTGCAACGTCGGCAGGATGCCGATCATCACGATGTTCGCGTCGACCGTCCCGGCCTTGACCTCCGCCGCGTTCAGCGACGCGCGCAGGCTCTCCTCGAAACCGGACAGCCCGTCCGGTCCCAGCTCACGCGGGGCCAGGTTGATCTCGATGTTGAACTGCCCCAGCTCGGTCTGGAAGTCCGGGTCGGCGATCGCGGCCAGGACGTCCTCGTTCCTCATCGCCGGGTCGCCTGCCGCGTCGACCAGGTTCAGCTCGACCTCCAGCCCGGACATCGGCCGGTCGGTGTCGAAGGCCGACTGCTTCAGCATCTGCGCGAACACGTCCAGGCACAGGCGCACCTTCTCCCGGAACCGCTGCCTGTCGGCGCGGGTGAACTCGGTCCGCTCGACATCCTTGCCCATCCGCATCGCCCCACTAGGTGATCTCGCGTACCGGGAAGCCTCGCGCCAAGCCTTTACCCCCGCAAGCTGCGAGATCAAACCAGCGTACCGGGATAAGCTCCTTCGGGTGACGGACAACCTGGTGTGGATCGACTGCGAGATGACCGGCCTCGACCTGAGCAAGGACGCACTGATCGAGATCGCGGTGCTCGTGACCGACTCGGACCTCAACATCGTCGACGAGGGCGTCGACATAGTCATCCACGCGGACGACGCGGCACTGGACGCCATGCCGGACGTCGTGCGCGAGATGCACGCCGCGTCCGGCCTCACCCCGCTGGTGCGCCAGTCGACGGTCTCGATCGCCGAAGCCGAGACCCAGGTACTCGACTACGTGCGCAAACACATCCCGGACGCCCGCACCGCACCCCTGTGCGGCAACTCCATCGCCACCGACCGCGGCTTCATCGCCCGCGACATGCCCGCCCTCGACGCCCACCTCCACTACCGGATGATCGACGTGTCCTCCATCAAGGAGCTGTGCAGGCGCTGGTACCCGCGGATCTACTACGCGCAGCCCGACAAGGGCCTCACCCACCGCGCGCTCGCGGACATCAGGGAGTCGATCCGGGAGCTGGAGTACTACCGGGGCACCGCGTTCGTCCCGGCCCCCGGGCCGACGAGCGACCAGGCAAAAGCCGTGGCAGAGGGCCTGATGAACCGCAAGCCCTGACCTGCTGTCGGACCGTCCACCGGGCACGTTACGATATGTGCGCTGCCCGCTGCGGCGGCGATGGTGGGTGTAGCTCAGCTGGTAGAGCACCTGGTTGTGGTCCAGGATGTCGCGGGTTCAAGTCCCGTCACTCACCCGTGGATGACCCTGTTCGGTGGCCCTTCGGGGCCACCTTCCCGGGCGGGTTCGTCATCATGTTGGGGGGCCGAGCCCCCCCAAACCCCCCACGGTGCCGTTGGTTCGGCCTGACTGCGTGGCTGGCTTTTCAACAGGACGACCCCGTTTGGTGGCCCCCACGGTGTGGTGTGGTGTGGCCGTCCTTGACACACGCCCCCCCCCCCCGGAAGCGGGGCTCCCGGGGGGGTGTTGTCGGTGCTAGCGTTTGCCGCCCTTCGTCCACTGGGGCCACGGGATCTGCCAGTCGCCCAGGCCGTCCCATGACTCCAGGACCGGGCCGCCGCTGTTCTTCACGACGATCACGTCGCCCTTCTGGCTGATCTCCTGCAGCCAGGCGGCGTTCTCCGTGGTCATGTTGATGCAGCCGTGGCTCACGTTCCGGTGGCCCTGGTCGCCCACCGACCAGGGGGCCGAGTGGTAGAAGATGCCGCTGTTCGACATGCGGCTCGCCACCGCCACCGTCGTCCGGTAGCCCTCCGCCGCGTCCGTCGGCACGCCGTACGTGCTCGAGTCCATCGTGTAGTTCGTGTGCTCGCTCATGACCACGTAGGTGCCCGACGGGGTCTCGTGGCCCGGCTTGCCCATCGAGATCGGGATCGTCCGCGCGACCTTGCCGTTCACCGTGACCGTCATCTTGTGGGTGCCGCCGTCCGCCGTGGCGACGATGGCCTTTCCGACGGTGACGTTGACCACCCGGCTCTCGTTGCCGAACACGCCGTTGCCGAAGTCCTTGCCGAAGATCGCCGCGTTGATCGTGATCTTCGTCCCGGGCGCCCAGTACGTCTTCGGTCGCCAGTGGACCTCACTGTCGGAGAACCAGTAGAACGCGCCCTCGGTGCGCGGGGTCGTCGCGATCTGGACGGCCCGCTCCACCGCCGCCTTGTTCTCGATGTCCACGTCGAAGTAGAAGGCCAGCGGCTGCCCCACGCCCACGGTCTGCCCGTCCAGCGGGTTCATCGACACGTCCGCCCTCAGCCGCGGCGTGGCCGTGGTGAACACCGACTTCACCGTCGCACGCTTCTCGTCGGAGCCCTTGCCCGACGCGGTCGCCGTGTAGGTCCTGCCGAACCCGAGCGGCTCGGTCGTCTGCCACGTCGTCTTGTCCGGCGACAACTGGCCCTTGACCTGCTCACCCTGCTCGTTGACCACGCGCACCTGCGTGAGCATGCCGTCCACCGCCGCGATCGTGACCGGGTTGCCCGGCACCACGTCCGCGGCCTTGTCGGCGGGCGTGATCGCGAGCCTCACCGGCTTCTTCGGCGGCGCCGGTTTCGCACTCGACGACGTCGTCGGCTTGTCCGTCGCGGGGGCGGACTCGGCCGCACCGGTCGTACAAGACGTGATCATCAACACTGCGAGGCCCAGCACCCCGCCCATCAGCGGCCCCCGCCGCCGACCACCCCAGCCCATCACACACCGCCCCATTTGCCCGTGATCGTCATGCACAGTGTGCCGGATGCGTCCAACGCCCTGGAGCAGGCCATCCGCATCAATGGGGAATCCGGTTTCAGGGGTCTCCAGACCACGTGATACCGTTCTTCACGTCGCGCCGGAGAGATCCTCTCCGACACGCGCGCCGCTAGCTCAACTGGCAGAGCAGCTGGCTCTTAACCAGCGGGTTCGGGGTTCGAGTCCCTGGCGGCGTACCACGGGACCGCAGGTCAGCATACGCGCTGACCTGCGGTTCTGTTTTTTACAGGTCGCTTCCGCGCTGGCTCCGACCGTCCACCGTCGCCTGATGGGTGCTCAGCGGCGGGCATGGGCGGAGAGCAAGATCAACAACAGCTCGCCAACCACAGCTTCGTTGACCCTGGGGTGCTGGCCGACCGAGTTTGATCTCCAGCGCAACTCCAGAGTGCTTGCCAGGAGTTCGAGCATGTCCGGGTACAACCGCCGGGCGGCGGCCATCGCGGCGTGACCGTAATGGGCGGCGAGCCGGAGCTCCGCGTCACGAGAACCCTGGTCCCCGACCATCCGCGTGGTGACGACTCCGCGTACGTCGTCCGGGACGGCGTAGCGGTCACCGTCGTGGGACACGACCAGCCCGGCGGACACCAGCTCCGCGAGGACCTGGCCTACTGCATCGCCCCGACCTCGATCGCCGCGTGCACAACGTTAAGCAGCATCACGTAGCGATATGAGCAGGCAAGGTTCCACACCGCGTGCAGCCTTCTCGCAACACTTACCTCCGCGTATTAGCCCGCGATGCTTGCCATCTTCCCGCAGAGCGCTCTAGCGTAATATCGCTCCTCGTGAAGCGTAAGTAGGAAGGTGTCATGTCAGGACGTCCACGCGATCCAGAACTCGAGCAGCGTCTGCTCTCCGCGGCGTGGCTGCTGTTGACCAGTGAGGGCTACGACGCCTTCACCCTGGCGCGGATCGCGACCGACGCGAACGCCCATCGCAGCGACGTCTACCGGCGATGGCAGACCAAGGCGCAGGCGGTCACCGCGGCGCTGGCCAAGCATCTGCCACCGATCCCGGAGGTGGACACCGGCTCGCTCTACCTCGACCTGCGGGCGATCGTCGACGGCCTGGCGACGGCATGGTCCGCGCCGTGGATGGACGGGCTGGTCGGGCTGCTGGCGGACCTGCGCCGTGACCCCGAGGCCGAAGCGGCCTTCCAGGCGATGGCCGGCCGGCGGCGGGGTGTCGTGGCCGCGGTGATCGAGCGTGCCGTGCACCGCGGCGAGATCCCCGAGCCAGTCAACCCGTACCTGCCAGGTGACCTCCTGGAGGGTCCACTGATGCACCGTCAGATGCTCACGCGGCGGCCGATCACGTCCGAGGACCTCGACCTGATCGCGCAGTCGGCCCACTGGCTGCTCACCAGGACGCGGGTGACCCGATGACCGAGCCGCACGAACTCTCCGCGGCCGAGCAGCTGCGCGCGCTACGCGACCGGGACATCTCCTCGCGCGAGCTGACGCAGCACTACCTGAACCGCATCGACAAGCTCGACGACGAGCTCGGCGCGTTCGTCACCCGCACTCCGGAACTCGCCCTCGAGGAAGCCGCCCGTGCCGACGAGCTGCTGGGGCGCGGCGAGTGGTCACCGCTGCGCGGGCTGCCGATCGGTATCAAGGACACCAACCCGACCGCGGGCATCCGAACCACGTTGGGTTCGGCCGCACTCGCCGACAACGTGCCGGCAGAGGACTCATGGACCGTGGGCCTGCTGCGCCGGGCCGGCGCGGTCGTGCTCGGCAAGACCAATGTGCCGGAGTTCGGCGTCACCTGCTTCACCGAGAACGACGTCACCCCGCGCCCCGCGGTCACGCCGTATGACCCCAGCCGTTACTCGAGTGGCTCCAGCGGCGGCGCGGCCACCGCCGTGGCGGCCGGGATGCTGCCGATAGCTCATGGCAGCGACGGCGCCGGTTCGGGCCGTACGCCGGCCGCCTGCTGCCACCTCGTCGCGGTGAAGCCGAGCCGCGGCCTGGTGAGCATGGCTCCGGCGACCTCCTTCTTCAGTCCCGGCATCGAGACGCCGATCGCACGTACGGTGTCCGACGCGGCGTTGCTGCTGGACGTCATGGCGCGGCCGTGGCCGGGCGATCTCCACGGCTGGCGTCCCGCGCGGAGCTTCGCGGACGCGATCGGGCAGCAGCCGCCCGGAGGGCTGCGGATCGCGATGTGGACCCAGACCGGGCTGGACGGGATCGACTCGCACCCGGAGTCGGTTCGTGCCGTCCAGCGCGCGGCGACCCTGCTCCGCGAACTCGGGCACGAGGTACGGGAGATCGCGATCCCCGCCCGCTACACCGAGTCGGTGCGGCAGGCGATCTTCCAGTGGTTCGAGACCCGCACCGCGGCCTCGGTCCCGGCTCTCATCCCGCCCGAGCGACGGCACCTGCTCATGCCGTACACACGCCATCTGCTCGCGGCGGGCGAGACGCGATCCGCCGTCGACGTCGAACTCGGGCAGGCGACTCTCGCGCAGTACGCCAGTACCTTCCTCGACGCACTCGCCGACTTCGACGTCGCGTTGACGCCGACGACCAACGGTCCGGCCGTGCCACTCGGCCACTACCTCGCGGACGGGATCGAGCAGGTTCCCGACCGGATGCTGGCCTGGTCGTGTCACACGCCGTGGGCGAACTTCACCGGCGCACCGGCCGTCGCGCTCCCGTCGCACCAGGACCGCGACGGGCTGCCCGTCGGCGTGCAGCTTGTCGGCCGCGCACGGCACGACGGCCGGCTGCTCGCGCTCGCCGCCCAGCTCGAACGCGCCGGCCTGTGGGCCGACACCCACCCGCCCTGCTGGTATCTGTGAAAGGTCGAGCGTCATGGCAGTAGACGGTTTCTCGCGCGGCACGCCCCCGGGGCTCGCCCCAGGCCGGGGCCTGACCGAACGGCTCGTGGAGCTTCCCGGCGGACGGCGCCTTCGCGCGGTTGTGGCCGGTGACGCACGCGGTCCGCTCGTCGTCTTCGAGGCCGGTATGAGTGCGCCGGCCGCGGAGTGGGTGCACACCCAGCGGCAAGTCAGCGAGCGGGCCCGCACGGTCAGCTACGACCGCGCCGGCTATGGCGGCAGCGACGACGCCACCGACGACCGCTCACTCGAACACCTCGCCGACGACCTGGCCGCCCTGCTCGACGCGCTGGACGAGACCGAGCCCGTCGTCCTCGTCGGGCACAGCTGGGGCGGGCCGATCCTGCGGACCTTCGCCCACCACCATCCGCAGCGCGTCGCCGGCCTGGTTTTCGTCGACGCGACACTCGCCGAGGTCATGTCCCCGACGCTCGCGAGAGTGAACGCGGCCTCGTTCCGCGTCATGTCGGTGCTGGCCATGATCGGGGCGACCCGGCTGATCGAGCGGATGTCCTTTCCGCGGGGAATCTCCTCGGAGATCAGCGACGACGACCGCGCGATCCTGCTGCGCGACTACGCATGCAGCCGGGCAATGCGTGCGGGCAGGCGGGAGGCCGCACAGATCGTGGCCGGCTTGCCGTTGCTGCGCCGGCTCCAGGCCACCGGGACGCCCGACGTCCCGACCGTCTGCCTGCAGGCCGGCCGCGTGGACCGCGGCATGGCCAAGCTCCGCCCGCTGTTGAACCGGACGGCAGCCGACCTCATGACCGCCGCCCCACAGGGCAAAGTCGTCGTGGTCGAGGACATCGGACATCTCATCCCGCAGGAACACCCGAACGTAGTACGCGACACGATCTTCGACCTGCTCGCCGTCACGGACTGAGGAAGGACTCATGGTCACCTCTGGCACGGCACCGGCCGGCACTCCGATAGGCGTCGCCCTCGCAGACCTCGCCCGCCGCGCACCGGACGCGGCGGCCGTCACCGACCCGCGGCGGACGGTGAGCCGCCGCGAACTCGAGCAACGCACCAACCGACTGGCCCGCGCCTACGCGGCACGTGGAGGGCGGGAGGGCGACTTCGTCACCATCGCCCTGCCCAACGGGATCGAGTTCGTCGAGGCGGCCATCGCCACCTGGAAGCTCGGTGCGACCCCGCAGCCGCTCTCCCACCGGCTGCCCGAACGAGAGCTGCGCTCGATCGTCGACCTGGTGGCGCCGAAGCTGGTCGTCGGACTCGACGCCGACTCCGGAGCGGCGCACGTCCCGGCCGGGTTCGAGCCCGCCCCGGAACTCGATGACCAGCCGCTTCCGCCAGCGATCGCCCCGAGCTTGAAGGCTCCGACGTCCGGGGGCAGCACGGGTACTCCGAAGATCATCGTCTCGACCGAGCCCGCCGTGGCCGAGGGGCTCACGGGGCTCGCCGCCCTGCTGCGGATGAGTGATTCGTCGGTTGTGCTCTGCACCGGACCGCTGTCGCACAACGGGCCGTTCCTGTTCTCACTGGCCGGGCTGCTACTCGGGGTGCACGTCGTCGTCATGGACCGCTTTGACGCCGAGCAGGCGCTGGAACTCGTGCAGCGTCATCGCGTCACCTGGATGTACAGCGTGCCGACCATGCTGCACCGTTTCGTCAAGCTTCCCGCGCCACTACGCGAACGCTTCGACCTCACGACACTGCGCACCGTCGTCACCATGGCGGCGCCGTGCGCGCAATGGCTGAAGGAAGCGTGCGTGGCCTGGCTCGGCCCCGATCGTCTACTCGAGTTGTACGCGGCGACCGAAGCTCACGCGGCCACGGTCATCGACGGGCACGGCTGGCTGGCCCGCCCGGGTTCGGTCGGGCGGCCGGTCATGGGCCAGATCTCTGTTCGGGACAGCGACGGCACCGAACTGCCCAGCGGCGGAACCGGCGAGATCTGGATGCGCCGCAGCACGGACCTCGCGGCGCCCTACCGCTACATCGGTGCCCGCCCACGCGTGAGCACCGACGGGTGGGAGTCGGTCGGCGACCGGGGCCGGCTCGACGCGGACGGGTACCTCTACCTGGCCGACCGGATGACCGACATGATCATCGTCGGCGGCTCCAACGTGTACCCCGCCGAGGTGGAGGCGGTGTTGGAGGAACACCCGGACGTGCACAGCGCATGCGTGATCGGTCTCCCCGACGAGGAGTACGGACAAGTGCCGCACGCCGTCGTGCAGACCGACTCCGCCGCATTCGACGCCGACGCGTTGACGTCCTACCTACGCAGCCGCATCGCGCCGTACAAAGTGCCGCGCAGCTACGAGTTCACGAGTGAGCCCTTGCGGGACGAGGCAGGAAAGCTGCGCCGCGCACTACATACGCAGCGCCCCAGCCGGGTCTACCGGCTGGGGCACAGTGGTGTGTCAGGCGATCGTGCTGCGGAAAGCTCGTAGCCGCAGGCTGTTCCCGACCACGAACACCGAGCTGAACGCCATTGCCGCGCCCGCGATCATCGGGTTGAGCAGTCCGGCCGCGGCCAGTGGGAGTGCTGCCACGTTGTAGCCGAACGCCCAGAACAGGTTGCCCTTGATCGTGGCGAGGGTGCGGCGGGACAACCGGATGGCGTCCACCGCGGCCCGCAGGTCGCCGCGGACCAGTGTCAGGTCGCTCGCCTCGATCGCGACGTCCGTGCCGGTGCCCATGGCCAGGCCCAGGTCGGCCTGCGCGAGCGCCGCCGCGTCGTTGACGCCGTCGCCGACCATCGCGACGACCTTGCCTTCCGACTGCAGCCGCTTGACGACGTCGACCTTGTCGGCGGGCAGGACCTCGGCGATCACCTCGTCGATGCCGACCTCCGCCGCGACCGCACGGGCGGCGGCCTCGTTGTCGCCGGTCAGCAGCACCGGCGTCAACCCGAGCTTGCGCAGTCCCGCGATCGCCTCGGCCGAGGTGGGCTTGACCGTGTCCGCGACGACCAGCACGGCACGGGCCGCGCCGTCCCAGCCGACCGCCACCGCGGTCCCGCCCTGCCGCTCCGCCTCGGCCTTCGCCGCGGCCAGCTCCGGGGTGAGGTGCTGGGCCCAGTCCTCGAGCAACGCGGTCCGGCCGACGACCACCGCGTGGCCGTCGACGACGCCCTGGACGCCGAGGCCCTCCGAGTTGGTGAAGCCCTCGACCTCGGGCAGGTCGCCGACCTTGTCCTCGGCGGCGCGGGCGATGGCCGCGGCGATCGGGTGCTCCGACGCCTTCTCCAGCGCACCCGCCAGCCGCAGCACCTCGACGTCGTCGACGCCGTCCGCCACGTGCACGTCGACCAGCGACATCCGGCCGCTCGTGACGGTGCCGGTCTTGTCCAGCACGACCGTGTCGACGCGCCGCGTGGACTCCAGCACCTCGGGGCCCTTGATCAGGATGCCCAGCTGCGCACCCCGGCCCGTGCCGACCAGCAGCGCCGTCGGCGTGGCCAGCCCGAGCGCGCACGGGCAGGCGATGATCAGGACCGCGACGGCGGCGGTGAACGCGGCGGCGGGGGTCCCGCCCGCGCCGAGCCAGAACGCCAGCGTGCCGAGCGCGAGAGCGATCACGATCGGGACGAACACACCGGAGATCCGGTCGGCCAGGCGCTGGACCTGCGCCTTGCCCGTCTGCGCGTCCTCGACCAGCCTCGCCATCTGCGCGAGCTGGGTGTCCGCACCGATCTTCGTGGCACGCACGACCAGCCTGCCGCCCGCGTTCACCGTCGCGCCGACGACCGTGTCGCCGGGGCCGACCTCGACCGGCACGGACTCGCCGGTCAGCATGCTCGCGTCGACCGCCGAGTTGCCGTCCTCGATGACACCGTCCGTGGCGATCTTCTCGCCCGGGCGGACGACGAACCGGTCGCCCACCGTGAGCGACTCGATCGGGACGCGTTCCTCCCTGCCGTCCCGCAGCACCGCGACGTCCTTGGCGCCCAGTGAAAGCAGCGCCCGCAACGCGGAACCCGCGCGGCGCTTGGCGCGTGCCTCGAAGTACCGGCCCGCGAGGATGAACGTGGTCACCCCGGCGGCGACCTCGAGGTAGATGTTGCCGTCCCCCGCCATCCGCTCGATGGTGAACTCGAACGGGTGCTTCATCCCGGGAATCCCGGCCGTGCCCCACAGCAGCGCGTACAGCGTCCAGGCGAACGCGGCCAGCGTGCCCATCGAGATGAGCGTGTCCATGGTGGCCGCGCCGTGCCGTAGGTTCTGCCACGCCGCCCGGTGGAACGGCCACGCCGCCCAGGCGATCACCGGTGCGGCGAGCGTGAGCGAGATCCACTGCCAGTTCGTGAACTGGATGGCCGGGATCATCGCCATCGCGATCACCGGCACCGACAGCAGCGTCGAGACGATCAGCCGCTGCCGCAACGGACGCGTCGGGTCCTCTTCGGACTCCTCTTCGGACCCTTCTGCGCCCTCGCGCCGCGGCGGCCGGGGCAGCTCGGCCGTGTAGCCCGCTGCCTCGACCTGGGCGACCAGCGTGCCGGCGTCGACGTCGTCGGGGAAGACGACCTTCGCCTTCTCCGTGGCGTAGTTGACCGTCGCGGTGACGCCGTCGAGCTTGTTGAGCTTGCGCTCGATCCGGTTCGCGCACGACGCGCAGGTCATGCCGCCGATGGCCAGTTCGATCTCGCGGTTCCGCTGTTGTGCTTCCGCGGTCATGGTGTGCCTCCTTCGCGAGATCAGTTGTGGCCGTGACCGTCGTCGGCGTGGCCCGCGCTCTCTTCGGGAGCGGGGGCGGGCGACGGTCGCGGCAGTGCGTGGCCGTCGGTGGCGAGGGTGAACTCCGCGGTGCGGACCGTGTTCCCGTGCTGGAAGTCCAGGAACAGCCGGTACGCGCCCGCGGACGGGACCTCCGCGTAGAACGTCACCGTCGGGCCGGGCTCGGTCCTGCCGTCGCCGGGTTCGCCGTCCGGGTGGACGTGCAGGTAGGCGAGGTCACCGCCGCGCAACGCCACGAGGTGCCCGTAGGCGCCGAGGTAGGGCTGCAGGTCGGTGACGGGCTTGCCGTCCTTGCTGACGGTCAGCGTGAGCTCCGCGGTCGCGCCCGGCACGAGCTCGCCGTCCAGCTTCACCTCGTAACCGTCCACGGTGGACACCCGGGACCCGGCGTAGGTCTCCGGCTGGAAGTCGCCCGGCACCGCAAGGTCCACGCCGAGCGTCGTCGCCTCGGCACCGGTCGGGGCGAAGTCGGCGAAGGCGCGGTAGCTGCCCGGGTCGTCGAGCGTGAGCGGGACCGACCAGGTGCCGTCCGCGCTCATCTCCGGGTGCACATGCTGGAACCCGGCCGTGTCCCGGCGCACCACGATCAGGTGCATCCGCTTCTCGTGCTCGACGTCGAACCGGGTCACCGGCTTGCCGTCCGGACCGGTGATGCGGAACGAGAAGTCGTTCGCCCCGGGGTGCAGCGTCGCGCTGGTGGGTGTGAGCGTGTAACCGCCCCGCGACGACGCGAGCCCGGCGGGGAGCGCCGACGACGCTGCCTCGGCGGCCTGCCCCGTCTCCGCGACAGTGCCGCTGTGTGTGTCCCCGTGGCCGGCGTCCTTGGCGGGCGCGGCGGTCTTCTCGTCGAGGGGACCGACAGCGGAGCCGATCGCCCAGGCGCCACCGGCGACCAGAACGAGCGCTACACCGTAGGCGGAGAGCTTTCCCGCAGTGTTCATGACAGATCCTTGTGGTTTGTGCTCCCGCGCTACGCGGTGAGCTGGTATCCGGCCTCTTCGACGGCGGCGCGCACCTGCGCCACGCCGACCTCCTCGTCACTGGCGACCGTCACGGCCCCGGTGGACAGGTCCACCGACACGCCGGTCACCCCGTCGAGCGCGCTGACCTCCTCGGTCACCGACCGCACGCAGTGGTCACAGGTCATGCCGGTCACGGTGTAGGTGGTCTCGGTCATCACGGATTCCCTTTCTCTGTGTTTCAGGAACGGACCAGGCGGGCGATCGCGTCGGTCGCCTCGCGCACCTTCGCGTCCGCGGTGTCGCCGCCCTCGGCGACCGCCTCCGCCACGCAGTGCTTGAGGTGTTCGTCGAGCAGGCCCAGGGACACCGCCTGCAGAGCCTTGGTGGCGGCCGAGATCTGCGTGAGGACGTCGATGCAGTACTCGTCGTTCTCGACCATCCGCTGCAGGCCGCGGATCTGACCCTCGACCCGGCGCAGCCGCGTGAGGTAGCCGTCCCGGTCGCTGCTGTATCCCCGCATGTCCTTCTCCTCGGCCCGTGATACCCCCGCCGGGTATCTCGTTGCCACGAACATATACCCATAGGGGGTATGCGCGTCAAGCCTCTCCCGGAGAGACGCAGGTCACGACGGAACACCCTTGGTAGGCCGCGCACGGCGGCGTACCGTCCCGTCGCACAGATACCCCCTACCCGTATGGAGTAGTCATGGAACCGAGGGATTCCCGGCGGTGGTGGGCGCTCGCGCTGATCGCGGCCGCGCAGTTCATGGTCATCATGGACACCTCGATCATCGGCGTCGCCCTACCGCGCATCCAGGCCGAGCTGGGCTTCTCGCAGGAAAACCTGTCCTGGGTGTTCAACGCCTACGTCATCGCGTTCGGCGGGCTGCTGCTGCTCGGCGGCAGGCTCTCGGACCTGCTCGGCGCCAAGCGCGTCTTCGCGTCCGGCTGGGTGGTGCTGCTGGCGGGCTCCGCCGTCGCGGGCGCCGCGGGCACGGTCTGGGTCGAGCTGACCGGACGGGCGCTGCAGGGCGTGGGCGCCGCGCTGATCGCCCCGTCGGCACTGACCCTGTTGATGATGCTGTTCGGCGGCACCCCGAAGGAGCTGACCAAGGCACTGGCCCTCTACGGGGCGGCCGCGCCCGCGGGCGGCACCGCCGGCGTGTTTCTCGGCGGCGTGATCACCGAGTACATCAGCTGGCCGTGGGTGTTCTACATCAACATCCCGATCGCCCTGATCGTCCTGGCCGCCGTCCCGGCGCTGATGCCCGGCGGCGCGGGGCAGCGCGGCTCCACCGACCTGCTCGGCGCGTTGACGGTGACCGCGGGCCTCGCCGCGGCCGTGTTCGCGATCGTGCGGGCGCCCGAGGTCGGTTGGGGCTCGACGGCCACCGTCGTCGGCCTGGTCGTCGCGGTCGTGCTGCTGGCCGCGTTCGTCGCTCTGCAGGCCCGGCGCCGCACCCCGCTCGTGCGGCTCGGCATCTTCCGCACCCCGGACCTGGCCGCGGCGAACCTCGCGCAACTGCTCCTGGGCGCGGCGTGGATCCCGATGTGGTTCTTCCTCAACCTGTACCTGCAGCAGGTGCTCGGCCTCGGCGCGTTCGCGAGCGGCTCGGCGCTGCTGCCGATGACCACCGTCATCATGCTGATCATGATCGTGGTCGCGCCGCGGCTCGCCGCCCGCTTCGGCACGAAGGCCATGGTCGTCGCCGGGCTCGCCGTGCTCGCGGTCGGCCTGGGCTGGCTGTCGTTCGTCCGCCCGGCAGGCTCGTTCTGGATCGACGTGCTCCCGGCCTCGCTCGTCACCGCCGCCGGGATGGCACTCGCGTTCATCCCGTCACTGGGCACGGCGATCTCCAGCGCACGCCCGGAGGAAGGCGGCCTGGCCTCGGGCATCGTCAACACCAGCTACCAGGTCGGCTCCGCACTCGGCCTCGCCGCGATGACCGCCGTGGCCAGCGCACTTGGCGCCGGCCAGACCGAGGACACCGCACTGCTGACCGACGGCCTGTCCTCGGCGTTCGTGGGCGCCGCGGTCATCGCCGTCGCCGGCGCGGTGCTGGCAGGCGTGACCCTGCGCGGACGACGGGTCCGCGAGACCGCCGCCGCCGCGGCCGTGTGAGAAGGAGGAACGATGCGCGCCATCGCGCCACTCACCCCGGAAGAAGCGCCCGAGAAGTCGCGGGAACTGCTCGAGGGGATCATCGGCAGGCACGGTTCGGCCGGGGACATGGTCGCGACCATGGCTCACTCCCCCGCACTCCTGCAGGGATACCTCGACTTCTCCCGCGCGCTGAAGCGGGTGAAACTGCCCCGGCAACTCAGCGAGAAGGTCTCGATCGCGGCCCAGGGCTGGATCGGTTGCGGCACGTGCATGGCGGCACACACCGCCGCCGCGCGGGCCGCGGGACTGAGCGACACCGACATCGCGCTGGCACGCGAGGCCACGGCCACCGATCCCCGGGAGGCGGCTCTGCTCACCTTCGCGGTGCGTGTCCTCGCCGAACCCGCGTCGATCACCACCGACGACGTCACGGAACTGCGCGGCCACGGCTTCCCCGACCGCACGATCGCCGATGTCGTCGGCCTGGTGTCGCTCAACCTGCTCACCGGTTCGTTCAACCTCGTCGCGGGCATCACGCCGGACGAGGACTGAGAACCACCGGCCGTCCGGCACCGCCGGCGGCTCGACCGGTCCGGAGAGGGTGGGATCCGCGGATGCCGGATCCCACCCTCTGGGCGGTCCCGCTCGGTCACCGGCCGACCGGGTCCATCAACACGTGCGGCAACGGACCGAAGGACCCTTCGTCACACCGGTTCCATGGCGGACACGAAGATCCGGGCGAGTCTCCCGGTCTCCCACTGCAGGCCGAGGCGGTGCTCCGCGAGGTCGTAGTTGACGGTGACCTCGCCGGTGGCGCCGTTCTCCCAGCTGTTGTGCACGCGGGCGCCGTGCGCACGCACGTAGCCGTCGACGGGGCCGCGTTGCCCGTCGAGGTCGAGCCCGGCGATCACGCCGTCGGCGCTCGGGCAGCGCGCGACGTCGACGGTGACCTTCTTCACCAGCCCGTCGAGCAACGCGATGTCGACGCCGTCGGGGCTGGGGACCACCGGGTCCAGCACACTCTGCCGGACGGTCGAGCCGGGGAAGCGCCCACGCAGTTCCGCGTAGGCCGCGGAGCCCTCGGACTCGCCCAGAGCGGCGCACATCGTCGCGATGACGCCGGTCAGCGACGTCCCGGGGACCGCGGGCAGGTCGGTCGGGACATCCTCGGGCTTCCGAGATGCCGGTCGCGGGTCGTGGCCGCCGAACTCGGCCACCCGGTCCCAGATCCAGTCCGCCATCGACGTGGCGACGGGCTCGTCGGGATGACCGGGCAGGCGCTTGACGAGCGCCCCGAACGCGACGGCGACCAGGTAGGCACCGGCGTCGTCGGTCATCACCTGTTCCCAGATCTCGTTCTCGGGCCAGTCGGGGTGCGCTGCCCGGTCGGCCTCGATCTCGGCGTCCATGGCGATGATCTCGTCCGCTGACATCAGGCGGAACGGCTCGGCCAGCCCCCAGACGGCACCGGAGCCGGGCTGCTGGCCGTCGTGCCAGGTCACCATGTCCTCCGCGACCATGGCGCCGACCTTGTCGCGCCCGCTCTCAGCGTGGGGCGCGGCTCCCGGTCGCAGGGTGGCGCGCACCTCGGCCGGCAGCACGGCGTCCAGTGCCGCCAGCGCGGAAGGCAGGTCGATGCCGAGCTTCTGGTCGCGGATCTGCCGCCACGACATCTCCATCACGCCGGTGTCTCGGATGTCCTCCAGGGTGATGTCGTCGCCGCTCGCCTTCTCGACGATCCGCAGCATCGCCCGAGCGGTCCCCACCAGGCTCTGGAGCAGGTCGTCGGTCGGGTCCTCGCGCAGCAGCCGCAGACCGAGCTGTTCGGCGTCGTCGAACCGGTACTGCGCCAGGTAGGCGAACCCGAGCAGCATGGCGACCCAGGAGTCCGCCGCGTTGGTCCGGATGGCCTCCTCGGCCGCGGGCGCGAACCGTTCGGGTGGTGCGAGGCTCTCCAGCAGGTACTCCGCACGTTTCCCGAGCGCTCGGGGGAGGTCGTCCGGCGCGGTCCGCGAGCACAGTGCCACCGCGTCGTCGAGCTGCCGCCACCCGGCCTCGTGCTCCCCGGCGCGTGCCTGGACCTGGCCCAGTCGCATCCAGTCGTCCCAGTCCTCCTGGTCCTCGGCCAGCACGGCGTGCGCCCACCGCAGCGCCTCGGCATGGTTGTTCTCCGCGGATTCCAGATGCCGGAGCGCACGAGCCGCCATGGTGAACCACCCGTCGCGGCGACCGGCGACCTGGAGGAACAGCCGTCGTGCCTCGGCCATCTCGCCGCACGCCTGACGGTGGTTGCCGAGCGCCATCAGCGCGCTGTTGCGCCCCGGCTGGGCCGCGAGCACCCGCAACGCCAGCTCGGCGACCCTGGGATGGGTCGGCTGTGCCGCGAGGAGCTCCCAGGCCACGTCCAGGTCCCGCGCCACGGCATCGCTGTCGCTCATCGCATGCCTCGCTTGACCCGGTACGCCCGGAGCTGGTCGAAGGTGCCGTCGTCCACGCCGTACTCCAATACCGGCGCCACCTGGTCGAACCAGGACATCGTGGACGGGGTGATGCCGCCGACCGCGGCCAGCACCGCGTCTGTGGTGACCGGCACCAGCGCACCGCTTTCCATCGACTCGGCCATCGCCTGCTGCAGCACGGTGGTCGTCAGGTGGCTGAGGTCGGCGCCGGAGAACCCCTCGGTCGCCGCCGCGACCGCCACGACGTCGACGTCGTCGGCGGGCTTGCCGGCCAGCGCGCCCGCCACGATCGCCGCCCTGGCGACCGCGTCCGGCGGCAGCACCAGCACCGTCTTGTCGATCCGGCCCGGCCGGCGCAGCGCGGCGTCGATGTCCCACGGCCGGTTCGTCGCGGCCAGGAAGTAGACCCCGTCGTTGGCGCTGTCCACGCCGTCGAGCTCCTCCAGCAGCTGGGTGACGAGCATCCGCATCGCCTGCGACCCGCCGCCGCCGGAGGTGCGCCGTCCGCCGAGCGCGTCGAACTCGTCGAAGAAGATCACGCACGGCGCTGCCGCACGTGCGTGGCGGAACACGCTCTGGATCGCCTTCTCGCTCTCCCCGATCCACTTGCTGAGCAGGTCCGCGAGCGTCACGTGGATGAACGACGCGCCGAGGTCGCCCGCGATCGCCTTGGCGATGAACGTCTTGCCGCAACCGGGTGGGCCGTACATCAGCAGCGACCCGCCCGGCTTCTGCCCGAACGCCGCCGCCAGCTCGGGATTGCGCAGCGGAGCCAGGAACGCGGTGTCCAGGTGCCGCTTGACCTCGGCGAGCCCCGCGACGTCGGCGAGCGTCACCGCCGGACGCTCGGCGTCCCACAGCGACGCGGACGCGCCGCCGACCTGAAGGTCCCGGTCGGCCGGAGCCGGCACCGGTACCGGCGGCGGTGCGGGCCGTGGCGGGGGCGCGGGCTCGGCGGGCGGCGGGTTCGAGGTGCGCAACCGCGCGGCCATCAGCCGGGCACGCAGCAGACGGATCCGCGCCTGCTCACCGCCGAAGGCCTCGAACGCGTCCAGTTCGGCGGCGGCGCGGACCAGGTCCTGCTCCAGCAGCAGCGTGACGAAGTCCTCGCGCAACGCCAGGTTGCCGGGGTCGGCCGCCACCTCACGTGCGATCACCTCGACGAAGTCGTCGCCTGCGTCGGCGTTCACCGCGCGGTCCCTTCCAGCCAGCCCTTGAGCAGCCCCAGGTTCGCCAGCGGGATGTAGTGACCGACCCGCGGATGGTCCAGCGCCACACCGACGACACCGGCCCGCCCGAACGAGGCGACGTAGTCGATCGCGGCCGGCATCGGCACGCCCATCAACGGCACCGTGCCACTCTCCGGGTCGACCAGCCCGAGGGTGTGGGCGGCGTCCTTCGCCCGTGCGGCGCTGCTGTAGAGGCAGATCATCGACCCCTGCTCGGCGGCCACGCCGAACGGCCGGGGCCGGTCGGCCGAGCCCCGCGCAATGAAGAACCAGTGCGCCAACCCGGTCACGTGCCGCCACAGCGCGATCTGCGCCGTCGTGTCTCCCGCTGGCGCTGTCCTGACCGCCTCGTCGAGACGGTCCAGCTCGGCGACCTGCTCGGGGTCGTTGTCCTCGGTCATTCGGTTCTCTTTCGTCTGCTCAGCTGTCCACTGTGGCGGTCGCGGGCCTGAACGCGCGCACCCGTCCGGTTTCAAGACCAGAGACAAGCATGCCGTCGATCACGGTGAACAGGCGGCCGGACATGTCACCGTCCACCCAGTTCCTTCTCACATCGACCAGGCCGACTCCCCCGACCGTGCCGCCCGTCGTCGCGTCCAGCAGCTCGACCCGCACGTCGATGCCCTCGGCCGGCGCGAACGCGTAGGGCACGTCGGCGCGCCGGGCGATCACGACGCGGGCCGGGTCGCCGGTACCGGTCGCGGCGATCACTCGAGGTGTCCGCCACAGCGCTTTCCCGTCACGTGACCGGACGCGGGTCACCCCGTCGGTTCCCCACAGGACGGAGCCGTCGGGACCGTGGAGCACGACACCGCCGCGTCCCGCCGCCTTCTTCCTGCGCCAGCGGACCTCACCGGTCGCGACGTCCACGGCCATCGCCCACAGCGAGTACGAGTGGAAGTAGACCGAGTCCCGGGTGACCAGCGGCGTGTGCCGGTACGTCCACTGCTCGCCGGGAACCCGGACGTCCCAGCGCACCGCGAGGGTGTCGCCGGAGAGCCGGAGGATGTTCTGCCTGCCCCGGCCGTTGGTCGTGACGACGTCCCCGTCGTCCGTGACCGCGACCGTGGTCAGCGCGGACCCGGACAGGGTCGTCCTGGCGGCCAGGCGACCGTCACGACCCAGCTTCCGGACCGACGACCCGGCGACGATCACGACCTCCTGCCCGAGCATCGCGACGCCCCGCGGTTCCCCGGTCAGCGGATGGGCCCACAGCTCGGCCCCCGTGGCGGCGTCATAGCCACGCGCCTCGGCCCGCTGCCCGGGGTGCAGGACCACGAGGAGACCACCGGCGACGGCCATGGCCTGGTTCACACCGAGCGGAGGACAGGCCCGCCGCCAGCGCACGTCACCGGTGGCGACGTCCAGGGCGGTGAGCGTCGTCCCGGGTCCGGCGGACGAGCACGTTTCGACGATGACCGTCCCGTCCGCGGCGGCCCACTGCCGATGCTCGTCGTCAGCGGTGCCGCCACGGTGGTCCCACACCTCGCGCATCAGGCCCCGTCCTCCCGTCCATCCGAGACACGACTCCGATGTGCCGCGGCACGCGCGCGTTCCTTCCAGTTTCACGCAGGCGACCGGGGTTGCCCCGCGGGGCAACGTCGGCGGAGTCGCCCGGTGCACGGGGATGCCCGGGGTCGGTTCCTCTCTGGACAGGAACTCGCCGGCGGGCCCTTTTCGCCGTGTGGCGGTGTTGTACTCGCTGACATGGAACGTGCCGGTCATCCGTCACCGCGGCCCGGGACCTCGCTCGCCGCCGTGCTCGCGTTGTCGGCCACGGTGCTCGTCGCTCCGGAGCAGGCCCCCACGCACGAAGCCGGAACGCCGCCCGTCGCCGATTACCCGGCCGCGCCGGACGAGACGGCACCGCCCGCCACCGTGCCCGGGGCCGTCGTGTCGTGGCCGGTCAGCAGGGTCAGTCCCGGCACGAGCACGGTCTCCGGGCCGCGGTCCACGCTCTCCGGGCTCCCCGCCCGGGTCTGGCTGGCCTACACGCGGGCGGCCGCTCACTTCGCCGTGGCACGACCGGACTGCCGGTTGCCCGCGACCCTGCTCGCCGCGATCGGGCGGGTCGAGTCCGGACACGCACGAGGCGGGCGGGTCGACTCGCGGGGCACGACGCTCACCCCGATCATCGGGCCACGGCTCGACGGCGGGCCCGGACTGGCGGCCATCCCCGACACCGACGGCGGCGGCTACGACCGCGACCCGGTGTGGGACCACGCCGTCGGACCCATGCAGTTCATCCCCGCCACCTGGCGACGGTGGGCGAGTGACGGGAACGGCGACGGCGTGGCCGACCCGCACAACGTCGACGACGCGGCCCGGACCGCGGGCGGCTACCTGTGCGCCGACGGCCGCGACCTGTCCACTGAGGACGGCCTGCGGGCGGGTGTGCTGAGCTACAACCGGTCCGAGTCCTACCTGCGGATCGTGTTGCGCTGGATGGCGGTGTACGAACGCGGGATCGTCCTCGGGCCGGTCGCGCCCTTCGACCCGGTGGCAGCACCCGTCACCGGGCCCGGGCGCTCCGGCCCGGACTCCGCGCCGGGGGCTCCGGGTTCCGGTCCGGAACCGGAGCCCGGCCAGGAACCCGGGGCACCGCCCGCCGCGCCGCCATCCGCTGAGCCGGGGTCACCGACCACGCCGCCCGGCGGTCCGTCCACACCGGCACCGTCGCCTTCGCCTTCGCCGTCCCCGTCGCCGCCGCCCGACGAAGCCGTCACCGACCTCGTCGACACGACCGTGTGCGTGGTCGACGGGATCGTGGTGTCGGTGGTCACGACCACCACCAGCCTGCTGACCGGGCTGCTGGGCGGGCAGGTCAGCCGGGAACCCGCCGAGGGGTGTCCTCCGCCGAGCTGACCTCGTGCCCCGGGGTCAGCACCTCCTGCCAGACTCCGGCCGCGGGCCCGCCGCGCACCAGCCGGGTGGCCAGGTGGAGCGCCAGCCGCTCGTCGGGCTCGTTCAGCTCGACGTCCAGCAGTGCCCGGATCCGGTCGAGGCGCTGCAACACGGTGTTGCGGTGCACCCCCAGCCGCAGCGCGGTCGCAGTGGCCGACGACTCGTTGTCCAGGTAGCACGACAACGTCAGCGTCAGGTACCCGGACGCGTCCACGGACGTGAGCGGCCTCAGCAGCCGCTCCGCGAGGTCCACGAGGGACGGTGTGGCGTGCTGGTCGGAGAGCAGCCGCTTGACGTTGCTCACGCCGATCCGTTCGACGGCCCCCGCGACGTCTCGCGCGGCGGCCATCGCGCACGCACGCCGAGCGTCCTGAAGCGACTCCCGCAGTCCGCGCGTGCCGTCGCCGGGTACGCCGACACCCGCGCACATCCGCACCCCGGAGCAGGACCGCTCCAGGTCGAGCAGCACGTCGCGGACCGTCGCCACCAACGCGTCCGCCACCTCCGGGCCGAGGTCGGTGAGCCACAGAACCCAGCCGTCGTCGTGTCGCACCGGGTCCGCGGCGAGACCCCGTGTCATGAGCTCCTCGCGCAACCGGTCCGCGGTGCCGGGCACCGGCTGCCCGATGGCTCGCACGTGGACGGCGGTGTGCCTGCCGCCCAGCCGCCAGCCCGCCGCGGTCGCCTGCGCCAGCACCTCGGGACTGGGGGCGTCCGCCTCCGCGAGCAACCGGACCAGCAACGCCGCCCGGGGCTTGTTCCGCCGCTCCAGCGCGACCGCGACCGTCGCGAGGTGCGCGACGAACGCCCACCCCGCCAGGCTGAGCGACACGCTCGTGGTGCGCGCGAACGCCACGGACGTGTTCGGCACCATCGCGACGAGCCGCAGGTTCAGCGGGCTCGCCGGGTCCAGCCGCACCGGCTGGATGATCAACAGGGAGTCGTCGTCCAGCGCGCGGACCTGCTGCGTCTGCCCGTGCCCGCCCGCCGACGTACCGCACGCGAGCCGGAACGGCGCCGACCGGACGATCTCGGCGGGCAGGTCGCCCATGACCTGCCTGCCCTCCGCGTCGAGCAGGCCGAGCCGGCAGCGCAACGTGGTGGACAGCACCCGGACCATGCCCTCCGCGTCCGACACCGTCGTCGCGAGCCTGCGGGACACCGTGTTGATCAGCGTTCCGTTGGCGTGCTCGGGAGAACGCACGAAGTGGTCCATGGCGGCACCGAGTCTTCGCGCGTCGACCCGTTGCTCCGTCAGGACCACCGTGAGTTCCGACCGTTCGGCGAGTGCCCTGGTCGCGGGCGGCAGCCCGGCCACCGACCCGTGCACGAGAAGACCGGCGGACCTGCGTTCCGCGGCGCGGCTGATCGTCCCGGCCAGACCGGGGTCGCTCGCGGCGAACCGAGGGTGGTCGAGCACGGCGAACTGCCCCGGCCGCAGCCTGTCCACCTGATCACCGCTGGTCACCGCGACGACGGCACGCACGATCCTGCGGCCCGCTGCCTCCGCACCGACGATCTCGTACTCGGGCACGAACCCGAACGCGAGCAGCTTCCTGAGCATCATGGACATGACCGCGACTCCTCACTCCCCGCGATCCGGCTGAGCCCATTCGGTTGTCACGTCGACCACTGGACAGCACAGTCCAGCACCGGATCCGCCGTTTGGACGACCGTTCCGGCACTCGAGACCCGCGGACCGACTCCTGTCCGGCACAACGAGCGACGCCCCGATTCGTTACGCCGCAATATGTTGCGGCTCGCGTTAGCACACCGGCGCCGGGAAATCGAGACGCTCGTCCTTTCGTTCTCCGTACGTTTGGTGATCCGCGACGGTCGTCGTCACCCGTTCAGATCAGTCCCTCCCGCATGGCGTAGGCGACCGCGTGTGTCCGGTTGCGAAGGTGGAACCGGCTCACCACGTCGTGCAACGCGTTCTTGATCGTGCGTTCCGAATAGGACAGTTCCTGCGCGATCTCGCGGACCTCCATGCCCTGCGAGATCATCCGGAGCACGGCGGCCTCGCGTTCGGACAACCCGGTGAATCTCAGTCCCTTGGGTGCCAGCACCTGGTTCTGCAGCCGGTTCACCTGTTCGAGGAGGCGGCCGACGAGCTTGGGCGAGAGCACCCCGCCCATCGTCGACGCCTGGGTCACCGCGGTCACCAACCGCTCCGGCGTCGCGTCCGCGCGTGCGACCACGCCGCACGCGCCCGTCTCGATCACCGACAGCAGCGCCGCGTCGTCGATGGTGGACACCACGAGGATCACCTGCCGGTGGCCCTGCGCTCGCAGCTCCCGCACCAACCGCAGCGCCTGGTCGTCGACGATGTCGTGGACGACGACGCAGACGGTCTCCGGCGCGGACGCCGAGCCGGCCGACGGGTCGGTGACCAACTCGACCTCCGGCCGGGAGCGCAGCTGGGTGGCGACCCCGGTCCGCAGGATCGGGTCGGTCGAGGTCACGTGAACGGGGATGCGGACGGCCATGACACACCTCGTGGTCGACGTGGGGAACTGGTGCACGGTCCACTCTCGACACGGTGCTCAACACGTGCTCAACACCGCTCCACGCCCGCTCACCACACCGCGCTACCGCACGAGCGCCGCCGTGAAGTCGCCCGTCGGCGTGCACGGGTCACGACGGTTCGTGCACACGACCGCGAGGGTGACCCGTTCGCCCGGCCGGACCAGTGGCGGGTGGTCCGGCACGAAGGTCAGCTCGTCGTTGCCGTCGCGGTCGATCGCGGCCAGGTCCACGGTGCCGACGACCGTCGAACCGTGCCGGATCTGGATCTGCCCGGTGTCCGCCGCGGTGTTGCGCAGCACCACGGACATCACCCGGTAGCTGCCGCCGTCCGGCACCACGTAGGAGAACAGCTGCGGCCCGCCGCCCACGTTCGGGTACGCGAGGGTCTCGATGCGGAACCGGCGGGTCACCGTCTCGCCCCCGCCAGGCGCCGGCACCCGGCCCGTGCCGCCGGCGGACACCCGGCTCGTGGGCGTCGAGGTGGCGGTGGCGGACCGGGGCGCCGACGACGTGGCGGCCGTGGTGGTGGTCGCCGCCGCGGAACCGGACGGCCGGTCCGACGACGGTCCCGCGATGGACACGGGCCGCTGCCGCAGGAGCAACGTCACGACGATCACCAGGACCATGAGGAGCCCGAACAGGGCGGACACCAGCCAGAACACCCGCCGCGGGATGAGCGCCTTCTGTTCGAGCCGGGCGTCGAGCCCGATCTGCGGCGAGTCCGGCGCCGTCACGGTGATCGTGAACGGCAGGGAGATGTTCTCCCCCTTCCAGAAGTACTTCCTCGGCCGGACGAGGACCCGCGTGAAGGTCGTGTGGCCCGGCGGCAGCTCCAGGCGTGGTGGCCTGCGCCGGAAGGTCAGGCGCTCGTCCTTGTCGACCGCGTCCACCTCGACCTTGACGGGGTGGTTGCCGAGGTTGTCCAGCGCGACGGTGTGCCTGCCGACCCGGCGTGCCGTCGAGGTCTCCGGCACCACGCCGGCGGTGATCTCGGTGAACGGCTCGACCGTGACGACGCCCTCCTGCACCACCGATCCGGCCGGGTCCTCACGCGACGCGATCACCAGCGCGAACGGGTGCTCGCCCGCGGGCACCTCGTGGGACCGCGGCGGCCGGAACGTCAGCTCAACGCTGATCTCCTGCCGCGGCATGAGGTTGGCGACCGCGGGCCTGATCTCGGTCCACGCACCCGGGTCACCGCGCAGCGAGAACGCGAACTGGTCGACCACCTCGGAGTTGTTGCGGATCAGCACGTGGCACCGCCCGGCCCCACCGGGGGCCACCACGACCTCGGTCGTGCGGAGGAGCGCGCTGACAGCCATGTGCCACAGCATGTCCGCGGGGCGCGTGCCGGGGCAGCCATGGCCGCACCGGACTCCCGGGCATGGTCCGCTGACCTGACGGGCACCTCCGGTGCCCGCACCGGAAGCACGGTCAACGCGTCACCCCGCGGCCGTGCGGTGTGCGAGTTGCCCACGGTGCGCCCGGCGTGGTGGGCAGATCGTCTGCTGACCTGTCCGGGTGCGCGAGGCACAGTCGACGACGTGCTCACCAGCGACCCCGGCAGAACCCCGACCGCGCGTGACCACCGCGGCGGTCTGCTCCAACGGAACACGTTGCTCACCGACCTCCGCGGCGCCGCGGGCGCGCGGCTGGTGTTGCTCACCGGGCCGCCGGGCTCCGGCAAGTCGGTCCTCGCCGGTCAGCTGGTGGCCGCCGCGGACGCGGACACGCGGTACGTCCTCCTCCGCTGCACCCACCTCGCCAGGAGCGGTCTGGCACGCGAGCTGGCCGCGCTCACCGGTTCGTCCGCGGCCGGCATGTCCGAGCTGGTCGACGACCTCGGCCGCGCGGGCACCCCCGTGACGGTCGTCGTGGACGACGTCCACGCGTTACGCACACCGGCGGATCTCGCCGACCTGAACCGGTTGCTCGCCGAGGCCCCGGACCACGTGCGGTTCGTCGTCACCACCCGGGACGCCCGGCCGTTCGACCTGTCCGCCGTGCCCGGCCCGGTGTACCGGTTGAGCTACCGGCAGCTCAGGTTCACCCCCGACGACGTCGCCCGGTTGTTCGAGACCGTCTACCTGGCGCCGGTGGCCGACCCGGAGGCGTTGTGCGCGCGGGTCGAGGGGTTACCTTCCGCGCTGCGCCACCTGCACCTGGACACCGCGTGGCTGTCCGGGGCCGAGCGCGACGCGGTGCTCCGCGACCCCGTGCCGCGTTCGGAACGGCTGCGCGAGTTCCTCACCTGCGCCGTGCTCGGCGCGCTGCCGCCCGCCCTGCGCGAGTTCGCGGTCGACGTCAGCCCGCTCGGCCGCCTCAGCGGCCCGTTGTGCGACGCGCTGCTCGGCGCCGAGGACAGCGAGGACAACCTCGCCGAGCTCGCCGCGCGGGAGGCGCTGACGTTCCACGTCGGACTGACCGAGTTCCGGTTCCACGCGCTGCTCGGCACGCTGCTCGAACTGCGGCTCGCCGAACGCCGCGGCCCGCACCGCACCCGCCAGACCTACCAGACGGCGATGGCGCTCCTGCTCGACGCCGGCAAGCCGGCCGACGCCCACCGGTGCGCCGCGCACGCCGGGGACTGGGTCACCGCCGCCCGCCTCGCCCACGAGTACGGCCTGACCGTCACCGGGCTCGACGACCCGTGGGTCGAGTTGGCCGAGGCACGGCGGCTGCGCGCGGCAGGCCGCTTCACCGAGGCCCACGCACACTACGCGGAGGCCGCTGCCCGGCTGCCCGACGGGCCGCTGCGCTGGCAGTGCGAACACGAACGCACGGCGGCCTCGCACTCGATGCGCGACCACGCCGAGACCGGGTCACCCCCGGTGGACTACGACGTGATCGGCCACCTGACGGACGCGTTGCGGGAACACCCGGCCAGGATGATGGCCCACGCGGTGCCGTCGGCGAGCCCGGAATGGGTCCTCGCCCGCGCGGTGGCGGCGATGGTCGACGGGCGGATCGACACCGCCGTCGAACTCGCCGAGCCGCTCACCGGTGTCGCGGCGCCGTTCGCGTCGCTCGCGGCGCGGCTGCTCGTCACCGCGATCACCACCGCGGTGTACGGGCGCGGCACCGTCGCGCAGTTCTACGCGCTGGCCGGGGAGGCGGAGGCGGAGGGCTGGCTGTGGCTGGCCAGGATCGCGCGGGCGACGACCGCCGTGCTGGAACCCGCCGCGTGCGCGGACGCCACCGCGGCGCACGCGGAGTTCGAGGCGGCGGGCGACGACTGGGGTTGCCTGATCGTGATGCTGGTGCTGCTGATCGGCCAGCTGCGGGCGGGGCAGCCCCGCGACCCCGCGGTCCTGCGGCGCACCCTGGTGCGGCTGCGGCGGATGCGCGCCCCGCTGCTGGAGATGTGGCTGCGGGCACTGGTGGGCCCGGAGGTCGAACGGCTGGAGGCCGACGACCCGGCCCTCGCCGCGACCGCACCGGACCGGCCGTGGGCGCGGGACATGGCCGACCACAACTGCCCGGCGATCATCGCCGTGCTCAGCACGCCTCCGGCCGCCACGCGGCGGTCCCCGCTGGCACTTGTGGCGCCGACCGTCCAGACGCCGCCCGTCGCGGTCCGCTGCTTCGTCACGTTCGAGGTGGAGGTGGCGGGCGAGCCGGTGCCGCTCGACGGGTTGCGCGCGCAGGCCCGGCGGCTGCTGCGGCTGCTCGCCGTGCACTACGGCCAGCCGATCCACGAGGAGCGGCTGGCGGCGGTGCTGTGGCCGGACACGGCGCTCAAGCCGGCGAAACGACGGCTCCAGGTCGCGATCTCCAGCCTGCGCACGCTGTTCCGCACGCACCTGCCGGACGAGCGGCACGGCGGGATCGTCCGCCACGGCAGCGCCTACCTGCTGCGATTACCCGAGGGGTCCACCGTGGACGTCGTGGAGTTCGCCGCCGCGATGCGGGAGTGGCGAGGGCGGCGACGGCCACACGACCCGCGTCAGGTGCGTGAGATCGGCACCAGGGTGCTCGACCTCTACCGGGGCGAGCTGCTGGCCGAGGAAGGCTCCGCCGAGTGGCTCCTCGCCAGGCGCGAGTCGCTGCGCGGCGAGGCGATGGGCGTGGCGGTCAGTCTCGCGAGCCTGGAGCTCGACACCGGTGCCCCGGCCGCCGCCGCGGCGCTGTGCGAGCGGGCGCTCGCCATCGACGACCTCGACCACCGCCTGTGGACGGTGCTCGCCGAAGCCCGCGCACGGCTCGGCGACACCGACGGCGCGTCCCGCGCGCACGACGCCTACCGGGCCCTCCTCGCGGAGGGCTGATGGGCTACTTGAGCGCGAAGAACTCCAGTTCGCTGATCGCCACCGTCCGCCGTTCCGTCCCGCTGTAGACGTCGACCACCTCGATGGTCACCGACGTCACCAGCGTCGCGTTGGACAGCGCGAGGGTCTGCTCTCCTCTGGTGTCGAGCGGGAGAACGTTCTCGCTCTTCCCGGTGCTGTAGGTGAGCCGCAGGATCGACGGCCTGCCGTTCTCCGTGAACTCGTCCGCCGCGCCGGAGTGGATGATGATCGAGCGCAGCAGGTGGCTCTCGTCGAAGCGGACCGTGATCTTCGGCCGGTTGCCGGCCAGCTCGGCGGCCCAGTAGGTGTCGTCGTAGGTGTCGATGAGCAGCCTGGAGTCGTGCCCCGGGAGCGCGTGGACCGACGTCAGCGAGGCCGGGCGGACCGGGTCCATCGTCGGGACGATCTTGCGGTACACCGCGCGCGCGTTGTCGATCACCACCGCGCGGAACGGCGGGTAGACGGCGTACACCAGGCCGAGCGTCAGCCCGACGAGCACCAGCGCGGCCCGGAGCCGCCGGAACGTCAGCTTCATCAACCACGAGCGGCGGCCCCGGGTGCCCTTCGCGCCGGGTCTCGTGCCGAGCGGGTACTTCCGCCGCCGCCGCCGGAACAGGCGACGCCACCACACCAGCCGCACGACACCGGCGTCGGCGAGGGTCTCGCCGCACCGGCTGCAGAAGTTCCGCGACGGCGCGTTGCCCTCCCCGCAGGCGGCGCAGACGAGGTCGTCCGGTTCGAGCCGCCTGCTCGGTTTGGTCCGCACGACGGCACGGGTCTTCTTGACGGCCGGAGCGGGTGCCAGCTCGGGCGGTTCCTCCGGGCGCGCGGTGGCGAGCCCGTCGACGGGCTGGGCGAGCGCGGACACCAGTTCCGGCGCCGGGGGCGGGGAGCCCACGTCGACACCGTCCACACTGTCCACTGCCGCCGAGGCCGCGGCCGGTGGCGACGGCACCTTTCCGCTCGGCGGCACCGACTTCGCACCCGGTGGAGGCGGCGGAGCCTTCGCACCCGGCGCCGGAGGCGGGACCGTCCCACCTGGCGGCGGGACCTTCCCACCCGGCGGAGGCGGCGGCGGAGCCTTCCCACCCGGCGGAGGCGGCGGCGGGACCTTCCCACCCGGCGGAGGCGGCGGCGGAGCCTTCCCACCCGGCGGAGGCGGCGGCGGGACCTTCCCACCCGGCGGAGGCGGCGGCGGGACCTTCGCACCCGGTGGAGGTGGCGGGGCCTTCCCCCCCGGCGGGGGTGGCGGTGGCGGCTTCTCCGCGGGTGGTGCCTCGGGTGGTGGCGGCGGTTCCGACTCGGACGTCCACGCCGCGACCGCCGACGCCGACGACGTGCGCGGTTCCACCCGGACGCGGGCGGGCAACCAGGAGCGGATCCTTCTGCGCACCCGCTGCCACCACGTCAGCTTCTCCTCGACCGCGGGCGGCGGCTCCGCCACCACCACCACGACCTCGGGCGGCGGGGTCACCTTCTCGCCGTTCCACTCGAGGAACCGGCCGCAGTCGCCGCAGAAGGCGTGCGTCTCGTCGTTGTGGTTGCCACACATCGTGCAGACGATCATGGGAGCACTCTCAGCGTGTGCGCGACGTGCACCGGTTTGGCGGCCCGGACGACCGCGGCGACGGCCTCCTCGGAGACCTGCGACGGCTCGCGGGGACGGACCACCACCCGCACCCAGTGCTCGCCGTCGTCGGGGAGCGCGGGCCGGGGGCGGACCGACCACGACACCCCGCCGCTCTCCTCGATGTCGACGTCGCCGTCGACCACGACCGCCAGGTGCCTGCGCAGCCCGGCCATCGTGCCGCGCATGCGGAACAGGTCGACCGCCTCCGCGACCACCGCACGCTGTGCCGCCATCGGCCAGCTCTCGTCGAGCAGCACACCGAACCAGCTCGACAGCCAGCGCACGAACTCCTCGGGCGCCAGGAGCGGGTCGACGTAGGCGTGCACGCAGTCGATGACGTTGATCAGGGAGGCCAGCACGTCGTCGAAACCCGCGGTCCACCGCACGGCACCCTGGCTCCGCGCGTAGACGGCGGGCAGGTAGTCGATCAGCGGGTACGGCGACGGCAGCGGTGGCGCCTCGGTGGCGGTGGGCGCGGTCATGTCGTCTCCACCCGCACCTGGTGGTCGAAGGAGAAGACCAGCCCGCCCGGGCCGACGGACAGGCGCGTGCTCTCGCTCCCGCGTTCGCCGGTGACGGGGTTGGCGCCGTAGAGCCGCACGTCCTCGACCACGTCGACCCCGCGCACGGACTGCAGCAACGCGAACACCTCCCCGTGTGTCACACGGCGGCCGAAGGCCCAGCCCGTGCCGTCGGCGCCGCCGGTGAGCGGGTTCAGGTAGCCGTACAGCGCGCGCAAGGCGTGTGCCCGGACCTCGTCCGGGTCGAGGCGGGTCCGCGCGACGAGGCGGGCGACCACCGTGACGCCGCGGTAGCGCGGCGGTTCGACGAGCACCCTCGTGCCGACCAGGCGGACCTCCTCCAGCCGGTCCGCGATCCGCGCCAGCGTGGCCTCGCCCGGCACCAGGTCGGCGAAGGCCAGCTCGCCGTTGCGGTGCGCGGCCGCCGGGACCACCAGCACCTTGACCGAGCCCGTCGGGACGTCGTCCTCGCCCGCGGTCACGCAGTGGATGCGCGCCACCTCCGGCGCCGCCTCGCGCGCGATCGCCTCGTAGTCCTCGGCGGTCACCGCCCTGCTGCGGGTGCGCAGCATGATCGGGCCGCGTGCCTTCGCCTCTTCGAGGGTCTCCCCGTCGACACCGCCCGCGGCGGGGTGCAGGTTCGTCACCCCGGCCACGAACGGGATGGACGCCTTCAGCGTGTCCACGGCGAACCGCGCGACGTTCCCGCCGACGCCGCCGCCGTGGTAGTAGCGGCGCATGCGGATACGCGTCCCCCGCGGGGGCACCGCACCGTGCCGTCGCAGCCCGCCGTCCTGGAGGCGGACCGCCGGGCCGAACTCGACCTCGCCGCCGACCGCGTCCAGCACGAAGTGCCGGTCGTCGGGGCCGGAGGCGGCGAAGTTGTCCACCGCCGTCCACTCCTGCCAGCCGTCGTCGGTCGCGACCTCGAGCACCGGCGCGTGGGCGCCGGCGAGCACCGGGGCGCGCAGCAGGGAGTACCGCTGTCCCGGCGTGCCCTCGGACTCGCCGAGTTCCTCGAACTCCACCAGCTCGCCGTGCACCGCGGTCGCCGTGCCGCCGACCGTGCCCGACCGCATGGCCCGCACGACCGGGCTGGAGCTGTACGCGGGCTGGCCGGGCAACGGGTCGACCACCCTGATCCGCAGCCACCCGGCGCGTTGCTCGTCGATCACGCTCGCCCGGTGGGACTCCGGGACGTGCACGACGACGCGACCCGGCCGGTTCAACCCGCCGGTCTCGTCGGTCGTCACCTCGCATTCCGCCCAGTCGTCCCCCGTCCACGCCTCCCACACGATCGGCGGGTGCAGCGGGTTGACGCCCACACCGGAGGTGCCGCAGTCGATGTCGACGCGCACCGCGCACGACGGTGCCTCGTCGACCAGGCCGATCAGCAGCACGTCGTCCAGCCGCGGCGGTTCGCTGAACGCCGCGAACTCCTTGCCCAGCTCGACCACCGCGGTCTGGTTCTCGCTGCCCACACCGGCGCCGACGACCCGCCGCACCGCGGCGATGGCGGTCGGCCGCAGCGGCAGGTCCGCCACGGTGGAGAAGACGATCGCGTCGTCGCTCTCCGTGCGGGTGGTGGACACCTTGGTGCCGGCCCGGATGACCAGCGGCGCGCGGGCAGGTGTCGACAGCCAGAACGTCACCCCCACCTCGGCGGGGGTGGGCGGGAGCATCCGCAGTCCCAGCAGTTCCAGGAACTTCACGTAGAGGCGGTCCGGCACCCGGTTGAGGCGGTAGCAGAGCTGCTCGGTCATGAACGCGAACGTCTCGATGAGCGTGACGCCGGGGTCGGACACGTTGTGGTCCGTCCACTCCGGACACCGGCGCATCACGTACTTCTTCGCGTCGTCGACGAACTCCTGGAAGCGGCGGTCGTCGAGACTCGGCGCGGGAAGGACCATCAGTAGTCTCCCTCTTCGGGAATCGTGTAGAAGGGGTGGACCAGGTTCCGCTCGTCGTTCTCGCCCTTGATCCGGTAGGTGATGTCGATCAGCAGCAGGGACGGCTGGTCCGGGTCGGCCCGGACCGCGACGTCCTCGACGGCGACCCTGGGCTCCCACAGGTCCAGCGACTTGCGGACCTCGCTCTCGACGGCCGCGAACACCGCGACGCTCGCGCCCTCGAACGTGAAGTCCCGCAGCCGGGACCCGAACCGGGGGCGGAACGGCCGTTCCCCCGGGTAGGTGTTGAGCACGAGCGCCATGGCCTGTTCCAGCTTGCGCGGACCGCCCGCCGTGGCGATGGTGCCGTTGACGGTGAAGTCGAGCGGGAACGACCATCCCCGGCCGACGAACTCGTCGTGTTGGGACACCGGACCTCCTCGCTCAGATCGGGACTGGAATCCCGTTGACGGTCAACAGACCGACGACGTTGACGTTCTCGGCGGTCAGCGTGATGGTGCCGGTCGCGGAGAGGGCCATCCCCGCCCCGCCGTTGATCATCGCCGCGCCCGCGGTGCCCGCGCTCAGGAGTACCAGGCCGTTGTCGGCCGACAGGGAGACGCTCGGCATCGGGTTGACCGACGTGCCGGGCACCATCGCCGCGTTGATGCTCACCCCGGCGTTGACCTGGTCGACGGTCACCGACACCTCACCGTTCTGGCTGCCCAGCCGGACGGACGAACCGATCGCGGGCGTGCCCAGCCCGGCACCCGCGGCCCCGGCGCCCGTGCTCTTGCCCGTGCCGCCGGTCGAACTGCCGGTCGTGCTGCCGGTCGAGCCTGTGTCGGCGGAGCCGGACTGGTCCGCGGTGGCGCCCGCCGCCGCGCCCATCGGCAGCGGCACGTCGTAGAACAGCAACGAGTTGCCAGTGCTCGACACGTAACCCCGGTGGTGCACCTCGCTGACCATCCCCGGTGTCACCACCGATCCCGCCGCGGAACCACCGCGAGCACCGCCACCGCCACCGATCCCGCTGAGCCCGTCGGCCACCGTGTTGGCGGCGTTGGTGTACATGGCGAGGTTGGCGTCGGCCGCTTCGCCGTACGCAGCCCCGACGGAACTGGTGTCGACGAGACCGCCGGTCATGAAGCCCGCCGTGCCCGCGACGTTGCCGACCACCGTCTTCGCGAGCCCGGTGCCCATGGCCATCTGCGCGTTGAACGTGTCCGCGAGGGTGGTGAAGATGTTCGCGTCCTCGTTCAGGATGCTGTCGACGATCCCCGAGACGAACTCGCCGCCCGCCTGCAACGGCCCCGACGCCGACACGTCCCACTGGGTGAGGTTGTTCATCATGCCGCCGAGCACGTAGGGCCTGCGGACGTCACCGAACTCGAACGCCACCAGCACCTCGTCGCCGATCTCGGGCAGGAACATCGCGCCGGTCTTCTGCCCGGCGATGAACTGTATGTTCGGTGCCCAGTCGGTCTCGAAGTCCGGCGACAGCCACGGCAACGTGACCTTCATCCGGCCCTTGGCGAGCGGGTCGGCGCAGTTGCTGACTACCCCGCACACCACGCCGGACAGCTTGGCGCGGTCGGTGGCGGGCGCCGCCTTCGACGCGAGCCCGGACACGGTGCGGTCCTGCCTGCCGTGTGCCGAGAAGATCACCCGGTACCCGTACTCGAGGTCGTCGAACACGTGCCTGGCGCGGGACACCCGCCACGTGCCACCGAACTCCGCCGGTACGCCGGAGATGTCGAGCACCGCCCCGGGCTGCACGGCCGCGTTGCCCTTCACCTCGCCTTCCGCCTCGGCGAAGGTGCCGCCTGCCGCGCTCCCGAAGGCCGCGGCCACGGTCGGTCCGGCGGTCGGCATCGACGCCGCGTTCGCGAACGGCCGGTCGGCCCGTACGTTCGCCGTGGCGCTCGGCCGCGGGCCGAGATAACCGACCGGCGACCCCAGCATGCCGCCGACCGTGCCCGAGCCACCCCGCCCACCTCCGGCACCACCGAGTCCACTCGCGACACCGCCCAGATCGCCGGAGACCGCGGCGCCCGCGGCACCGCCGAGACCGGCCGCCGCGCCGCGCGCGGTGAACCGCTCTCCGAGGGACGACGGCGAGTTCGTGCCTCCGGAAGCCATCCGGACGTTCTCCGCCACCGCCTTGCGGGCCATGGGATCCCAGACGCGCACCTCGACGTCGGGGGTCAGGTTGCCCGCGGTGATCCGGGGCCGGAAACTGATCAGGTCGTCCGGGTAGGCGATCGCGACGTGTTGTGCCGACGGGACGTCGCCCGAGGGCCGGAAGTGGAACCGGTCCGCCACCACACCGAACTCGCAGCCGGTCTCCCGTGCGCGTGCGGCGAGGAACTCCCAGTCGGTCTGGCTCACCTGCGCGAGATAGCCGTGGGTGAACCCACTACACCGCACGTCGCCCACGGTCAGGCCGGCCTCGGTCGCGATCTGGCGCGCGACGTCGGAGTCGGTCACGTTGATGAAGCTGCGGCTGCGCTTGGCCCGCTGCAACCGGTGCTCGGCGGTGTAGCCCCGCACGACGGTGCGCAGGGTCATCCCGCGGAGCTGCGCCTCGAGCCCGGTCACCTCGCCGGTGACCAACGTGAGTGCCGTGCCGGACGGGCCGGCACCGGTGACCGTGATCGCGGAGCCCATCGAGATCCGTGCCTCGCTCAGGCTCTTGCCGTCCGCGTCGAGGAACGTCAGCTCGAACATGCCCGGCAGGTGCGCGTCGTTGTCCACCACCACCCGTTGCAGTCGGGCCGCGAGGTCGGCGCGCAGCGGTGTCCCGTCGACCGAGACACTGGGCCGCCCGGTCGCCTCGGTGTTGGCGACGGTCTCTTCGGTGTCGGTCATCGCGTCTCCTGTATGTCGCCTGCGGGCGGGATCGCCAGCCGCCTGCCGGGCCGCACCCGCAGGGGGTCGTCGATGCGGTTCGCCTCGGTGACCGCGCGCCACGCGTTGGGGCTGCCGTAGGCGCGGGTTGCGATCTGCACGACGTTCTCGCCCTGGGTCACCACGTGACGGGTGCGCCCCGGCACGCCGCCGGAGGTCGGGTTGGTCCTCGGCTTGCCGACGACGTACTCGACCAGGTCGACCTCGACCGTGGCCCAGACCGGGATGCCGTAGTCGTCGAACCTCTTGTACTTGACCGACACGTACTCGAGCGTCACCGGCAGGTTGCGCCCCGCCGGACCGGACAGCCCCCAGCTGAACAGCAGGACCGGCAGACGGAAGAACACCGGCGTCGAACCGGTCACCTCCGGTCCTTTCGTTTCGGGCGGCGCGTCGCCGCCCGAAACCGCGTTCGCCGTCTTGCTCGCGATGGCCTCGTCCGCGAACGACTTGATGGCGGCCGCCGCCGAGTACGACCCGAGGTGGTACGCCGCCACGGCGTCGATCGGGGCGGGGGTGGCCCAGCCGATGAGTCTGTCCACAGAGGACTTGGTGAGGACGCCGAACAGGTGCGCGTTGGTCAGCTTCCACCGGATGTTGCTGGTGCCCTTGAGTGCGTCCTCGAAGCTGTGTTTGACCACTCCCCGTTTGCCCTCGGTGGTGTTCCGCTTCTGCACGCTCACCGACTCGGGGTTGAGCCCGAACACCACCGGGAGCCCGCCGGACTCGGCCGTGAGGGTCGCCTTCGCGTTGCCCGTGACCAGGCCCGCGGCGTTGGTGAGGTTGGAGACGGTGCGTCCGGAGACCATGTCACAGAAACCCTTCGTGCACGAGCTCGAGCGTCTCGGTCGCCACCTTCGCCTTGTCCGCGTCCAGGGAAGGACCCGTCAGGCCGGAGGGGTAGACGTTTCGCAGCTCCCAGGAGGTGACCTCCCGCCACTCCGCGTCGAGGAGGCGGATCGTCGCGTCATCCCCGAGGAACATGCCCACCACCATCGGCATGGCGCCCGGCTGACCGAAGGTGGACCACTTGTCCTTCACCCAGTCCCGCACGGCGGTGGACGAGGAGTCGATCACCCGCGTCAGCTTGACGGGCGTGTACTCGACGTCGGCGAACAGGATCCGCTGGAAGGTGTACTCGCCGTGGTCGTAGAACCGGTGCACCTTCGCCCTGACGTCCAGGCCCGCGCAGGACGCCCACTCACCGAGGCTGATCCCGCCGACGGACACGCTGAACCGCATGGTCATGCCCATCCCGGGCCGTGTTCCCGTCCGCGTCACATCGTGCTCCTCTCTGCCGCGTGCTTCGTCAGGCCCGATGCGCCCCGGTCAGAAATCCGTTGTGGACAATGGTGAGCGTCTCCATCGCGACCCGTCCGGTCGTCGCGTCGAACTCGCTGATCTGCCAGGCCTTGGGGAACATGTCGTGCAGGGTCCACGTCGCCACGGGCAGCCCCGCCGAGGTCAGCATCTCCACCGCGCCTTCCTCCGGTACGCCGCCGTACGCGTGCACCTCGTCGAGCCACGCCTGGACCGCGGTCGTGCCCGTCGTGTCCGCGGCCCGGCTGAGCTTGACCTCGTCGAAGCGTGGGATGCCCGCGAACCGGTCGACGTGACCCGAGTCGCCCCTGCGGTACTCGGCCACGTCCCACTTGACCGACAGACCGGACACTTTGGACCACGCGCCGAGGTCGCGCGAACCCGCGGTCACGGCGAACCGGTGCGCCATCCCGTGCAGCAACGCCCGCCCGTTGGACCCCGCCTCCTGCATGTGCCTTCTCCTGTCAGCCGAAGTCGAGCAGCGTGCCGGACCGTTCGCGGTCGACGACCATGTCGAGCCGGATGCGGCTCATGAGCTCGTGGTGAATGCGCCCGGCCAGTTCCTCGAAGTCGTCGACGTCGTCGAGGTCGAACCACCGGCGCGGCGGCTCGTCGGCGTAGAGGTCCGCGATCGCGTCGGCGAGCTTCGCGACGGTCGCCTCGTCGAACTCCCACCCGCTGCCGGACGGTTTCCCGCCACCACCCGCGTCGTCGGCGTCCGGCCTGTCCACTCCGGTGCCACCGTCCCCCGTGCCACCGTCCTCCGTGCCGCCGTCTTCCGTGCCGCCTTCTCCCGTACCGTCGTCCTCGGCGTCGAGGTCGAACGGGTCCGACCCGAACAGCGACGAGACGTCCAGTACCGGTTTCCTGTCCATCCCCTCGGGCATGCGGCTCTGCCCGGTGTCCGGGTCGAACTCCGCGAAGATCGTGTGCACGTTCAGGTTCGGCCTGTTGAGTGGTGACTTGGAGAAGCTCTTCAGCACGTCGTCCACCCGGTACCGCTTGCCACTGCCCTTCGGGTTCTGCGTTTGCTGGTTGGCCGTGCCGACCGGGTGCACCAGGGTGGGTGGGGATCCACTCGCGCCGTCCGCCACCCAACGCTCGACCTTGACCGCGTCCTGCTCGAGCTGTGTCGCGGCGGCCGACCCCTGGGAGGGGAGCGCCGACCCGAGCTTGCGTTGCTGTGCGGCGTGGGTGAGTTCGTGCGCCAGCAAGGGCGCGGCCATGGTGCTGTCCAGCGCGCCGACGTCGTCCGGCACGTACACCACGTTGTCGTCGGTGTAGCCGCGGACGCCGAGCCGGTGCGACATGGCGGTGACGTCCCGTCCCCGCCGCACCGTCACGTCCGAGACGTCGACCCCGACCGCGAGCTCCACCGGACGCACCACCGAGGACGGTGCACGCTCCTCGACGATCCCCGGTCCGTCCGAACCGGACTCATCGTCCGATGGACCGCTCCCCATGGCGAACTGCGCCCGGCTCGACGGGACGTTCTCGACGCCACCAACCGGTACCGGCCACCGGACGACCGCGTTCGGGAGTCCCGCGGGCACGGTCGCGCCGCGCCCCGGCGGAGTGACCGCGTTCACCACGGGCTCCGGGTGCGCGCGCTGCCTGGGTTCGCCGGGCCAGTACGGCCGAAGCGGAACGGAGGACCGGCCGTCGGGCGCCGGTGCGCCACGGCGCGGGTCGACGAGCCGCACGACGTCCGGCAGCCGACCGGGCCGGCCGTGAGTTCCCTCGGCGATCACCACATCTCCCGGCTGCGTCACAGGGTCGTCGGCAGAGTCACCAGCAGAGTTGTCGGCAGAGTTGTCGGCAGAGTCATCGAAAGGGTTGTCGGCAAGGTTGTCGACAGGGTTGTCGGCAGGGTCACCGGCAGAGTTGTCGACAGGGTTGTCCGCAGAGTCATCGACAGGGTCACCGGCAGGGTTGTCCGCAGAGTCATCGACAGGGTTGTCGGCAGGGTTGTCGACAGGGTCACCGGCAGGGTCACCGGCAGAGTCGTCGACAGAGTTGTCGACAGGGTCATCGACAGGGTTGTCGGCGGCACCACCGGCAGGGTCGTCCGCTACCCCGGCATCCGGCACCATGCCATCCCGTGGCGGCACCATGCCATCCCGTGGCGGCGACGAGCCCGCGTCCTCCGGCTGCCAGTCCTCGGCCGTGTCCCTCGGGGCCGCGGATCGCGCCTGGTCCCGCGTCACCTCCCGCCGCCGCACGGGCAGCACCTCCTGCGGCGCCGGCTGTCGCGCGTCGCGCCGCGCGTTGTCGTGAACCACCGGCCGGGCGTCTCGCACCTGCCGCGGAGCCTGTTGCCGGACCTCCCGCCATGCCTGCCGCGGTGTCTCCGCCACAGCCTCCCGCCGCGCGACCCGCAGGGCTTCCCGCCGCACCGGTGGCGCCTCGTGCACGGTCTCGTGCCGCGCGTCCTCGACGCCCTCCTGCCGCGCCCGCGACGCTTCCCGCACGACCTCCCGCGCTGTCTCCTGTCCTGCTTCCGGCGGTGCCGTCCGTGGTTGCTCCTCCCCCGCCGTCAGCCGGGGCTCCCGCGGTGCCCCGGCCCGCGCCACCTCCTGTTCCACCCCCTCCCGAGGAACCTCCGAACGGGCTTCCCCTCCCACCGGTCGCGGCTCCTCCGGTACGTCCGGCCGTCGTTCGTCCCGTCGCGACGCCGATCGCGGCCCGGGCGGCTCCACCGGCCCCGACTCCACAGCTGCCTCCGCCCGCCCGCTGGACGCCTCCGGCAGCGGCTCGGCATTGCCTGCCGCTTGGTCCGTCGCCGGACCGGGAGGTTCGTGCTCCCCGGGCAGGTCCGGCTGCTCGGTCTCCTGGACCGCCCGGTCCGCGGCGGACGCGCTCGGCGGCGGTGTGGTGGATGCCTGCCTGAGGGTCAGCCCCTGGCGCCGGGCCTGCGCGAGCGACGCCCGCCGGGCCGCCGGTGGCCGGGACCCGGGCTCCGGCACCGAAACCGGCGGCGCCGGAGCCAACGGGACGTCGGCCGGTCCCGCCGCCACGTGCCCCTCGTCGTCCGCACGCGTGGCGGCGACGTGGGGGCGTGGCTGCGCCTCGCCGTTGGCCTCCAGGTAGGACCGCGCCAGCAGGCGGTCCTTCTCCGCGTACGCCCGGTGCAGGAACTCTGACGGTGTCCACGGCGTGGCCGGCGCCGTCGGCGGTGCCGTCCACCGCGGTGCGGCCACGGTGAGCGGGCTTTCCGGGACGTCACCGGACCGGGTGGGCAAGGCTCGCGGACCGGCGTCCGGGAGCGGGTCCGGCGCCTCGAACCCGTCCGCCGGGCCGCCGCGGCGATGGACCGGCAGCGCGGCCCGGTCACCGTCGCGGACCGCTGGACCGGGCACGGCCGTGACGAGGCCGAGCACCCTGCCCACCGGGCCGTTTCGGCGTGACAGCACCGGCTCCGGCAGCGTCAGGCGGTCCAGGAGACTGGGGGCGACGGACGGAATCGTCAGCGGTGCGCTACCGGACAGGATCGCGGGCAGCGGCGGCAGCGACCGCCACGCGCCCGCGGGGCGCGCCACGGCGGACGGCGCACCCGTGACGGGGTCCGCGTCCCGCGCCTGCCGGCGCCACGGCCACCACTTCATCGCGAGCTCCTCTGTCAGTACCGCTCCGGCGTCTCGTCCACACGGGCGTTGATGGCGGCGATCTCCTCGATCACCCGTGCCCTCGTCCGGTGGTCGAGTTCGAGGATCGAGTCGAACGACCAGTGCAGGTAGTAGGCGATGTAGACGATCTCCTCCCACAGCCGGTCGGACTCCTCGACCACGGGCCCGGTCACGGCGCGGCCTCACCGGCCACGTCGACGAGGAACCGGTGCTCGCACTTGGGGCACGCGACCTCGCCCTCGGTGTGTCCCAACTGGTTGACGCGCCGGTACAGGTCCTGCAGGAACGCGAGGTCGGAGGCGAACATGTGCTCGACCACGAACCGGTCGACCACCGGCAGGGAGCCGAGCCGCGTGAGCGTCCGCATGATCAGGTAGATGGTCAGGTACGAAGCGTTCTGCCGGACCAGCGGCTCGGCCTGCGCGGTCAGCTCGTCCTTCGCCGTCGCGAGCCGCAGCGCGCCGTCCCGGTGCACCCTGCCTTCCTCGTCCACGTAGCCGCGGGGCAGGGTGAAGGGGAACTCGGTGCGCAGCCCCGGCTGTTCGGTGACGGCGGTGGTCATCGCTGCTTGACGTCGATCTGCTCACAGGTGAGCGTGACCGTCGCGATCGACGGCTTGCTGTCACCCGCGCTCATCGCCGAGATGTCCAGTTTGGACGGCCAGGCGTTGATCAGGTCGTAGGTCTGCTTGATCACGCCCGCCATGTCCAGCAGCATCAGTGAGCAGCTGCGCCGGGCGGTCGGCTGCCCGGCCAGCACCTCCTGGTGCCACGTCCACAACGCCAGGTCCTGGTCGACACCGCGCTTGAGCACCACGGTCGCCGGCTTGGTGCGGCCGAACTGCTTGGACAGCGACACACCGAGCCGGTTGCTCGACAGGTACTCGGCCACCTCCACCTCGGAGGTGATGCCGGACAGCTCGGAGAACGAGATCTCCGCCATCCGGTCCGCGGTGATCACGAACCGGGCCGCGCTGACGAGGGTGTTGGTGTTGGTGCTCGCGGTCGAGACACGGGGCAACGCCATGGTTCACTCCAAACCGTTCTGGGATTTGCTCACTCTTCGAGGGCCGGGCCCTGCGGCATCTGGGCGATGCGGAACACCACGAACTCGGCGGGTTTGACCGGGGCGACCCCGATCTCGATGATCAGGTTGCCCGCGTCGCGGGACTCCGGCGGGTTGTTCTCCTCGTCGCACTTGACGTAGTAGGCGTCGGAGGCCGCGCGGCCCATCAGCGCACCGCTGCGCCAGATCCGTTGCAGGAACGCGCCGACGACCCGGCGCACCGAGGCCCACAGGTACTCGTCGTTGGGTTCGAAGACCACCCAGTTGGTCCCGTTGAGGATCGACTCCTCGATGAAGTTGAACAGCCGCCGCACGTTGATGTAACGCCACTCCGGGTCGCTGGAGAGCGTCCGCGCACCCCACACCCGGATGCCCTGGCCGGGGAACGCCCGGATGCAGTTGACGCCACCGGGGTTGAGCTGTTCCTGCTCGCCCCGGCTGATCGCCTTCTCCAGCGCCACCACGCCCCGCACGACCTCGTTGGCAGGCGCCTTGTGCACGCCCCGGGTCTCGTCGCTGCGGCCCCAGATGCCCGCCATGTGCCCGCTGGGCGGCAACGAGATCGCACGGCCCGTCGTCGGGTCCAGCGCGGTGATCCACGGCCAGTACAGGGTGGCGAACTTCGAGTCGTAGCCCGCGACCTCGCTGCGCCAGTGCTTGATCTGCTGGGAGTTCATGCCGGGCGGCGGGTCGAGGATCGCGACGCGGTCGGACATCAGCTCGCAGTGCGCGATCATCGCGAGCTGCACCGCCTTCACCCCGTCGGCGTCGATCAGGCCGCGCTGGTAGGCCGAGAGCAGGTCCGGGGCGAGCACCATGGTGATCTCGTCGATGGCCTCGAAACCGCCGATGCCCGTGCGCTCCACCGCGTCGCCGACGTAGGTGCTCGGTGTCACCGCCACCGCGTCCGACGCGGACGTGCCCAGCGACACCACCGCGTCCCTGCGCGGCGCGACCGCCGTGCCGGTCTTGCTCTGTTCCAACGCGATCAGCTTCGACTGCTTGGCCACCACGGTCGCGACGTTGCGCGGCCCGCGCTTCGCCGTCACGTTGTCGAACGACTCGACCACCTTGCCGTCGCGCAGCACGTCCAGCCGGAAACCGTCCTCGGCCGACTCGCTGGCGTCGGCGATGGCGACGGAGAACTGGCCTGCCTGCGCGGCGTTGAGCGCCTCGACACTGAACGCGGGCCGATCGTCCTGTTCGGACGACGCGGGCACCGCCACTCGGGGCGCCGCGCTCCCGTTCGCACCGGCACCGGCGGTTTCCGGCAGCCGGACGACGTAGGCCGCGCCGCCACCGTTCAGGAAGTACCCGTACACCGAGTGCGGCAGGTACGCGTCCTCGACGAAACCGCCGAAGACCCGGGTGTAGTGCGTCCAGCTGGTGATCAGCGTCGGCTCGGAGACGGGGCCCTTCTCCGCGAAGCCGACGAACCCCGCGACGGCTGTGCCGACGCCCTCGATGGGTTTCGACCCGGAAGACACCTCTTCGACGTACACGCCTGGAGCCAGGTAGTTGGGCATCGACACTCCCAGTTGCAGCGGGGGACCACTCGTGACGAGAGTGGCACCGGCGCGGCCGAGGCGAAGGGTGCGCACGCGCAACCGCACAGCCAACGCCGGTTGCCCGTCAGGACAACGGATCGTGGTCGCCGAGCGGGCCGTGGCCGCGCTGCCCGACTCCGCGCACCGTCACACACTGCGGGATGTGCTGGCTGACATCGCATCCTCCCTCCGTGCGTGGCTCGCCTCCGAACTGTCCCCCGGGACCGGGATCGGGTTCGATCCGCCGAGTGCCCTCGCGCGCATCGAGCGGCGGCCCAGCGGTGCCGGGCTCGTCAACCTGTTCCTGTACGCGGTGGCCGAGGACCTGGAGGGGCTGGCCGGCGCGCGGGTACGGGTCGTCGACGCGGAGGGCCGGGTGGCAGGCACGGTGTCGCCGGTCCGCACCTACCAGCTCTCGTACCTGGTGACCGCGTGGGCGGCCGACACGAACGAGGAGTTCGAGCTGCTCGGCGCGGTGCTCGGCGCGCACGCGGAACGGGACAGCCTGAGCGGTGAGCACCTGCGTGGCGCGCTGGTGCACCTCGACACCGCCCTGCCGATGCGGATGGGGTGGTCGCCATCCCCGCACGCCCCCGACGTGTGGAGCGCCATCGGCACCCCCATGCGCACCAACCTCGTGCTCACGGTGTCCGCGCCCGCGCTGCCGCAGCGGGTGCGGCAGGTCGCGCCACCGGTGCGCACCCGCGAACTGGACGTGCACGACCTGACCAGGTCGGCGGACGCCGCGCAACCTCCACCCGCGATACCACGACGCAGGCAACGCCCCACCGTCGTCGAACACTGACCCGAGGAGCGACTGTGTCCCGACACGCCACCGTGGTCCTGCTCGCGTTGCTCGTGACCGTTCCCTTCCTGGGTCTCGGCGCGGACCGGCCGGCCACCGTCCCACCCACCGAGCAGGTGGCCGAGCCGAGCCTGCTGCCCCCGCCGCCGAGCCCGCGGCTCACCCCCTCCTTCCGGGACGCCGTGTACGGCGACTTCCTGCTCGCGGGCAACAGCGTGCTGCGCTGCCCGGCCGACGGGGAGACCGCGGGCGACCACAGCCCCGCCGAGTGCGCGGCGGCGACGTCGGGCGGCGACGTCGCGGGCGGGCTGCTCGACACCACGTCCAACAACAACGGCTACTACCTGCACCACGCCGACGTCGACGACCGGCAGGAGACGTTCGACTCCAGCACGGCCACCATCACCGTGCCGCCGGGCGCCGTGGTGCGGCACGCCCAGCTCACCTGGGGTGGGCACACCGGGCGGTTCATCGGGTTCTCCGGCGTCAACTGCGTGCGTCCGCTGCTGCTGCAGGGCGAGGCGCCACCGCCGCCCGCGGCCGCCGACCCGGCGGACCAGGCCGTGAGCGTCTCCGTCGCCGGCCGTGCCGCCGTCGCCGCGAGCCCCGCCCCGGACGCCTTCCGCACCACCGACGGGCAGGCCGAGCCGAGCCAGGTCTACACGGCGTGGGCGGACGTCACCCCGGCGTTCGCCGACATGCCGACCGGTGTCGCGGTACCGGTCACGGTCGGCAACGTGTGGGTGCCGACCGGGCCGGGGTGCGCTGGCGGCTGGTCGCTCACGGTCGTGTTCGACCACGGGCAACCCACCGCCGACCACCCCCGGCCCCGGGTCGTCGACATCTACAACGACGACCTGCCGAGGAGCGGGGTGCTGCTGCCGGGTCTGCTGGAGCCGCTGCTGCCGGGCGTGCCGCTGCTCGACGGTGTGCTGCCCGGCCTCGTGCCCGTGCTGACCGGGTCCAGCGTGCTGCTGCCCGGTCTCGCACCGCACCGCTCCACCGCCGACGTGGCGATCGGTGTCACGGCGTTCGACGGGGACCGGCGGCAGGGCGAGGAGACCATGACCGTCGACGGCGTACCCGTCGTGGAGCCGTGCACCGGCGACGGTGCCGCCGACTTCTTCCGGTCCTGCGCGGTCGGTGCGGAGACGGTCAACAACCTCAGCGTGGACGCGAAGACGGTCCGCCCGGCACTGGCCGACAACGACACGGGCGACGTCGAGGTGGGGCTGGACTCGGTGACCGACTTCGTGGTGCTGGGCAACCTCGTGATGTCCGCGTCCGTAACCCCGTCGGTCGCGGTCACGATGACCGGGCCGTCGGCGCCGGTCGCCGAGGGTTCGCTCGCCACGTTCGAGGTCGAGATCACCAACGACGGCGGTCTGCCGCTGACCGACGTCACCCTGCTGGTCGGTGCGCCCGGCGACGGCACCCGGTGCGTGCCGACGGTCCTGCCCGCGCTCGAACCCGGCACGTCGACCACCGCGACCTGCGTCCGGCCGGTGACCGAGGCCGCCGCGTTCGACCTGCCCGCGCAGGTGCGGGGGTCCTACCTCGCCGGGGCGGACGGCACCGCACGCACGGTGGCGGCGCGGACCGCGGCGCACGTCGAGGTGATCCCGTCCGACCTGGCGGTCACGCGGATGCCCGACCGGCTGGTGACCCGCGCAGGGGCCACGGTGGAGTTCGCGGTGCGGTTGCGGAACAACACGACGTCCCCGGTGCACGACCTCGTCTACACCGACAGCGCCGCACCGGACTGCGCGGCGCCCGGCACCACGCTGGGCGCGGCCACCACGATGGAGTTCACCTGCGCCGTCGTCGCGCCCGACACCGCGTTCGAGAGCGGCGGCACGCTGCGGGCCACCACGGAGGACGGCAGCGTGGTCACCGTCGACAGCGACCGGGTGACGGTCAACGTCATCGCGCCCGAGGTCACCGTCGCGACGGCGGTCGAGCCCGACACGATCTACCGGGGCGGCACCACAGAGCTGACGTTCACCGTCACCAACCCGGGCACCGACCCCGACGAGACCCTCACGGACGTGCGCGTGACCGCGGACGACCTGTGCGCCGCGGAACCCGTCGCCCGGCTCGGCCCCGGCGAGACCGCCACGACCTCCTGCACCGCCGCACCGGTCGCGACCAGGGACGTCATCGCGACAGCGGAGGCGCTCGACGTCAACGGCGACCCGGTCCAGGCGAAGGCGGAACCGGTCACGGTGACGGTGCTCGAACCGTTCATCGCGCTGCGCCAGCAGGCCGACCGCACGACCGTCCGCGTCGGCGACGAGGTGACGCTCACCTTCACCGTCGAGCACGTCGGCACCGAGGAGGACGGGCCGGTGCGCGACGTGCGTGTCACCAGCCCCACGATGCCGCCCGACTGTGTACCGGCCCCGGTCGCCGAGCTCGCACCCGGGGAGTCCGCGTCCGTGTCCTGCACAGCCGCCCCCGACCGGACGTTCGACAACCAGGCGTTCGCGGCCGCGGTCGACCGGTACGACCGGGTCATGCGGGTCGGCACGGCACCGGCCAGGGTCGTGGTGACCAACCCGGCCATGACGATCAGCACCACCGCGGAGCCCGAGCAGGCCAGGCACAGCGAGCCGGTCGACTTCGCCGTGACCGTGCGCAACATCGGGGACGTGCCGCTGACCGTGGCGGTCACCAACGACAACGCACCCGACTGCGACTTCACCCTCCCCGGTTCGGGGCTGCGGGCAGGCGCCGCGCACGGCGTGCGGTGCACGGTCACCACCCCGTCGGACGAAGGCACGACGGAGCTGACCAACGTCGCCGGCTACCGGGCGGAACCGTTGCCGGGCAGCGGCGACACCGGTCCGCCGCTGGACGGCGCCGACGACGCGACGGTGCGGCTGGCCGCCGGACAGGCGGCCCCGGCGCCCGCACCGGGCGACGACCCCCTCGACCCGGTGCGCGACGACGACGGGACAGCGGGCGGCACGACCGGCACCGGCCGGGACGCGGACGCGGCGGAGAGCGGCGGTGACGGGCTGGCGTGGACCGGGGCGAGCGTCGCAGGGTACGTCGCCGCCGGTGTCGCACTCCTCGTCGTCGGCGGGCTCGTGCTGCTCACCACCTCCCGCCGCAGGCACGACCCGGACTCCGCGCTGTACCGGTGGTGGCCGGGTTCCTGACCGCTCCCAGGGTGTTTCCCTTCCTGAAAGGAAATGACGATGGACTCCGTCCTGATCGGCTCGCTCGAGGTGTTGTGCGACAGCGAGCTGAGCGACCCGAGGCTGTTCTTCACCGCACTCGACGAGGTGTGCCAGGCGGGCGACAACACGGACTTCGAGGCGTTCCGCACCGCGTTCACCGAACGCGCGAACCGCGACGGCTTCACCGAACCCGGCGAGCTGTTCGTCCGCCACCTGGCGGACAACGGCGGCGCCGACACCGTGCGCAAGTTCGCGGACGAGGGCGCGGACAACCTCGTCCGCGAGTACGAACGCCTGCTCTCGGAGCCCGAGCCCGAGCCCGAGCCCGCCGGGAACCCCGCCGCCTACGACGAGTCCGTGTGGGTCGCCTTCGTCGCCGAGTTCGGCGCGAGCTGGAACGGTGCGGCGGAGACCTGGGACGCGTTCCGGACCTGGTTCCTCTACCACGCGGAGGAACGCGGGGTCGCCGCGCCCGCGACCGATTTCCTGGACTACGCCGAGGGCGAGTCCGACCGCGTCGCGTTCTTCGCCCGGTACGGCGTCACCATCGACGTCGCGGCATCCGACGAGGCCCCCGCCGAGGAGGATCCCGAGGTGTGGCAGGCGTTCCTCGCCGAGTACGGCCCGGTCTGGAACGGCGCGGAGGAGAACTGGGCGAGCTTCACCCCGTACTTCCTGCACTACGCGGAGGAGCGCGGGGTGACGGGATTCGCCGCGGCGTTCCTCGAGAACGCCCCCGACGACAACGACGCCCGCGTCCAGTACTTCGCCACCTACGGCGTCGTCACCGGCACCGACACCGAGACCGACACCGAGACCGGGACCGAGTCCGACGCCGAGTCCGATGCCGGGACCGACACCGACGACGCCGCGCCGGAGCCGGTCACCGCCGAGCAGATCGCCGACGCGGCGCAACAGTTCGCGCAGCTCGCGGACGAGTCCGACCACGTGCCCGACGAGCACGAGGACACCGTCGCCGAGGCGTTCGCCGAGCTGGTGAACCAGATGCCGGAGGCCGCGAACCTGTCGCCGGAGCAGATGCGGGAACTGCTCGCGACCATCCCACAGGAACACCTCTGACCCTGCGAAGGGACCACATCGATGACCACGCAAGAGACCACCACCGCCGACGTCTCCACGTTCGCCGCTCCCCTGCTCGAGAAGTTCCTGGCGCTCAAGGCGCTCCGCGCGGAGGAGGACGCCACGGTCACCGAGGCCGACCTCGTGCAGCTGCTGGAGGAGGTCCGGGAGTCGGCGCTCCGCCCGGCCATGGAGGAGATACGACGCACCGTTCCCGGTGCCGCGGACCTGCCACCGGAAGAGCTCAGCGCGCTCGTCGGCGAGGCGCTGACCGAGGTCGTCATGGAAACCCTCGGCACGGAAACCGCCTGAGTCCAACGGAAAGGAACAGACCATGACCAACGTGGACATCTCCGCCGCTCGCGACGTGCTGCGCAAACACGTCGGCGCCTCGCTGCTGAAACGTCTCGGCGGCGGCAAGGTGAACCAGGTGGCGGTGGACGCCGCGGCGGTGGCGGAGATCGCCCGTGACGCCGCGGTGCGGGAGGTGGCCGGGGAGATCGAGAAGAAGCTCGACCCCGAGGTCGCCAAGGTGATCGCGGAGTACCAGGTCCTGTTCGGTGACTACCAGGTCTACCTCACCGGCCTGATCAGGCAGACCATGGAGATCAGCAAGTGCTGCAACGAACTGCGTGAGTACGAGTTCATCAGGGCGACCGTGCACGGCAGCGACGCGGCGTCCGCCGCGAGCAGGTTGAAGAAACTGCTGAAGACGCTCAACGACGTCCTGCACGAGTTGCACGGCCACCAGTCCCGGCTCCCGTTGACCGCGGACGCGCAAGGTCTCGAACCGTTCAAGGCCTTCATCGAGAAGATGAGGAACCTGATCGAGGACACCAAGGGACAGGCCGCCGAGGTGGGCGAACAGTTCAACGACGCGGTCGACTTCGAGGTCGTGAAGGCGATCGTCCGCGACAAGCCGAACTACCCGCTGGAAGCGGCGTTCTACGCGGTCCGGAGCGCCATCGCGGGCATGTCGCTTGCGGGGGACATCTGCGGGTATTTCCCGAACCCGTACACCACTCCCGTCAGCATCGCGCTGCGCAACGTCTCACGCTGTCTCGCCATCGGGGAGGCGATCCTCCACCGCCAGGCGAAGGCGCTGTCGAACGAGAAGCGGGTCAAGGAGTACCTCAAGAAGCGCGCCGAGGACGACAAGTGGGACGCGCACACCAAGGACCCGACCCTCATGGCGCGGATGCTCGTGGACAAACGGAAGGCGCAGCTGGAGGTGGCGCTGCTCTTCGCCGACGCCGCGATCGGCCCCGTGCTGGACATGTTCGAGTACTCCGACTTCGCGTGGGACGTGGTGCGGCAGGCGATCGAGTCCAGCTTCGTGGGCTATCTCGACGCCAGGATCACACTGTTGGAGGAGGAACTCGGGCAGAAATCGGAGGACAGCCCGGCGGTGCGGGTGGCGAAGGCCATCGGAAAGGAGTTCCTCGACGAGTGGAAGCAGGACCTCTTCAAGGTTCTCAACCCGCTCAACGCGATCAAGGGCGCGGTGCTGTCCGGCGTCGGTGACCGGATCGCCAGAGTGATCTGGGAACACCTCCCCATCGAGCCGGGACAGGCCGTCGACGGCGCCACGCTCAAGGCGCAGATGGACGAGCTCGCGGAGAAGATCATCGGCGACGCACCGAAGAAGGACGAGGCGTTCGCCGCGAAGATGGCGGCCGAGGAGAAGGCCGGCGCCAGGCCGACCGAGGACAAGGACGGCAACGCGGTCGAGAAGGTGCTCAGCGGTGTGCGGGTCGACGAGGACAACAAGCCGTACCGGCTGGTCCAGATCGGCGGGGTGCCAGGCGCGCTGTACCTGGAGGACCTGGACTTCCGGCCGGCCGAGGCGGCGGACAAGGCGTTCGAGCCGCTCGCGGTGCTGCCCAGCGCGGACAGCAAGGGACGCGCCATCGACGAGGTCGACCTGTCCGTCGGCTTCAAGGTCGGTCACCCCCTGCCGCAGGGCATGGACCCGGAGCAGCCCCACCTGTGGGTCCGCATCGGCGCCGTGTGGGGCTACCTCGAAACCCAGACCGAGAAGTTCTGGCCCGCGGACGTCGACCCCGCCGCGTTCAAGGACTGGCGGAAGTGCGTGGTCGAACGGGACGGCTACTACGAGGACGGCACACACGTCAAGGGAAAGTGGTACCGGCCCTTCGGCGAGAGCCACGCCGGGTACTACCTGTTCCTCCACAAGGACGGCGTCACGCAGGAATGGGCGCGGTCCCAGGACAACACGGGCTCGGGCCGCGGATCGAAGAACACCATCGCGAGCCTGACGAAGCCGTCCGACGGGTTCGACCTCACCCGCCTCTGACCCCTCGCGACGCCGGTGCGGCCGGCGGTGGCTCCTCGCCACCGCCGGCCGCACCGTTTCGTTCCGTCACACCCAGGGCGCGACCGGGAACCACCCGATGATGTCGAGCATGGCGGGCAGCCGGACATCCCAGTACAGCACCAGGAAGACACCCGGGATGATCATCGCCGCGCCGGTGAGCACCGACAGGCGGCGCGGCTCGGCGGCGAACCAGCGCTGGAGCCGTCCGCTGGTGAACGCGATGACCAGCATCAGCACGGCGAGCACGACGATGTTGCCGATCGACTGCAGCACGAACGCCCCGGCGCCGTAGAGCGGGTTGCCGGAGTCGGCCGCGTCCCGGAAGAGCTTGCGGAACAACGGGAACGGCCGCCCGATGAGGAACGCGCCGACCAGCGCGCCCATGAACACCAGCGGCGCGTTGGGGAAGCGCGCCGCGATCCGCCTGAAGGGGTCACGCACGAACCCGAGCGAGGCCATGCCGAGGTAGGTCATCACCAGCCCGATCAGGCCGAACACCACCATCGCCTGGCCGAGCCGCCCCGGGATCTCCCCCGGTCGCGTCGCGGCCTCGTCGAACTGCGGCATGCCGGTGCCGACGAGACCGACCACCGCGCCGTACACGGCGGAGACCACGATCATGCCGACCGCCAGCCACAGGATGGGCCGCAACGTGGTCAGCACCCGCTGCCACCGCCCGCCCGCGCCGCCGACCATCGGTGCGACGGTGCCGAACACCGCGATGTTGCACGCGGTGAACGTGCCGGCGAGCCCGGAGACGAACGCGAACACGATGCCGGCGGCGGCGCCGGTGATGGCCGTCTCCTTCGCGTCGTGACCGAGAATCGCGTTCGCCGTCGTGTCGCCGATGACGCCGTCCACGAACGACGCCGACCAGATCACGGTCAGCAGGAAGCCGGCCAGCGCGCTGAACCCGACGACCCGCCACCGCCGACGGGGAAAGTGCCCGTTGACGAAGGCACTCGTCGCCTGCGCGGGCGTCGCGACGGGGGGAAGCTCGGCGGAATCGTCATGCCCCAACTGTTCCGGTCGTAAGCTGCTGGACATCACGTCACCTTTCACGGGGGTACGGTTTTCGCCGGCGGTCCGAAGAAGGGCCGCTTTCCCGCTGAATTCAGGAATACCGGCGAACCGACGCTAACCCGGCACGCTGCCCCGGCACTGCCCGCGGAGGCAGCGGACGGGCAACTCCGCATTTCCCAAGAAGGTAAGTTCGACGTCCACGGCCTGGTCGTGACCACGATCCGCACGGGCGGCACTACCGGCGTTTCCGTGCCGCCAGCACGATCAGCACGCCGGGCACGACCAGCACGAAGAACGGCGACGGTCCCAACAGGACACCGTCGAGCAGCGCCCACACCGCGACCACCCAGCCGATCCCGGCGGGCACCGGCACACCACGTCCGGCGAGGTGCCACAGCAGGGCGCCCAGCAGGATCAGGGGTACGGCGAAACCACCCGGCCCCGCCCAGAAGGTCACCGCGTCCGCCGTGACGCCCGCGTCCCGGTCCAGGAACGGGACCGCCGACCACAGGCCCCGGTCGACCCACGTGCCGACGTGCTCGCCCGCGGTGAGCGTGAGTACCACCAGGTGACCCACGCCGATCGCGATCATGATCGCGCTCGCCCAGCGGAGCGTCGCGCGCGGGCTCACCGGTTCCCTCCCCGGCGGTCACGCCAGGCGCGTTCCCAGCGCCGGGTCAGCGCGGGATAGACGATCAGGTACCGGAACGGTGCGATCGCGGCCATGTAGAAGCGCCCGAACGTGCCGTTGGGCTTGACGAGCACGGTCATCCGCAGCTCGTGGTCGCCGTCCGGCCGTCGCGACCAGCCGAGGTGCATGACGGTGTGCACGGTCCTGTTCGCCAGCTCGCGTGCGGCCTCGGTGTCCAGTTCGTACACCGGTGTGAGCGGCAGGTCGTCGCTGTCCGGGCCGCGTGGGGCGTCGCGGAGGTCGTCGGGCAGCCGGTCGCGGAGCGACGTGACCCGCGCCCCGACCCCGTCGGATGCCGTGTCCCAGCCGAGAAGCGCACCGAGCCGCCACCGTGCCCAGAACAGAACCCGCACCACCGCGGGTTGTTTCGCCAGTCCGCCCCCGGCCCGCATCGCGGCGAGCATCACCGGGAAGTCGTCGGGCCCGGCGCCGGGGGTGCGGAACGACCACGTGTCCTCGACCCGGAAGTCGGCGGCGAACTCGTGGATGCGCCACGGCTCGCCGGTGTAGGCGGACGTGTCGAGTCTGGTCATCGCGCGGCGTCCCACTCGGCCATCAGCGCGAGCAGTTCGGTCTGTGCCAGCGGCGCCATGCCGGGGTCGAGTTCGCGGTAACGCTGGTAGACGTTGACCACGATCCGCTCGGCGTCCAGCCAGGCGCCGTACTCGGCCAGGTCCACGGTCGCGGCCGCCTCCCGGAACGAGAGGCCCTTGGCATGGGCGGCGTCGGCCTGCTCGACCACGTGCGTGAGGTAGCCGCGCACCGCGCGGATGCCGTCGGCGTCGGTGACCGGGCCGTGGCCGGGCACGACGGTCGGGGCGTCGAGGGCGAGCATGGTGTCGCAGGCGGCGACCCAGTTCGCGATCGGGCCGTCCCACACGATCGGCGTGCAGCCGACGAACAGCAGGTCGCCCGCGAACAGCACGCCCGCGTCGGGCACGTGCACCACCGAGTCGGCGCTGGTGTGCGCCGGGCCCAGGTTCAGCACGCGGACCTCGCGGCCCCCGATGTCGAGCGTGAGGTCGCGGTCGAAGGTGACGTCCGGCATCCGCAGCGTGATGCCGTCGAAGTCGAAGGGGCCGAAACGGTCCCGCAGGAACGGGGTGAGCACCGGCCCGAGGTCGGCGATCCGGACCGCGGCGAGCATGTCCGGTGCGATCTCCGTGTGCATCTGCTCGGCGGTGCCCGCCGCCGCGACGACGCGCACGGAGTCGTCGAGCAGCTGGTTGCCGTGGGTGTGGTCGCCGTTGGCGTGGGTGAGCACCGCGTGGGTGAGCGGGTGCCGGTCGGTGACCGGCTTCATCGCCGCGAGCATCTCGCCGGTGAGCGGCAGGTCGAACAACGTGTCGACGAGCAACGCGGCGCCCGCGCCCGCGACCAGGCCCGCGTTGCTCCACCCGTAGCCGCCGTCGGGCAGCAGCCACGCCCACACGTCCGGGCCGATCTCGTGCAGGCCCTTGGTGTACGGCACCGCCGAGCGCGCCGGGTTCACCCGTCGCCTGCGCGGTGCGGCGTCCGGGTCGCGCCGCGCGGGGATCGGGTGCGGGGCGGGCGTCGCGGTGACGGTCTGCCGGGTCTCGCCCAGCTCCCGCACCCGCAACGACACGACGTCACCCGGCTTCAGCCAACCGCGGAACGCGGCGGTGGGCGAGAAGTGCTCGATCAGGCAGCAGCCCGGCACCGTGCCGGACCCGAACACCTCGCCCGGCAGCAGCTCGACCCCGCGGGAGGCGTACGAGATCACCTCACCGAAGGTCCAGTCCATCGCGTCGGTGCGGCCGCCGCCGATCCGCTCGCCGTTGACGGTGGCCTCGACCTCGAGCGCGAGCCTGCCGTCACGCCGGTACGGCGCCAGCTCGTCGGCCGTCACGAGGTAGGGGCCGAGCGTGGTGGCGCCGTCCTTGCCCTTGGCCTGGCCGATGGCCAGCGGCGACTCCCGCAGCTGCAGGTCGCGGGCGGACCAGTCGTTGTAGATCGTGTAGCCGATGATCGCCTGTTCCGCCTCGGCGGGCGTCAGGTCCCGGCCGCCCGCACCGATCACGGCGGCGATCTCCAGCTCGAAGTCCCACCACACGCTGCCCGGCGCCGTGGGCACCGGCTCGTGCGGGCCCAGCACCGTCGACGGGCAGGCGAAGTAGAACGCGGGGATCTCGTACCAGGTGTCCTTGAGCGTCCGGCCCGCGCCCATCACCTCCTGGCAGTTGCGCATGTGGTCGAGGAAGCACAGGCAGTCCCGGATGGCGGGCGGCCGCGGGATCGGGGCACGCAACGTCACGTCGGCGAGCGCCACCACCTCGTCCGGCGCCCGCAACGCCTGCTCACCCGCCGCTCGCAACCCCTCCGCACCCCGGCCGACCAGCTCGACCAGCTCGGTGCCGGGCGCCAGCGCGTGGACGGCGTCGCCCGCGACGACGCCGACCCGGTCGCCCCGCCCGGACCGATACGTGACCCACTTCACGACATACCTCCCTGTGTTGGCGAACATAGAGAGTGTTGCATAGCCAACAAGGTGCTCACCAGCCACGGGTAGACTCGCCGACCGTGACGACTTCACGAGCCACCCGGCGGACCGAGATGACGCAGGAGAGCCGCCGGCTCCTGGTCACCGCGGCCACCGAGCTGTTCACCGAACGCGGCTACCGGCAGACCACGTTCGAGGACATCGCGAAGAGGTCGGGCGTCAGCCGCGGCTCGATCCCGTGGCACTTCGGCAACAAGGAGGGTCTGCTCGCCGCCGTCGTCGACCACGCCGTGGCCGACTTCCGGGCCGACGCGGACACCCTCGACGCCGGCACCCTCGACGAGGCGATGCGCGCGCTCGAGGCGTTCACCCGGAGCCCGTCGACCCAGCTCTTCGTCACCCTCATCGCGGAGGCCATGGAACCCGGCTCAGCACTGCGCAAGTGGTACGCCGACCTGCACGAGGCGCTGCGCGCCCAGATCCGCGCCTGGCTCGCGCAGGCCGACCTGCCCGCCGACGTCGACGCCGACGACCTCGGCACGGTCCTGCTCGGCGCCGTCATGGGCGTCCACCAGCAGTGGCGCGTCAACCCCGACGCCATCGACCTCGACCGCACCTTCGCGACGGTCGGCGTCCTCCTGCGCATGGCGGGCGTCGGCGCGCCACGCTGACGGCACGCGCCGAGGTCACCGCAGCCAGTCGGTGACCTCGGCGAGGAACGCGGCCCTGCCCTTCTCCGCGCGGTCCAGGTGCACGTAGTGCGTGGCGCCCGCCAGCGTCACCGCCCGCACCTCCTTCGCCGAGGTCAGGTCCGCCGCCAGCGTCGTCAGATCGGCAGGCCGCGACCAGAAGTCGTACTCACCGCGCGACACCAGCGTCCGCGCCCGGATCCGGTGCGCGTCCCAGAGCTGGGTGCCGTTCGCCAGTCGGTGGCTGTCGGCCATGGCGCCGGCCGGGGCGCGGAAGCTCGGCGGGTCGCGGTCCTCGGCTGTGGGGTCACTCGCCAGCGCCTCGTCCACATAGGACTGTGCGACGCGCGGGTCGCGCCACTCGGCCTTGTCCGGCACCGGGATGCTCGAGTCCCACGCGGGCAGGAGCTGGGCCGCCGTGCTGAACCGGTACGCCCCGGTCGGCGGCGGTGTCCCGAACATCGGGTGGCCCGCGGTCGCGCCGTAGAGACTGCTGTGCACCACGAGGTTCGCCACCCGGTGCGGGTACTCGCTCGCGTACCAGGCCGCCCAGTGCCCGCCGGTCGCCCAGCCGACCAGGTCCACCCGGCCGGCCCGCAGCCACCGCACCACCGCGTCGATGTCCTTCACGACCTGCTCGCCGGTCACCGCGGGCGGGTTCGCCCCCGGTGGCTCGGCCATGACCGGCGGCCGGGTCGAGCCGCCGTACCCGCTCGCGTCCATCACGATCACGCGGTGCCCCTCCTGCGCGAGGTCCTCGGCGAGCGAGCCGCCCGGCACCGGCAGGTCGAACGAGGCGACGCCGGGCACCCGCGCGCCGTGCAGCAGGATCACCGGCCGGGCCCGCTTCGCGGAGTCGAGCCGCACCTCGCGGACGTGGAGCGTGCCCGCGCCACCCGGGACGTCCCGGTCGGCACGCACGAGATGATCCGGCTCCCCGGCGGGCAGAACAGTGGTCAACAACGCCATCACCAGACTTGCGATCATGCCGCCAGGCTGTCACCGCCGCGCCGACGTGTGCCTATTCTGTACACAATTCGCTCTCGTTGATTCGGTGACCATATGGATCTCAAGCACCTGCGTGCCGCGGTCGCGGTCGCCGACCACCTCCACTTCGGACGCGCGGCCGCCGCGCTCGGCGTGGCCCAGCCACCGCTTTCCCAGCAGATCAAGGCACTCGAGGCCGAACTGGGCGTGCCGTTGTTCGAGCGGACGACCCGCGCGGTGGCGCTGACCGCCGCCGGTGCGGCGTTCGTCGCCGACGCCAGGACCGCACTGTCCATGGTGGACAGCGCGGCGCGGCGGGCGCGTGCGACCGGCCGCGGGGAGTCCGGCGAGTTGACGATCGGCATGGTCGGCTCCGCGGTCCAGCACCCGCTGCCGACGATCATCCGCGCGTTCCGGGCCCGCTACCCCGGCGTGACGCTGACCTTCCACGTACTGCCCACGGTCACGCAGGTCGAGCGGCTCCGCGCGGCCGCGATCGACCTCGGCCTGCTGCGTCCGCCGCTGCCCGGCCCGGCCGACGACCTGGAGCTGGTCCCGGTGTCCCGCGAACCACTCGTCGCGGTGCTGCCCAACGACCACCGGCTCGCCGGGCGCCGCCGGATCACCGTCAGCGCACTCGCCAACGAGCCGTTCGTGCTGTTCCCGCGCACGCTCGGCCCCGGCCTGCACGACGAGATCACCGCACTCTGCCGGCGCGGCGGCTTCACCCCGGACATCACCCAGGAAGCCGTGCAGCTGCCCACCATCGTGGGACTCGTCGCCGCCGGCTGCGGGGTCAGCATCCTGCCCGGCTCGGCGGCACAACCACGACCCGAAGTGGCGTTCGTGCCGGTCAGCCCGCTGGTCCGGCTGGTCGACCTCGCGATCGCGCTGCCAACGGCGACCCGCTCGGCGGCGGCGGCCAACTTCACCGCTTTGGCGAGGGACCTGACGCGCACATGACGTGCGGGAAGGATTGAGACGACCCAGGCTTCGCGTCAGGTGGGCGATGTCAGCACGGCGCGGACCACGTCGGCGAGGACCGCGCGGAGCGACGCGGGCACACCGCCACGACGGAGGTGGCGGCGGACCATCGCGTACGGCACGTCGACGACCGCGACGGTCACCAACTCGACGTGCCGCGGGGTCGCCGCGCCGTACAGGTCGACGGCCAGCCCGCGCAGCAGGTCGGTCACCGGCCGGTTGAGGTCGGTGAGCGCCTGCCGGGTTTCGGCGGGCAGGTCGGCGTCTCGAAGCAGCTGCTCCTGACCGGCCTGCAGGAGCAGGCGGGCGTCGTCGGGACGCCGGTCGGCGAACTCGACCGTCCAGCGCGCCGCCGCGACGGCGCGCTCGACACCGGAGCCGTCGGCCGCGGCCTCGAGCAGCCCCGTCTGGAACCGGCCGACGGTGCGCAGCCACACCTCGGCGAACAGCCGCGTGCGCGAGCCGAACCGGTGGTAGAGCGAGCCGACCGGCGCACCACTGGCGGAGCTGATCGCCGCCGTGGTCGCCGCGTCGGCCCCGCCCACCACGAGCAGGTCACGCGTGGCGTCGAGAATCGACTCGTCGCTGTGCAGCCGGCGTCTGGCCATGTCGAAATACTAGAGCATGTAATCTAGAACGAACGCTCTAGTAGGAGGCGACGTGGGCACGCCCAGGGACCTGACCACGCGACCGCTGCCGCCCGGGCAGGTCGCCACGACGCTGCGCCGCTTCGGGCTGCCACGGTTCGCGCGCGTTCGCCCGCACCTGCCGGAACGTCCGGTCGTGACCGTGACCGGCGCCGTGCGGCACCCCACGCAGTTCCCGCTCGACGACCTGCTCGACCCGCGACGGCGGCGCGCACAACGCGCCGATCTGCACTGCGTGACCACGTGGACCGCGCAGGACCTGCGCTGGGAGGGCGTGCCGTTCGGCGGCGTCCACGAGTTCCTGGCCGCCCACGTCGACGTCCACCCGGCCGTTCGCTGGGTCACCGTGACCGGCCTGGACGGCTACCGGGCCTGCCTGCGGATCGACGACATCCTCGCCGACGAGGTGCTGCTCGCCGACCGTCTCGCCGACGCTCCACTCGACCTCGATCACGGCGCCCCGCTGCGACTGGTCGCGCCCGCGCACTACGGCTACAAGAGCGTCAAACACGTGTGCGCGATCGAGTACCGCCGCGACTACGACCCCGGCTCCGCCCGCTGGGCCGCCCACCCCCGCGGACGGGTCGCACACGAGGAGCGCAGCGCGTACCTTCCCGGCCTGCTCTGGCGCCCCGTCTGGCGCGCGCTCCTGCCCAGGGTGCGACAGCGCTACGACAGGACGACCCAGGACGACCGGCTCGAATGCAACGAAAGGGGTCACTCCCGCATTAGGGGTGCGGGAACAGAGGTCGAGTCGACGATCGGGAGTGGCCGATGGAGTTCGCTGAGTACGTGGCACGGCAGCGGCCCGCGCTGATGCGGTTCGCCACGGTCCTGACCTGCCGGACGTGGCTGGCCGAGGACCTGGTGAGCGACGTGCTGGGCCGGGCGTTCGAGCACTGGGAACGGATCTCGGGGATGGCCGAGCCGCACGCCTACGTGCGGCGGATGGTCGTCAACGAGTACCTGTCCTGGCGCAGAAGGCTGACCCGCACCTCCCCGCGCGCCGACATCGAGCCGACCGCGATCTCCGACGGCGCGGCCGAGCGGGCCGAGCGGGACGCGATGATCCGCCGCCTCGCCGGCCTGCCAAGGAAGCAGCGTGCGGCCGTGGTCCTGCGCTACTACGCGGGCCTGTCCGACAGGGAGATCGCCGCACAGCTGGGATGCCGGGAACCGACCGTACGCAGCCAGATCCACCGAGCGCTCAACGCTCTGCGCATCGACCTCTCCGCCAGTGCCCACCACCTCCAGGAGACCTCATGAGCGACCTGCGCACCCTCCACGATGCCTTCGCCGAGCTGGAGCGGCGCGCCGACGCCGCGGGTACGGCCCCGGTCGTGCGGCCGCGCCGGGCCCCGCGGCTGGTGCCCGTCGCGGCCACCGTCGTCGCGGTGGCGGGCCTGGTCGCGGGTGCGGTGTGGCTGACGCCGGGCGACTCCGGCACGCCCGCCGCGGGCACCTCGTCGTCGACCGCACCCGCCACGACCACGGTGCGCGGCCCGATCCCCACCTCACCGGATGACCTGATCGCTCGGTTCAGCGCGGTGCTCGGCGACACCGCGACGTTCGAGGTGACCGAGAAGAGCACCGTGCCAGGGGCTTCCCCGTCCCGGCAACCGGGGCCTGGACCGAGCCTGACACAGCCGGCGGACACCCCCTCCAGCCCGCTCGTCAGCGGGACCCTGACCGCCGCCGACGTCACCGGGAGCTTCGTCCTGATGATCTACCCCAGCGACTCCGAGCCCAGCGAGTGGTGCGCCCTCTCCCGCACGGAGGACTGTGCCGTCAGCACGCTGCCCGACGGCTCCCGGCTGGCGACCGGAACCGCGCGGCGGGCTCCCGGCGCGGTGTCGCACATGGCGTGCCTCAAGCGGCCCGACGGGACGATGGTCCTCATGAACGTCGGCAACCAGGAGGACCCCCGCGGCGCTGCGACCAACTCGCCGGGCGGTGCCATCCTCTCGTCGCGGCCACCCCTGACCCTCGACCAGCTGACGGCGATCATCACCTCCGACAGGTGGTGACGAGGGTCGTGACGGCCGCCGTTGCGCTACTGGCGGACGGTTGTCGTCGCGCTCATCTCGTTGTCGCCGAGGTTGGCTTCCGTCCACCCGTAGGGATCCAGCCGCGCGACCGCACGGAACGTGACGGTGCCGACGTCGGCGGGCCCGAACGTGTACGCGAACGGGAACTGCACGGTGCGTCCAGCGGGCACGGACAGCGTGAGGACGCCGATGCGGATGGCCCCCTCGTCGCTCTGCTTGTACAGCTCCACCCGCACCGTCTCGTCGTAGCGGTCGTTGGTCACCGACACCGTGATCGGCTTCGTCTGGTCGGCGCGTGCCGTGGCCGGCGCCGCGAGCGCGGTGACCGTGACGTCGTGGGTCTCGACCCGCAGCGTCGCGGTGGCGGTGCCGGTGCGCCCGTCGTCGGTGACGACGGACAGGCCCAGCCGGTACTCGCCGTCCGTCGCGTAGCGGTGCTGGAAGTACCCGCCCGAGGTGATCGGCACCGACGAGCCGTCGCCGAAGGTCAGTTCGCCGCCGACGATCGACCGGCCGAGCGGGTCGCCCGCGTTGACGTTGAACAGGGTGTGCTCCAGCACGTTCGCGGGGTTCTGGGCGGGGTACACGGTCGGTCGCAGCGCGGGCGCCGTGGCGAAGTCGATGGTGTGCGGTCCGGCGTACTCGGGTGGCGCGGCGACCCGGACGTAGTAGTCCTCGCCCACCTGTGCGTGGAACACGGCGGGAGTTCCGCGCGTACAGTCCACTTCGGACTCGACGGACGGGGTGCCGCGGTAGACCGTGACCTCCCTGCCGGCCGACACGCTCACCCACCGCGGGGTCGCCGGGCTGTACACGTACCAGAGCGAGTGGGGCGCGGTGGCGTCACAACTCGGCGTCGGCTCGCCGGGTTCGGTCCAGGCCCGCGACAGGTCGCCGACGACCGTGGTCGGCAGCCCGGGCACGCGCAGCGCGTCCGCGATGTCGTCGTTGGCCGCGGGCGGCTCGGACTCCAGCCGGAACGTCGTCGCGCCACCGTCGTGGTAGTTCGCCCCCACCAGGAAGTGGTAGGTCGTGCCCGCGGTGACGTGGAAGGTCTCGGGGTTGCGGCTGCCGAACACGCACACGCCCGGCACCCGCGCGAGGCCGCCGCGCGTCCCCGTGTAGGCGGTGAGGAACGGGTAGTACCCGGGGGTGTCGACGATGGCCCTGACGATCCCGTCCTCCGGTGCCGTGTAACGGAACCAGACGCTGTTGCCGTAGGAGGACTGGCAGCCGACCGGATCGTCGGCGGCCACCGTCGCCCCGGTTGTGTCCACTGTGGATTCGAAGGGTAGGGCGGTGATCGTCGCGGCGGTGTCGAAGTCGTCGTTGGACGGTGCCTCGGCCCGCGCGACGCCCGGTGCGAGCACCGCGAGCACCGCCGCGGCGAGGCAGGCGGTCCAGGTCCGCCGCACGATGGTGTTCGTCATGTCGTGCTCCCCAGAAGACGTGATCAGGCGCCCGCGGGAGCGGGCCGCACGGTGGTGCCGGTGGAGATCAGCTCGTTGTCGAACGGCCGGGCGTCCCGCACCGGGTACGGCAACGTCACGACCGCGCGGAAGGCCACCTTGCCCGCCACCGCGTCCCCGTCGGTGAACGTGTAGGCGAAGGGGAACGTCACGACACGGCCGACGGGCACGTCGAGCGTGAGCGTGCCGACCACGTCCCAGTACTCCCCGCGTGACCGGTACAGCGTGGTGGTGACCGTCTCCCGGTACCGGGTGTTGGTCACGCGCACCGCGATCTCCTCGGTGTCCCCGGCGGTTGCCCTGCTGGGCGTGGAGAACCGGCTGATCGACACGTCGTGCGTCGAGACCGTCACCGTCGACGTGTGCGAACCGGTGCGACCGTCCGGGCTCACGACGCTGAGCCGCACCGTGTACGTCCCGTCGGCGGTGTAGTGGTGCGAGACGCCGTCCTCGGTCGCCGCGACCACGGTGCCGTCCCCGAAGTCCCACTCGCCGCCCGCGATCGGCGTGCCGGACTCCCCGGTGTAGCCCGTGAAGTGGGTCAGCTCGTAGATCGTCGGATCGGAGGAGGCGATGAAGTAGGGCCGCAGTGGCGGCGCCTCGGCGAAGGTCAGCGTGGCCGCGGTGGCGGGACCGGCGACCCGGAGGTGATAGGTCGTGCCCGCGGTGGCGCGGAACAGCACCTCCTCGAAGGAGTCGCCGCGTGCGCATCCGATCTCGGTCAGCGCGGGCAGCGTGCTTCCCGTGTGGACGGACACGGTGTGCTCGCCGCTGTCGGCGACCGACGCCACGAGTGAGGCCGTCTCGGCCGCCGTGAACGTGTACCAGACCGATCGCCGGGACTCGTAGGCGCACGTCGGCAGCGGCTCGTCGTACTCGGTCGACGCGACCGACAGGTCGATCGCCCGGGTGGCGGGCAACGCGGTGACGGGCTCCGCGTCGGCGAAGTCGTCGTTGGGTGCCGGCTCGACCTCCTGCAGGGCGAACGACACCGGCCCGGACTGGTCGGCGTAGCCGGCGACCATGAAGTGGTAGGTCGTGCCCGCGTACGCCCGGAACGTGATCACCGCCGGGCGGGAGGCGGACGATCCGCGGCACGCGTCGGGTACGGGCGCCAGCTCGCCACGCGCACCGGTGTAGGCCGACAGGGTCGACTGGGTACCGGCTTCCACGGTGGCCCGCAGCATCACGTCCGCGACCGGCGTGTACGCGAACCAGACGGACTTGTTGGAGTAGTCGCACCACGGGTCGTCGGACGCCTTGGTCGCCTCGGTGGTGTCGCCCTGTGCCGTGTACGGCAGGGCGGTGACCGCCGTCGCGGTGTCGAAGTCGTCGTTGGACGGTGGCGCGGCCGCCGCCACCGTGGGCAGTGCGAGGCCCAGCGCCAGGACCACGGCCGTGACGAAGGACCATCTCCGTGCGGTGGCGGACATCGTCATCCCCCCAAGATCTCGACACGCTCGCACCAGTTGTCGAGGAGTCGGCGCACCGTGTTACGGATTCACCTCGAAATGCCGCCATCCGCCGCAGCGTCCGTGAGCCGAACGTGCGCTGATACGCGTGACCGGAAGCGGACACAACGGATTGTTCCGGGACCCCTCCCCGCACTGTGGCAGAACAATGCATTCCTGCCGCCGCGTTTCTGGGGAAGGACCACCGATGGACAGCCCGCAGCAGCCCGAGCCCACCGACCAGGCCACGCCCGAGCCCGCTGTCGCCGTGCCCGAGCCGGAAACCCAGGCCATCTCGTGGGCGACCTACGCGGAGGTCCCCTACCAGGACCCGGACGCCACGCCGCCCTACGGCACCCCGGCTCCGAAGCCGCGCAGGCCCGCCGACCCGTTCGCCGTGGCGGTCGGGAACGCGTCGCTGCTCGGGGTGGGCTACTTCCTGCTGGGCCGCTGGATTCTCGGCGTCCTGGCCGTGCTGGGAACGGTGCTGCTCGTGCTGTTCCACCTGTTCGACTGGCCGACGCTGTGGTTCGAGTTCGTCATCCTCGGGTGGTGGGTGGCGGTCGTCGCGCACGGGTACCTGCTGGCACGGCCGCATCCCCGGGCCCGGCCCGCACGCAGGCAGTGGGTCGTCGCCCTCGCGGTCGCGCTGCCCGTCCTGCTGGCGTTCGGGTTCCTGCGGTTCGACGCCGCCGACGTCGACGAGGACGCGGCCGCCGGCCGGGCGAACGGGGACTGCGCCGAGGCGCTCGCCGCCACGGACCGGCTGTGGTTCGGCAACCGGCTCGCCAACGCGCCGCTCGCCGAGCGCGCCGACGACACCGTGGCCGCGTGCGACCGGCTGGGGAACGCGGGCCGGCAGCTCGAAACCGGCCTCGACGGGGACACCGAGGCGCTCGAAGACGGGTTCGACGGCCTCGACGGCGTGCTCACCGACCTGCCGGGACACCAGGAGATGGTCCGGTCCACCGTGAACCGGTTCCTCGACGGGCTGCCGACCGGGGACCCGTGCCGCACCACCGCCATCACCGACTGGCTCGCGGACAGGAAGCCCGGCGGTGTGCTCCGCGCCGCCTCCGACGTCGTGCCCGACGTCGCGCCCACGGCGATCGTCGAGTGCGCCGACGGGTTCATGGCGGCCGCCGACTGGCAGAACGGGCGCAGGTACTACCAGCAGCTGGTCGACGAGTACCCCGACCACGAGCTGGCACCCAAGGCGCAGCAGGGAATCACGAAGGCCACGCGGGCGATCGAGCTGGCGAACGTGCGCGACCTGCTGACCACACCCGGAACGGGCGGGCTGCCCGCCTACTGCAGCACGCCCGCGGCGTACAGCGGCGCCAAGCCGTACCGGCCGGGCAAACCGAACCGGTCGCTGCTGTACGGGAACACGGCCCAGACCAACAAGATCCCGGCGGGCTGGCGGGCCAAGGACGCCGCCGACGCGGTCGTCGTGATCTGCGCGGAGGCGTCATACCACGGCGCCGCCGTCCAGACCTGCCCGTACGTGCCCGACAGCCGGCCCGGGTACGTCACGAACGTCACCTTCCACAAGATCGCGATTCCGGTGAAGCTGTACGAGCTGCGGACCGGCAAGCTCGTCCGCAAGCTCACGCTGCAGATCAACGGCACCAGCTGCCCGGACGTCATCGAGTACAGCAGCTACGGCATCGACACCGGGCCGCCGCCGCGGATGTACGTCTCGGCGCCGGTGGCGAACGTACGAGCCGCGTTCCGGCCGCTGATGGTGGGCTGAACGTCCCCCGCCGGGATGTGCTGGAGAATCGGCGCCATGCGGATTGTGATCGCCGAGGACGACCCGTTGCTGCGCGAGGGGCTCGCGTTGCTGCTGCGCGCCGAGTCCCTCGACGTCGTCGCGACCACCGACAACCCGGACGCGTTCCTCGCGGCCGTGGACGAGCACGACCCCGACGTCGCCATCGTGGACGTGCGGATGCCCCCGACCCACACCGACGAGGGCATCGTCGCGGCGGTCGAGGCCCGGCGGCGCAGGCCGGAGCTGGCGGTGCTCGTGCTGTCGGCGTACGTGGAGCAGGCGTTCGCCACGGAACTCCTCGCCGGCGGTGGCGCGCGGCTCGGGTACCTGCTGAAGGAACGGGTCGGCCGGGTGGAGGAGTTCCTCGACGCACTGCACCGCGTGCGGGGCGGCGGCATGGCCATCGACCCGGACGTCGTCGCCCAGCTGCTGGCCCGCACCCGCCCGGACACGAAGCTCGAGCGGCTGTCACCCCGTGAGCGGGAGGTGCTGGCGCTGATGGCCGAGGGGCTGGGCAACACCGCGATCGCCGAACGCCTCGTCGTCACCGACGGCGCCGTGCACAAGCACATCCGCAGCATCTTCGCGAAGCTCGACCTGCCCCCGGACGACCGCGCCGACCGCCGGGTCACCGCCGTGCTGCGGTACCTGGAGGCCGCCGACTCGCGCCGGTCGCGTTGACCGCAGGCTCCGCCGCCCATGCCGCGCCTCCTGACCGCTACACGGCGAACACCTGGGAGTCGTCGGCGAAGGCCTTGAACTCCAGGGCGTTGCCCGCTGGGTCCAGCAGGAACATCGTCCACTGCTCGCCGGTCTCGCCCTGGAAGCGGACGTAGGGCTCGATGACGAACTCCGTGCCGGCGTCGCGCAACCGGTCGGCGAGCTTCTGGAACTCCGGCACGCTCAGGATCAGGCCGAAGTGCGGCACCGGCACGTCGTGCCCGTCGACCGGGTTGTGGACGCGCTTCTGCCGCTCCGGCGCCAGGTGCGTCACGAACTGGTGGCCGTGCAGGTTCCAGTCGACCCACGTCTCCGAGCTGCGGCCCTGGTCGAGGCCCAGCACCTGGCCGTAGAAGTGCCGGGCCGCGGCCAGGTCGTCGACCGGCATGGCCAGGTGGAATCGCGGGATCGCATGCGCTGTCATGTCGTCATGTTAACATTGCGACATGACAGCTCGAGTGGCTCCCGCACGGCGGCGGGGCCTGGCCGACGAGGTCGCGGACAGCATCCGTGACGCGATCTTCAGCGGCGCGTACCCGCTGGGGGCCCAGCTGCGTGAGCTGGAGCTGGCGGGTGCGCTCGAGGTCAGCCGCGGGCCGGTACGGGAGGCGCTGCTGCGGCTGGAGCGCGAGGGGCTGGTCCGCAGCGAGTGGCACCGCGGCGCCACGGTGATGACGTTGTCCGCCGACGACATCGCGGAGCTGGACAGCTTACGCGGCGCGCTCGAGCGCCTGGCCGTCGAACGCGTGGTCGCGCACGCCTCCGACGACGACCTCACCGCCGTCGAGCAGGCCGCGAAGCGCATGGCGCACGCCGAGGACGAGCACACGATGGTGCGGCTCGACATCCGGTTCCACGACACCGTGTACGCGGCGACCAACCACCGGCGGCTCACGCAGGCCTGGCAGGCGATCCGCTCCCAGGTGCACCTGTTCCTGCTGACCAGGATCGGGGTCAGCGCCGACGACTACCTGTCGCACATCCCGGAGGAGCACGACGAGCTGGTCGCGGCGCTGCGAGCCAGGGACGCCGAGGCCGCGCTCGAGAAGTTCGCCCTGCACCGCAAGCACGCCTTCGAGCTGCTCACCGGCGCCCGATTACCCGAACCCACCGCTGGGTGAACCGCCACGCCGTAGTGCCGGTCGGCCTCGGCACGGTCACTCGGGCCGCTCCATCGCCTCGCCCAGCTTCTCCGAGGGCGCGGGCGGCTGCTCGTCGGTGTGCCCACCCCACGGCCCGACGTACTTGTGCGCCCGCACCTCCTCGACCAT
>NZ_JBITMQ010000023.1:0-111247 GCF_044466355.1 Actinophytocola sp. NPDC049390
ACATCGATCTTGGTCGACGCTGTTCTAGCAGGAACCCCGTTGCCTATCTCAGCCGCCTTGACAACCCACCCACCGCCCTAACTGAACGGCATTGGGTCTAGATCACCTGCAGCAACGTCGCCGCCGGACCGGTCAACCGCCTGCCCTTCGGCCACACCGCGCGCAGGCGTCGCACCAGCTTCAGGTCCGCCACGCCGACCGCCACCAGCGTGCCCGCCGTCAGCTCGGACTCGACCGCGTGCCTGCTCAGCACGGCCGGTGCGATGCCCGCGACCGCCGCTCCCTTCACCGCGGCGTTCGACCCGAGCGCGAGCTGCGGGGTCACCGGGTCGTGCCGGGCCAGCACGCGGTCGAGTGTCTCCCGGGTGCCCGATCCCGCCTCCCGCACCACCAGTGGGGTCGCCGCCAGCTCGGCCGCCGTCAGCGGGCGGCGGCGCCTCGCCCACGGGTGCGCCGAGGTGACCACCACGATCAGCTCGTCCGTGCCCACGACCCGGCTCGCCAGGCCTTCCAGCACACCGGGGCCCTCCACGAAGCCCAGGTCCACGTTCGCGGCTTTCAGCACCAGCCGGGCAACCTCGGCGGAGTTCGTCACCGTCAGTCCGACATGGACCGATGGTTCCTGGCCGCGCAGGTGGGACAGCCACCTGGGGAGCAGCGCCTCCGCGATCGTCATGCTCGCGGCGATCCGCAGCGTCGCCGCGCGGTCGGCACGCAGCGCGGACAGGCTCGTCCGGAACTCGTCGGCCGCGGCCAGGAGCTTCGCCGCCCACGCCACCACGAGCTTGCCGTCGTCGGTCAGTGCCGAGCCCTGCGGGGTGCGCACCAGAAGTGGCAGGCGGGCGCGGCGTTCGAGCGCGGCCAGCCGTTTGGTGGCCGACGGCTGGGCGATGCCGACGGCCCGCGCCGCCTTCCCGACACTGCCCAGCTCCGCCACCTGCACCAACAGGCGCAGCGACTCGAGATCAGGTTCATCGCTCATCGAAACGAGTATGGGGGCTTGTGCGTAGTGGCAGCATTTCCTCGACAGCTACAGGAGGTCCCCGAGTTGCCCGGTGAGCTGAACACCCTGCGGCAGGAACTGCTCGACTACATCCGCGAGCACGGCGCCGCCACCGACCCGTTGGTCGCGGAGGCGCTGCGGACCGTGCCGCGGCACCTCTTCCTGCCCGACCTGCCGCCGGGCGCGGCCTACCGGGACGAGCCGATCGTCACCAAGAGAGACGCCGACGGCCGTCCGATCAGCTCGTCGTCCCAGCCGATGATCATGGCGCTCATGCTCGACCAGCTCGGGGTGCGGCGTGGCCAGCGGGTACTGGAGATCGGGGCGGGCACGGGGTTCAACGCCGCCCTCCTCGCCACGATCGTCGGGGAGCGGGGCAAGGTCACGAGCGTCGACCTCGACGCGGACACCGTCGAGCGGGCGAAGGACAACCTGGACGCCGCCGGTCTCCCGGACGTCGTCGTGGTGACCGGTGACGGCGCGTCGGGGTATCCCGGCCGCGCGCCCTACCACCGGATCATCGCGACGGTCGGCGTGTGGGACCTCGCCCCCGCGTGGCTGGAGCAGCTGACCCCGGACGGCCGCCTCGTCGTGCCGCTCGACCTGAACGGCGTGCAGCGGTCGGTCGCGTTCGAGCGCGAGGAGGACCACTGGACCAGCAGGTCGGCCGTGCTGTGCGGGTTCATGCGGATGCGCGGCAAGTTCGCGGGCCCGGAGAAGACCTACGTCCTCGACCCCGCCACCGACCTCACGCTCAACCTGCCCATGGCCCGCGAGGTCGACGGCGACGCGCTGACGGAGGTGCTCGCCGAGAAACCCGACGTCGAGAAGATCGGCGCCGCGCCCGCCGCCATGCAGTTGTTCGACGGCTTCACCCTGTGGCTCGCCGTCCACGAAACCCGCTGGTGTGCGCTGTCCGAGAAGGCCGACGCGGATCCCGCCCGGCTCGCGGCCGCGCCCATGCGGGCCCAGGACGCCGCCGCCACCGCCGGGATACTCGCCGACGACGGGCTCGCGTTGATCGGTGTCGACGACGACGCCCTCACCGTGCGCGCGTACGGCAACAGCCAGGTCGCCGACGACCTCGTCGCGCACGTCCGGGCGTGGGAGGGGGCGGGCAGGCCGGGCACGGAGGGCCTGCGGATCGACGCCTACCCGGGCGGCACGACCGGCGCCCGGGGTGACGTCGTGCTGGAGAAGGGCGAGTGTGTGCTCGCGCTCTCCTGGCCGCGGTCCGGGGTGGACGCGGCCGGGTCGCGTCCGTAGGCTGCCGCCGCAATGACGAAAACCTCTCACGTTCCGGAGCGGCTGGCCGTGCGCACGCGGTTCGGCTACGCGCTCGGGTCGCTCGCGACCGGCGCGTTCGGCACCGTGCCGGGGCTGCTGCTGCTCCCGTACCTGACCGACACGCTCGGTGTCGGTGCCTCGGTGGCCGGGCTGCTCGTGCTGCTGCCCAAGGCGTGGGACGTCGTCTTCAACCCGATCGCGGGCCGGATCAGCGACCGGACCACGGGCGGACTTGGCGCGCGGCGGCCGTACCTGCTGTGGGGCGGCGTCGCGCTCGCGATCACGTTCGCCGCGTTGTTCGCCGGGCCCGACACCGGCTCGCCCACGGTCGACGCGCTGTACGTCGCGTTCGTGTTCCTGGTGTGCGCCACCGCGTTCGCGTTCTTCCAGGTGCCGTACAACGCGCTGCCCGCCGAGCTGACCACCAGCCCACGGGAGCGGACGAGCATCACCGCGTGGCGGATCGCCGTGCTCGCCGTCGCGATCCTCGTCAGCGGCGCCGGTGCGCCCGCGGTCCGCGACGCGGTCGGCGGGCTCGCCGGATACCGGATCATGGGCATCGCGGTCGGCGTGCTGATCCTCGTCGGCGCGATCGGGGTGTTCCTCGGCACCGCCCGCACGCGGGTCGCGCCGCCGCTGCCGTCGGTGGCCGGATGGCGGGAGACCGTGGCGGCCGTGCGGGACTGCCCGCCGTTCCGCGTGCTGCTGACCGCGTTCGTGATCCAGGCGGTCGGCATCGGCACGCTGCTCGCGGGCGTCGACTACCTCGCCCGCGTCGGGCTGGGCGACAAGTCGTGGCAGCCGCTGCTGTTCGCCGCGTTCGTCGGGCCCGCACTGCTCGTGATGCCGCTGTGGCAACGGGTCGCGGGCAGGCGCGGCAAGCGCGCGGGGTACGTCGTCGCGACGTTCGTGTTCGCCGTCGGGCTGCTCGGCGTGCTCGGTGCCCGGGTGTTCCCGCCGGTGCTGGTCGTGCTGTTCGTCGCAGTGGCGGGCGTCGGGTACGCGGGGCTGCAGGTGTTCCCGCTGTCGCTGCTCGCGGACGTGATCGGGCGCGAGGAGGACCGCACGGGCCAGGTCCGCGCGGGTGTCTTCGCGGGCGTGTGGACCGCGGGGGAGACGCTCGGCCTCGCGCTCGGACCCGCGCTGTACGGGGGGATCCTCGCCATCGGCGGGTACGTGTCCTCGACCGGTGAGACGGTGACGCAGCCGTCGAGCGCGGTCGTCGCGGTGATCACCGGCGTCGCGCTGGTGCCCGCGTTGTTCACCCTGGCCGCGCTGCCTCTGTTGCGGCGCAAGGAGTTGCTTTCGTGAGTCTCCCCACCACGGGCCTGTCCGCTGAACAGGTCCTCGACGAGGTGCGCGCCATGCGGGCGGGTGACCTGCCCACCCACGGCGGCCGCACGCTCGCGTACGTGTACGACAGCGGACTGTCCGGTGTGGACGACCTGGCGGCGGCGGCGTACGCGCTCGCCGGCTCCGCCAACGGTCTCGACCCGACCGCGTTCCCCAGCCTGCTGCGCATGGAGAACGACGTCGTCGCCGCGGCCACCGCGTTGCTCGGCGGCGACGCCGCGACGGTCGGCAGCGTGACGTCCGGTGGCACCGAGAGCTGCATGCTGGCCGTGCACGCCGCCCGCGCCGCACGGCCCGAGGTGGACCGGCCCAGGATCGTGCTCGCGTCGACCGCGCACGCCGCGTTCCACAAGGCGGCCCACTACTTCGGCGTCGAGGCGGTGACGGTCCCGGTCGACCCCACGACCTTCCGGGCCGACCCCGCCGCGATGGTCGACGCCATCGACGAGCGCACGGTCCTGGTCGTGATGAGCGCGCCGTCGTACGCACACGGCGTGATCGACCCGGTGCCGCCGATCGCCGCCGCGGCGGCGGACCGTGGCGTCCGGTGCCATGTGGACGCCTGCATCGGCGGCTGGGTGCTGCCGTACTTCCGCGCGCTCGGCGAGCCGGTGCCGGACTTCGACCTGTCCGTGCCGGGCGTGACGAGCCTGTCGGTCGACCTGCACAAGTACGCCTACTGTCCGAAGGGGACGTCCGTGCTGCTGCACGCGTCCGCGGACCTGCGGCGCACGCAGTTCTTCGCGAGCGCGGCCTGGCCGGGCTACACGATGCTGAACTCGACCATGCAGTCGACGCGGTCCGGCGGCCCACTGGCCGCGGCGTGGGCGGTGCTGAACCACGTCGGCGACGACGGGTACCGGTCGCTCGCGGCGAAGGTGCTGTCCGCGGTGCGCACGCTGCGGTCGGGCATCGGGAAGATCGAGGGCCTGCGGGTCCAGGGGTCGCCGGAGTCGACGCTGTTGTCGGTCGTCGCCGCCGATGACGGTTTCGACGTGTTCACCGTGGCCGACGAGATGACCGAACGCGGCTGGTACCTGCAGCCGCAGTTCGGGTTCGAGTCCTCGCCGCCGAACCTGCACCTGACCGTGACGGCCGCCAACCACGGCAGCGAGGCGGGTCTGCTGGCGGACCTGGCGGACGCGGTGACGGCGGCGCGCGCGGGCGGCCCGGTGTCGCTGCCCGCCGAACTGACGGCCGCGATCGCCGCGCTCGACCCGTCGGGCCTGACGTCGGAGCAGTTCGCCGGGCTGCTCGCGATGGCGGGCCTGGAGGGCGCGGGCACCCCGAAACGCATGGCGGAGATCAACACCATGCTCAGTGCCGCGCCCCCCGGCCTGCGGGAACGGTTGCTGGTGGAGTTCCTCGGCGTGCTCTACACACCTACGCCGCGGCCGCGTTCCGGGGAAAGTCCTTCCGCTTGATCTTCGCGCGCCGCCCGTCCGGGTGGTGGAACACGATGCCCTCGGCGAGGTGCCCCGGCGCGTAGCGGCTTTCCAGCTGTGCCAGGAAGTCCCACAGCCGGTCGTAGTCGCGCGGCACCTCGTCGAGCGTCGGTGCGGCCGTGTTGAACGGCACGCACACGTGGTCGTCGAGGCCGAGCGGGTTGCCCTGGATGCGCGGGCCGAGCGCCTCACACGGGTGCTCGCCGTCCGGCCAGCCGGTGACGTCGGTGTTCCCGGCGGCGGTCAGGATCCACTTGTCCTCGCCCGCGCCCTCGGCGGTGTCCACGTACCAGCCGTCGACGATGCCCAGCGCCTTCTGCGCCTTGCTGGGGTTGCGCCGCTTCTCGACGCGCACCAGCCGCCCCGACCGGACGGTCAGGCGCACGTTCGTGCCGTCGAGCTTCTCGGTGCCGACGCCCGCCCCCTCGAACACCCACGCGCACTCGGCGCGCGGGCGGTTCACCACGTGGAAGTCATCGTCCCGCTCGAAGAGCGTGGGGATCTTCTCCATGACCGACCTTCCCTTCGTTACAGGGCCCACCAGTTCGTCGTGTGTGATCGCCCCGCTCGCGAGCCCGCTCGCCAGGGCCCGCACCAGGTCGGCGACGGACACCTCCGCCTCGACCGCGACGTGCTTGAGCGCCTTCTTCTCCTCCGGGGAGAGCCAGGCGACGAGCCGCGACCAGCCTTCCGGCGGAGTCCACCTGGCGAGCGTCGAGGGGTCCTTCCTCGGCCGGCCACGCTTCCTCGGTTCGTCCACGACGCAAAGCTAGCACGCTTGTGCCTGTTGGCATAACAGAAATTCGGCAGGCGTCCCCCGGTCGACGTGGTCGTGGTCTTCTAGCGGTCGGCCTGCCAGCCCTCAGCCCGAGTGGCGTGCAGGAAGTCGTCGACCGGGGGTTCGACCGCGCGGCCCTCGTACTGCGTGGACAGCACCACCGAGGTCCGCATCTCCCCGTGCGTGCCCAGCCGCTCGAACAACCCCTCCAGATGCGCCAGCGACGCCGCCCGCACCTTGATCATCGTGCAGTGGTCGCCGCTCAGCTTGTGGACCTCGACGATCTCCGGGTAGTCACCGGCCGTGCTGGTCTTCAGCAGGCACGCACCCAGGCTGCACTGGAGCTGCACGAACGCGACGATCGGGTACCCGGCCCGCCGCGCGTCGACGACCGCGCGGTACCCGGTCAGCACCCCGGACTCCTCCAGCCGCCGCACCCGTTCCGCCACCGCGGGCGCCGACAGGTTGATCCGCCGCCCCAGCTCCTTGTACGACAGCCGCCCGTCGGCCTGCAGCTCGGCGACCAGCCGCCAGTCGACGGCGTCCAGCGGTTTTTCCGATCGAAAGGTCATCGCCCTCGCATTCCTTTCGGATGGACGGTGAAGACCCCAGTATGCCTGCGAAATCCCCTTCGATCCGCCGGAAGTCGTGCCTACGCTGAGTCATCGTGAAAGCTCTCTTCGTCGGCGTCGCCGCCATGAACACGGCCATGGCCGGTGCCAGCACAGCCGCCACCCTCATCGCCTCCCACACCGCCGGTGACGGCTGGAGCGGGCTCCCCGGCGCCGCCGGCGTCCTCGGCACGGCCGCGGGCACGCTCGGTGCGGGGCACCTGATCTCCCGGCACGGGAGCAAGACCGCGCTGCTCCTCCTGTACGGCGCCGCCATGACCGGTGCCGCCCTCGCTGCGGGCACCGCGATGGCGCTGCTGCTCGCCGGGATGTTCCTGCTCGGGCTCGGCAACGGCGCGGCACAGCTGTCCCGCTACCTCGCCGCCGAGGCGTTCCCGCCGCACCGCAAGGGGTTCGCGCTCTCGGTGATCGTCTGGGCCGGAACGGTCGGCGCGATCGCCGGGCCGAACCTGATCGCGCCCGGCGCCACGCTCGCGGGCACCGTCGGGATGCCCGCGCTCGCCGGGCCGATGCTGGTGGCGTTCGTGATGACGGGCGCCGCGCTGCTCGTCACCACGGCACTGCGCCGCACCCCGGCGCCACCCGCGCGCCGCACGTCGTTCGCGGCGCTGCGCGCGCCCGCGGTGGTCACGCCGCTCGTCTCGATGGTGTGCGCGCAGCTGACCATGGTCGCCGTCATGACCATGACCCCGCTCGAACTCGAGGCCCACCACCACGGGCTCGAGGTGCTGGGGGTCGTGCTCTCCGTCCACATGATCGGGATGTTCGCGCTGGCGCCGCTGTCCGGCCGTCTCGCCGACCGGTTCGGCGGTCGTGCCGTCATCGTCGGCGGCGTCGCGCTGCTCCTGCTGGCCGCGGTCACCGCGTTCGGCGTCGGGCACGTGACCGGGCTGTCGGTCGCGATGTTCCTGCTCGGGTACGGGTGGAACCTCGTGTTCGTCGGCGGGTCCGCCATGCTGTCCCGCGCGACCGCCGACCAGCGGGTCCAGGGCGCGGTCGACGCCGTCGTGTGGAGCACGTCCGCCCTCGCGAGCCTCGGCTCCGGTGTCCTCTTCGGACTCGGCGGCTACTCGCTGGTCACGGTCGTCGGCGCGGTGCTGGCCCTGCTGCCGCTCATCGTCCTGTACCGGCGGCCAGCGCCAGCCGCACCAGAGCCGCACCCGCTGCCTGCATCGGCAGGTCCGCGATCGCCTCGGCGGTGAACGGGCGCGCGGTCACGGAGCCCTCGTCGTTGACCGCGACCCGCGCGCCGAAGACCTCGTCGAACACCGGCGCGTCGACGACCACCCGCACGAGCAGGTCGGTCGCGAACGTCAGCGGGTCGACGCCGAGGCCGAGGACGTGCGCGGCGATCCCGGGGTTGCCGGTCATCGCGACCGCGAACGGCCAGGTCGCGTAGTCCGGCGCCGCGACCTCCGGTTCGCCGAGCACCTCCTCCGCGTACTCACGCAGCAGGAACCGCCACAGGTCGAAGTCGTCCGGGCCCGACGACTGGAAGACCCCCACCGGCACCACCTGGTACAGCCCGCCGGCGTGCCCGACCTTGGCCGGGTCGCGCCAGTGCAGCAGGAAGGTGTCGCCGCCGGTGTCGTGCGCGGCGTCCCGGCGGATCGTGAGCGCGCTGATCGCCATGTTCGCCGGGCGTCTCGCCAGGTCGGTGGGGTCGCCGACGGCATCGCGCAACGGGGTGGGCCCGCCCGCCGCGTACTCGTGCGCGGCGGCCTCACCGGTGTCGATGCTGTCGAAGTACGTCCCGTCGCCGAACACCAGCCTCGGCCCTCGCCCGGCGAGGGACGCGTCGAGCAGCCGCCACGTGGGCCGGTTCTCGAACACGGTCGGCGCGTCGAGCGCGGCCATCGCGGCCGAGTAGCTCGGGAAGCCGGGGTGCCCGGAGGCGGGCGGCAGATCCACCGGCGGCGCGTCGGCCATCACGATCGTCAAGGCGGACAACGGGATCGGTGCGGGCGGCACCCACGCGGGCGCGGTGAGCAGGGGAGTGCCCGCGACCTTGGGCACGTCCGGGAACTCCCCGGCCGCCCGCACCGCCAGGTCGTAGCGGTGGGCGCGCAGGTGCGCGCGTACCCGCGCCCAGTCGTTCACTCAGCCGGCCGCCAGTTCTGCTCGCGCTTCTCGTCGCGCACGATCACACCCAGCCGCGCCATATCGTCCAGCAGCTTGAGCCCCACGGCGGCCATTGTGCCGTTTTGTCGCTCCGTGAAATCGGCGGCCCTATTCCACGCCGGTGAAATCTGGCGCGTTGACCCTGGTGGGTGCCGGTTCCACGCTGGGAGAAACGCGCCAGAGAGGGAGCGGTGATGAAAGCCGTACGGTTGCACGAGTACGACAAGCGTCCGGTGGTCGAGGAGGTCCCGGAGCCGGAGGTGTCCGGTCCGCTGGACGTGCTGGTCGAGATCGGCGGGGCCGGGCTGTGCCGCACGGACCTGCACATCGTCGAGGGGCAGTGGGCGGAGAAGTCCGGGGTGACCCTGCCGTACACGATCGGGCACGAGAACGCGGGGTGGGTGCGTGCCGTCGGGTCCGCGGTGTCCACAGTGGCCCCGGGGGACACAGTGATCCTGCATCCGCTCGCGACCTGCGGGCTGTGCCGTGCGTGTCGTGCAGGGGACGACGTGCACTGCGCGAACTCGCGGTTCCCGGGCATCGACTCCGACGGCGGCATGGCGGAGTTGCTGCTCACCAACGCACGTTCGGTCGTCAGGCTCGACCCGTCGCTGCGACCGGCGGACGTGGCGGCGCTCGCGGACGCCGGGCTGACCGCGTACCACGCCGTGCGCAAGTCGGTGCCGATGCTGTACCCGGGCACGCAGGTCGTCGTGATCGGTGCCGGCGGGCTGGGACACATCGGCATCCAGTGCCTCGCCGCGATGGTGCCGTCGGAGGTGATCGTGGTCGACCGGTCCCAGGCCGCGCTCGACCTGGCGAAGGGCTACGGCGCCGCGCACACCGTGGTCGCGGACGGCACACACGTCGACGCGGTCATGGACCTGACCGGCGGCGATGGCGCGCACATCGTGTTCGACTTCGTCGGTGAGAAGGGCACCGAGGCCGAGGGCGTGGCGATGCTGCGGCGGGCGGGGTCGTACTTCGTGATCGGCTACGGCGGGCACGTCGACATCCCGACCATCGACATCATCTCCGCCGAGATCAACGTGATCGGCAACCTCGTCGGCTCGTACAACGACCTCGCGGAGCTGATGACCCTTGCCGCGCAGGGGAAAGTGTCGCTGCACACGAGGACCTACCCGCTCGACGCGGTGAACGAGGCCATGGACGACCTCGACAACGGACGGCTGCGGGGCCGCGGAATCCTCGTGCCGGAACGGAGCTGACATGTACGAGAAGGACGGACAGAAGTACTTCGTCGTCGACGGGCACATCCACTTCTGGGACGGCCGCCCGTCCAACCAGGCCAACCGCTACGGCGAGGGCTTCATCAACTGCTTCTACGACTACCACCGGAACCTGTCGCCGGAGTCCGAGGTCTGGACGCTGGAGGAGTTCTGGCAGCAGTCGGAGGAGCGGATCCTGCACGACTTGTTCGAGGTCGGCTACGTCGACCGGGCGATCTTCCAGCCCACGTACCTGACCGACTTCTACGTCAACGGTTTCAACACCACCGAGCAGGACGGCGCGCTCGCCGAGAAGCACCCGGACAGGTTCATCGTGAACGGCTCCTGGGACCCGCGGGACGGCGAGGCCGGGCTCGACAGGCTGGAGGCGTTGACGCAGCGGTGGAACCTGCGCGGCGTCAAGCTGTACACGGCGGAGTGGAAGGGCGAGTCGAAGGGCTGGAAGCTCACCGACCCGTGGTCGTACCGGTACCTCGAGAAGTGCGAGGAGCTGGGCATCCGCAACATCCACGTCCACAAGGGACCGACGATCTACCCGCTCAACCGGGACGCCTTCGACGTGGCGGACGTGGACGACGTGGCGTCGGCGTTCCCCGGGCTCAACTTCATCGTCGAACACGTCGGCCTGCCGAGGCTGGAGGACTTCTGCTGGATCGCGACGCAGGAGCCGAACGTCTACGGTGGACTCGCGGTGGCGCTGCCGTTCATCCACTCCCGGCCGAGGTACTTCGCGCAGATCATCGGTGAGCTGCTGTACTGGCTGGACGAGAACCGGATCACGTTCGCGAGCGACTACGCGATCTGGACGCCGAAGTGGCTGATCGAGAAGTTCGTGGACTTCCAGATCCCCGACGACATGCTCGGCGAGTACGCACCGCTCACGGTGGACGTCAAGAAGAAGGTCCTGGGCCTGAACGCGGCGAAGCTGTACGACATCGAGGTGCCACCGGAGCTGCGGCTCGCGGACACCCCCGCCGACTCGGGCGACGCCGTGGGCTCGGCACCAAAGGTCCCCGCATGAGCGCCTTGTGGGACGCGCTCGGCACGGTGGTGGACCCGGAGCTGGACCAGCCGATCACCGACCTGGGCTTCGTCAGCGAGGCGGTGGTCGCGGACGGCCACGCCCACGTCCGGCTCCGGCTGCCGACGTACTTCTGCGCGCCGAACTTCGCGTACCTGATGGTCGCCGACGCGTACGAGGCGGTGTGTGGGCTGCCCTCGGTCACGTCGGTGGACGTCCGGCTGGTGGACCACTTCGCGGCGGAGGAGATCAACGCGGGCGTGGCGGCGTCGGCGGGCTTCACGGACGCGTTCCCCGGCGAGGCGGTGGGCGAGCTGGACGAACTGCGGCTGGTGTTCCGGCGCAAGGCGTACCTGGCGAGCCTGGACCGCCTGTGCATGCGACTGCCCGGCACGCCGGTGGGCATGACGCTCGGCGACGTGCCACCGTCCCCGGCCCTGAGGTCGCTGCTGCGGCGCCGCGCGGCGTTGGGATTGGACTGTTCGAGTGAATCTCCGTTGGTGGTCGACGAGGAGGGAAAGGCCATCCCGGCCGAGGATGCGCCACTGCGACTGCGGTACGCGCGTTCGGTACGTGTGAGCATCGAGGGCAACGCGGGGTTCTGCCGAGGACTGCTGCACACGAGGTACCCGGAGGTAGTCGGCAACTAAATCGTTCTACATATTCGTGAATGTCCGTCGTGATCGTGTCGGATCTGTTGCTGGACGGTTCTCTGACGTAGTGTCGGCGGGGTGGTGCATGACGAGGTGCGCCACCCTTGCCGCTACGGGAGGTGCGTCGGTGACCGAACCGCGCGACACAAGCGGGCTGATCGGCTCCGCGCAGCGTGCGTTGCGGGTGCTGGACATCGTGGGCTCAGCAGGCGACGGCATCACGGCGAAGGCCGTGGCCAGGCGCGCGGGCTACAACCTGTCGACGACGTACCACCTGCTGAACACGCTGGTACACGAGGGCTACCTGATCAGGCTCGGGCATGGTCGAGGTTTCGGCCTCGGCTACAAGGTGGGCAGCCTGTACCAGCGGCTGTGCGCGGAACTGGACGTAGGCCAGGAACTCCAGGACGAGCTGCACCGCCTGCACCGCCGAGCCGAAGCCGCCGCGTACTACACCGTCTTCCGCGAGACCGACATCGTCGTGGCCGCGGTCGCCGACTCCCCGCAGTTCCCCCGGGCGACCCCACTGGACTTCGGCTTCCACGAGGCAGCGCACGCCACGGCCTTCGGCAAGGTCCTGCTGGCGTCGATGCCGAAGCGGCAGCGACGTGACTACCTCGCGGGCGCGGGCATGCCCCGCCTGACGGGCCGGACGACGGTCCGCGCCATCGACCTGGACACCGAACTGGAACACGTCGAACGCGCGGGGATGGCACTGGAGATCGAGGAGTTCCAACCGCGGCTGGCGTGCCTGTCGGCCCCGGTGATGGACGCCGAGAACCGGGTGACGGGCGCGGTCGCGTTCTCCGTCCCGGCGGCGGAGTTCCACGCGCGACGCTGGCACCTGGAACGAGCCGCGAGGGCAGGCGCGGCCAGGTTCGCCCACCTGCTGGCCACCCGCCCGTCGCTGGTGAGCGGCGTCTGACGCTTTCGGTTTACCCCTGTGCTGAAGGACCCCTTCGGCGCACCGGGCCGCGCACCGAAGGGGTCCTTCAGTGCTGCCCCACCCACCCCAAGACGGACCGTTCGTGACAGAACGTGAGCACGTACGCGATCACCCTCGCCACTCGTCCGAGATGGCCACGACGTAACCCGGTCGAGTTTCTGGCAGTGACTTCGCAGGTGAACACGCACTCGACGTATGCATGTGCAGCTGCATCGGCAGCTAAACCGACTGACCGGGTGTAGATGTCCGCTCAACGATTTATACGCACCGTTCATCGCTCACCACATGGATCACGGCAACCGCACAAGATCGATAAGCGAAGATGGGCGAACACACCGAGCACGAAGAGGAACAGCACGCGAGACCGCGATGACACCAGAACAAGGAAGTTCATCGGACTTGGAACGGCCGGTCCGCAGGACCGTCCGGCTCGCGGCTGACGCCGAACCCGAGCCGACGACCGGTCCGGCTCCGCGCCTCCCGGCGAAGCACGCGCTCCGCCCGGCCACCCGCGACCGGTTCTTACGTGTCGCGGAGCGCGTCGTCGGTGACTGGGCACCCACCCTGCGTGAGGCGCTGGTGCGGTTGCTCGCGTTCGTGGTCGTCCTGGTCGCGCTCGGCCTGGCGCTCGGCGTCCAGGTGGCCGCGGCGGGCGCCGCGGTCGGGTTCGTGATGTTCCTGGTGGGCCGCCGCCGCACCGACACCGAGGACTGACCGAGCACGGCGACGTCGTCGGTAATTCACCACGGGGATGGTTGACGCGCGCGCCCAGTGGGTACCAGTCCTGCAGAGGCCTTCCAAGGAGGTGCAGGAGCATGCTTGTCCTCGGCTTGCTGCTGGTGGTGCTGAGTGGCGCCGTTGGAGTGCTGCTAATCGCCTACAACACCGGCGGCGAACAACAGACCGTCACGATGTTCGGCCGTGATATCGCCGACGTGACCATGATGCAGGCGTTCATCGCCGGTCTCGTGCTCGCGACCCTTTTCCTGCTCGGGCTGTCGATGATGATGGCGGCCGGGCGCAGGGCCCGGCAGAACCGCGCCCGCTACCGCGACGCGCGCAAGGAGGCCAAGACCGCCGCCCGTGAGCGGGACGAACTGGCCGACCAGCTCCGCAAGGAGGAGGACTACCGGCACGATCCGGTGGGCGGCAACACGGACACCATGGTGACACCGCCGGCGGGTACCCCGGTGACGCAGGACCCCAGGACGGCACCGCCGCCCGCCGCGGGCCCCATGCCGCCCCGGCACGCGGCCCCGCCGCAGGAACAGCAGGTGGTCACCAACATCAAGCCCGGTGACTCCCCCACCAGGTGACCGGGCGGCGAAAGGCGGCCGGCCGCGACCTGACTCGACGCGCCATCGGTTCGCAGTCCCCCGGTGAACTGGTGCCGCGGGTCGCGGTCGGCCGCATCTCCTAACTCAGGAACGTGGCGGGCACGTGTGCGGCCAGCCACACGATCTCGTTGCCACGCAGGAACTCCACGCCCGCGGCCCGCGCCGCGGGCGTGTCGACTGTCAGCACCCGCACCCGTCCGCCCTTGCGCCCGCCGACCGACTCGGCCATCTCCCGCGTCACCGAGAGGTGCACGTACTGGCGCCGCATCGGCAGCAGTCCCTCGCGCAGGATGCGGTCGGCGGCCGTCGCCGACGTTCCGTGGTAGAGCCGCGCGGGCGGCGTGCCCGGCACACCGGCGATCCGGCCCGGCACGCTGTGCCCGTAGCGGGCGCGGATGCGGTCGCCGCTCAGCTCGAACCGCTGCTTCGGGCTGTCGACGACCACGTCCCCCACCTGCTCGCGGCTCACCTCCAACGCCACCAACAGGTCGGCGACCGGCGTCCAGCCCGCCTCGTCCAGCTCCAGCTCGTACAGCCACGGCGCGTGCCGCAGCGCGTGCGACATCCGTTTGCTGAGCCGAACGTCGTGCATGGAGGCTGACTCTAATCGGGCAGACTCGCGGTCGTGGACGGACTCGGGCTGGCCTTCGACGGGATCGCCGAACGGTACGACCGCGTGCGGCCGGGCTACCCGGCAGCCGTGTTCGACGACATCGCCGCGCTCACCGGGCTGTCGGCGGGCGCACGGGTGCTCGAGGTCGGGCCCGGCCCCGGCAACGCGACCCGCGACCTGCTGGCCCGCGGGTGGCGCGTGCACGCCGTCGAACCGGGCGCCGCGCTGGCCGCCCGGGCGCGGGCGAACCTGGCCGGGCGGCCGTTCACCGTCGACGTCACGCGCTTCGACGACTGGGTGCCCGACGGCACCTACGACCTGCTGTTCTCCGCGACCGCGTACCACTGGGTGGCACCCGAGGTGCGGTGGCGGCTGGCGGCCGACGTGCTCGAACCCCTCGCGCCGCTCGCGCTCGTCACGAACCGGACGGTCGCGGGAGGCACGTTCAACGACATCTACCAGGCCTCGGAACGGTTGCACCGCGACCTCGCGCCGGAGGTCGAGTTCGGGCTCTCGCCGGAAGCGGACGCGATCCTCGCCGATATCCACGCGGCCGGCGACGACATCGGCGCGGTGTGGGAGGCGGGCGAGCACAAGTCCGGGTACAGCCGCGCGGGCGCGTTGTTCACCGCGCCGCTGATCCGTTCGTACCAATGGGAAACCGAGTACGACGCGGCGGACGCGGCCGCGTTGCTGTCGACGTACTCGCCCTACCTCCGGGTGCCGCCGGAGCGGCGCGGACCGCTGCTGGCCGGTATCGCCGACATCGTCCGCGCGGACTTCGGCGGGGTCGCGAGCCGGCGCTACCTCGCCGTGCTGGCCGTGGCGCACCGGCGCGAGCCCGACCTCAGCGCTGGTAGAACTCCGTGAGCACCGGTGCGACGGTGTCGGCGGGCACCTCGTGGAAGCTGCCCGCGAGGCTCACCAGCCGGCCGTCCGGCACCGTCTTCGCGACGGCCGCGGCACCACCGGCCAGCCAGTCCGGGCTGGTCGTGCTGTGCACGGCGAGCACCGGCACGGAGAGGTTCGCCAGCATCTCCTCCGGCAGGCTGCTCGGGTCGCCGCCCATGACGTGCGCGTCGTAGGCGAGCGTGTGGGCCATCGCCTCGAGGCCCGGCCACATGGGCATCTTCCGCGCCTGCTCGACGGCCTCCGGCGGCTGGCCGACGGCCTTGGTCATGAAGAACGCGACCGCGTCACCTCGCCTGCCGGTCGAGCACAGCTCGACGAGGGTGTCGGTGTAGCCGTCCGGCACCTTCGGCGCGTCCGCGCCGACCCGGTACGGCGGCTCCAGCACCGCGACGGCGTCGACCGACGCGCCGCCGGCGGCCGCGAGCAGGCACAGGGCGCCGCCCGACGAGATGCCGTACAGCGCCGCCCGGTCGCCGAAATGCCTGATCAGCGCCTCGATGTCCGCGATCTCGCGGTCGACGGAGTACGGGAGTGTGTCACCGCTCTCACCACGGCCGCGCCGGTCGTAGGAGACGGCTGTGAAGTCGCCCGCGAGCGCTTGGGCGAGCTCCGCCGTGGCGTTGTGGTCGCAGAACGCGCCACCGACGAGCACGACGGTGGGGCCGCTGCCGACGGCCTCGTACGCGATCGGGGTGCCGTCGGCGGAGATGACCTTGTCCATGCTGTGGAGTCCTTTCCGGTTGCCTGACTCTATGTCGTGGGAGCAGGCACCGGATCGACATCCCGGCCGGAGATTTTCCCGGTCAGTCCAGCGTTTCCCGATGGGTGGGAATCGCGGGTTCCTGGAAGAGGTTCTCGTACGCGGGCTGGCCGTTGCCCGGGGCGGCGGCCTTGCCGTTGGCGTGCTGGGTGAGTGGGTGGCTGAAGAGTGCGGTGGGAGCCTTCTGAGCGGGCTCCGAGTTCGTGGTCGTAATGGCGGTACGTCCCTTCTGGACAGGCTGGGAACCGCACTGGCACACATGGCCTGAAGCGGGACGGCTCAACGGGATTCCCCGGTGCCTCCGCGGTTCTCGTCTCCCCGGACGAGGTGCTTCCCAACTGCCACCAACCTACACCCGAACGCCTCCGCGTGGGACCAAAATAAGCGCACCGCGAACCCCGGCGTGTCCACCCGCCCCGAACCACCGACGCGGGGTGCCGGAACGGGAGACCCGCGAGTCTGCGACGGCGACTCGCGGGTCTGGAGTGGGCGACTCGCGGGGAGGCGGAATCAGTTCTTCTTCGCGCGGCTGCGGCGCTTCGGCGCCGGCTTGGCCGCCTTCTGCTCCGACTCCGCCTTCGCCGCCCGGTAGGCCTCCACGACGTGGGACGGGATTCGGCCCCGGCCCGAGAGGCCGTATCCGTTCTCGTTCGCCCACTTCCGGACCAGTCCGGCGTCACCGGCGGCGCCGGAGCCGTTTTGACCGGACTTGCCGCCGCGCTTGATTCGGCCGCCGACCCGGCGCCCCGCGTCGACGTACTCGGCAAGACTTCCCCGGAGCCGCTCCGCGTTCTCCTCCGACAGATCGATCTCATAGGTCACGCCGTCGAGGCTGAACAACACCGTGGAAACGTCGGTGGACGCCGTGCCGTCGAGATCGTCGACGAGTTGTACCAATACCTGCTGTGCCATCTGGCTGCTCCTGACGTGCACGATTCGTGCATACCCGCTGGTTTGTTGCCCGCAACTGAGCAAATAATCAGCTGAATCCGCGAAAAGCGCAAGTGATCACGTGATTTTGGGGTCCAGTCCGATGTGGAACACAGGGTGACGGCTCGGAGACACCAGGTCGGAAATGAGAGGCAGATCTCTCCCGGGACGCCGGATCCGGGCACAGGGCGCCTCGGCGGCGGGGCCGTCAGCGCTGTTCGCCCGTCTTTGACGTCCCATTCGTCCGGCCGGGCTCCCGCTGTTCAGCCGCGTCTGCTTACGTATACCCATGGAGACCACGGTCGTGAACACCGGAGTGCGCCCGCTGCACGGCCCGCCGCGCGGGACGTGGCCGCAGATTGGAACCTACCTCTTCATCCTTGGCCCGTTCCTGGCACTCCTCGCCGCGATACCGCTGACGTGGGGATGGGGCCTGGGCTGGCTCGATGTCGTGCTCGCAGTGTTCTTCTACACAGCGACATGTCTCGGGGTGACGGTCGGATTCCACCGTTATTTCACCCATCGCGCGTTCAAGGCCAGGCGGTCACTGCGCGTCGGACTCGCGATCGCGGGGAGCATGGCGCTGCAGGGCCCGATCACGCACTGGGTCGCCGACCACCGCCGCCACCACGCGTTCTCCGACCGCGACGGTGACCCGCACTCGCCGTGGGCGTTCGGCACCTCACCACTGGCACTCGTCAAAGGCTTCTGGCACGCCCACATGGGCTGGATCTTCGACCGCAACCTCACCAACGCCGAGCGGTTCGCACCCGACCTGCTCGCCGACCGCGACATCGCCCGGGTGCACCGCCAGTTCGGCCTCTGGACCGCGGTCACGCTCCTCGCGCCCGCCGTGCTCGGCGGCCTGCTCAGCTGGTCGCTGTGGGGTGCGGTGACCGCGTTCTTCTGGGCCGGGCTGGTGCGGGTGTCGTTCCTGCACCACGTGACGTGGTCGGTCAACTCGATCTGCCACATGATCGGCTCACGCCCGTTCGCCGCACGCGACCGGTCGGCGAACTTCTGGCCGCTCGCGATCCTGTCCATGGGCGAGTCGTGGCACAACCTGCACCACGCCGACCCGACGTGCGCCCGGCACGGCGTGAAGCGCGGCCAGATCGACATCTCCGCACGCCTCATCTGGCTGTTCGAGAAGGTCGGCTGGGCCACCGACGTGCGCTGGCCGACGCAGAAGCGCCTCGCCACCCTGGAGAGCCGCGCCCGCAGATGAAGATCGTTCAGCTCGCCAACTTCTACAGCCCCACGTCCGGTGGGCTGCGGACCGTCGTCGACACGCTCGGCAGGGGGTACGTGGCGTCCGGTCACGAGCGGGTGCTGGTGGTGCCCGGCAAGCACCGGGAGCGCCTGCGCACGGACGCGGGCCTGGTCATCACGCTGCCCGGCGTGCCGGTCAGCGGTGGTTACCGCGTGGTGCCGCGCTCGGCAGCGGTGCTGCGCGAGCTGGAGTCGCTCGACGACGACCTCTCCATCGAGGTGTCGGACAAGACGACGCTGCTCGCCGTCTGCGACTGGGCGCGGGAACGGGGCGTGCCGACCGTGCTGCTGTCCCACGAGCGGCTCGACCGGTGGATCGAGGCACGGGTGCCGCGGCTGTGGCGGGCGGGCGCGGGCCGGGTGCTGGAGCCGGTGGTGCGCGGGTGGAACAAGGGGCTGGTGAACCGTTTCGACACGGTCGTCGTCACGTCCCGCTACGCGGAGCGGGAGTTCGCGGGGCTACCCGTGCCGTCGCTGCGGCGGATTCCGCTGGGCGTCGATCTCGCCACGTTCCGTCCACAGCGAACGCGCTCGGGCCGGGGCCCCGCCCGGCTCGTGTACGCGGGCCGGCTGTCGCACGAGAAGAACCCGCGTGCCGTCATCGGCGCGGTGCGTGAGCTGGTGACGTCCGGGACGCCCGTCCGGCTCGACGTCTACGGCGACGGGCCGGAGCACACGGCGTTGCGCAAGCTCGCCCGCGGGCTGCCGGTCGACTTCCACGGGCACGTGTCGGACCGGGCCGCGCTCGCACGGGCGCTGTCGGGCGCCGACGTGGCGTTCGCGCCGAGCGTCGCCGAGACGTTCGGGCTGTCCATCCTGGAGGCGATGGCGTGCGGCACTCCGGTGATCACGTCGACCACCGGTGGCGCGCCGGAGTTGCTCGCACCGGGTGCGGGCGTGGCCGTCCCCGCCACCCCGGACGGCCTCGCGGGCGGGGTGCGCGAGGTGCTGTCGTGGCCGGTCGCGTGGCGGCGGGCGGCGGCACGCGACCGGGCCGAGCAGTTCCCGTGGGCCTCGACCATCGACGCGATGCTCGAGCTGCACACCGCTATGAGCGCCTGAGCAGCGTCGCCAGCGCGTAGGGGACGAGGTCGCGGCCGCGGCGGAGCAGCCACGGCAGACCCTTGAACACGAGCCAGGCCCAGCGGGCCAGCTTGCCGGGCGCCCGTCCGCCCGCGCACTGCAGCGACACTTCCTTGTGGACGATCGTGCCGAACGCGGTGAGCTGGGCGGCGATCGCGCGGGCGAGCATCCGGTGCCCCAGCTCGGACGGGTGCAGCCGGTCGACGGCCCACGCCTCCGGGGTGTAGATGCCGGGTACCTGTCCCAGGTCGACGATCCCGATGCGGTGCTTGCGGGCAACGGCGTCGAGGATCTCGTTGAGCGCCAGGATGCGGGAAGCAAGCGCTCTCCTGAGCGGCCCCGGCAGGCGGAACACCCGGTGGTGGTCGTGGTACTTGGCGGTGATCACCGTGCTCCCGGCCGCGACGAGCGTGCCGACGACGTGGTCGAGGTCGGCGGAGAGCCGCCCCGGGTCGAAGTCCGATCGCATGGTGTCGTTCATGCCGACCAGCACCACGGTCACGTCCGGCCGCAACGCCAGCGCGGCCGGGAGCTGCGTCTCCAGGACACCCCCGATGCGGGAGCCGCTGACCGCGAAGTTCGTGAGGCGCGCATCGCCGAGCGCCTCCGCGAGCAGTGGTGCGAAACCACGCCATCCCCCGCCGAGTGCGGGATCCCCGATGCCTGCCCCGACCGAGTCGCCGAGGACGGCAAGTACCAGCCCAGTCGTGGGCGCAGCGTCCGCCAGCACGGACAGCATCATCCGCGCGCTGGTCGGACATCCGATGAGAACTCGGTGAGCGCTCGGTGGCGGATTGGGGAACTCCCAAGGTGATCGGTTTGCGGGTTCCCTCCGGGGGGCCTCGCCGGACGGGCAAGTCTCGGGGCGTTGGACCGTCGCCGGGCCTCTGAGCTGCGAAAACGCCGTCCCCAGTGCGTGACCAACCCCCACCCCATCCCGGGGGCCACCCGCCATGCCAGTCTACCGGTTGGGGCCGACAGGATCTGGGCGCGGCCGGGGAACTGTGGACAACTCGGTGGGCTGTGGACAACTACCAGTGCGTCGGGCGGGTGAGGCCGACCGGGAGGTGCGTGGTCCTGTCGCCCCGGGCGGCGTTCAGCTGGAACTGGGTGAGGAACAGCGCGTCGGTCAGGTCGGCGCCGCGGACGTTCGCGTCGCGCAGGTCCGCGCCCAGGAGGTCCGCCTCGCGCAGGTCCGCGCCGGACAGGTCGGCGCCGATCAGGTACGTGCCCCGCAGGTTGGCGGCGCGCAGCGCGGCCTTGCGCAGCTTGGCGCCGATCAGGTCGGCGCCGCGGTGGTCCTTCTTGCCGCGGATGCCCGCGCGGAGGCTTTCGCTGGTGCGCGCCAGCAGCGGGCGGACGCGGTGGCGGAGCGCGTCGATGTCCGTGTCCAGCAGCGTCTTCGGGGTCGCCCGGGTGAGGTTCTCGACGTCCTTCAGCGCGGTGGACACGTCGTCGGCCGGGGCCTTCGTGGACGCTTCCGTGAGGTACCACAGGATTTCGTGCAGCTGGCGCATGACCGCGAACACGTCGAACATCTCCGTCGCGGTCTCGGGCGCGTCCCGCCACGAGACGCCGCGGTAGGTGACCTGGGCCACCTGCTGGCCCGCGCCAAGGCAGTCGAACACCGTGCAGCCCGGGAAACCTTGCGGCCGCAGGTTTTCGTGGATGCCGCAGCGGAAGTCGGCCAGCAGGTTCCGACACGCCGTGCCTGCGGGCTTGTCGATCGCGAAGTCGCTGGACTTCGCGAACGCCGGTGCGACACAACACAAGCCGAAGCAGCTGCCGCAGTCGGCCCGTAACGAGGACATGCTCCCACGGTAGCGTGTGCGCGTGAAACTGAACCGCAGGTCCGCTTTGAGCCTCGGCACTGTCGCGACAGCCACCGCCGTTCTGGGGTCCACCACCACATCCGCCGCCGCCGACACCACCGGTGATCCGGTCCGGCGTGTCTCCCGCGTCTACGCGAGCGCGGTCGAGGAGGCAGGCGGTACGTGGTCGTCGCTGGTCTCCGTCGGCGGGAGGACCGCCGTCGAGACCGGTGCCGACACCGTCGTCGAGGCCTACTCCGTCAACAAGATCGCCGTCGCCACCGCGGTGCTCGACAAGATCGACCGCGGGCTGCTGACGCTCGACCAGCACGTCGACGTCACCGCCGACATCGTCATCCAGGACACCGACGGCATCTTCGCCCTCGACCGCGCCTACCCGAGCTCGATCACGCTGGGCCACGCGATGGCCAACCTGCTCACCGTCTCCGACAACACGGCCGTGCGGCTCTGCGGCCTGGTGTGCCCGGCGCTCGAGCTGAACGAGATCCTGCGCGGCAAGGGTTTCGTGCACACACAGGTGGTGCCGGTGTCGAACCCGAACCGCTTCTTCCTCGGGCAGACCACGCCGCGCGAGACGCACACGCTGCTGTCGAAGCTGGTCGCCGGTGAGCTGCTGTCGCCGACGTCCACCGACTACCTGCTGAACGTGCTGCGCTCGACGTCCGCGTTCACCGACGGCATCCGGCTGCGCCTGACCACGCCGGAACGCCTGCGCGTCGCGACGAAGGCGGGCTGGTTCAACGCGGGCCGCAACGAGGCCGGGGTCGTGTTCACGGCCGACGGCGCACCCGGCGCCGTCTACTCGCTGTTCGCGGCGGGCCCGTTCACCGGCGACGCCGCGGTCAACGACGCCGACTTCGGCGCCACCCACCCGGCGCTGAAGGCCCGCCAGAAGCTGGGCCGCGCGCTGTTCGACGCGGTGGAAACCACCACCCCGGCGGCGAAGCGCGTCCAGTCCACGCCGGACTACCGCCCGTCCAACGGCGGCTGACCTGCCCCGAAAGACGCTTTCGGGGCACTCAACGTCCCGAAGGCGTCTTTCAGGGCACGGGGGTGACCCGGGCCGGGGCCGGGCGTTTGGCCACGAAGCCGTCGCCTGGCTGGCGGCCGATCAGCTTGTTGCGGACCGTGCCGTGGACGGCCGGGTAGACGTGGTGGCGCAGCCACGTCCAGTGGCGGGCCGCCGTGCGCCACAACGGGTCCCTTTCCGCGGGCGGGAGCGGCGTGAGCCACGCCGGGTCCGGGGGCAGGTCCAGTGTGGTCAGCACGTGGGCCGCGACGCGGTGGTGACCGAGCGGGCCAAGGTGCAGCCGGTCGTCGCCGTAGAGGCGTTCGTCGTCGCAGAACTCGTCGTCGCGGACGTCGACCAGGAGCGTGCCGTACTTCGCGGCCGTCTCGGTGATCAGGTCGTTCAGCTGGCCGACCCGGGGACGGATCCTGCGCAGGCCCGGCAGCCGTGCGATGTCGGGCAACGTGAACAGCACCACCGCCTCGGCGACCTCCGCCACGGTCGCCACGATCTCGTCCAGCGAACGCGCCATCGTCTGCCGGCGGCCCTGCAGCACGTCGTTGCCACCGCCGAACAGCGTGACCAGGTCCGGACGCTGCGCGACCGCGAGCGGCACCTGCTCGGCGAGGATCTGGTCCAGCCGCCTGCCGCGCACCGCGAGGTTCGCGTACTCCAGTGACGGCGACGTCCGCGCCAGCTCGCCCGCCACCAGGTCGGTCCAGCCCCGGTAGCCACTGCCGTCCGGGTACGGGTCGTCCAGACCCTCCGCGCACGAGTCACCGATGGCCACGTATCTGCGGTAGTGCATCCGTCCAAGGTAACCCCTGCGATACACGAGCTGTTCACCTCCAATCAAGCTCACGCACCCCGGCCCGGCGAAACCCGCAACAACCATGTGCGCCCATGAGAAGGCAACTGATCGGCTTGCTCGCCGGTGCGCTGCTGGTGAGCGGTACCGCTGTCGCCACCGCGGATCGCGGGCACGGCAGGGAGTTCGACATCCAGGCCCACCGCGGTGGGCTCGGGCTCCGCTCCGAGAACACGCTCAGCTCGTTCGGCAACGCGCTCCGCCTCGGCGTCACCACGCTGGAGCTGGACATCCAGATCACCGAGGACGGGCAGGCTGTCGTCACCCACGACCGGCGCGTCGCGGGCAACAAGTGCCTCGACACCGCGCCCGCCACCCCGGGCGACCCCGAGTTCCCGTACGTCGGCAAGTACGTCCGCAACCTCACGCTCGCCCAGGTCCGCACGCTCGACTGCGGCACGCGCAAGCTCGCCGACCGGCCGGAGCAGGAGGTCACGCCCGGCTCCCGGATGCCGCTGCTGCGCGAGGTGTTCGACCTCGTCAAGCGGTACGGCGCCGACGACGTGACGCTGAACGTCGAGACGAAGGTCGAGGCGGGCGCACCGCACGAGACCGCGCCACGCGAGCAGTTCGTGCAGGTCGCCGCGAAGGAGATCCGTGACGCCGGTTTCCTGCGCCAGGTGACGATCCAGAGCTTCGACTGGGGCGCGCTGATGCGGATGCGCCAGGTCGAGCCGCGCCTGCCGCTGGTGGCGCTCACCAACTACGACTTCCTGCAGACCGGGCAGCCCGGCGCGTCGCCGTGGCTCGGCGGCATCGACATCGACGACTTCGGCGGCGACCCGATCCGCGCCATCGCGACGTTCGGCGCCACCACGTTCTCGCCGGTGCACGGGTTCCCGCAGGGCGGCTCGGTCGCCGACCCGGGCTACCGGCCCTACGTGACGGCCGAGATGGTGCGGCACGCGCACCGCAACGGGATCAAGGTCGTGCCGTGGACGGTCAACGACTTCCCGACGCTGCGCAAGCTCGTCGCCGACGGCGTGGACGGCATCATCACCGACTACCCGGACCGGCTGCGGCAGGTCGCGGCGGAGAACCACTTCCGGCTGCCGAAGAAGTACGCGTCGCCGTTCGACATCCAGGCGCACCGCGGCGGCCGTGCGGTCCTGCCGGAGAACACCCTCGCCGCGTTCCGCAACGCGCTGTCCATGCCGGACGTGTCCACTCTGGAGCTGGACACGGGCGTCACGCAGGACGGGGTGCTGGTGGTCAGCCACGACCGCGCGGTCAACGGCTCGCACTGCGTCGACACCGCGCCGGCCACGCCCGGTGACCCGGAGTTCCCGTACGTCGGCAAGCTGGTCCACGACCTGACGCTGAAGCAGCTGCGCACCGTCGACTGCGGTTCGAAGACGCTGCCGGAGCTGCCGGACCAGCAGCCGGTGCCGGGGGAGAGGATCCCGACGCTGCAGGAGGTGCTGGACCTCGCCAAGTCCCGCAACGACATCCGGCTGAACGTCGAGACGAAGATCAGCCCGCTGGTGGCCGACACCGCGGACTACCGGACGTTCACGCGCAAGCTCGTGCGTGCGCTGGACCGGTGGACCGACCGCGCGACGATCCAGTCGTTCGACTGGCGGACGATCCGGTACGCGCGGCAGCTGAACCCGCGCATCGAGACGGTGGCGCTGGTGTGGCAGTACGGGCCGGAGGAGTGCCGGACGCTCGCCGACGAGTGCTCGCTGCGGGCGTCGTACGGCGACCCGTCGGTGAAGAGCCCGTGGACCGGTGGCCTGGACTGGTGGCGTCACCAGGACCTGGGGAAGCTCGTGCGTGCCGCGGATGCGTCGACGGTGTCGTCGAACTGGCAGGTGCACGACCCGGCGCAGGTCCCGTTCGCCTCGGCCGACTGGTACCTGCGCACGGACCCGACGTACTACCACGGTCCGTCGGTGGCCGATCTGCAGCGCCGCGGCCTGAAGGTGGTGCCGTACACGGTGAACGACGAGGCGACGATGGAGCGCGTCATCGCGCTCGGGGTCGATGGGCTGATCTCCGACGACCCCGGACTGCTGGTGAAGGTGGCTAAGCGGGCCGGTCTGCGCTAGCCAGGGTCCGGAGGCGGAACCCGAGCACGACCAGGATCAGCCCCCACACGACGGCGAAGGTGGCGATCGCGATCACCAGCGCGATCGCCCCTGCCGCCGGCTGCACGATCAACAGCAGGCCGAGCACGAGCGCGACGATGCCCGACAGGGCGAGGAACCACTCGTCGCGGATGACCTTCCGCAGCCGGATCGCCGCCGCGATCTGCATGACCCCGGCGACGATCGCCCACACCGCGATGACCACGAGCAGCGCGATGACGGTGATCCGCGGCCACACCAGCGCGATCACCCCGGCGGCGACGCCGAGCACGCCGAGCGTGATCAGGTACGCCCGGTCGGTCCCCTGCCCGACGCCCATCACGATCGACGTGATCCCGTCGAGCAGCGTGTAGATGCCGAACAACAGCGCGAGCGCCAGCACCGTGATCCCCGGCCACGCGATGGCGAGAATCCCGAACAGGACGGCGACCACCCCGCGCAGCACGACGAGGTGCCACCGGCGCGAAAGAAGTTCCAGCACACCAGAATCGTCGGACGGTGGCCGCGTTCCGGCAACGCGGTAGGTCGAGATTCCGCCGACCGGGTGCCCCAGGCCAGCGAGCCCTACTCGGCGTCCTGTGCCTCGATCAGGTCGAGGTCGCGGACGCAGAAGCGGTGGTGCTCGAAGGTCTCGTTGAGCACCGTGCCGAGGCACTGCCGCACCGAGCGGCCCCGGGCGTAGGGCGGCCAGACGTCGTCGTCGGGCACCGGCGCTCGCGCCGCGAGCTGCTCGGCGGTGACCTCGTCGAGCCAGGCCGCGAGCTCGGCGGCCTGTGCGGCACGCACGCCCACGATCTCGTCGAGGGCGGGATCGAGTGAGAGGTCGAGCCCGTGTGCTTCACGGTAGGGCTCGACGGCCGGCCCGATGCCCATCGGCGTGAACAGCTCCGTCGAGCCCAGGCAGCAGCGGCGGAACCACGAGTCGTGGACGAAGACCAGGTGGCGCATCGTCTGCGCCGCCGACCACTCGTCGTTCACACCGCGGTGCTCGATGCCGGGCGTCCGGCGGATCCGCTCGACCGTGGCGGCCCAGGCGGCGTGGAGCTGACGTGACGCTTCGCGCAGGTCGGCGGGGTCCTCCGAGCGGAGCAGCACCCGCACCGGATGACGCCGGTCGAGCTCCGCCTCGACGTATTCGGTGACCTCGACACCGTTCACCACGAGGTTGGTGACGAGCCCGTCGATCACGGCATCCCGCATGACGACGCCGATCAGGCGTGCCCCGGTCAGATCGCACTCGCGGAACTCCGCGCCGTTCAGATCCTCGTCTACGTACCGCGTCATGCTCCGCATACTAGGTCCGGGCACCGACACATCCGGCGGTCCCGGGACAGGCCGGCCGGCGGTTCACACCAGGCCCGCGTCGTGGACCAGCAGCGCGATCTGGGTCCGGTTGCCCACGCCGAGTTTCGTCAGCACACGGGTGATGTGGGCCTTCACCGTGGCGACGCTGACGTGTAGTTCCGCGGCTATGTCGGCGTTCGTCCTGCCCTGGCCCACCGCCACCGCCACGTCGTGTTCGCGGGCCGACAGGGTGGCCAGCGCCGCGCGGGCCCGTGCGTAGGAGCCCGCCTCCGTCGCAGCCCTGTCCATCAGGCGGCGGGTGATCGCCGGGGACAGCATGGGTTCGCCCGCCGCCACCCGGTGCACCGCCGTCGCGATGTCCGCCGGGGGCGCGTCCTTCAGCAGGAAGCCGCTCGCGCCCGCGCGCAGGGCGCGCAGCACGTTCTCGTCCGAGTCGAACGTGGTCAGGACGATGACCTCGGGCGGGTTGTTCCGCGCCCGCACCTTCGCGGTGGCCGCGATGCCGTTCACGCGGGGCATGCGGACGTCCATCAGCACCACGTCGGTCGGGTGTGCGTCCAGCACCGCCTGCACCTGGTCACCGTCGCCCGCCTCACCCACCACGCGCAGGCCGTCCGCGCCGTCGAGCATCATCGTCAGACCGGAGCGGACCAGCGCGTCGTCGTCGACGATCACCACGCGGATCATGCCGGCCACGGTAGCGACGCCGACACCTGGAACTCCGTCGCGGTGGCGCGGTGGTCAAGGCGACCGCCCGCCAGGCGGACGCGTTCGGTCAGGCCCACCAGGCCGGTGCCCGCGCCCGGGATCGACGACCGGGTGCCCAGCGGGTTCGACACGTCGATCTCCAGCGTGGTGCCCGGCGTGCCGTCCAGCGTGATCCGCACCGGCTGGCCGGGGGCGTGTTTGCGTGCGTTCGTCAGTGCTTCCTGCACCACCCGGTACGCGGTGCGGCCCGTCGTGCCCGGGACCTCCGCCAGGCCGATCTCGCCGGTCAGCTCCACCTGCGCACCGGTCGACCTCGACTCCGCGACCAGCGACGGCAGGTCCGCCAGTGCCGGTACCGGACGGGCCAGGTCGTCCGGTTCGTCGCGCAGCAGGGCGATCACGTCACGCAGTTCGTTCAGCGCCTGGTGCACGGTCACCCTGATCACGCCGGCCGCCTGCGACAGGCGTTCCGCGGGCTGGTCCGGGCGGTACTCCAGCGCACCCGCGTACGTCGCCAGCAGCGACAGCCGGTGCGCCAGCACGTCGTGCATCTCCCGGGCGATCGTCGCGCGCTCGGCTGCCCGGGCCTCCGCGATCCGCCTGCCCTGCTCGGCTTCCGCGCGTTCGGCGCGTTCCCGCAGTGCGGTGATCACCGCGGCCCGCGCCGCGGCCCACTGACCCCAGCCGACCAGGCCCGCGTGCACGACGGCCATCAGCGTCAGCCACCAGCCGTACGACAGGCCGCTGGTCGGGTGCCAGATGCCACGCACCGCGTGGGCGGCGACCCCGGCGACCGCCACGGCCACCGCCACCTTCAACGGACGGGTCCGCGCGATGTGCAGTGTCGCGATGTTGGCCACCGGGGTGCCCGTGGCGGCGACCGCCGCCAGCGCCGTCAACGCCAGCGCGACCGGCATCGGCCTGCCGAACAGCAGCGGGAACAGCGCCAGCCCGACGACTCCGGCCACGATCTCCAGCGTCGTCGAGGCAGGCGAGTTCCTGGCCTGGGCGTCGCCGTACACGATCGCCGCCATGAACACGGCGACCATCGCGATGATCAGCCACAGCCTGCGGCCGCACGGGCGGTCGTACACGCCCCGAGCGTACGAGCCGAACGGTGCGCCGACCATCGACCAAAGTCGAGTTCAGGTTCACCGACCGGTCGATGTGCGACGGCGTCACCGCACGCGACGCTACCGGCATGACCACGACAGTCCCGCGAACCTCGCTCTGGCCGGCGCTCGTCGGCGCGGTGCGCGGCACCGTGCTCGAGCTGGGCCCCGGCGACGGCGCCACCCTGCGGTACTACCACCCGGACGTGCGACTGGTCGCCGTCGAACCCGACGCCACCGCACGGGCCCGCGTCCGCGCCGCGGCGGACCGGCTCGGCCTGCGCGCCCGAGTGGTCGACGGCCGTGCCGAGGAGCTGGCCCTGCCCGACGGCAGCGTCGACGCGGTCGTCTGCTCGTTCGTGCTGTGCTCGGTCGCCGACCAGGCCGCCGTGCTCGCCGAGGTGCACCGCGTGCTGCGGCCAGGCGGACGGTTCCTGTTCGCCGAGCACGTCGCCGCCCCGGCAGGCACGTGGGTGCGGCGCGGCCAGAACCTCGTCGCCGCGCTCACCGCACCCTTCGGCGCACGCTGCCGGCCCAACCGGGAGACCGGCCTCGCCATCGGCCGTGCCGGGTTCGACGTCGTCGACCTGCACCGCTTCGACCTGCCCGGCCCGCTCGGCGCCGGGATACCCCACCTCGCCGGTGCCGGACAGCGCCGGTGCGACCTGGAAGGACACCTGCCATGACCAGCACCGAGACCGTGACCGTCCCGACCGCGGGCACGTACCGCATCGAGCCGGGCGAGTCGACGATCTCGTTCGCGACCCGCCACCTGTTCGGGCTCGCGCCGGTGCGCGGCACGTTCGCGCTACGGGACGGCGTCGTCCATGTCGCGTCCCCCGCCGACCTGTCGACCGTGCGCGCCACGATCGACGCGGGCAGCGTCGACACCGGCGTCGCCGCACGCGACAACACCGTGCGTTCGCGGCAGTACCTCGACGTCGCGCGGCACCCCGACATCACGTTCACGGCGAACGGCGTCGCCCGCGACGGCGGGTGGGCGCTGCGCGGCGAACTGACCGTGCGCGACCGCGCCGAACCGCTCGACGTGCGGATCGACGAGGTCCGGGTGCTCGACGACCGCCTGCGGGTGCGCGCGAGCGCCGAGGTGGACCGCTACGTGTGGGGAGTGACCGCGATGAAGGGCATGACCGGCAGACGGCTGCGCTTCGCGCTGTCGCTGTCCGCGACTCAGGTCTCTATCGCATAGGCCTCGATCTCCACCTTCATGCGCGGGTCGATCAGCGCGCTGACCTCGACGAGGGTGGCCACGGGGCGCACGTCACCGAACATCTCGGAGTGCGCCCTGGCCACTTCCAACCTGTCGCCGATGTCGGTCACGTACGTCACGGTCCGCACCACCGCCGCCGGGCCGCTGCCCGCCTCCTTCAGCGCCGCCTCGATGATCGACAGCGCCTCCTTCGCCTGCGTGTAGGTGTCCGTGCCGTCGAGGGCGCGGGCACAGGTCCCGGCCACGTGGACGTGGTCGCCGACTCGGACGGCACGGCTGTAGCCGTACACGTCCTCGAAGTCGCCGCCGGAGGAGTGGTTCTCGCGCATGGCGGGAACGGTAACGGCGACCACCGACAATTTCGGGAACAACGCTTGACCTGGAGTTCGCTCCAGCTCGTACCGTCCCCCGGACGTCAAGCACCACGAAGGGGGACAACGTTGCGCTACCGCGTACTCGGCGGCACCGGCATCGAGGTGAGCGTCCACTGCCTCGGCGCCATGATGTTCGGCTCGGTCGGCAACTCCGACCACGACGACGCCGTCCGCGTCATCCACGCCGCGCTCGACGCGGGCATCAACTTCGTCGACACCGCCGACATGTACTCCATGGGCGAGTCGGAGGAGATCGTCGGCAAGGCGCTCAAGGGCCGCCGCGACGACGTCGTGCTCGCCACCAAGGTCCACTTCCCGATGGGGGACGGGCCGAACAAGGGCGGCAACTCGCGCCGCTGGATCGTCCACGAGGTGGAGCAGAGCCTGCGGCGCCTGGACACGGACTGGATCGACCTGTACCAGATCCACCGCCCCGACCACACGACGGACATCGAGGAGACCCTGTCCGCGCTGACGGACCTGGTGCGGGCGGGCAAGATCCGCGCGTTCGGCAGCTCGACGTTCCCGGCGTCGGACCTGGTCGAGGCCTACCACGTCGCGGAACGCCGTGGCCTGCACCGGTTCCGCACCGAGCAGCCGCCGTACTCGTTGCTGGCACGGGGAATCGAGACGACCGTATTGCCAACCGCCGCGCGGCTCGGCATGGGAGTGCTCACGTGGAGCCCGCTCGCGTCCGGTTTCCTGTCCGGCGGGATCCGCCGCGGCCAGGACGTCGACCTGACCAGGGGGCGGGCGGCGATCACCCCGTTCCGGTTCGACCCGTCGCTGCCGGAGAACACGGCCAAGTTCGACGCGCTGGAGCAGCTGATCGAGGTCGCCGACGGGCTCGGGTGCACGCTGCCCGAACTCGCCGTGGCGTTCGCGGCCGCCCACCCGGCGGTCACGTCGGTGATCATCGGTCCGCGCACGATGGCGCACCTGGAGGCCACGCTGAAGGGCGCGGGCCTGGAGCTGGACGACGCCACGCTGGACCGCGTCGACGAGATCGTGCCGCCCGGCACCGACCTCTACCGCGCGGACGGGGCGTGGCGTCCGCCGGTGCTGACCGACCCGCGGTCGCGCAGGCGCCCGGCAGGGGAGCGCGCCGCGGCGTGACGCGGGTGGACAGCGTGGTGGGGGACTGACCACGATCTCCGCACGTGGTGCTCGACATCTCGACACCTCATGACGTGACACAGGTCACATAATGGGGTGTCGAGGTGTGTCGAGGCGGCCTCGACGTCCCGGGCGAACGAACACCTTCACCGCGATGGGAGCGGAACCGTGAAGTACATGATCCTCCACTACGCCTCGCAGGCCGACTACGACGCGATGGCGGGCAAGGACACCCCGGAAGGCCGCGCGTGGACCCCGGACGAGGTCGCGGCACTCGGCGAGTTCATGGGCAAGTGGACGAACGAGCTGGTCGAGTCCGGCGAGTACGTCGCCGGTCACGGTCTCGCCGCACCCGTGCTGACCCGGCGCGTCACCGCGACGGACGGGGAGACCGTCGTGACGGACGGGCCGTACGCCGAGACCGCCGAGGTGATCGTCGGCCTCACGATCGTCGACTGCGCGAGCTACGACCGGGCCACGGAGATCGCCGCCAAGCTCGCGGCCACCCCCGCGCCCGAGCACGTCCAGGCCCGCGGCTACGTCGACATCCGGCCGCTCATCGACGGCCTGGCGGACATCGCGTGACGGCCACCGCGGTCGAGGGCCTGCTGCGCGAGCTGGCGCCGCAGGTCCTCGGCGCGGTCGTCCGCCGGTACGGCCACTTCGACACCGCGGAGGACGCGGTGCAGGAGGCGCTGATCGCCGCGGCGGCAGGCTGGCCGGAGACCGGGGTGCCGGACAACCCGAAGGCGTGGCTGATCACGGTCGCGTCCCGGCGGCTCACGGACCTCCTGCGCAACGAGCAGGCCAGGCAACGCCGCGAGAACACGTGGACGATGCCGGTTGTCGCCCCTGTGGAAGACGCCGACGACACGCTCATCCTGCTGTTCATGTGCTGCCACCCCGCGCTGCCGAGGACACACCAGATCGCGCTCACCCTGCGGTCGGTCGCCGGTCTCACCACGATCGAGATCGCGCGCGCGTTCCTGGTGCCCGAGCCGACGATGGCGCAGCGCATCTCGCGTGCCAAGCAGCGGGTGAAGGCGAGCGGCGTGCCGTTCCGCATGCCCGCCGACCGTGCGGAACGGCTCGAGGCCGTGCTGCGGGTGCTGTACCTGATCTTCACGGAGGGCTACGCGAGCACCGCGGGCCCGTCGGCCTACCGCGCCGAGCTGTCCCGGGAAGCCATACGACTGACCCGGATCGTCCACCGCCTGATGCCCCGCGACGGGGAGGTGGCGGGTCTGCTCGCGCTGATGCTGCTGACCGACGCCCGCCGTGACGCCCGCGTCGGTCCCGACGGCATGCTGGTCCCGCTCGCCGAACAGGACCGTTCGCGGTGGCACCGGGACTTCGTCGACGAGGGCGTCGCCATGGTGACCGCCGCGATGTCGGCGGGTCCGTCCGGGCCGTACCAGCTACAGGCGGCGATCGCGGCGCTCCATGACGAGGCCGGAACGGCCGAGGAGACGGACTGGCCGCAGATCGAGGCCCTGTACGGGGTGCTGGCCGAGATGACCGGCAGCCCGATGACCGCGCTCAACCACGCGGTCGCGGTCGGCATGGTCCGCGGCCCGGCGCCCGCGCTGGCCATGGTCGACGACCTGGCCGGCGACAAGCGGCTGGCCGACCACCACCGGCTCTTTGCGGTACGGGCGTATTTGCTGGAGCTGTCCGGTGACATCGAGGGCGCGGTGGTCGCGTACCGGGAGGCCGCGCACCGCACCCGGTCGCTGCAGGAGCAGCGCTACCTGGCGGCGAAGGCGTCGGCACTCGCGCACGGCACCCGTGTGGAGCGTGCCGACCAGGCATAGCCACCGGGCCGCCGACGCGGTCCGCGACCCCAAGAACGTCTGGATCGCGGGCTGGGCAGAACTGTCCTCGGTTGTTATGATCCGATCCGGTTCGGATCGTAATTACCGGAGGACAATCATGCGTGTTGTGGAGCTCGACCACCTGGTGCTGAACGTGGCGGACGTGGAGCGGTCGCTCGACTTCTACACCGGTCCGCTCGGCCTGGCGCCGGTGCGCGTCGACGAGTGGCGGGCCGGCGAAGTGCCGTTCCCGTCGGTGCGGATCAGCGACCGGACGATCATCGACCTGATGAGCAAGCCGCGAGGGGAGTCGAACGTGGACCACATCTGCCTCGTGGTGGAGCCGCTCGACTGGCAGGAAGTGATCGACTCCGGCGTGTTCACCGTGCTGGAGGGCCCGGTCGGCCGCTGGGGCGCGCGGGGCGCGGCGACGTCGGTGTACGTCGCCGACCCGGACGGCAACACCGTCGAGCTGCGCTGGTACCCGCAGGACGTGACCGCGTGAGCCCGGGCCGGCCACGCGACACCGCGATCGACGCCGCGGTGCTCGACGCGACGGTCGCCGTCCTCGCCGAACGCGGCTGGTCCGGGTTCGCGCTGGAGACGGTCGCCGCCCGCGCGGGCACCACCAAGGCCGCGATCCGGCGCCGCTGGCCGGTCCGGCAGCGCCTCGTCATCGACGCGCTCGCGACGCTGCTGGTCAGCCCGCCCGCCCCGGACAACGGCTGCACCCGCTGCGACCTCATCCAGAGCGTCGACCTGCTCACCGAGATGCTCAACGACCGCCTGCCGGCGGGCGTGCTGGCCCCGCTGGTCGCGGAGTGCGCGGACCCGGAGCTGCGCGGGCACCTGGTGGACACGCTGGTCGCGCCCACCAGGGCGGCGGCCGCGGTCGCCGTGCGCAGGGCCGTGAGCCGGGGTGAGCTGCGCGACGACGTCGACCCGGACATGGTCGTCGACCTGCTCGCGGCCACCGTCTACCAGCGGGCGCTGTTCGGCGACGCCCCGCAGCACGCGCGCACGCTGGTGGACCTGCTGCTGCGGGGCGTCGCCGTCGACTTCGACCGGCTGGTGTGGATCAGCAAGCAGCCGAGGGAGCTGCGGCACCGGCACTGACCCAGGCCGGGTCACGACCCGTCAGGCCCAGGATGCGGTCGAACAGCGGCGCGTCGGCGGGCACGGGTACCTCCGGTCCGTAGAGCCCCATCTCCCGGCCCTGCTCGGCACCCGCCGCGATCCCGTCGTACAGGTACGCGACCAGGTCGTCGGGCAGGTCGAGGGGGTGCCCGGTGGCACGCGCGAGGTCCCACGCGTGCACGGCCACCTCGCCGACGAGCATGTCGCCGACGACCCGTGCGGGCCCCATGCTCGTCTCGCCCTCCCACGCCGACGCGGGCGTCCACGCCTCGACCGTCCGGGACAGCTGCGCGAGCAGCGCGCCCCGCCAGTCGGTGACGTCCACATCGGACGGTGGCACGTTCTCCTTGCGCGCGGCGCCTTCCAGCGACGGACCCCAGTACAGCAGGTGGTGCACCAGCTCCCGGACGTCGAACTCCGTGCACGGCGTGGGGTTCGTGAGCTGGTCGGGTTCGATGGCACGGACGACGTCGGCGAGGGCGTCGGCCGCGGTGGACATGTGTGTCATGGCGGCGACGCTAGGCCGGTGGCAGGTCAGCGGTATTGAAACAACGCGACATAGACTCGGCACCCGTGCGAAGGGATGTCCGCGAGGTCGGCGGCGCGTGGACGAGGTACCAGCGGCACGCCTACCCGGAGCCGTCCGAGGCGCTGGCGCCGTGGGTTGCCCGGTACTGGGTCGTGGACTGGGACTACGAGGAGCCGTACCGGCAGAAGATCGTCCCGTACCCGAACGTGCACCTGTCGTTCGGCGGGGGCCGCGCGGACGTGAACGGCGTGGTCAGCGGCTACCAGATCAAGATCCTGGAGGGCAGCGGCCACGTGTTCGGCGTCGCGTTCCGGGCCGGCTGCTTCCGCCCGTGGCTCGGCGCGCCGGTCTCGACGATCAGCGACCGGGTCGTGCCCGCGACCGAGGTGTTCGGCCCGGACGTGCCGACGGCGCCGGACGTGTCCGAGGTGGAGCGCTTCCTGCTCGCCCACCTGCCCGAGGACGACCCGAAGGCCTTCGCCGCGGCCGACGCGGTGGCCGCGATCGCGGACCGCCCCGAGGTGACCAGGGTCGAGACGCTCGCCGACCTGCTCGGGACGAGCGTGCGCGGTGTGCAGCGGCTGTTCGCCGAATACGTCGGTATCGGCCCCAAGTGGGTGATCCGCCGGTACCGCCTGCACGAGGTGACCGAGCGGATGGCGGCGGGCGGCGAGATCGACTGGGCCGCGTTCGCCGCCGACCTCGGCTACGCGGACCAGGGCCACTTCATCCGCGACTTCAGGAGCATGTTCGGCGAGCCACCCACCTGGTACGCGCAGCGCTACTGAGCACGGAGCGGTGCGCCGGTTCAAGCGCACGGACCGCACGCCTGATACTGGTGGCGTGCGGGTGGAGATCAGTGTGGAGTCGGTGGCGGGTGCGCGGGTCGCGGCAGCGGCGGGAGCGGCTCGGGTGGAGCTGTGCGCAGGCCTGTCGGACGGGGGCCTCACCCCGAGCGCGGCGCTGATCGAGGCCGCGTCGGCGCTGATCGAGGTGCACGTCCTGGTGCGGCCCCGGCCCGGCGACTTCCACTACACGCGCGACGAGCTGGACCTGATCGTCCGGGACATCGCGGTCGCGCGGGCACACGGCGCGACCGGTGTGGTCGTGGGCGCGTTGACCGAGGACGGCCGCGTGGACGACGCGTGCGCCGCGTTCGTGGCGGCGGCCGAGGGCATGCAGACCACGTTCCACCGGGCCATCGACGTCAGCGCCGACTCCCGGGAGGCGCTCGAACGCCTGGCGTCACTGGGTTTCACGCGGGTGCTGACGTCCGGCCGCCGCCGCTCCGCCCTCGACGGCGCACCCTTGGTCAAGGACCTCGTCGCGCGGGCGGGGGACCGGATCGAGGTGATGGCGTGCGGCGGCGTCCGGGCCGCGAACGCCGCGCGGGTCGTCGCGGAGACCGGGGTGCGGGACCTGCACGCGGCGCCCCGCCGCCCGGTCACCGGCATGCCAGGCGGCGACGTCTCGTACGCGGGCGTCGGCGTGCCCGCGGGTCACGACCACTTCGAGACCGATCCGGACGAGGTGACCGCGCTCTGCGCCGTTCGCCCCGAGTAGGCGGTCAACCGCTCGACAGTGGACAGTCACGGAGCGTATCGGCCGTACCTGGGCCGGGTGGTTGACACAATGGTGTGCGGTTTCTTGTGAACGCCGCCCGTGGTGGTTAACGTCCGAAATCGGGCCGGTCGTCCCCAGGTCGAAACTCCTTCCAGTTTCGCCGGCTACGACGGCCGGCCCCCGCGCTGGTCAGGGCAGCGTGCCACCCATCAGGGCCTCGTCCTCGTGTACGGAGCGCAACGGCGTCACGGTCACGTGGCCCTCCGCCAGCAACGCGGCGTCCGTGCCCGGCTCCAGCTCACCGTCGACCTCGATGTGGCCGACCTCGATCGCGCCCTCGTCGAGCTGCGTCACCTTCTGCTGCACCCGTCCGTAGGTCGCGAGCCGGGCCCACCGCGCCGGTTTCACGTCCGGCACGTCCGGCACGTTCACGTTGAGCACGGCACCCTCCGGCAGCTCGGCCGCGACCGGCAGGAACTGCCTCGCGATCCGCTTCGCCCGGTCCCAGTGCGGTGACAGCTCGAGGTCGAGCGGCAGGTCCAGCGACACCGCGACCGCACGCGCGCCGTTGACGGCACCGGTCAGCGCGGCGCCGACCGTGCCGGAGTGGAGCACCGCGCGCCCGACGTTGCCGCCCCGGTTGATCCCCGACAGGACGAGGTCCGGCCGCTCGCCGAACCCGTCGTGGCACGCGGCGAGCACGATCAGCCCGGGGTGGGCGGCCACCGCGTACGCCTCGATGGCCGGGAGCCCGGGGAGCGTCCTGCGTTCGACCGCGACCTGGCGCTCGTCGGTGGCCGCCGTCAGGCCCGCGCTCGTGCCGCTCGACTCGGTGGCGGGTGCGGCCACCACCGTGTCCCAGCCGAGGTCGTGCGCGCACTCCGCGAGTGCCAGCAGGCCGGGGGACTCGATGCCGTCGTCGTTCGTCACCAGCACACGCATGGTTTTCGGCTACCCAGCCCGCGTGATTTCTACCCGTTCCGCCAGCGCCCGCACCGCGTCGCCGCTGCCGCTGCCCAGCCCGTGCCGCGTGATGTTGAGCGCGCCCGCGGCCGCTCCCAGCCGCAGCGCCGCCTCGACGTCCTCACCCTGGGCGAACGCCGCCGCGATACCGGCGGTCATCGAGTCCCCGCCGCCTCGGGTGTCCACCGGCGCCAGCGACGGCCCCTTCACCAGCAGCGCCTCGTCCCCGCGCACCGCCAGGGTGGGGTCCGCCGCCCGGGACACGACCACCAGGTCGACCCCGTCGCCGACGATCGCCCGCGCCGCCTTGGTCAGCGCGGGCACGCTGTCGTCGTCGGCGCGGCCGTCGTCCAGCAGCTCCTCGTGGCTGACCTTCACCACGGTCGGCACGCCGGCGAGCGCGGCCGACAGCCGCTCGCCCGCCAGGTCGACCACCACCCGGCAGCCGTTGCCGACGAGGTCGGCGGTCAGCCGTTCGTAGGTCGAGACGGGCACGACCTCCTCGGTCGACTCGTCGACCGACCCGCTCAGCACGGCGACGCCCGAGGTCAACCCCGCGATGACGGCCAGCTCGTAGAGGTCGTCCAGCTCGTGCCGGGTCAACGGATCCGGCAGCTGCTCGACGACCTGGTCCCGGTCGCCGTCGCGGCGGTCGTGCACGTAGGCGCCGTTGCGTGCCGCGACGTCCCGCGCGCGGACCTCGATGTCGTGCTCGGCGAGCAGGTGCCGCAACACCTGGCCGGTCTCCCCGCCCAGCGCGCAGCACAGGGTGACCGGCGCGCCGAGCGCGACGATCATCCGTGCTTGCCAGAACCCCTGCCCGCCCGCGTGCAGGTGCACGTCCGGGTTCCCGTCGAGATCCTCGACGGTCACGGTCAGCTGCGGCGACGGCGCGAACACACTCACCCGATCAGTCACGAACGGGGGCATACCCGCAGAAGACAGGTTCTAGTCGGCACTGGCCCCCTAAGTTACTCGCCAGTATTGTGACAGCATGCCAACGCTCAAGCGGGACGACGACGTCTGGGTGCTCGACCTGGGAGACGGGGAGAACCGCTTCCACCCGGACTGGCTGACGGCGGTGAACACCGCGCTGGACGAGGTCGAGCAGAACCCGGCGCCGCTGGTCACCACGGCGAGCAGCAAGATCTACTCGAACGGCCTGGACCTGGACTGGCTGGGTGGCCACGGCGACCAGTTGCAGAGCTACGTCGGGCAGGTTCACGGGCTCCTGGCCCGAGTGCTGGAGTTCCCGACCCCGACGGTCGCCGCCATCCCGGGCCACGCGTTCGCGGCGGGCGCGATGCTCGCCCTGGCCCACGACTTCCGCGTGATGCGTGCCGACCGGGGCTTCTTCTGCCTGCCGGAGGTCGACATCAACATCCCCTTCACGCCGGGGATGGCCGCGTTGATCCAGTGCAAGCTGATCCCGGCCACCGCGCACGAGGCGATGACGACCGGCCGCCGCTACGGCGGTACGGACGCGGCGTCCGCGGGCCTGGTGGACAAGGCCGTGCCGGAGGCGGACGTGCTGGCGGAGGCGCTGGACCGCGCCCGAGGGCTGACGGGGAAGACCCCGCAGACCCTGCGGGCGATCAAGGCGCAGATGTACGTCGGTCCGCTGGGCACCTTGCGGGAGTGACGCTAGACGCCCTCGGGTGGTCCGGCTTCGTGGAGAGTCCCGTTCGCGAGGCGCAACCACCGTGACACCCCGATGTCGGCGAGGAACCGGTCGTCGTGGCTTACCACCACGAACGCGCCCCGGTAGGCACCCAGCGCACCGGTCAACCGCTCCACGCTCACCAGGTCGAGGTTGTTCGTCGGCTCGTCCAGCAACAGCAGCCGCGGCGCCGGCTCGGCTCGCAACACGCACAACAACGTGGCCCGCAACCGTTCCCCGCCCGACAACGCGCCGACGGGCAGCCGCGCCCGCTCCTCCCGGAAGAGGAACCGCGCGAGCAGGTGCATGGTCTCCGTCTCGGAGAGCGACGGCGCGAACGAGCGCAGGTTCGCCAGCGTGCTGGCCGAGAGGTCGAGCAGGTCCAACCGCTGGGAGAGGTACGCCACGCGCCCGTCGCCCCGGTGCATGAGCCCGCCGTCCGGTTCGAGGTCACCACTCATCACCCGCAGCAGCGTCGATTTCCCGACGCCGTTACCGCCGGTCAGTGCCACCCGCTCCGGCCCGCGGACCGCGAGCGTCAACCCGTCGCCCGCGAACAGGTCGCGCACCCGGATCCGCTCGCCGTGGAACACGGTCCGCCCCGCGGGCACCTCGGTGTCGGGCAGCGACAACGCGATCGTGTCGTCCTCCCGCAACGCCAGGTCCGCCTCGTCGCGCCGTGCCCGCGCCTCCTCGACCCGCCGCGAGTGCACGTCGTCGGCCCGCCCCGCGGACTCCTGCGCCTTCCGCTTCAGCCCCCCGCGGATGATCCGCGGGATGTCGGTGTTGGTCCGCGCCCCGGTCGCGGCGCGCCGCGCGGCGCGTTCCCGCGCCTCCTGCATCTCCCGCTTCTCCCGCTTGAGATCGGCCTCGGCCGACCGCAGGTTCTTCTCCGCCACCTCGCGTGCGGCGCGCTTCGCGGCCTCGAACGCCGAGAAGTTGCCGCCGAACTGGCGCAGCTGCCCGGGTTCGAGCTCGGCGATCCGGTCCAGCCGGTCGAGCAGGGCGCGGTCGTGGCTCACCACCAGCAGGCTGCCCTTCCAGTCGCCGAGCACGTCGTACAGCCGGTGCCGGGCCGACCGGTCGAGGTTGTTGGTCGGCTCGTCGAGCAGCAACACGTCCGGCCCGCGCAACAGCTGCGCCGCCAGTCCGAGCGAGATCACCTGGCCACCGCTGAGCGTGCCGAGCCTCCGGTCGAGCGTGACGTCACCGAGCCCGAGCCGGTCGAGCTGCACCCGCGCGCGTTCCTCGACGTCCCAGTCGTTCCCGACGGTCGCGAAGTTCTCCTCGCTCGCGTCCCCGGCCTCGATCGCCGCGATCGCGCGCACCACGGGCGCGACCTCCAGCGCCTCGGCCACGGTCGGTTCACCGGTGAGCGGCAACGTCTGCGGCAGGTAGCCGAGCACACCGTCGACGGTCACCGAACCGCGGTCGGGCTCGTACACCCCGGCGATCAGCTTGAGCAGCGTGCTCTTGCCCGCACCGTTGGGTGCGACGAGCCCGGTGCGGCCCGCACCGACGGCGAAGGAGAGGTCGGTGAACACAGGGGTCCCGTCCGGCCAGGAAAAGGACAGGTTGGCGGCAACGATCTTGGACATGGGGAAGCTCTCATGGCGCAGCGGGCGTGGGTGAACCGCCCGAGGACGACAGGGCAGAAGACGGCATGACCGAAAGCGGCGTCACCACGAGACGGGTACCGCCGGTCAGGCTCCGGAGCTACCCGGAGATGTCGTCCTCGGCCACCATGGAAGAAAGCTCCTCACGATCAACTGCCATCGACGATAGCAGGAGCCCTCGCCTTGACATCGGCTCGAACATTTGTTCGACTACTGGACGGGAGTCTGGAGGCGCGGTCCGGAGGGAGCGGGCCGCCGGTGGTGGATCGCCCTGGCTTCGCCCTCGGACCGGTGCGGGTTCCTGGATGGTGATCTTGCGTGTGGACTTTGAAAGGTTTGCCGATTTTCGGTCCGGTCGGCCAGTCTTTCCGCCATGCCTGACGCAATGCCTGCCGAGACGGGCCGGTGGTTCCTCGCTGACGGCATCGGTGACATTCCCGCGCGGTTGCGCCTGGAAGGGGCGTTCCTGCCCCGCCCGTTACCGTCGATGGTGCGGTTGCTGCCGCAGACCTACCGGATTCTCGCGGAGGCCGAACAGGTTTTGGGCAGGCTCGACGAGGCTGCCGCGCGGTTGCCCAACCGGGCGGGGCTCGTCCGTTTGGCCCAACTGCGCGAGGTGCACGGCTCCGGTGAACTCGGTGGCGTGTTCGGCGCGTTGCGGGAACTGCTTCTCGCGGATTTGCCGGGAGCCGCCGGGAAACCCGAGGTCGACCTGGGACTGCGAAGATATCTGCGCGCCAACGATGAGGCCGTGTCCTGGGTCCGGGCGGGTGGCGCGATCAACCTCGCGCTGCTCAGCCAGCTGGGCTCGATCCTCGACGGCACGGCCGGCTCGCTGGGCCACATCGAGGGCGACGACGTGATCGAGGTGAACTGGCGCACCACGCCAGGTTGGCTTGGTGGTCCCGATCCGCGCGACGCGTACCTGATCGCCGTCCCGCCCGGCGCGGAGTTGCAGACCAGCGGCATGCAGTGGTCGGCGTGGGTGGACTCCGGGTGCGAGGCGCCGCTGCTGGCGCGGGTCGCGCTGGGTCACTACCAGCTGTCGGTGCTCTCCCCGGTTCCGCACGCGGACCACCTTTCGCGGCTTTACGTCACGCTCGCGCTGATCCGCGAAGGCGCGCTCGCCGACCCGCTGCTGCCCGTCTCGGAATGGCTGAGCAGGCACCGTGACGAATACCGCGACCGGATTCTCGCCATGGTGCACAAGGGCGATCTCGACGGTTTCCTCGTATTCTTCGCCACCGGCATCGCGGACCTGTGCCGCAACCAGCTGCGATTCATCGAGCGGGCGGAACGAATCAGCGAGGAACACCTCGGCAGGATCGGCAGGCGCATGGACGGAATCGTGCGCGTGACCCGCGATCTCGCCGCCACCCCGCTCACCACCAACCTGCAGATAGCGCAGCGCTGCGGAATCACCGTGCAGCAGGCCGCGATCCTGACGAAACAACTCCAGCGGCTCGATGTCGTGCGCAGCGTGAACGGCCGCAACCACCCGCGGGTATTCACCGTTCCGGACGTGCTGGACCTTTTCGAACTGAGCTACCCGACCCCGCCGGACGGCGACGAGGACGTGTTCGGCAGGTAGTCCGGTTCGTGCGCCGGTCCGTTCGCGAGCAACGCCCGGACGCGGTCCGCTCCGGCCTCGTCCACGTCGACCAGCATGGCCAGCGCCCGGCTCCACCGGTGCCGCGCCGGTCCGTGCAGACCCTGCTCCCACCGGGTACGTCCGCACCACACGAGAACACGGGCGTGCTCGACCGGTGGCCCGCTCGCCTCGGTCATGACCTCGTCGGCCTGGTCGAAGTAGTCCATGGCCGAACGCACCCGGCCCGCGGCGTGCATGGTGGCGCCGACCTCGGCCAGTGCGGCCGCCGTCCCCACCGGGTCACCGGCGTCGCGGCGCACGTCCACCAGCCCCAGGTACGCGTCGAGCGCCTTGCTCAGCCTGCCCCAGTCGCGGTACAGCGCGCCGAGGCTGCTCAGCACGTGGTCCTTGCCGGGCAGCCCTTCGCGGCGGGCGATCGCCAGCGCGCGCACCAACCGCTCCTCGGCCCGCAGGTGGTCACCGTGTGCGGCGAACGTCATGGCGCCGCGGCGCAGCAGGTCGGCCAAAGCCGCCGGGTCCCGGTCGGCGACGGCGAGCGACTCACCGGCCTGGGCCAGTTCCGTCCACCACGCCGGGTCCGGAACCAGGCCCGCGGCGGGCCAGACGGCAGCGGCCAGCCGCGTCCCCAGTCCACGCGCGCCCTCGTGGTCGCACGCGAGGACCGCGGCCACCACGGCGGCCCGGTGCTCGGCGAGCCAGGCCGTGACCCGGTCGGCGTCCTGCCGTTCGAGGTCCACCGCCTGGATCAGCTCGAGGACGCGTGCGTGCTCGGCCATGTCACCCACCTGCGTCACCGTACGACTGTCGGCGTCAATCATGGCCTACCGGACGGGCGATTCACCGGAACGACGCCGCTGGGCGGATCGTGTCAGCTCCCGGGTCTGCTCCCGGAGGATGTCGATCGTGCGGGTGACGTAGTCCGCGATCAGCGTCTGCTCCTGCGGTGTGTAGCGCGTCATCATGACGTTCATCGCGGTGGACAGTCCGGAGAAGACCTGCCCGAACACCGTCCGGCCGGTGTCGGCCACGCTGATCACCACACGTCTGCGGTCGGCGGGATCCTGTGTTCTCGTCACCAGGCCCGCGTGTGCCAGGCGGTCGACCATGCCGGTCACGGCTCCCGGGGTGAGACCGATCATCGTCGCCAGCGCACCGGCCGTCAGCGGGCCGTGGGCGCCGATCATCCCGAGGGCGCGCTGGTCGACGGCGCTGACTCCCAGGTATGCCCCGACCGCTTCGTGAAACGCGACGACGGCCGTGCTGAGCTCGCGTCCCAGTGCCGCCCCGGGGTCGCCTTCTTCTCGTCCCGCCACACAGTCACTTTAGCACTCTGAATATTTTGGTACGCTGAAATAAATGGACTGGACGGAGGCCTCGATGAGCACGGCACTGCGTGGTGAGATCCGGTTGGCGCTGGAGGTGCCCGCCTGGGCATGGCGGTTCTACCTGCGCCATCTGCCCCTGGTGGTCGGACTGTCGCTGGTGGCCTCGCTGCAACGGCTCGTCGTGGTCGAGTGGGGGGACCACGTGCCGGGCGCGCTCGCGGTGGCCTCGGAGGTTCTGGTGATGGGTGTCCGGCTGCTGCTGCTCGTGCTGGTCTGGCGGCTGGCCATGCGCGACACCCGGTGGCGCTTCGACAACCTGTCCGCGTTCGCGCGGTCGCACTGGCGGAGCCTCGTGATCCAGGGCGTGCTGCTGTCCGTGGCGTTCATGGTCTTCGACGTGGTCGCCGAGAACGTCGTCGCCGGGTTCCTGCCCGCCGACTCGCGGTCGACCTACCTGGCGGTGCTGCTGTTCGTGAAGAACCCGACCGTCATCGCGTTCACCTTCATCTGGTGGGTGGGACTCGCCCGCCAGATGCTGCGCGAGGTACCTGCGCCCGCCACCACATGACCGCCCATCTCACCGAGTTCCGCCGAATCTGTTGCGCGACGGTCCGATCCCCGATGTACGTGCATGACTCCCGCATGGCGCGTCCGGGCAGGAGCGTTGACGCTCGCGCTCCCGCTGCTGATCACGCTCTGCCTGCCGAGCGCGACCATGGCACAGGTGGCCGCCCGGCAGCAGGCTCCGCCAGGGAGTTCCTCCGGGGCTTCGGTGAGCAAGACCGGGTGGTGGTGGCGGGTCAACGAGGCGCCGGCCGGCCAGGTGCCGGTCGCACCGCCGCAGGCCGCGCCACCGACCGTGCCCGCGGGCACCCTGCCTGTCGCCGCCGCCGCGGGTGAGCCGGAGAAGGTCACGGCGATCGAGTTCGCGCTCGACGCCACGCCGGGTGCCACCGTGTCGTCCTTCGTGGTCACCTTGCGTGAGTCCGGCGACCCGGGGGCGAACGTGGGCAACGACGGGGCGAAGGTCGTCGCCTGCCCGGTCACCGAGCCCTTCTGGACCGAGGGCGAGGCCGCGTCGTGGCAGGCTCGCCCGGACTACGACTGCGACCTGGCCTCGGCGGCCGGCACGCGCGCCGCGAACGGCGTGTGGACCTTCGACCTGACCTCGATCGCGAGCGAGTGGCTCGCGGCGGACAGCACCATGTCCCCGTCGATCGTGCTCGTCGAGCAGGCCGAGCCGCCGGAGAGCTTCCAGGTCGCCTACACCGCAGGCGTCGGTGCGCGGCTGAGCGCCACACCGGCGCCGAGCGATGGCGGCGGCGGTGGTGACGGCGGTTTCGGCGACTCCGGCCCGGTCGACGGCGGTTCTCCAGGTGCGGTCGACGACGGCCTCGGCTCGTCGGGCTCGGTGCCCGCCGACGCCGGACCGGTGCCAGGTGGGGAGGTGCCCGGCGCGGCGCCGCCGGTCACCGCGGGCGACGAGCCGGCGGTCGCCCAACCCGAGCCTGCCGCCACGGCGTCGCCCGCGTTGTTCGACAACATCCCGGCCACCGCGCTCGCCCTGATCCCGGTCGGGCTGGTCGCGGCCTATCTCGTGATGCTCGTGCTCGGGCCACACGGCGAGCCGGCGACGTCAACGACCAGGCGCGGCGTCAGCCGGGCCCTCGACCTCAGGCGTGCGCGGCGTGTCCTGGACAGGAAGGTGCGGTAGATGCGGTCACGGATGGCGGTGGCCGTGTTCGGCATCGCGGCACTGCTGGTCGCCGGGTGCGGTCAGAAGCCCGGCGTCGCCGACCTGTACGCCGGACCGGCCGGGCAGGCAGGCGGTGGCGGCGGAGGAGCGGGCCTCGACGACGGTTCGGGGGCGGGTGCGGGCAGCTCACAGCCCGGCGTTCCCGGCGGTACCGAGCCCGGCGCGGGCGGTGGCGGTGGCGGCCCGACCGGAGGCGGTACCGGTGGCGGTGGCGGCACGGGCGGCGGCTCCGGCGGGGGCTCCGGCGGCGGTGGGGGCGGTGGCGCGCGCGGCCCGGTCGACCGGACCGGGGTCACCAACAGCTCGATCAAGATCGGCATCCACGCGCCGGTGACCGGCGCGGCGGCCATCCCGCAGGACTCGTTCCGCCGGGCCGTCGGCGTCTATGCCAGCTATGTCAACGAACGAGGCGGCATCCACGGCCGCCGGATCGAGGTCGTGTTCCGCAACGACAACTTCAACCCCAACGACGCCAGGGTCGCCTGCAAGGACCTCGTCCAGCAGCAGAAGGTCTTCCTGCTCATCGGCGGCGCGGGCTCGGACCAGATCGACGCGTGCGGGCGGTACGCGGCCTCGCTCGGCGTCCCCTACATCTCGGCCGGTGTGCACGAGACCCGGCCCGGCCAGGGCTCGCTGGCCGGGGCGCGCTCCTACTTCGCGGTGTCGCTGACCTACGAGCAGCAGGCACCGATGATCACCAGACTCGCCCAGCAGGACTTCCGCGGGCAGCGCGTCGGGCTCGTCGTCGCCGACAACGACAGCCTCGACAGCTACTTCGCGGCACAGCGCGGCTCGCTGCAGCGCGCGTTCGGCGGCAACCTGCGCTTCGCCGACCGGGTACCGAAGAACATCCAGGCCGAGGCGCCGACTATCGCGGCCAGGATCTGCAACAGCGGGGTACGCGCGGTCGTGTGGAACGGCGCGCCCAGCGGCCTGATCAACGTCACCAAGGCGATGACCTGCACGGTGCGGTTCATCGGTCCCGGCGTCACCAACGGCCTGAACATCGTCGCCACCGGCGCGTGCCCGCAGCTCAACGGCGCGCAGTTCTTCTCGCCGTTCCCGCAGCTGGACCGGATCGGCGGAATGGACCCGGCGTTCGCACCGGCGTACCGGAAGAAGAACGGCTCCGCCCCGGACGACATCGGCATCGCGTTGTGGGGTGTGGAGAAGCTGGTCGGCTCGATGCTGCAGGTGACCGGACGGGACCTGAGCAGGCAGAGCGTGCTCGCCACGATCACGAGCGGCAAGGCCTTCGCGACCGGGGTGTACCCGAACGCGCAGTTCGGCCGTGACAAGCACTTCGGCGGCACCGCCATGCACCTGTTGCGCGCGGACTGCGGCTCGCGGCAGTTCCGGACCCAGTCGGTCAACGTCCGGCCATGACACAGGAACTGGGCATCGCCCTGACCGTCGGCCTGCTGCAGGGGTGTGTGTATGCCCTGGTGGCCCTGGGCATCGTGCTCGTCTACCGGGCGTCGGGGGTGTTCAACTTCGCGCAGACGGAGTTCGGCACCACCGGGTTGTTCGGCGCGTTCGTCGCGGTCGAGGTCTGGGAGTGGGGCTACGGATGGGGCCTGCTGTTCGGGCTCGGGGTCGCGGTCGCGATGGGCCTGCTGACCGAACGGCTGGTGATCCACCCGCTGCGCGACTCGTCCCGGGTCACCCTCCTGGTCGGCACCGCGGGCGTCGCACTCGCCGCCGTCGGCATCCAGTTCTGGCAGAACAACGAGATCCCGATCCGGACGATGCCCAAGATCGTCGACGGGGTGTTCGCGGCGCCGTTCGGTGCGGCGATCACCTACCAGCAGCTGTTCACCGTCGGCGCGCTGGCGGTGGCGGCCATCGCGCTCGCGATGTTCTTCCGGTCCCCGTCGGGTCTCGCGATCCAGGCGGCGCAACAGGAGTCGACCGCGGCCGAACTCGTCGGCATCAGCGTCCGCCGGGTCTCGATGATCACCTGGGGGATCGCCGCGCTGCTCGGCGGGCTCGCCGGGGTGCTCACCGGCCCGTACACCACGTTCACCGCCGGGTTCCTCACCTTCGGCGGCGGCGCCTCGCTCGTGCCCGGCTTCATGGCGGCGGTGCTCGCGGGCATGAGGAGCATGCCGGGCGCGGTGCTCGGCGGGCTCGTCGTCGGCGTGGTCGAGCAGCTGGGCACGCTGAGCCTGTTCAACGAGATCCACGGTGCGAAGGCGATGGTGCTGTTCGTGTTCCTGCTCGCCGTGCTGCTGCTGCGACCGCAGGGCCTGTTCGTGCGGAAGGCGGTTGCATGAGCACGACGGAGGAGCGGGCCGCGGCACCCGAAACCCCGCCGGAGACCACACTGGTCCTTCCGGCCACAGTGGACAGTCCGGTGCGGTTCCGGCCGGGTGCGGTGGGTGTGCTGGCACGTGGCGTCGGGTGGGCGGTGCTGGTCTGGCTGGTGCTCGCGGTGCCCGGCAACATCGCGTCCCCGTTCGAACTGGGCGCGGCCGATGTCAGCGCGCTGTCGCTGGCCGCCATCTACGGCATCGTCGGCCTGTCGCTCAACGTGCTGATCGGCTACGCGGGGCAGATCTCGTTCGGCCACCAGGCATTCGTCGGGCTGGGGGCGTTCACCTCCGCCTACGTCGTGACCGACCTGCACATCGAGTTCTGGCTCGCACTGCCGATCGCGGCGGCGTTGTCCGGGTTGCAGGCCGCCGTGCTGGGCGCGATCTCGCTGCGGCTGACCGGCCTGTACTTCGCGCTGGTCACCCTGGCCTACGGCCTTTTCGCGGAGGAGACCCTGTTCGGCATCGCCGGGTTCACCGGCGGCGAGGGCGGCAAGGACGCGCCGCGGCCGATGGGGTTCGACGACGACCACCGGTACTACTACCTGTGCCTGGGCTTCCTCGCGGTGGTGCTGTGGCTGGACTGGCGACTGACCCGGTCCAAGGGTGGCCGGGCACTGCAGGCGCTGCGGGAGAACCCGCGGGTCGCGGCCTCGTTCGGCATCGACGTGAAGGCCTACATCCTGCTCGCGTTCGCGACCTCCGGCGTGTTCGCCGGTGTCGCCGGGTCGCTGTTCGCGCACAACGCGGGGCTCGTCGTACCCAGCAAGTTCGGATTCGAACTGGCGCTCGTGTTCGTGCTCATGACGGTGGTCGGCGGGTTGCGCAGCCGGTCCGGAGTGGTCATCGGGTCGGCCTTCTTCGCTCTGATGGGCACGGGCAAGCTCGTGGAGTTCCTCAACCTGGAGGGTTTCGTCGAGGGCACGATCGGGCTGCCGAAGGACTTCGTCGGGCTCGTCGTCGGCCCGGTCCTGCTGCTGCTGACGATCACCCTGTTCCCGGGCGGCATCGGCCAGCAGATCGCGCCCGTCCGGGAGTGGTTGCTCGGCAGGCGGTTCGACGTCCACGCCGGGAAGGTCAGGGAGGTCGAGGTCACCGATGTCCGTGCTTGAGGTCGACCGGGTCAGCATCCACTTCGGCGGTGTCAAGGCGCTGCAGGACGTCACGCTGCGCGCGGGCGAATGGGAGATCGTGGGCATCATCGGCCCGAACGGGGCAGGCAAGACCACGCTGTTCAACTGCGTCACCGGCTTCTACCGGCCCAACCAGGGCACGGTCCGCTACCGCGGCCGGGACGTCACCCGGATGACGGTGCATGCCCGGGCAGCGCTCGGCATCGGCCGGACCTTCCAGAACGTCGGCCTGGTCAAGAACACGACCGTGCTGGAGAACCTGGTCACCGCACAGCATCTGGAGGTCGGCTACGGCCCCGTGTCCGGGATGGCCGGCAGCCCGACCACCTTCGTCGAGGAGCGGCGCCTGCGCGAGCGTGCGCACGAGCTGCTGGACCTGCTCGAACTGGCGGACCACGCCGGCGACCGGGTCGCGGACCTGTCGTACGGCCTGCAGAAGCGGGTGGAGATCGCCGCGGTGCTCGCCACCGACCCGGACCTGCTGCTGCTCGACGAGCCCGGCTCCGGCATGGGCCCGGAGGAGGCGCACGCGCTCGGCGCGGTGTTGCTGTCGCTCCGCAGGGAGTTCGGCATCACGATCGTGCTCATCGACCACCACGTGCCGCTGGTCACCCAGGTCTCCGACTACGTCTACTGCCTGAACTTCGGGCGTGTGCTGGCCGAGGGGAGACCGGACGTCGTGCGCAGGCACCCGGAGGTCGTCCGCGCGTACCTCGGCGAGGAGCCCGCGGTGGAAGAGGAGCACGTCTGATGGCCCTGCTCGAGGTCAGCGACCTCGTCGTGTCCTACGACGCGTTCCCCGTGCTCCAGGGGATCAGCTTCGAGGTCGGCGAGGGCGAGGTCTGCGTGTTGCTCGGCCTCAACGGCGCGGGCAAGACCACCACGGTGAGCACCGTCGCGGGCCTGTTGCGCCCCCGGTCCGGCCGGGTGCAGTTCGACGGCGACGACCTGGGCCGCCGTTCGCCGTCGGCACGCGTCGCGGCGGGCATCTCGCTCTGCCCGGAGGGACGCCGGGTCTTCCCCCGGCTCACGGTCCGTCAGAACCTGCGTCTCGGCGCGTGGACCCGGCGCAGGGAGCCGAAGCTGGTCCGGCGCCAGTTCGACCTCGTGCTCGACTACTTCCCCCGCCTGGCCGAGCGGGAAGGCCAGCTCGCGGGCACGCTCTCGGGCGGTGAGCAGCAGACGCTCGCCGTCGGCCGGGCGATGATGTCGCGGCCCCGGCTGCTGCTGATCGACGAGGCGTCCCTCGGGCTGTCACCGACCGTGGCGCGCACGGTCTGGGAGGTCACCGCGCGGATCGCGGCGGACGGCACCACGGTGCTGATGGTGGAGCAGAGCGCCGGCGCCCTCGCGTTCGCGGACCGGGCGTTGATCATGGAGAAGGGCACCCTGGTGTACTCCGGCGTGGGTGACGAGCTGCGCGACGTCAACCTGCGCGAGGCGTATCTCGGGGCCGGATAAGGAGAACACGGTGCGGATCAACCTCGGCCGGCTCGGCGGGCAGCTCGGTGTGCTGCTGTGTCTCGCCGGGTTCCTGGCCATCTTCCTCGGCTGGAACGGTGCGGCGAGCTACAACTTCCTGCCCGCACAGTTCCCGTTCCTGATCTCCGGCGGCATCGTCGGGCTCGCCATCGTCGTGGTGGGCGCGGCCATGATCATCGTGCAGAACCAGCGCACGGACCGGGCCCGGCTGGAAGAGGCGATCGACCGGCTCGTCGCCGCGGTCGAGCACCAGGGCTCGGGCGGCCGGACGGCGGGCGGCTTCGGCTTCACCGGGTACGTCGTGGCGGGCGAGTCGTCGTACCACCGCGTCGACTGCCATCTGCCGGAGGCCAGGGACGAGGCCGAGCTGGCGCCCATCGAGGACGTCGTGTCCCGCGGTCTGTCCGCCTGCCGGGTGTGCAACCCGCCCAGGATCGGGTCGCAGCTGACGAAGCCGTGACGAGACCGTGGGCCGCGCCGGGCACGGTGCTGGCTCTGCTGGCGCTCCTGGCCGGGTGCGGACTGCCGGACGCCACCGGCGAGCCGCCCCGGCCGCCGGCGCGGGTCGCCGACGCCACCACGGAGTCCTCGGAGTGGGAGGTCGCCGACCCCGGACCGCTGCGCGGAGGTCTGCTGCGCGCGGACCTGCTCGTGCTGGCCCCCGAGTCGTTGCCGGGCGACATCGTCGAGTCGGTGCGCGCTGTCCCCGGCGTCCGCGAGGCCTCCGCGCTGTCGGTCGCGTCCGTACCGGTCGCCGAGCGCACGATCACCGTCGCGGGGGTCGACCCGTCCGCCTACCGCCGGTTCACACCGGAGGTGACCGCCGAGTCGGACGCGGTGTGGCGGTCGGTCGCGAAGGGCGAGACCGTGATCGGCCACGGGATCGGCCGGGATCTTCGGCAACCGCCCGGTAGTGTGCTGGAGTTCGCCAACCGGCCCGACCTCGGCGTGCGGGTGGGCGCGCACGCGGTGACCGTGCCGCACGTGGACGCCGTCGTGAACGACCGGCGCGCCGCACAACTCGGGATCGTGGCGGGCAACGCACTGCTGGTGTCCGCCGCCCCGGACCGTCTCGCGGAGGTGGCCGCCGCGGTACGTACCGCCGTCACCGGCCGCGCGACGCTCCAACCGCTGACCGCGACGACACCCCGGACGGGCAGCCGCCAGGCCGCTCACCTCACCGGCGGCACGGTCGCCCGCGCGGTGGGCACGTTCAGCTACGAGTACTTCCCGGACGGGACCGTGCGGCCGGACGCCCGGTGGGTCGCCGCGAACATCCGCACCGATCGGGTGCCGCTGCTCGGACAGGTGACCTGCCACCGCACGATGCTGCCGCGACTGCGGGCCGCGCTCACGGAGGTCGTGCGCACGGGTTTGGCCGACGCGATCGACGCCGGGGACTACGGCGGCTGCTACGTCCCCCGGTTCATCGGCCACGACCCGAACCGGGGCCTGTCACTGCACACGTGGGGCATCGCGATCGACCTGAACGTGGCGACGAACCAGCGGGGCACGGCCGGCCGGATCGACCGGCGGGTCGTCGACATCTTCGCCAGATGGGGCTTCGCGTGGGGCGGCACCTGGCGGTGGACCGACCCCATGCACTTCGAACTCGCCCGGCTGGTCACCGTGCCATGATCGTCCACTCACGTGTCGAAGCGGATCGGTACCCCGTCGGGCAGCGCGTGGATCTGCTGTGCGAACGGGCCGCGCACGCGCATGCTCGTCACCGCATCCTCGACGGTGAGGTTGTCCTCGTCGTAGCCGCCGCCCAGCACGAAGAACGTGCGCGGCAGGAGCCGTTCGTCGTGGCCCAGAGCCCCGTGGGTGTCCTGCCAGCGTGTCGCGAACGATCGCGCGCCGCGCTCGTCCGATGCGGCGAGCAGCCAGTCCGCCCAGTCGTCGAGGCTCGCGCCGACTGTGGCGCGCTCGCCCGTCTCGGGGTCGAAGGTGCTCACACGGCGGCTGTCCTCGATCGCGAACTGCACGCCGAACAGGTCCTGGCCGAAGAAGTACAGCCCGTCGGCGAGCGAACCGTAGGTGTATTTCCACGTCTCGTCCGCATTCCATGTGCCCAGTAGAGGGATTTCATGCGTAGTTACGGCCAGTACTGCGGGCTCGCGCGGTCCCTCGAAATCGTCGGCGACCGGTGGAACCTGCTCATCGTCCGCCAGCTCCTCATCGCCCCAGCCCGCTACCGGGAGCTGATCGAGGGCCTCCCGGCATCGCGACCAACCTGCTCACCGACCGGCTCCGCGACCTCGAGGCCTCGGGTGTGGTCGAACGGCGGCTGGCGGGAGCGGGCAGCGTGTTCGAGTACGCCCTCACTCCATGGGGTGCCGAGCTGCGCCAGCCGATCGAGAGCCTGCTCCGCTGGTCCACCCCGCTGATGGTCCGCGGCCCCGACGGCGACTCCTTCCGCCCCCAAGTGGCTCACCCTAGCCATTCCCGCCCTGCTCGACACCCGGGTCAAGGTCCGCCCCTCGGCGAGGATCGGCCTCGAGATCGGCGACCCGTCCTTTCAACTCCGCGCGACCCGCTCCGGCTTCGAGGTCGGCCCGCATGACGGCCGCGACCTCGACGCCACCGTCCGCGCCGAACCCGCCTGCGTCCTCGGACTCGCCGCCGGCGCCCTCACCTTCAGCGACGCCCGCGCCCTCGGACTGGTCGAGATCGACGGCGACGAGTCCGTCATCCGCACCGTCTTCGACGTCTGACCAGGCCGCTCCGGGCGGGCGTGGCCTTCTCCTGGCCCAGCCAAAGGACAGTGGACGGCGTGGTCAGCTGAGCACGATTCCTGCATGTGACTGGACACCTTCGCCTGTACGCCGACAGACCCGATCAAGACCTCGCGGTCGGTCCTATCAACGCTGTTCACGCACGCACGCTCAAACTCGGGACAGTCGAACCCGGGACGACACCGGTACAAGGTCATGAATCGCATTCGGTGGGCAGCCAAGTCGACGTGCTGGGTGAGGGTTGGCCGAAGTGGGGCACCCAGCCCACGAGGACATGAGCGCCACTTCGTTGTGTGCGCGGTTTGTGCGGCGGCGCACATATGCTGACGGTGTGTTGCTGGCCGAGGATCTGCTGATCCTGTTGATCCGTGAGTCGACAGGCGAGATACCCAAACGTGTCGGCACTCGGCGCGTGTTGGCGGCTGCTGTGCTGGCGGAACTGGCCGCCGCGGGCCGTGTCACAGCGGACGTCGACCCGACGTGCTTGACGGTCCTGGACCGCACCCCGCTCGGTGATCCGGTACTCGATGAGGCGTTGGCCGTCATCGAGCCAGGCCCGGTCACGGCGGTCGTGCGGTTGGTTATGCCGGGGTTGCTGGTCCGGTTGCTGGACCGGCTTGCCGCGCAGGGTGTGCTGATGCCGCGTGCTCGCCGGTGGGTTCCTGTTACGTCGAGGTTCGTGTGGCGGGTGGCTGATACCACGCGGAGCGAGCAGTTGCGGGCGCAGCTGGCTGCGGTGCTGCGGGGCCAAGCTCAGCCGGATCGGCGGACCGCCACAATGATCGCGCTGCTGCACGCGGTCGATGGGGTGGAGGAGATCGTTGCGGAGCCGGCCGCGCAGATGAGAGCGGGAGAAATCAGCGAAAGTCACTGGCCGGAAGGCAGCGTCATCAAGACCGTCGCTGAAGAGATCGCACCGGTCCCATGGGTCATGGCGGGGGCCGTCATCACGGTGCTGCTGGTCGGAGGGGTTTGGCTTCGCCGACACGGTTGATGGTCGATCGGCCGCCATCCGCCGGCAGAGCACCCATCGTCACCGGCCGGAACCTTCGGCGACCCTGCCGCGGGGTCCTAGCGCGGGTCCTGTGTCTGCGGCGCTCGTTGGGAATTCGCGACAGTTGAATCCGCGACTGTGCCAGTAAGGATCGCCGATCGCGTCAGATGCGATCTCGCGACTGTGTGATCGGCGCGGTAGATGAGCCGCCGCATCGCGTCCCAGCTCGGGGAGGCTGGGAAGGCGAGATCGAAGTCGAACGTACCGCCGCTGGCGATGGCTGGCTGGCCGGGTGACACGTTCGGTTGCTGATCTGCGGTCCAGCGAGCCGACTCGCATCTGGCGCGACCAGATCGCATCTGATGCGAGCGGCGGGGAGGCGATTCGGGTGGGTCGGCACGACGGCCCGCTGCCTCGTTACCAGCCGAGCTACACATCGCGTCCCTGCGCGTGACACTCCGCCCGAACGCTGCGTGAGCCATTTAGCCTGGTTGCTCCCAACTGGCCGCTCCGATCAATGGTTCACCGAAACTCCGGCCAGTCCCGGATGACTGGTCCCAACTCGCGCGCCGCGCCGTGACGGACTGGCAGCCGCGCCGACGAGCCGTCCCAGAAGCGCAGCCATATCACGTCCCGCAGCAGCCAGCGGTGTGCTCGGATCCGTGTGACGAAGCCTGGCCCGCTGCGCCACAACACCTCCGCCGCGGTCACCAACTCGCCGCGGATCTCTGCCTGCGCCGCGCCGATCACGGCGACTTCGCCCGGCCCGAACGCCAGCCACGGGTCACGCAGTTCGCGCGGCGCCCAGGAAAATGGAGTCCGCAACACGTCACCGGTCACGTCATCCCGCTCGCGCGCCGAGAACCACTGTTCTATGGGCGCGAGCAGAACGCTCATGAATGTCCCGAAAGTGTTGCGGAGCCACCGCTCAGCTCTTGCCCCGCCAGGTTCTCGCGTCGGCGCGCGGAACGTGCACTCGGCTGGGTGGTACCGCACGACGGCTGTTGGCACCCGTGGCAACGTGTCCTTGGCAGCCAGTTCCGCCCGTAAACCCGCTCCAGCGGCCATTTGGCATCTCCAGGAATTGTGCTCTGGACAACGGGATCCACACGCAGAAAGTTCCACCTCGATGGTGTCCCGCAACGACCTGAACTCGCTACGGCGTGCGTCGGCCGCCGTTTTCTGGGTGGCGTCCTGCTTCTGGTGTGCTGGTTCGAGGTGAACATGCGCGGGCCGTCCGCCAGTGGCCGTGGTTCGCCACGGAAGTGGTGCACGCCGGCGGTCGCCCATGGTTCTCTGTGCGCGGCCTGTGCGGCTCGCGCCGTATTCTTGTCGCATGGCACTCGCCGAGGACTTGTTGGTTCTCCTTGTCGGGAAGTCGTCCGGGGAGCTGCCCCGACGGAGCGGGACGCAGTCCGCACTCGCGGCCGCCGTGCTCGTCGAGTTGGTCGAGTGCGGTCGAGTGGTGCTCGATGATCAGGACCTGGTCCACGTCGTGTCTGCGGCGCCGGTTGGTGATCCCCTCCTCGACGGCGCTCTTGGGGTACTCGTCGAGGGTCTGCCCGTCGTCGACGCCGTGGCGGGGATCACGCCGCCCGGGCTTTACGTTTGGCTTCTCGACCGGCTGGTCGCGCGCGGGATCCTCGCGCCAAGAGCTCGTAACTTCGTTCCTCTTGGCTCCAAGTACGTCTGGCGGGTCGTCGACACCGCGCCTCGGGAACGGCTCCGCGGTTGGCTTGCGGGCGTGCTCGCCGGGCACACCGCCCTCAACCAGTGGAGTGCCGCTCTGATCTCTCTTCTCTACGCCGTCAACGCGGTCGATGTCGTGGTCGAGGGCTCGGACGCCTTCCGGCGGGCCGACGAGATCAGCCGGAGTGGGTGGGCCGCCTCAGCGGTGGTGCACCCGCTGATCGACCGCAGCCACCTCTTCGCCGACTTCTCCGGCATGCCCGGTCCGATGGACTGACCTCGGGCTGGCCCTCGCAGCCGCCCAGATCAGCGCAGTCCGATGGGCCGGAGGAGGCCGGAACGGCTGGCCTTTTGCCGCGGCGCCGCGAGAACGAGGTGAACCCAGGCACTCGTGCTGATCTCGGTGCGACCTTCTCAGACACATCTGACAGCATGCTGACCTCAACAAACGATGATCATGGGACCACGCTGCGGACGAGGCGCTCCAACGCTTCGCGGGGGAGGCGGTCTCCATCAGCCACAGCGTGCTCGCCCGCGGACGGCGTCGATGGCACGAGCCGGTGTGTGCCGTTTGCCCTTGGGGTCTCCGGTATAGATCTCGGTTCCGGCCTGCTTGATCGCTGGTCCGAACGTCGCCAGGCCCGACTCGATGTCGACGTCGGTCCATCGCAGTCCGCACAGGTCGCCACGCCGTTTGCCGGTGGTGAACGCCAGCCACACGAAGGCGCCCCATGCAGGGTCCTTGCGCCACGCCTTGTTAATCAGTAGCGCGGCTTCATGGGCGCTATGCCTCGGCCTTGCACGCAGGCGAAAGCCTACGTGACACCCGGTGGAAGTCGGTCGACATCAGAACTGTCGATGTGTACCACCAGCAGCAGAGAGTCCACAATCTCACCATCGTCGACATCCACACGTACTATGTGCTAGCCGGTAACACTCCGGTGCTGGTTCACAACAGCAATTTGCATCAACATGTCGTCGGCTATTGGTGAAGACAGCTTTTTGGCCAAGGCGGCGCAGCAAGCTGGGCGCAGCGAGCGGGTTCAGCAGGAAATGGATGGCCTCTTCAGGCAGTTCAGGTCGTGCGCGGCTTTTCTTCAGAATGCGAACGGAGGAATACAGATAGTGGGCAAGGCTGATAAGGGTAACGAGTCGGCTGTGATACGAAGGCTGACTGATATCTATGGCCAGTGATCCGTTCTTTCGAGTCCAACTCAATGATGCCGAAGCAATATTCATGCTTGGTTCTGGGGATGCGGTAGGGGCTGTTGAAAACGTAGACGTGGAAGTCGTTCACGTCGACGGCAGTCGGTGGAGTGGTACCTTCTTGTCGCTCGCTGAGATTGGTCGCATAATGGATCACTGGAGGGTTGCAGGTGAGGGCCTCGGCGGGAGTTACTTCCAATGTCCAGACTTGGTCATTGTGAGATGCGGTGGAATCGCTGCCATGGTGGAGGTGTTGAACGGTCTAGTCGATTCCGGCGAGTTTCGAAATGTACTAGTTCGGATTGACATTGAGGAATGATCAGCCTGATCAATGAGACGGCTGCGGGATTGCTCGTGACAGAGGTAGCTGTGGATGCGCCGAAGGACGTGGGCGTTCGAGCGCGTTGTCGTCACGGTCGCCGTCACCGTTCAGTGAGGTAGTGATCGGCTCCTGACTCTTGAGAGGAGTGCGGCCTTGGCGTGCCGGGCTTCGTCCCGGGAAGGCGATGGCGGGGCCGAAGGCCAGAGCCCGGCGCACCCACTATCGTACGATGGTATAGCACGAAACAAGACATTCCCCGACGCGAAGCCACGTGCCTGAGGGCTGTCCCGCGGTGTCGAGCATGAACGAGGCGACGGACGCGACGTGGCGATAGAACGTCGTCCGGTTGATGTTGAACTGCCTGGCGAGGGCGGCGACGCTGGGATAGGCGCCGCCGCTGCGGTGAGCGGCCAGGAGTGTTCGGCTGCTGCGCGGACTTCCTCGTCGGTGGGCAACGTGGGGCCTTTCACTGGTCTGCCTGGGGATATCCGGCTGCGGTGAGCATCGCGGTCAGTTCCTGGTGTTGCTCGGCGAGGCGGTGCGCGACGTAGGTTAAAACTCAAGCTAGACCACTTTCCAGGAAAGGGCCTTCGCCAGGCTCTCGATCGCGCTCAGTGAACTGATCCAGATCTTTCGGAACCGGCTGGTGCTGGTCACCAGTTTCATCATGCCCGTGGCGGTCAGCGCGTTCATCTACAAGCACGAGACGTTCGAGGCCATCGGCAGCCTCGGCTACATCGCGGCAGTGGTGATGTTCACCGTCGGTGCGTTCGGGCTCTACACCACCACGGTGGCCACCCTGGCATCCCGCCGCCAGAACCTCTTCCTCAAACGACTGCGCTCCACCGCGACGGGCGACGCGGGCATCCTGTCCGGACTGTTGCTCCCGATCTCCGTCATCTCGCTGATCCAGGTCGCCGTGATCATGACCGTGCTGGTGTCGGTCACCGGCGACTCGGCGAACATCCCCTCCTGGTGGCGGCCGTCGTGGCGACGGTGGCCATGATGCCCAGCCTGGGCCTGGCCACGGCCGGACTGACGAACTCGCCGGACCACGCCCAGGTGACCACGTTGCCGGTGAGCCTCGGCGTCATCACGGTGGCCAGCTGGGTGGGGATCACCGGCACCGAGGAACTCACCCTGCTCAAGCGGCTGCCCCCCGGCGGCTCAGCCACCGAACTGGTCGTCAACGCCTGGAACGGCGGCGTTCCGTTGGCGGACTCCCTGCTCCTGCTCGCACCCACGCTGTCCTGGGTCGTCGCTGCCGTCGTACTGGCGTCCCGCCTCTTCAGCTGGGAAGCGCGCCGGTGACTGTCCCTTGCCCCGGGAACTCCGACTCGGAGTTCCCGGGGCGAGTGGCGGATGCGGTTGTCGGTCTACGAGTTGATGGTCGCGGACCACCCGCTGGCGACGTGAACCCATTCGTTTCCGTCCAACACGTACCCGAAGGCCGCGGCGCGGAAGGAAACGCCATCGCCGACGCCGGAACGTGGCGTGTAACAGGCGATTCGGCCAGGTGTGACGTGGCCGTTCCCGCCGGATGTATCACACGACATCCGGCCGTAGTACACGCCGTTGTGGTAACGGTAGATCCATGCGTTCGCGAACTGTCCGTAGGGCATCGGGCCCTGCTGTGTCGTATCCAGGTTGTAGTTGATGTACACGGCGAAGAAGCCGCCGCTGTCCTGGCACAGCTGGACGGCGCCCCAACGGTGACCGCTGTAGTTGTTCTTCACGTAGTTCGCCGACCGGGTCGAGTGTCCGTAACAGTTGTCCACGGCAGCGTCAGCACTGGCCTCAGCCGATGCGGACGATCCCATCAGACATACCGCGAACACGATGGCGCCCACAAGTACGATGATTTTCTTTCTCACATTGCCCCTCTCGCCTGCGCCGAATTTCGGTCTGAACGTTATTCAGCTCGATGTTCCCGCGGTATTGATTCGAGACTGTTCGAATCAATACCAGCGTGGTTGAATCACTGGCGTGATCACATTGCGGATGACGGCCGACACGATGGGCCGGACCAGGCTCGCGGCGTCGCCGGCGGCTGAGGTCACGGTATGGTTGTGGTTGCTCGTGGCCGGTCGCAGTCACCCGTTGTTCGGGGCGCACGGCCCGGCAGCCCGGTCGATCCTGAGCCACCCCGACGTCGCGCTTGTCGCCAGCACGCTGTCCCCGGTTTACGCGCCGGACCTGCTGACGCCCGCCGCCACACCGGGGCAGCCGCGATCGGTGCTTGACACCCAGTTGGACAAGGTGAGTAGCACGGCGCAGGAGGCTATCGCCGATCAGGTCGGCCACGCGGTGGGCCACGGGAGGCAGGTGCCCGCACCGGTCCGGGACGCGGTCGACTCGGGCACCTTCGGCCGCCGCGCGGCGAACGGGCTGGCGGTGTTCTGGCGGCACGTCCTCGCCGACGACTGGGGTTCGCTGAACGGCGCGATGGAAGCCGACCTCGCGGAGCGGACGCGGACGATGGCGGGCCATGGGCTCGGTGCCCTGCTCGGCTCGCTGCACCCGACCGTCAGCTGGGCGGGCGGATCGCTGATGATCGACCTGGGCAGACACGACGAGGACGTCGAGCTGGGCGACCGGGAGCTGGTCCTGTCACCGAGCGTGCTCAACTGGCCGAACGTCACCGTGCAGCCGTGCGGCGACGGTCCGGCGGTCATCAACTACCCGGCAGCCGGGCTGGCGGCCGACGCCCGCCGCGACCCGGACGTGCTCGCCCGGCTCTACGGCGACACCAGGGCCGGCCTGCTCGCCGATCTCGGCGCACCGAGGTCGACGGCCGAGCTGAGTGCCCGTCACGAGGTGGCGCCGTCGACGGTGTCCTACCACCTGCGGATCCTGCACCAGGCTGGCCTGATCACCCGGCGCCGAGACGGACATTTCGTGCTGTACCAACGAAAACCTGGCTAGCTTGACTCGCGGGCGAGCAATCCGGGCGGCACGACTGCGATGTGGGTGAAGGATCGGCTGAACGGGTTGTGGCGTGACGAGGATTTCCTCGACTGGTACCCGCGCGATGGACGCCCCGGTCGATCGCCCGCGCAGTTGGCGACGGTCTGTGTGCTGCAGTTTCGGCTTGATCTGTTCGATCGGCAGGCAGCCGACGCGGTGCGCTGCCGCATTGATTTCAAGTACGCTGGACCTCGCACTGGCCCGTCTCAAGGATGCGGGGCTCGTGTGCGAACGTGGCACCGCAGTGCACCAATTCCACCCATGTTCTGGCCGCGGTGCGCGATCTGACTCGGCTTGCGCTGATCGCCGAGGCGATGCGCGCCGCGCTGGAGGAGATCGCAGGCGCTGCCCCACAGTTGCTGGTCGGTCTGGTGGACGAACAGCGGGGCCGCCGCTACGGCCGTCCGGTCCGAGCGGATGACACCGGCGGAGAGACGGAGTCGCCATAGACTGGGTTCAGCATCGCGTTGGGGATCGGCATCGGGTTGTTCCGAGCGGCTTCCCTGTTTTGCTGGTGAGCGCGTACTGCTCGCCCGTTCAGGATCGTGTATCTCCCGGATCGAGGAGACGGACAACTGCCTGCACCGGTGTGGCTCGCAACGGTGGTCGCATTCGTGCTCGCGCGGGGTCCGGTGGTCGATCCGCGGCCGACGGTCGCAGTGCTGGCGACATTGCCGGAGTTCCGCAAGGAAAGCCCTCGAGGACGTGTGGCTGCGCCCACTTGAGAGTGGTCTCACCCACCAGCGCGGATATGTGGTTCTTGTGCTTGCTGCGCCAGCCACGCATCGTCCCCGGGTCGATGTCGACGACGTCGAGAAAGGCGTCGATCAGCTGATCGACGGTCGCGTTGGTCCGCGGTGCCTTCTGGTCATCGACCCGCTTGAGCCCCTGGTCAGTGCCCGCTCGGCAGCCTTGTCCAGATCCGGCGTGCCGACCGGGATCGTCTCGCCGACGTAGATCGGTCGCTTGGTGATCGGATCCCGGCCGTTGTAGACCCGGATCCTCCGCGCTCCGCTACGGAGCGTCTCGATGTTCCCGCGTTTGCGCCGGTTAGAGCGCTGGGTCGTTGAACCCATGGCAAGCCCCCTGGCTTCACTGTATGCCACGGAGATCATGAAGCCGAGCCTGGCCAGCGCGTTTGCGCTGGCCAGGGCTGGCGCCCCCGGCAGGACTCGAACCTGCGACCCAGAGCTTAGAAGTGGATCTCTGCTGTCACTCGACAACGACTGCCGCTATACGCCCTGAGCTGAGTGTTTCGCGGTAGCAAACGTCCGACAACATGCGTGGTCGGTTGGTGTCTGCGGTCGTTTGGGTGGGGTAAGAGTCAGGCGGCTGCGCCTGATTGCTCGCGTCGACCGCATCGACCGACAAGGTCGACTCCTGACGGAGTTGTCCACAGCCCACTGAGTTGTCCACAACCGCCCGGTAACCCGCGTGGTGTGTCGTGTTCCCGCCGTACCGTCGGTCCCATGAAGTTCCCGTACTCAACCCCTGAACCTACGGCTTCGTGATCACTTGGGACAGGTTCGTACTGTTATCTGTCAACACATGCTCTCACCTGCACCGATGGTCGCCGCGCATCGCGACGTATGCCCCGGTTTGACGTCAGCTGCGGTGGTTGCAGCTGATTAAGAGTGTGAGTCGATCTTGCAGACGCGGCGCGCATGATCCGGTAGGTGATCTTGCACACGTAGGACGTTCGGTTAGCACTGACGCTGACGTGGTCAGTAGGCAGATCTATGCACTCACGCGTCCTACCTCACTTTGGGCAGTTAGCGCAGCTCAGGTGGCCGCCTCTCGTCGCAACACGATCAAGGAGGAACATGCCAACCCCACACCCTACGCAGGGTTGCCACGAACACTCGTGCGACCCGCGCCATACGTCCCACCGTAGGCCTCGTAGTTTTCATAGAGTGAGGCCTATGGATCAACCGGCTGTTGACGAGCACGGCTCCCCGGCGGAACCAGCAGCTGCTGAGTTCTTCGCAGGTATCGGGCTGGCCCGCCTGGGGCTGGAGCGGGCCGGCTTCCGCGTGCCATGGGCGAACGACATCGATGCCGCGAAACACAACATGTACATCGGGCACTTCAAGGACCCGACTGAGTCTCACAAGTTCGTCCTGGGCGATGTAGGTCAGGTGAGAGGAGCGGACCTTCCCGAGGGCCTCTCCGTTGCTTGGGCGTCGTCTCCATGCGTGGATGTATCTCTTGCAGGTGCGCGCCTAGGTTTGAGCGGCGCTCGCTCATCGGCCTTCTACCAGTTCACACGGGCATTGAGCGAGCTACCTGCCGAGGCGCGGCCCCCGGTTGTGACACTTGAGAACGTCGTTGGCTTGGCGACTAGCCACGGAGGCGACGACTTGACCGCGGCGATCGCTGAGTTGAACAAGCTCGGTTACTCGGCCGACGTGTTAACGATCGATGCCCGAATGTTCGTTCCGCAGTCACGGCCGCGACTGTTCGTCATCGGTGCGCTGAACCCTCCGGTTGACGACCCGGATGCCAATCCACAGCTGCGTCCGCGCTGGCTGCAAGCACCGTTCGAGAACCCGTCGCTTGTGACGCATCGCGCCCGTCTGCCAGAGATATCTCCTAGCGCTGGCTCTCTCACGTCAGTTGTCGAAAGCATCCCTCCGAGTGACGAACGTTGGTGGGACGCCAAGCGGCTCGCGGCATTCGAGATGGGACTCTCGCCTGCTCAAGCTGCGCGACTTAAAATCCTGCGTGAAGGATCCACGCTTGTTCATCGGACTGCCTATAGGCGAACTCGTCAAGGTAAGCCTATGTGGGAAGTGCGATCTGACGACATCGCCGGTTGCCTACGCACTGCAAGAGGCGGCTCTTCAAAACAAGCCCTCGTCGAAGCTGGCAAAGGAGAATTTCGCGTACGATGGATGACCGGCCGTGAATACGCTCGGCTGATGGGGGCCGACGACTACGAACTGAAGGGCATGCGAGACAATCAAGTGCTATTCGGCTTCGGCGACGCCGTATGCGTTCCTGTAGTCGCCTGGTTGGCTGAACACTATCTGATGCCGCTGGTCGAAGGAAAATTGCAAGAACCAATGCTTCAACACGAACTTGCCATAGCTGGAACTTAAGTATGTGAGCTCACGGCATGGGATCAATAAAGGAGTCGAAGAGTAGGCAGCCATCTTGGGCCTCCTCCCCTGCGACCCGCAGGTCTATGCAGGCGAATCGAAGCCGAGATACAAAGCCTGAGGTAGCTTTACGGCAGCTGCTGCACGCTCGGGGTCTTCGTTATCGAGTGTGCGCTAGACCGATTCCAGGCATGCGGCGCACCGCCGATATTGTGTTTCGCCCTGCACGTGTCGCGGTTGAGGTGTACGGCTGCTTCTGGCATGGCTGCCCTGAGCACTATCGAGCGCCAGCGACCAACAGCCAATACTGGGCGGGCAAGGTAGAACGAAATATGCGACGGGACGCCGACACCGCTAACACACTCAATGATGCCGGTTGGGCGCTTGTCGTGGTGTGGGAGCACGAGAATCTCACCGAGGCTGCAGAGCGCGTGACTGAGCTAGTGATGCTCCGGCGAGCCGCACTAACTCAGTCACGCACTGCTGGTCGACGCGTCTGAGCCCCCTGCTGGCGGCTGACTGCTTCTGTTGTGACGAGGCGGATCAGTTCAGCCAGCTATAAGTATCGTTTTGACTCAGTTAGTCGTCAGTTATCTCTCTGTCCTCCGCGTCCGGAACTTGAGCGCCCACCTCGACAATGCGTTTCTCCGCCAGCCAAGCCAATCTCTTGGCTTGAAGCAACAAAGTGCGCCGCATACCTCCGGACACCTCCCGCTCAGAGATCATCTGAGAGAGTCTTGATATCGTCGCCGCACGCCTGGCAATACGAATGTCGGAGTGTTTTCGATCTTCCCACAACTCGTCTGGGATTATGCGCCCTCGCACGGGAATGGGCAACTCTACTTCCTCAGTTGCGTGAATCTCACCCTCGTTGAGAACGGCATGGAACCGGCTGGCTTTCTCCAGTTGCAGATAGACAGTGTACTCATATGGATTGAGCATCACGCGCTTTTCAGCCGCCGTCGCTTTCTTCTCCGGATCTTTTGCGCTCGGAGCCACCGCAATACTCGGCACCGACCACATAGAAATCGTCGCGACTTCAAACGGATCGAGAATGAACTTTGCAACGGCATCGGAGCGCTGGCCTGTGAGGTGTCTACCAACACGATCCGAAAAGCTAGAGGAAGTCTGTCCGACATAGATAGGCTCGTCGTCGTAGTCGAAGAAAGCGTAGACTCCCGTCTTGGCTGCACCGATCGTTCCGTCGCCATTCGGATCCGGCTGCTGCATCAGCTCCTTGAATTTGGCGCGGATAGATTTGACAGCCGCTGGGGGCTGGTCGCGTTTCGGTATCTTCTGCACTGGCTGCATGAAGAAGTCATCGTCTGACCAGGGCTCGCCTGCAGGCACTCATACCCCCGTTGCTTACAGTTTCGACTGATCACTCCCCGCTACCAGGAAGTGCACGACATCTTACCAACACGAGCATGACACCCGGTCGACTCAGCCATACCAGCATCGCGAGAGCTTCCCTGAACACTGCGGAGAGGCGTACGCACGAAGACTACAGTTGCGGAAGACTAAGACTCCTCGTCTTCGTCCCAAGCATCGCCGCCGATTGGCGTCGAACTGTTCTTCTCCGCCCAGCGATAGTCGAAGGTCATACTGTGCCGCACGTCGACCAGCCCTCCTTCGAGAAGCTCCGCAGAGGCTGCGTTTATAGCACCTTCAACCGCACCGTTGTAGACCGCTTCCAGTCTCTTCTTTCCCGCTTTTCGATCGCCCAATTCGAACTCGATATTGATGGTCAGTATCTTTCTTGTCGCCACGGTGATCACACCCTTCTGATTGGCACCTTGATCTCTAATCGCTCCGCGAGCAAGATCCGTTTCAGATACTCCCCACGAGGAGGGGGCTCCTGCCATCCCGTCGACCTGGCGTAGCCCGATCGTGCCGGGTCAAGGGGGCACTGTCCTCGTGGCCGGCGCTTTGGGCTGGGTCTGCCCCCTTGACGCGGTGCGATAGCCCTTGTGGAGGTCGACGGGATGGCAGGACTTTCCCCCGACGAACCGCAGCCGGACCGCGGTCCCGCCATCCTGTTGGCCTGCCCGTCCGGCGAGGACATTCTCTTGCCGGTTCAGCGCGGGCCTTGCTCCCGGCCCGCCTTCGGCCGACCGGCGCGCGCTGGGACCGGCGCCAGCCGCACGCCCAGCGCGCAGTGCCGCGTCGGCCATGAGCACAGCGGGCCAGCGGGCGCCGACAGGCGCCCGCCTTGAACAAGTAGAGAAAGTCTGAACACAGCAGCCAACCGGTGGGCGTCCATGTCGGACTAGTCGGCGGCGCGAACCTGCGGACCACGTCCAAGCTGGACAGTTGCGTCTCGCTGGAAGCACGCGCCAGAACCAGAGGGGTCGGGGACGACACGCACAAGCTCGAAACCGCGATCGGCGTAGTAGCGCCACAACCCAGGATTGGACCGCCACGCGTCGAGCCTGATCCACTTGCAACCCACTTCGATGGCGCGGCGCGCGGCCCAGTCGATGAGCGCGGAACCGAGTTCGATCCCCTTTGCGGCTGGCTCGGTGACCATGCGGTGGAGGTAGAGGGCCTCGTCGGGGTGATCCTCGGGCAACCACATCGCCGGGTCGGCGTTTCGGTCGACGGTGATCGTTCCAACAACCGTCTCCGCTGGATCACGGACGAGCCAACAGGTCTTGGCGGCAATCGCGGCTCGGATGTTGTCGAGCTTCACCGGGTACTGCCACTGGTCCAGCCCGACATCCGCGAGAGCTGCAGCCGCTCGCACCCACATGTCAGCCACCACGCCCACGTCGGCGGAAGTCGCCCGACTGACCGTGACCGTGTCCATCAGGCGCTCGGCTTCGGGTGTTCGCGCTCGTACACGATCACGTGACGGTCGCCGGGTAGTACGTACTTCTCGACGCGTCCGACCTTGTCGTCCGCGGTGAAGCCGGTCAGGTAGTGCACAGCCACCGGCGTCCCGGTCGGCAGGGCCAGACGTGTGGACTCCTCCGGCGTTGGCATCCGGACGTAGTACTCGTCGATCGCGCGTACCTCACGGCCGAGAAGACGCGTGATGACAGCGTTCGAACCCTCCGGCATGTCGGCCGGGTTCATGATCGGGGTGTCCTTCACGAGATCGAGCAGGTAGTACGTGTCGTTGATGTTGAACGGCTCGCCGTCGATACTGCGGACCCGTCGGCGCACGGCCACCGGCGTCCCCTCAGGCACCCCGTATCGGGCAGCCACCAACCGGTCAGCGGCCTCGATCTTGACGTCGATCTGCTGCGACGGCGTCCGCCCTTCCTCGGTGAGCGACGTCATGAACCGGTCCATCACCTTGGATCGCCGCGGCTCCTCGTCGGACTGCGGCCGGTACACCATGTTCCGTCGCTGCCGGACAGTGCGGCCACGGCCCGCCCGGGCGGACACGAGGCCCTCCTGTTCGAGCTGAGCAAGCGCCTTGCGCACGGTCACCCGACTAGTGCCGTACTGCTCCTGTAGCTGAGCCTCGGACGGGAACTCCATCTCGGCGGTCAGGTTGCCGTCAACGATGGCCTTCCGCAGGTCAGCGGCGATGCGGCCGTACAGCGTGTCCGTTGCCATCGCTCCTCTTCAGTCTCTCGTCACCTTCGGGTGTTGACACCTAGCTTACCTGTAGATACATTTAATACAGCTCCTGTATCTACAGGTAATACAGGACAGACTACCTGGAGGCGCTGTGTTGCGGAACATCCCCGTTCAGTTGTCCGGTCACAAGGTGCTGGTGACGGAGGCTCCGACCGTGAAGATGCGCCAGGGCAAGGACGGTCAGTCGGAGGTCGTGACGGACCGGGACGGTGCGACGCAGTTCGTGGTCGTGTTGTTCGTGAAGCCGCGGCCGAACCAGTCGGGTTACGCGGGTAAGGGCGCGGAGATCAAGTGCACGTTGGAGACGGACCCGGGTGACGAGGTGTCCGAGGGTGACCTGGTGGAGCTGATCAACCCGCGTGTGTCGCACTGGGAGAACGAGTTGGACGGTCGGATGATGTCCGGCCTGGCGTGGCGTGCGACGGGGATCAAGCCGGTCGCCTGATCGCCACTTTCTTCCGAGTAACCGATTTCGAGCGCGTTTTCTAAGCCGTTTTTCTGGGCTGCTTGTTCTTTGAGAATTCCACAGTGGGCCGATCTATGCCTTCTTCCGGCGCTGCGAGAGGTGTCGGGAGAGGAAGGGTTTCGTTTGTTCCCGCGCTGGTCGCTGCCGTTGGTGGGGCGGTTGGCGCGGGGACATTCGTGGCGCTTTCTGTTGGCAGGAAGGGAGGTTGGGTGGTGACGCGGAGAGTGCGGCCGGTGGTGGTGCGGCAGCGGATCGCGGAGCGGTTGGAGCGTGAGCGGGTGCGTGTGGAGTCGTGCCCGGATGAGGAGTTGTTGGTGTCGCCGGTGTGGCGGCAGGGCTATGTGGCGGGTTTGCGGATCGCGCGGGTGATCGTGCGGGAAGGCGGCGAGTGATGCGGGAGATTGAGCGGATTATCGAGGCGGCGAACGCGGCGTACCGGGAGTTCGCGGCGACCGATCCGGACCGGGAGGTGCGGGACGTGGTGCGGAACGCGGTGCGGTTCCTGACGGTGGATCTGACGACGGCGGTGGAGTTCGCGGCCACGGTGTCGGGGCCGGTGTCGGGTCGGGTGATGGGGAGGGTGGCGTAGATGCAGATCGAGTCGGTGAACCGGAGGGCGCGGGAGCGGTACGCGTCGTTCGTGTCGGCGATGGACATGGTGCGTGAGGCGCTGGACAACCTGACTCCGGTGATCGGGAAGGTTCGCTGGGTCGGGGGCAGTTCCGGGTGGACGGTGCCGAGGCGGGAGGAGCTGGCCGGGATCAAACGCACCGTGGTGGAGGAGCTCGAACGACTGCGGGCCAAGACGAAGAAGTACGAGGCGGAGCTGGTCTCGCGGGAGTGGAGGCTCTGATGTCGCATCAGGTGGACCGGGCCGTGGAGGACGTGGACAAGGCGATGGCGATGTTGCGGGAGGCGATCCGCCTGGTTCCGGCGCGGCGGCAGGCGTTCAAGGCGAACCATGACCGGATGGCGCGGGAGATGGCGCGGTTGACGGTGGCGTTGATGGACGCGCGCACGGCGATCGATCCGAAGGACTAGCGGTAGCGGGACGGCAGAACAGACCAGGCAGGGAGCGGCCCCGATCACCCCTCACGGGTGGTTGGGGCTTTCTCGTGCCTGCTGACGGGAGGTGAACAGGTCGTGAGCAAGACGAGCCGCGGGAACGCGGGTAAGCAGGAGTCGACGCGTCGGCCGGGCGCGGAGTGGCGTGCCGCTGGGTGGGCGATGCGGCATCCGTTGAGCGTGGCGGTGCCGGGTGGGCTCGGCTGGGGCTGCGTGGAGTTGGGGCCGCAGACGATGGGGATCGGTGCCGGGCTGACTGCGGCTGCTGTTGGCGCGTGGTACCGGGGGCACCCGAACAGCTTCGACCGGGTGGTCACGCCGCGGGTGCGGTCGGCGCGGCGTCGGTGGTGGACCTACTCGGGTGGCCGGTGGCGCAGGGCTATGCAGGACTGCGAGCTGTTCACCACCCACCGCAAGACCGGCGCGGATCACTTCCCGCGGGTGCTGAAGGTGCGGGCGCACTCGCCGACCGTGGACACGGTGTTCGTCGGGCTGGCGCGCGGTCAATCGGTGCGGTCGTTCACGGATCGGGTGGAGGAGCTGTGCGCGGCGCTGAACGTGGAGCGGATCGGGATCGAGAAGGTCAGGCCGCGGGTGGTCGGGCTCGTGGTGCAGCACGCCGAACCGTTCACCGAGGTCATCGACGCACCGGAGATGCCGGCGGATTCCGACGCGGTGGACCTGCGGTCGGTCTACCTCGGGGACGACGAGTTCGGCGGGGAGTGGCGCGAGTCGCTGACCGGGAACCACTGGTTCGTCGCCGGGGCCACGGGTGCGGGGAAGAACAGCATCGGGTGGTCGTTGCTGCGCACGCTCGCGCCGTTGATCCGGGATGGGCTGGTGCGGCTGTGGGTGTGCGACCCCAAGCAGATGGAGTTCGCCAAGCTCGCGCCGATCGCGCACCGCTACGCGGCCACCGATGAGGACTGCGCCGACCTGATCGCCGACTACGTCCAGGACCTCAAAGAAGGTCAGAGCCGGTTGGGCGGCAAGGGCAAGCGCACCCTCACCGTGTCGGCTGAGACGCCGATCAACCTGCTGATCGCCGACGAGATGGGCGCCCTGCTCGCCTACGGCGACTACGCCCGGGACAACCGGCGCAACCTCGCCATCGTGGGGTCGCAGGGCCGCTCGTCGGGGCACCACATGGTCGGGTTCGTCCAGGAACCCACCAAGGACACGGTGCCGGTGCGGGACCTGTTCACCGTGCGGGTGTGCCTGCGGCTGACTGCGGCCGGGCAGGTCGACAGCGTGCTCGGGGAAGACGCTCGGCTGCGGGGCGCGCTCGCTGACGAGATCCCCAACATCCCGGAAACCGCGGGCATCGGCTACGTCGTCCGCCCGCGCACCCGGACCCCGATGCGGGTCCGCGCCGCGTATGTCGACGACCGCGAGATCGATCAACTCGTCAACTTCGTCCGCACCGGCACACCGGGCGGGCGCGTCAACCTGGAAGTGGTGGCCTAACCATGTCTTCGCTCGATGAGCGTCAAGCCCTCACGTTGGGCTCCCTGATCCTGCTGGGCCTCGTCACCCTCACCGCGGCCGTGCCGGTCGTCGGGTACGTGCTGCTCGGCCTGGTCATCCTGTCCGTTCTCGGACTGGTCGCCGGTGCGGTGGTGCTGTGGCGGAAAACCCGCTGGCAGCCCCTCGACGACCGTCCGATGCGAGTCGCCACGCCGGTCACGCAGAACCGGGAGGTGGCGTGAGCATGCTGCGCACCACAGGACAACTGATCGGAACCTGGCTGCGGGTCACCTTGCTGCTCGGGCTCGCCGTGCTGATCGCCGGGTGGATCTGGGGCTTCGGCTCCGGCCCGTTCGCGCTGGCCGTGGTCGCCGCGGTCGTCGTCGAGACGTTCGCTGTCCGCGGGCTGGCGCGGGAGTGGGTGTTCGAGGCACGCGGCCGCTGGTGGTGGTTGTGATGGCCGATCAACTCGACCTGTTCGGCACCGGCACCACCGATCCCGGGCACGCATCCGCGGCTGACCCGGCTCGGGGCAGGTCTTCGCGACGTTCCCGGTCGACGGGCCGTCCCGAGGTCGCTGCCGAGGTGCTCGCCGACGTGCACCACGGCCGGTACGGGCTGCTCGACGACGGCGACCGGTACGTGGTGTTCGAGGACGACACCCGCGTCCGGCTCGCCACCGACGAGAACGTACTCGCCTCGCTGACCGCGAACGGCTACGTGGAGCGTCGTCCCGCTCGGGACACCGTGTCGTGCAAGCACGGCGCGATCCGCCGACCGGTCACCCCGCTCCGACTCACCAAGAGCGGGCACGCACTGATGCACCGCTGGGCAGCGCTCGCGAAACCGAAGGTCATCCGCGGTGACGAGTCCACCATGACCGCCTCGTGCGGCCACTCCGCGCACGCGGTGGACGACCGGAAACCGTATGGGCGGTGGCGGGTGTCATGGCTTGCGGGCCGCACCGTGTCCCGTAACCAGGCCATCACCGCGCTGGTGCTCGCCTCACACGTCGCGGGCGGTGTGACCGGTCCGGCGCACCGCCATTGGCCGCACATCGTCGGCTGGGCAGTGGAACTGGACCTGACCGCAGAGGAAGCGGTCGCCGCAGTGCAACACACGTCGAACCGCTGATTCCAGAAAGGACGACCCCGTGTCTACAGCAGTCGAATCGGCCGCGTCCCTGTACGACGCCGCGACGCGTCGCCTCGACGAGGTCATCAAAACGATCGAGGACATCCCGGTCAGCGGCCTCCCGAACGAGAACTCCCGCACCGCGGTCCGGCTGGCTGCCGAGGCGTACGACCTGTGGCGCGGCCTCACGGCCGCCCGCGACGCGCTCACGGGCACCGGCTGACCACACAGAGAGGAGAACGGGCCATGCACGGCAAGCTCGCCGACGTGATCCGGATCGGCGTCGCGGTCATCCTCGGCGGGATCGGCGCGGCGGCCGGGTTCACCCACACCCACGACTGGGCCGTCTCCCACGGCCAAACCGGCTGGCTCGCCTGGGCGACCGCGGTGGTCATCGAGGGCATGGCCGTGGTCGCCGGGTTCGAGATCCACCACGACCGGGCCGCAGGTCGCCCGTACGCGCTCCCGGCGACCGTGCTGGTGTTCGGGGTGCTGGTCCAGATGACCGCCCAGGTCGCCGAAGCCGAACGCTCCCCGGCCGGGTGGCTGGTCGCCGCCATGCCCGCGCTCGGCTTCCTCGCGGTCGTCAAGCTGCTCATGCGGCGCGCACCGACCACCCCACCCGAAGAGACGGCCGACAAGGTGGAACCGGCAGCGGAAGCGCCCGAACCGCTCCCGGCACCGGCACCACCGGAGACGACTGCCGTTCCTCGAGTGCGGCTGCCCGCCGACATCACCGCCCGAATCGACGCCGCCATCACCGCGGCACGGAACGAGGGCCGCGACCCCTCCGTCGAGGACATCCAACGCGTCGCCCGCGTACCTGCCGACCTGGCCCGGCGCGTGCTCGCCGACCGCCCGCCGACCAACGGGCACCCGCTCCCTTCGCTCGACTGACCCGCACACGCACAAGGGCGGGGCACGGCCACACCGGCTGATGTCCCGCCCTTCTCGTTGTGCCCCAACAACTTCGAGGTGATACGCCGTGGGCAAACCCCGTCTGCTCGATCTGTACTGCTGCGCCGGCGGTGCCGCGATGGGCTACCACCGCGCCGGGTTCGAGGTGGTCGGCGTCGACATCCGCCCCCAACCCCGCTACCCGTTCGAGTTCCACCAGGCCGACGCGCTCGACTTCCTCACCGCCCACGGCCACGAGTTCGACGCGATTCACGCCAGCCCACCTTGCCACGACCACACCTCGCTCAAGGCGCGCTCCGGTGAGGACGGCACCGGCTGGCTGCTGGACGCGACACGGCAAGCACTCGTCGACCACCCGGTGACCGTGATCGAGAACGTCGCCGGCGCGGACATGCGCGTGGACCTCCGGCTGTGCGGCGGCATGTTCGACCTCCGCACCTACCGACACCGCTGGTTCGAGATCAACGGCCCCCTGCTGCTCGTCGAACCCGCCCACCCGCTCCACCGCGTCCGCACCTCGGCGAAGAAGCGTCGCACGTGCTGGAACGCCGGCCTGCACATCTCCGTCACCGGCGACGTCACCACCGACGTCGCCGCGCAAGCAATGGGCATCGACTGGATGACCAGTCACGAACTGGCCCAGGCCATCCCACCCACCTACACCGAGTTCATCGGCCGACAACTCGTCGACCACCTCGAACACAACCACCCGAACAAGGAGGTGACCGCCGCATGTGGACGGTAGACGACCGCATCCGCGAACGGCTCCGATCCGCCGACTACGGCAACTGGCGTGCCCGCGTGGAGGCCATTGGCGGCTGCGCGAAGCCCATCCGGCTCGCCGGTGGCTCCACGCTCATGCACGCACCCACCGGCGAAGTGGTCGACGAACACAACGGCACTGCATGGGTGCCCTGCGGCAACCGACGCGCCGCGGTCTGCCCGACCTGCTCGGACCGCTACGCCGCCGACGCGTTCCACCTCATCCGCGCCGGGCTCTCCGGTGGCTCCAAAGGTGTGCCTGAGTCGGTCACCGACCGGCCCCGCGCGTTCGTCACCCTCACCCCGCCCTCGTTCGGGCAGGTCCACAACCGCGCGTACAGCAGCGCTGGACGCCCGCTGCGGTGCCCGTGCGGGGAACGGCACCACGAGCACGACCCGCGCATCGGCGCACCCCTGGACGCCGACGGGTACGACTACACCGGGGCGGTGCTCTGGCAGGCACACACCGGTGTCCTGTGGCACCGGTTCGTCACCCGCCTCCGCCGCGAGATCGCCAAACGCGCCGGTATCCGCGTCCGGGACTTCAAACACGTCGCGCGGGTCTCATACGGCAAGGTCGCCGAATATCAGCGGCGCGGGCTCGTCCACTTCCACGCCGTTGTCCGCCTCGACGGACCCGACGGCGCGGCCACACCACCACCCGCGTGGGCCACGCCCGAGCTGCTCGACGCAGCGGTACACGCTGCTGCTGGCGCGGTCTCGATCAAGACCACCCGGCCGGACGGTGCCGCCCTCACCCTCGCCTGGGGTGGACAAGTCGACATCCGGCCGATCGTCCGCACGTCCGATGTGGAGGACGACGACGGCCAGATCAGCGAACAACGCCTGTCCGGCTACATCGCCAAGTACGCCACCAAGGGCACCGGCAAGACCGAAGCCGCCGACCGCCCGGTCAGGTCCCAACTGGACATCGACCACCTGCGGGTCTCCGACCACCACCGGCGCATGATCCAAACCGCCTGGGACCTCGGCGAACAAGAGAAGTACGAGGACCTGAACCTGCGGCGCTGGGCACACATGCTCGGGTTCCGCGGCCACTTCCTCACCAAATCCCGCGCCTACTCGACCACCTTCAAGACCCTCCGCGGCGACCGCCAAGCCCACCGGCTCGCCGAACGCCTGACCGCGCTCGGCATCCCCGCCGAGGACTTCGACGACATCACCGTGATCAACGACTGGGAGTTCACCGGCACCGGCTACGCCGACGACGCCGAACGCGAACTCGCCGCGGCCATCTCCGACCGGACACGGCAAGCACGTCTCAGCAGGAACCGACAAGAACAGGAACAAGCAGCATGAACGCATCCAAGCTGTGGGGAATCAAGGACGTCGCCGAATACCTCGGCATCCCCGAACAGACCCTCTACCAGTGGCGCACCAAAGGCTACGGGCCTCCTGGACGCCGTGTCGGCAAGTACGTCCGCTACCGCGCCGCTGACGTGATCGAGTGGTTCGAGAAGCTTCCCGCGGAGGTCGCCTGATGCCGCGACCACCACTGCCGCTCGGCACCTACGGGAAGATCAATGTGACTCGGGTAGGGCTGTCTACCTGGCGTGCGGATGCCAAGTACCGAGACTTCGACGGCGTGACTCGCCGTGTCGGCCGGGTGGGTGCTTCGGCCAACAAGGCGGCTGACAACCTGCGGGCTGCGCTCCGGGATCGCGGCAAGATCATCGCCGATGGCGAGATCACGCCTGACTCGCGGTTCGCGGCGGTTGCCGACCTGTGGCTGCGGGACCTCGCCGAGTCCGGTAAGGCGACTCGCACGAAGGAGACCTACACCGAGGTCTGGACGAAACTGCTCGCTCCGGCTGCCGCATCGCTGAGGGTCAAGGACTTTCGCAGGGTGTCTGTAGCCGATCGGATCATCCGGGCGATCCGGGACAGCAACGGCGTCGGCCGGGCGCGGCACGCACGAATCGTGCTTGGCGGCATGTGCTCGTTGGCGGTCCGGTTGGACGCGCTGGATGACAACCCGGTACGCGAGCTGACTCCCGCTCCGCGGAAGCGGAAGTCCGAACGTCGTGCTGGCCGCAAGGTGGTTCTCACTGAGGACAGCGTGGCCAGGCTGCGGGCGCACATGGCTTCCTCCGACGTGGCCGTCCGCAACGACCTCGTGGACGTGGTGGACGTGCTCAGCGGCGTTGGTGCCCGGATCGGCGAACTCGTAGCGCTGGACTGGTCAAAGGTCGACTTCGACGCAGGAACGGTTCAGGTCGCGGGCACTGTGATCCGGGTCAAGGGCCGCGGACTGATCGTGCAGCAGCACACGAAATCGGAAGCGGGCATGCGGACCATCCGGCCACCCGCCTGGGTGTTGGAGATCTTGAAGCGCAGGAATGCCGACCGCACGTGCGAGTGGGTGTTCCCGTCGTCTGCGGACACACTCAGGGACCCTGACAACCTGCGCAAGCAACTCCGCGCGGCGGTCGGGGGCACCACATGGGCCGGGCTGCACCCTCATGCGTTCCGCCACTTCGTGTCCACCCGATTGGATGCCGCGGGTTGGTCTGCTCGGCAGATCGCCGACTACCTCGGTCACGATCGGATCTCGACGACCCAAGATGAGTACATGGACCGGCACGTGGCAGGGGAGGGGAGCACGGCGGCAATGCCGGAGATCCTCCCGAAAGAGGCAGGTAAAGGGCATGTTGATCACGAGATGACTTCGTGATCAACCGCCCTACCTGCGGCTACGCGCCCCCGGCAGGACTCGAACCTGCGACCCAGAGCTTAGAAGGCTCCTGCTCTGTCCGCTGAGCTACGAGGGCATGAGGCAACCGGCCGCCCGGGGGCGGATGGCTGTCCCAGTGGGTCTGATCGTTCGCGGACGCTCTGGCGTTTCTCGTTCTCGCCAAGTTGTCCCGACGTCACACCGTCGCGGCGGTCGAACCGCGGACCTGGAGGTCGACTCCGATGGTGACCGGTCTGCCCGGTCTTGCGCCGTCGAGGACCTGTAATGCCAGCTCACCGGCCTGGCGGCCCTTGGTGACGAGGTCCTGCCGGACGGTGGTCAGCGGCGGATCGCTCCAACTCGCGGCTGGGGTGTCATCGAAGCCCACGATGGAGACCTCTCCCGGCACGGACAGCCCGAGGTCGTTCGCGGCGCGGATGGCGCCCAGCGCCAGTTCGTCGGACATGCAGAGCACCGCGGTCGGTCTCGGTTCGCGCCCGAACAGCCACCTCGCGCCCTCCCTGCCCATCTCGCGCGCGTTGCCCGGCGCCTCCCAGAACGGCGCCGCGGATCCGACGATACCCTGTTCACCCAGGGCTTTCAGGTAGCCGGCGAGGCGGTCGAGGGTGACCCGGAAGTGTGCCTGCGCGATCCTCTGTGGACTGACCGGTCCGCTGACCCCGTCCGCGCTCAGGCCGAGGCCGAGGATGCCGACGTGGCGATGGCCGAGGTCGGCGACGTGCTTGGCGGCCAGGTACGCGCCGCCCTCGTCGTCGACGCGCACGCGCGCGGACCCCGGTACGGCGGGTTGGTCGACGACCACGAGCGGCAGGTCACGGGCGCGCACGGCCTCGAGTGCCGGCGCGTTGTCCGGTAGCGAGTAGGCCACCACGACGTCGGTCTGCGCCCGCATCACCGACTGCGCACGTGGCCCGTCGCCGTTGACGCCGGGCAGGAGCAGCAGCGACCGGTCTCCGCTGTCCACCGTGGCGGACAGGGCGTCGAGCATGATCGACAGCGCTGGGTCGGAGAACGCCGAGGACAGGCCGTCGCACAGCATGAACGCCACCGAACCGGCCTGTTTCGTCGCGAGGCTGCGCGCGACCGGGTCCGGGCCGGCGTAACCCAACAGCTTGGCGGTGGCGATGATGCGCTCGCGGAGCTCGCTGGACAGCTGGTCCGGCCGGTTGTACGCGTTCGACACCGTCGCCCGGGAGACGCCGACGCGCTGGGCGACGGTGTCCAGCGTCGGTCGCCTTTCCCGGTCATGGTGCACCGTTCAAGCCTACGACCAGGTGCTTCAGCAAACTCGTAGCCATGACTGAAGCGCTTCAGTACGATGGCTCCCGCGGGGTCCAGAAGGAGGAACAGGTGCGTTCGGGGCTGTCGGTGTTCATCGTGTTCGCGCTCAACGGCGTGGTCATCGGCTCGTGGGCGCCACGTATGCCGACACTGGCCGAGCAGATCGGCGCCAGTGCCGGTGTCCTCGGCCTCGCGCTGCTCGGCGCGAGCGTGGGCATGATCACCGCCGCGTCGCTGACCGGCCGCCTGTGCGCGCGGTTCGGCGCCCCCGTGGTGGTCCTCGGTTCGGGCCTGGCCACCGCGGCCGTCCTGCCGCTCCTCGCCATGGTCGCCTCGCCGCTGCAGCTCGGCCTGGTCCTGGTTCTGCTCGGCGCGTCGGTCGGCATGCTCGACGTGGCGATGAACGTGGCCGCGGTCACCGTCATCCGCCGCACCGGCCGTGCGCTGATGCCCGTCTTCCACGCGTTCTTCAGCTTCGGAGCCCTCGCCGGTTCGATGGGCGCAGCCTTCGCCGCGGGCCACGAACTGAGCCTGGTCCCGCACTTCTCCCTGGTCGCGGGCGTCGCGGCGGTGCTGACGCTCGGCGTGATCCGGTTCGTGCCACGTGAGGTGGCCGCCGTCGACACCGGCGAGCACAGCGGCCCCGACCGCCGCCTGCTGCGCCGCCCGGTCCTGTGGCTGCTCGGCTTCATCGCCCTGTTCTCCGCCATCGTCGAGGGCGCGAGCGGCGACTGGTCCGCGCTGTTCGCGGTCCGCGAGCGTGGCATGAGCGAGGCGGCGGGCGCGGTCACGTTCTCGGTCTTCTGCATCGCCATGGGCGTGGTCCGGCTGCTCGGCGAGCAGATGGAACGACGGCTCGGCGCCGTGAAGATCCTGGTCGGCGGTGCGCTGATGGCGGGCACCGGGCTGATCGTGATCGCGATCGTGCCCGTGGACTGGCTCGCCTACGTCGGGTTCGCGCTGGCCGGCGGTGGTCTCGCGTTCGCCTTCCCGGTCGCGCTCGACCTCGCGGGCGCGGTCGGCAGGCGCGGCGACGGCACCGGCGGCGAACGGGAGATCGGCTTCGTCACCACGATCGCCTACTCGGGCTTCCTGATCGGCCCGCCGATGATCGGTGGTGTCGCGCAGCTGACCAACCTGGAGTTCGCGATCGGCTTCGCGGGTGGCATCGCGCTGCTGATCGCACCGGCCGCGCTCGCCTCGGCGGCGGCCCGGCGACGGGAGCAGGCGGCCGCCGAGAAAACCGAGCACGAGGTCGCACCGGCAACGCTCTAGGCGTCGGTGACTACAGTCAGAGCGTGTCCGTCGACAGCACCGCGACCTCCACCCATGCGCGGATCCCCAGCGTCGTCCCGCTGATCTTCGTGGCCACGCCGTTCGCGGCACTGGTCGCCGTGGTGCTGCTCAGCTACACCGCGCCGGACGTCACCGTGGACGTACAGGTCGGCGCCGCGGTCCGGGTGCTCGCCGAGGCGGGCGCCGTGCTGACCGTCGGGTCGCTCCTGTTCGCCGCGTTCCTCGTCGCGCCGCAGAAGTCGGGCACCCTCGGCGCGGGCGGCTACGCGGCGTTGCGGACCGCGGCGTGGTCCGCGCTGGTGTGGTTCGCCGGCGCCGTCGCCTCGGTTCCGTTCCTGGTCGCCGACGCGGTCGGCCGCCCGGTGGCACAGATCCTGCGTGACCCGTCGCTGATGTTCGAGCTGATCGGGTTGCTCGAGCAGGCGAAGGCCTGGCTGATCACCGGCGGGGTCGCCCTGGTCATCGCGTTCGCCGCGTTCGTCGTGCTGTCGTGGGGCTGGACCACGGTGCTGTTCGGCCTCGCCGTGTTCGGCGTGCTGCCGGTGCCGATGACCGGCCACTCGTCCTCCGGCGGCAACCACGACCTGGCCAGCAACAGCCTCGTCTACCACCTCGTCGCGGCGTCGCTGTGGGTCGGCGGCCTGATCGCGTTGATGATGTACGCGCGGCGGTTCCAGCGCGGCCCGGCCATGACGACCGCCGTCACGCGGTTCTCCGCCGTGGCGCTCGTGTGCTGGATCGCGATGGCGGTCTCCGGTGTGATCAACTCGTGGGTCCGGGTGCCCGTCAGCGAGGTGTTCACCACCTCCTACGGCCTGCTGGTGGTCGCCAAGATCGTCGCGTTGGTGCTGCTCGGCGGGTTCGGTTACCTGCACCGCCAGTACAGCGTCCGCGCCATCCAGGAAGGTGGCACCAGCAGGCTGCTGGTCCGGCTCGCCGCGGTCGAGGTGCTGGTCATGTTCCTCACCTTCGGCATCGCGGTCGCACTGGCCCGCACGCCGCCACCGCCGCTGGAGTACCTGCCCGACCAGGTCGAACTGGCGCTCGGCTACCCGATCGACGGCCCGCCGACGCTCGTGAACCTGCTGACCGCGTGGCGGTTCGACCTCATCTTCGGCACCCTCGCGATCGTCCTCGCCGTGCTGTACCTGATGGGCGTGCGCAAGCTGGCCGCCCGGGGCGACCACTGGCCGATCGGACGCGTCGTCGCGTGGCTCGCGGGCTGCGCGGTGATCCTCTTCGCCACGTCGGCGGGCATCGGCCGGTACGCGCCCGCCATGTTCAGCGTGCACATGGAAGTGCACATGATGCTGTCCATGCTGGCGCCGGTGCTGCTGGTGCTGGGCGGTCCGGTCACGCTGGCGCTGCGTGCGCTGCCGGTGGCCGGCAAGGACGGGACGCCGGGCCCACGCGAGTGGCTGCTGGCGCTGGTCCGGTCGCCCCTGTCGAAGTTCCTGACCAACCCGATCGTCGCGCTCGTGCTGTTCGTCGGGTCGTTCTACGTCCTGTACTTCTCCGGGCTGTTCGACTGGGCCCTGGACAAGCACTGGGCGCACCTGCTGATGAACGCCCACTTCCTACTGGTCGGCTACGCCTTCTACTGGCCGGTGATCGGCATCGACCCGTCACCACGCCGCCTGCCGCACATCGCCCGGCTCGGCATGGTGTTCGCGTCCCTGCCGTTCCACGCGTTCTTCGGCGTGATCCTCATGGGCATGAACACGGTCATCGGCGAGGAGTTCTACCAGCGGCTCGCACTGCGGTGGAACTTCGACCTGCTGTCCGACCAGCGACTCGGCGGCGGCATCGCCTGGGCCGCCGGGGAGCTGCCGCTGCTGATCGTGCTCGTCGCGCTGCTGGTCCAGTGGGCCCGCGCCGACGACCGCGAGGCCCGGCGGCAGGACCGCCGGGCCGACGCGGAGGGCGACGAGTCCGATCTCGCCGCGTACAACGCGATGCTGAAGAAGATGTCCGACAGGACCTAGGCGGTCAGCGGGCGACGGAAGCCGCGGACCGCGGCCACCATGCCGACCGCCATCAGCCCGGCGCTCGCCGCGAGCGCCGCCATGACCCCGTTGCCGACCGGCAGGTCCAGCGCCAGGTTGCGGGACGCGTCGACCGCGTAGGTCAACGGGTTGACCGTCGCGACCGCGCGCAGCCACGCCGGCAGCCCGTCGACCGGCACGAACGCGCTGGACGCGAACATCAGCGGGAACATCGCGAGGAACCCGATGGTCTGCATGGACTCCGCGTTGCGCACCCACGCGCCGACGGCCAGGAAGATCCACGACAGCGCCCAGCTGACGGCCAGCGCCAGCAAGAACGCCGGCAGCACGCCCAGTAGCCCACCAGCCGGGGAGAAGTCGAACAGCACCACGGCCGCGACCAGCAGGATCACCAGTTGCAGCGCCGTGCGGACCAGGTCCGACAGGCTGCGGGCGACCAGCACGGAGCCTGGGCTGATCGGCAGCGACCGGAACCGTGCCAGCACGCCGTTCTTCATGTCCGACACGAGCCCGATGCCGGACTGCAGTGCCGCGCCGATGCCGGTCGTGACCAGGATGGCGGGCATCAGGTAGTTGATGTAGGTGACCCCGGCGGGGAAGCTCGCCGTGTTCGCCATGCCGCTGAAGACCTGGCTGAACAGCAACAACATGATCAGCGGCTGCAGCACGCTGAAGATCACGAGCTTGGGGTCGCTCACCACGGCGCGCAGCGACCGGCCGGTGAGAATGGTGATCTGCGACGCGGTGCCGGTGCCCTGCCAGCGGGGGAGCGCCACGGTGGGCGCGAGGGTTGCGGTGGTCATGGGTGGCTCCTTCAGGCGGCCTTGTTCTTGGCGAGGGTCAGGTAGACGTCGTCGAGGCTCGGTTCGGTGAGTGCCAGCTCGGCCACCTCGACGTGGACCTCGTCGAGCGCGCGGACCACGACGGCGAGGTCGGCGGAGGTGTCGACGGGGGTGCGCAGCTCGGCGCGCGGCTCGTCGAGCACCGGCGCGAGGCCGTGCCTCTCCAGCGAGACGATGGCGGCGGGCGCGTCCTGCGGTGACGCGAGGGTGACGTGCACCGCCCGCTTGCCGACCTGGGACTTCAGCTCCGCGGCCGTGCCGGAGGCGACCACCCGGCCCGCGGACAGCACGGTGATCGCGTCGGCGAGGCGGTCGGCCTCCTCGAGGTACTGGGTGGTCAGCAATACGGTCGTACCGTCACCGACCAGGTCCTCGACGATCTCCCACATGCCGATCCGGCTCGCCGGGTCCAGCCCGGTGGTCGGCTCGTCGAGGAAGATCACGTCCGGCCTGCCGACGAGGCTCGCCGCCAGGTCGAGCCGCCTGCGCATGCCGCCGGAGTAGGTCCGCGCCGGGCGCTTGGCGGCGGCGGTGAGATCGAACAGGTCGAGCAGTTCGGTGGCCCGTGCCTTGGCCGCACGGCGGTCCGCGCCGAGCAGCCGGGCGATGAGCACCAGGTTGTCGAACCCGGAGAGCTGCTCGTCGACCGACGCGAACTGGCCGGTCAGGCCGATGCGCCCGCGCACCTCGTCGCCGTCGCGCACCACGTCGAACCCGGCGACGCGGGCGGTGCCGCTCGTGGGCGGCAACATGGTGGTGAGGACGTTGACGAGGGTGGTCTTGCCCGCCCCGTTGTGGCCGAGCAGCCCGAGCACGGACCCGCGCGGCACCTGGACGCTCACGCCGTCGAGGGCGGTCACGTCGCCGAAGGTCCTGGTGATCCCGGTGGCTTCGATCATGAGGTCGGTCATGCTGTTCTCCCCTTGTCGGTGCGGATGACCCCGTGCAGGAACAGGTCGACGATCTCGGCCGGGTCGTCTGCGGTCGTGCCGAAGCCCTGGCCCTGCATGCGGTTGCTGAACACGAGACCGAGCAGCATCCGCGTGGCCCGTTCGGCGTCGACGCGGAGGTTGTCGGTGGTCTCGTCGAGCAGGCCGCTGATGGCGTGCGAGACGCGCAGCATCTCCGGCGGCGGCCCCGGCTTGGCGGGTTCGTCGTCCCCGTGCATGCGCTTGCGCATGTCGTCCGGGGAGACGCCGCCGATCCGCATCGCCTGCCCGACGGCCCAGACGCGGTCGAGGTAGCCGCTGATCGCCTCGACGCCGCGGGTGAGCCGGTCCGCCAGCGGCCCGTCGGTGCCGATGCCGTCGATGACCGCGACCTCCTCGTCGGAGTTCATCCCGGCTCGCATGCAGGCGATGAGCAGGTCCTGCTTGTCCTTGAAGGCGCGGAAGACCGTGCCCTCTGCGATGCCCGCGGCCGCGGCGACCTGGCTCGTGGAGACGTTGCCGCCGTGCTCGATCAGCAGGGGGAGCGTGGACCGCACGATCGCTGCCCGTCGCTCTTCCTGGCTCATCGCGGGCGCCCGGCGCCTCTTCTCGTCCTCGACCATGACACCACTATATGAGTGAGCACTCACTCACGTCAATGAGTGAGCCCTCACTCATTTCGTGGTCGCTACCACACCCCGCCGACAGTCCCGGCCCTTCCTGGTTCGGCTCGCCCCGGGTTGTCCACAGCTTGGCCGCTGATCCACAACCCGGCGGTAACTTCCGCCGTCCCCCGGCCGTCCACGGCACGCTGGGGCACATGTTCGAAACACCGATCACCGTGACCGGCCGGGTCGTGTCCGACGTGACCACCCGCACGACCGGGGCAGGGCTCAGGGTCTCCAGCTTCCGCATCGCGTGCCAGGAACGACGCTTCGACAAGGAAAGGAACGCATGGGTGGACGGCGACCGCATGTACATGGGCGTGACGGGCTGGCGCAAGCTCGCCGAAGGGATGGGGGCGTTGGAGAAGGGCGACTACGTGGTGGTGAGCGGCCGGCTGAAGGTCCGCGAGTACACCACCGACGACGGCACCCGCCGGGCCAGTCCCGAGATCAACGCCAACGCCGTCGGCCTCGACCTCGCGTGGCACACCGTGATCGTCAACCGGCAGCCGTGGGCGTCCGCGGAACAACTCGCTCTCGTCGGCCCCGACGGCCAACCCGAGTCACCAGGAGAGGAGGTGGCAGTGGCAGCGTGACCGTCGTCCTTGTGCGGCCGGGTGCGCCCGGCCGGGCGCACACCCACGAACCGAAAGGAGTCGATCACGAGGCCGTGACCAACCGGGTCGCCCGGCGGGGAGGAGGCACGTGAGTCGCCATCGTTCGCGTAGGCAAAACAGCCACACCGCGGTCATGGCCGAGCACGGACCGCTCTACGATCGCGCCCATGGCCGAGTTCATCTACACCATGAAGAAGGTGCGCAAGGCGCACGGGGACAAGGTCATCCTTGATGACGTCTACATCCAGTTCTACCCCGGAGCGAAGATCGGGGTGGTAGGCCCCAACGGCGCAGGCAAGTCGAGCGTGCTCAGGATCATGGCGGGCTTGGACCAGCCGAACAACGGCGAGGCGTTCCTGTCCCCCGGGTACACGGTCGGCATCCTCCAGCAGGAGCCGCCGCTCAACGAGGACAAGACGGTCCTGGGCAACGTCCAGGAAGGCGTCGGCGAGATCCACCAGAAGCTCATCCGCTACAACGAGATCGCCGAGCAGATGGCGACCGACTACTCGGACGAGCTCATGGAGGAGATGAGCAAGCTCCAGGAGGACATCGACCACGCCGACGCGTGGGACCTGGACTCGCAGCTCGAGCAGGCCATGGACGCGCTGCGCTGCCCGCCGCCGGACGCGGACGTCAAGGTGCTCTCCGGTGGTGAGCGCCGCCGGGTGGCCCTGTGCAAGCTGTTGCTGCAGAAGCCGGACCTGCTGCTGCTGGACGAGCCGACCAACCACCTGGACGCGGAGAGCGTGCTGTGGCTGGAGCAGCACCTGCAGCAGTACCAGGGCGCTGTCCTCGCGGTCACCCACGACCGGTACTTCCTGGACAACCTGTCGCAGTGGATCCTCGAGCTGGACCGCGGGCGTGCACACCCGTACGAGGGCAACTACTCCACCTACCTGGAGAAGAAGGCGGAGCGGCTCGCGGTCCAGGGCAAGAAGGACCAGAAGCTGCAGAAGCGGTTGAAGGACGAACTGGCGTGGGTGCGGTCGAACGCGAAGGCGCGGCAGACCAAGTCCAGGGCCCGTCTGGAGCGGTACGAGGAGATGGCGGCGGAGGCCGAGCGGACGCGCAAGCTCGACTTCGAGGAGATCCAGATCCCGCCGGGGCCGCGGCTGGGCAACATCGTCGTCGAGGTCAACAAGCTCAAGAAGGGCTTCGGTGACCGGGTCCTGATCGAGGACCTGTCGTTCGACCTGCCACGCAACGGCATCATCGGCGTGATCGGCCCGAACGGTGTCGGCAAGTCGACGCTGTTCAAGACGATCGTGGGGCTCGAGAAGCCGGACGCCGGCGAGGTCAAGGTCGGCGACACGGTGAAGCTGTCGTACGTCGACCAGGAGCGGGGCGGTATCGACCCGAAGAAGAACGTGTGGGAGGTGGTGTCGGAAGGGCTGGACTACATCCACGTGGGCCAGGTCGAGATGCCGTCCCGCGCGTACGTCAGCGCGTTCGGGTTCAAGGGTGCCGACCAGCAGAAGCCTGCCGGCGTGCTGTCCGGTGGCGAGCGTAACCGGCTCAACCTGGCGCTCACGCTCAAGCAGGGCGGCAACCTGATCCTGCTCGACGAGCCGACGAACGACCTCGACGTGGAAACGTTGGGCTCGCTGGAGAACGCGTTGGAGCAGTTCCCCGGCTGTGCGGTCGTGATCTCTCACGACAGGTGGTTCCTCGACCGCGTCGCGACGCATATCCTCGCGTGGGAGGGCACCGACGAGAACCCCGCCAAGTGGTTCTGGTTCGAAGGCAACTTCGAGGGCTACGAGAAGAACAAGATCGAGCGCCTCGGGGAGGAAGCCGCCCGCCCGCATCGGGTCACCTACCGCAAGTTGACCCGCGACTAGGTTGGGGGTGCGGTGGCGGCGGCCTGGAACGACCTACCGGCGACCGGTGGGCTGCACGAGTGTGCCGCACTCGTGAGTTCAGCGGACGCGCTCAGCGTGAGTGCGCCGGAGCTCAGTGTCCAGCTCGCCCGGCGCGCGCTGCTGGTCGGCGCCACCGATGCCTCGACAAGCGCGGGATCCGGCGAGGCCAGGAACCTGGTGATGCGGGCGCAGGCCTTGCTCGCGTCGGGACTGGTCCGGATCAGCCAGCACGCGAAGGCGGTCGAACCCGGGTTCGCCGCCCTCGCGCTGGCCGAGGCCGGCGGCGCCCCGGACGTCGCGGCCGCGGTGCGGATCGACCTCGCCGCCTGCGCACAGCAGGTCGGCGAGCCGCTCCTGGGTGCCGCGCTCCTGCGGCCGGTCCTGGAGGCGGGGCAGACGCCACCCGCGGTACGCGCGTCCGCGTTGGGCAGGCTCGTCGGGTGCGTCGCGCACGTGGCGCGACGCGACGACGTCGAGGACGCGCTCACGGAGGCCGACCGGCTGCTGGCCGCGGACAGCGGGATCGCCGCGGACGTGCGGCGGATGGAACGCGCGCGGCTCGCCGTGCGCACCGCCGGCTACCACCGTTGGTACGGCGACACCGAGGACGCGATCACCGCGGCCCGCGAGGGGCTCGCCCTGTTGACCAGGCTGCGTCCCGACCTGCGGTCCGAGAGCGACCGGTTGCGGGCACGGCTCGTGCTGGAGCTGGTGTGCGGACTGCTCGACGAGGGTGAGCTGAACGAGGCGCTGAACGCCGCGCACCCGATGGTCGACGAGCCGGTGCGGGCCACGTCGGCCGCGTCCGTGGGCAGGCTGATGCTGGCGGTGGCGACGCGGGTGTACCTGCCGTCCGGGCAGACCGACCGCGGCAGACACCTGCTGGACCAGGCCGCGTGGGTGGCGGAGCGCCACACGCTCGACGGTCTGCGCGCCGACGCGCTCACCGAGGTGTCCCGGCTGGAAGAACAGGCCGGCCGCGCCACGGACGCGCTGGAGGCGATGCGGGCGGCCCGTGCGGCGGAGCACCGGCGCATGCGCGCGGTGTCGCGGGCCGCGCGGATCGTGCTCGTGGAGGTGGGCGCCAACCACGGCGTCCGCGACACGGCCCAGCAGTCGGTGGCGGCGCTCATGCGTCAACTCGCGCACCCGGCCGGCCTGCCGGCCGCGGTGTCCCCCGCGCCGCAGGTCGAGCGGGCACAGCAGAAACCGGCCGCGGAAACCCGCGTTCCCGCCACCGCGCCGGAGATCGCGGGCACGGTCGACATGGCGAAGGACAACGGTCTGCTCGACCGTGAGGGCCTGATCCGCAGGCTGCACTCGGTCCGCACCGGCGAACGCCCGGTGGCGCTGACGCTCGTCCGCTTCGACTCGACCGAGGACGACGACCGTGGCCCGGACACGGGCATCATGGCCGGGCTCGCGGACAAGGTCCGCGACATGGCCCCGGACAACGCGGAGCTGGCCAGGTCCGACGGCAGCGAACTGGCCGTGCTGCTGCCCGCCACGACGAGGGACCAGGCGGAGGAGTTCGCGGCGACCATCCGTGGGTCCGACTGGGCGACGGCCGGTGGCAAGGACATGAACATCAGCACCGGCGTGGTGCAGACGGACCACGCCGCCACGGACGACAAGCTCGACCCGACCGGCTTCCTGACCGCGGCCCGCGACGCGCTGACCCCAGCGCAGCCGTCGGCGCTGTCCGACGACACCCCCACCAGACCGCTGAACCACACACAACCCACCACGACGCAGGACCAGGCGCGCCCGGCCGAGCAGTCCGGTCGCTCGATCCTCAGCTCCCTGAGCATCCCGTCGGGCAGCGGCGGCCGCAGAAGAGCAGGCGAGGAACAACCCCCGGGCGCGAAGTCCCGCTGGCCCGCGGAGCCGGCGGAGGCACCCCGCTGGACAAGAGCGGAACGACGGGCACAGGCGGAGGCGGGCCTGCCCACCGATCCGGCGCAGGCTCCGCCCCCAGCCGGCTGGCCGCCTGCCACTGACGAACCACGCCAGGGCAAGCGCGCCGCCACCCCGACGAAACCGTCCTTCAGCGAGTCCCGCATCGGCGAGGCGGCCACCACCGGCATCGACCGGACCCGCCTCCACGCCCGCCACAGCACCCCCCAGGACGGCCCCGCGGCCGCGGAACCAGGCCCCACCCCCGGCAGCACCCCCGCCGAGGCACCGCACGCCACCCCGCCCACCGACCAGACCCGCGACGCCGCGAGCCGGGGCGACACGAGCCAGTCCGCGCTCCCCACGAGGACTCCGCAAGCCGCGCCGTCGGCTGCCGGCGGCGGCGCGTCGGCGGGCCACGACACGTCCGATCGCGCAGGGCAGTCCGAACCGGCCCCGGCGAGCGCCGACTCCCCGAGCGTCACGGGCACGGACGACGGGTTCTTCTCCAGCCTGGCCGGGTTGTCCACCGGCGGGATGCTGCGCGGCACGGACACCAGCACGGTCACCGACACCGACGACAAGCCCCGCGGCCGCTCCTCCTACGAGGAGACCAAGGCCGAGCTCGCCCGCATGATGTCCGCGCTCAACGCCAAGTCGCAGGCCGCACGGGAGCGGAACGGGGCGCGGCAGTCGATCCCCACCCCGCCCAGGACCGACGACATCCTCGACGCTCCCGACCCCGTGCCGCCGGAGCCCGCAGCCGCGCCCACCCCACCCGAGCCCGAGGTCGGTGGCAGGTCCCGGTTGATGGCGGCCTTCGACGCGCTGACCGGGCCGGTGCCGAATCTGCGGGCCGAGGTCGCGGGCGCCACCGAACTGCCCGCGCGCACGCCGGCCGAGTCGTGGGCGCGGATCGAGTCCTCCGCGGTGGTCGAGTCGCCCGCGGACGAGCTGTTCGGCACCGAGCCCGCCGACACCGACGCACCCCGGTCCTCGCTCGGAGCCGCGTTCGCCGACTTCGGCGGCACCGAGAAAAAGGTCACAGAACCGGTCAAGGAAACGGTTCAGGAACCGTCGTACGACGCGCCCATCGGGCCCGAACCCAGGCCCGACGACCTCCCCCAGCGCGGGGAACGATCGTCCGCGACGATCGCCAGTCTGCTCACCGAGGCACTCGCCGCATATCAGTCCACGGCCGAAGATGCCGAGGTCCACCGTGCGCCGGAGCGGTTCGACTCCTTCGTCGCCGGCGACGACGACCGGCAGCAGTCGGGGGCCTCGGGGCGCCACCGGTCGCTGGACTGAGGTTCAGAGTTCCGTCGTACGGTTGGCGCGTCACCCTCGCGTGATCGCTTAGTCTGTGTGCCGCCTGTGGCACACCGTCGTGCCGCCGATCGTGGAGTCGTCTGAACATGAGCTCGACCGGAACCCGCACCCGCATCGACAGAACCGGTGGGTTGGACCGGACACAAACCGAGGAGAGCCCGGAACAACTCCGGGACGATCTCATCGAGCAGGCCGCGTCGGCCGCCCCGGACATGGCGGACCTGATCCGGCTGTACTACCGCTACATCCCGCCGGAGGAGGTCACCGACACCGACCCGGTCGACCTCGTCGGGATCGTGCGCACGCACCGTGACCTCGCCGCACGCCGCGTGCCCGGCCGGCCCGCGGTCCGCGTCTTCAACCCGGACGCCGAGACCGACGGCTGGCGCACCGCGGGCACCATCGTGCAGCTGGTCACCGACGACATGCCGTACCTCGTCGAGTCGGTGACCGCCGAACTGGTGCGCAGCGGCCTGCCCGTGCACCGGGTGGTCCACCCGATCGTCGTGGTGAACCGGGACGTCACCGGCGGCCTGCGGGAGATCCTGACCGCCGCCGACGCCGACGACCCGCCCGCCGAGGCGCTCGCCGAGTCGTGGATGTCGATCGAGGTCGACCTCATCCGCGACGCCGACCGCAGCCGGGAGATCGAGAACCGCCTCCTGGCCGTCCTGAACGACGTCCGCGAGGTCGTCGAGGACACCGACCGCATGATGGGCACCGCCCGCGCGCTCGCCGACGAGCTGGAGGCGAACCCGCCGGTCGACGAGGCCATGGCACTCGAAGGCGCCGCGCTGCTGCGGTGGCTCGCCGACGGCCACTTCACCTTCCTCGGCTACCGCAGCTACGACCTGGTCCGCGACGGCGACCGGCGCGCGCTCAAGGCCGTCCTCGCGAGCGGTCTCGGCGTGCTGCGCCAGGACAGCCTCGCCACCCGCAACCTCACCCCGGGCGCGGACGCCGACGTCGACGCCGCGTCCCCGGACCTGCTGATCCTCACCGAGGCCTCCGCCCCGTCGTCGGTCCACCGGCCCACCTTCCCGTACTACGTGGGGGTCAAGACCTTCGACGAGAACGGCGAGGTCACCGGTGAGCACCGCTTCCTCGGCGTCTTCACCATCACCGCGCTGCACGAGGACGTGCTCGACATCCCGGTCGTCGGCAACCGCGTCCGCGAGGTCATCCACCGCGCCGGTTTCCCGCTGGAGTCCTACACCGGGCAGAAGATGCTCGAGGTCATCCAGAACTGGCCGCGCTCGGAGCTGTTCTCCACCAGCACCGAGACGCTGTACCAGACGACGACCGGCGTGATCGCGCTCGCCGACCGCCGCCGTCTGCGGCTGTTCCTGCGCCGCGACCCGTACAGCAGGTTCTTCTCCTGCCTGGTGTTCCTGCCGCGCGACCGCTACACCACGACCTCCCGCCTCGCGATGACCGAGGTGCTCATCGACGAGCTGAACGGGACGAACCTGGAGTTCTCCACCCGCATCGGGGAGAACCCGCTCGCGCAGGTCCACTTCACCGTGCACACCGACCCGGCGGTGCCCGTCGACGCCGACGTCAACCGCATCCAGGAACGGCTCACCGAGGCCGTCCGCACCTGGGACGACCGGCTCGTCGAAGCCGTGTTCGCCGAGCAGCGCGAGCGGGTCGACAGCGGTGCCCGCCGTGAGGGCGACATGGTCGCCGTCGGCGCGGAGTCCGCGACCGAGCAGGGACAGCGGTTCGCGAGCGTGTTCCCCGAGGCCTACAAGGAGGACTTCCCGGCCTCCGAGGCCCTCGCCGACCTGCGCAAACTCGAGGGGCTGCGCGACCTCGACATGTCCTTCTACCGCCCGGAGGACGCGGAGCCGGGCGAGCGCCGCTTCAAGCTGTACCTGGCGGGCGAGGGCGTCACGCTGTCGCAGATGCTGCCGGTGCTGCAGAACATGGGCGTCGAGGTCGTCGACGAGCGGCCCTACGAGATCCACCGCGAGGACGGCACCCGCTGGTGGATCTACGACTTCGGGCTGCGGGTCGACCCGGCCGAGGTCGAGGACAAGACCGCGGAGCAGCAGCTGCGGCAGCGCACGCTGTTCCAGGACGCGTTCGGCGCGATCTGGCGCGGGGACGCCGAGTCCGACCGGTTCAACTCGCTCGTCCTGCGCGGCGGGCTGAGCTGGCGGCAGGCGGCGCTGCTGCGTGCCTACTCCCGCTATCTGCGGCAGGCCGGTGTGCCGTTCGACCAGGGCGACGTGGAGTCCGCGGTCCTCGACCACACGCACGTCGCGCTCGCGCTGGTCCGCCTGTTCGAGACCCGGTTCGACCTGTCCAAGGCCGACGAGGTGCGCGAGCGGGCGATGGACACCCAGGTCGCCGAGATCACCTCGATGATCGACGAGGTCACGAGCCTCGACGCCGACCGCATCCTGCGCAGCCTGCTGGCGCTCATCCGGGCCACGCTGCGGACCAACTACAACGTGCGTGACGACGGTGGCGAGCCGCGGCCCTACCTCGCCATCAAGCTCGACCCGGCGCAGGTCATCGACCTGCCCGACCCGAGGCCGAAGTTCGAGATCTTCGTGTACTCGCCGCGCGTCGAGGGCGTGCACCTGCGGTTCGGGCCGGTCGCGCGTGGCGGGCTGCGCTGGTCCGACCGCCGTGCCGACTTCCGCACGGAGATCCTCGGCCTGGTCAAGGCGCAGGCCGTGAAGAACGCGGTGATCGTGCCCGTCGGTGCGAAGGGCGGGTTTGTGGTGAAACGCCCGCCCGCCGGTGACGACCGCGAGGCCTTCATGGCCGAGGGCGTCGCCTGCTACCGCATGTTCATCTCCGGCCTGCTGGACCTGACCGACAATCTGCGTGCCGGCGAGGTCGTGCCAGCCCGTGACGTGGTCCGCTACGACGCCGACGACACCTACCTGGTCGTCGCCGCTGACAAGGGCACCGCGAAGTTCTCCGACATCGCGAACGAGGTCGCCGCGAGCTACGGCTTCTGGCTCGGTGACGCGTTCGCCTCGGGCGGCTCGGTCGGCTACGACCACAAGGCCATGGGCATCACCGCCCGCGGTGCGTGGGAGAGCGTGAAACGGCACTTCCGGGAGCTGGGCAAGGACACCCAGACCGAGGACTTCACGGTCGTCGGCATCGGCGACATGGCAGGTGACGTGTTCGGCAACGGCATGCTGCTGAGTGAGCACATCCGGCTCGTCGCCGCGTTCAACCACATGCACGTGTTCATCGACCCGAACCCGGACGCCGCCACGTCCTACGCGGAGCGGCGGCGCCTGTTCGAGCTGCCGCGTTCCAGCTGGGACGACTACGACCGGTCGCTGATCAGCGAGGGTGGTGGCGTGTGGCCGCGCACGCTGAAGTCGATCCCGGTCAGTGAGCAGGCGCGGGTCGCGCTGGGCCTGCCGGAAGGCGTCACGAAGCTGTCGCCGCCGGAGTTGATGAAGGCGATCCTGCTCGCGCCCGTCGACCTGCTGTGGAACGGCGGCATCGGCACCTACGTGAAGGCCGGGACGGAGTCGCACGCGGACGTGGGCGACAAGGCCAACGACGCGGTCCGCGTCGACGGCACCGACCTGCGGGTGAAGGTCGTCGGCGAGGGCGGCAACCTGGGCCTCACGCAACGCGGCCGCATCGAGGTCGCGCGGGCGGGGGGCAAGGTCAACACCGACGCGCTGGACAACTCGGCTGGTGTGGACTGCTCCGACCACGAGGTCAACATCAAGATCCTGCTCGACCAGCTGGTCGCGCGCGGCACACTCGCGCGGGAACAGCGCGACGAGCTGCTCGCGGAGATGACCGACGAGGTCGCCCACCTCGTGCTGGCCGACAACTACTCGCAGAACGCGGTGCTCGGCGTGAGCCGCGCGCACGCGGTGCCGATGCTGACCGTGCTCGCACGGCTGGTCAACGACCTGGAGACGAACTCCGGCCTGGACCGCGACCTGGAGGCGTTGCCGACCAAGGCGCGGTTCCGGGACATGGACAAGAAGGGCGAGGGCCTCACCTCACCGGAGCTGGCGACGCTGCTCGCGCACGTGAAGCTGCGGCTCAAGCACGAGGTGCTGGCCTCCGAGCTGCCCGACGCGGACGTGTTCTCGCGGCGGCTCCCGGAGTACTTCCCGACACAGCTGCGGGAGCGGTTCGCCGCCGACATCCACGACCACCCGCTGCGTCGCCAGATCACCACCACACTGGTCGTCAACGAGGTGGTCGACGGTGGCGGCGTGTCGTACGCGTACCGGCTGGCCGAGGAGATGAACGCGTCCGCGACCGACGCCGTGCGCGCGTTCACGGCGGTCACCAAGATCTACGACCTGCCGGACATGTGGCGCGACATCCACGCGCTGGACAACGTGGTGCCCACCGACACGGCTGACCACATGATGTTGGAGACCCGCCGCCTGCTGGACCGCGCGTCCCGCTGGCTGCTGTCGAACCGGCCGCAGCCGCTCGCGGTGGGTGCGGAGATCAACCGGTTCCACAAGGTGGTCGCCGAGCTGGTGCCGGAGGTGCCGAACCTGTTGCGCGGCGCGGAACAGGAGGCCGTCGCACGCCAGGCCGACGAGCTGGTGGCCGTCGGTGTGCCGACCGCGCTCGCGCAGCGCATCGCGTCCCTGCTGGACTGCTACGCGCTGCTGGACATCACCGAGGTCGCCGAGCTGGCCGACCGTGACGGGCTCGACATCGAGCGCAGCCCGCGCGAGACCGCCGAGCTGTACTACGCGCTGTCCGAGCACCTCAACATCGACTCGATGCTGACGTCGATCAGTGCGCTGGAACGGGGCAACCGCTGGCACGCGCTCGCCAGGCTCGCGCTGCGGGACGACCTGTACTCGTCGCTGCGTGCGATCACGCTCGACGTGCTGCGCCAGAGCGACCCCGGCACCTCGGCGGACGAGAAGATCGAGAACTGGGAACACGCCAACTCCCGGCGCATCTCGCGGTCGCGTGAGTCCCTGGAGGAGATCCGCCGGGTGGGCGCTCTGGACCTCGCGACACTGTCGGTGGCCACTCGGCAGGTGCGCAGTATGGTTCGGTAGTGGGTGTCTTCATCGCCGAGGTCCGTCCGCGCTGGTCGGACATGGACGCGTACGGTCACGTCAACCACGCCAACACCGTGACGCTGCTGGAAGAGGCCCGCGTCGAGCTGCTCTTCACCGAGGCGGCACGGCTGGGCGCCGAGGGCATGGCGCGCGGTGTGGTGGTGGCGCGGCTGGTCGTGGACTACTTGATGCCGTTGGTGGCGGACGGCAGTCCGGTGCGGGTGTCGATGAGCGTCCGGGAGATGCGGCACGCGGCCTTCACCCTCGACTACAAGGTCCACATTGGACCGTTGGAGGAGATGCCCGCGGTGACCGCGCAGACACTGCTCGTGCCGTACGACACGAGCAGCGGCAGGCCGCGCAGGCTCACCGAGGGCGAGCGCGATTTCCTTGCCGCGTACCGGAGTGGGAGCAACGGTGCCTGAGCTGAGTTTCACCGACCAGTCCGAACGGGACGACCTCGGCGCGTTCGTCGCGCGGGCGGTCCGCCTCGACGGGCAGACCGTGGTGCGCCTGCGCACCCGCGACGGCGGACGGGTCGACGCGTGGGTCGCGACCCCGTTCGACGTGCTCGCCACCCGCACCGTGCTGGGCACGATGGACCCGGGCGACGTGACCGTGTTCGGCAACGACCTGCTGGCCGCCCTCGCGGTCTCGCGGGCCGACCGGGTCGACCCCGGCCGTGCGGTTGACATGCAGTGGCGGTCGGCGCTGCCCCCGCAGGCGCACTGGCAGGTCGTGGAGGAGCAGCTGCCCGCGAAGGTCGTCACGGAGCTGACCGAGCGCGGCCTGGAGCTGGCGCGGGAGAACCAGGGCCCGCACGGCACCCCGCCCGCGTCGCTGCTCGACCAGACGGTGCTCACGGTGTCCGGCGACGGTCTCGAGGTGAAGATCCCCATGCGGTGCCTGTTCGCCATGTCGGGCATGGGCTTCCTGGGGTCCGGCGAGAGCGAGCACGTGCGGGTCACGGCCACGGACGCGTGGCTGCGGATCGACGCCCGCTTCGGCGCGGTGGTCCGCCGCAGGCACGCCTTGCTGCCGTTGCTCGTCTAGGGTTCGATGACGGCATGAGCGAGCCAGAGGACCCGGCGCGCCGGTTCCTGGACCAGACCGTGCCCAAGCACGACGAGTGGGACGGCCGCGAACCGGAGGACGGTCCGGCACGGCCGAGGCACGTCCAGTACCCGTCGGAGCCCCTCGAGCCGCTGAGCGCCAAGGAACGCCGCGCCAACACGATCCGCAACGTGGCGTGGGGTGCCGGCCCGGTGGCGGCGTTCGCCGCGGGCGCCGCACTGTCCGACGACCCCGAACCGGAGCAACCGGAGATCGACCCGGGCTTCGGCGAGGCCGGCAGCGGGTTCTAGTCAGCGTCCCGGCTTCGGGATCCGGGAAGTCGGGACACTGGCTGCTAGACCAGCCAGGCCGCGGTGTCCGGTGGCAGCAGGCCGTCGGACAGCGCGCCGCTCGTCAGCAGGATCTCGCCAGCGGGCAGCGGCACCGCGGTCTCGGACGCGTTGAGAACGCACACCAGCCCGCCGCCCTTGCGGCGGTACGCGAAACAGCCCTCGGGCGCGCCGTACCACTCCAGCTCGGTGCCCGCGAACGCCGTGTGGGTCTTCCGCAGCTCGATCGCGTGCCGGTACAGCGACAGCGTCGAGTCCGCGTCCTCCAGCTGGTGCTCCACGGTCAGCTTCGCCCAGTCCGGCGGCATCGGCAGCCACGTCGACGCCCCGGGGGAGAAACCGAACGGCGGCTCGTCGCCCTCCCACGGCAGCGGCACGCGGCAACCGTCGCGCCCGCGGATCTCGCCGCCGGAACGGAAGTACTTCGGGTCCTGGATGGCCCAGTCCGGCAGCTCCACGTTCGGCAGGCCCAGCTCCTCGCCGTTGTACAGGTAGACCACGCCGGGCAGGCCCAGCTCGACGAGCGCCATCGCCCGCGCCCGCTGCCTGCCGTGGTGCCCGTCGCCGTACCGGGTCACCTCGCGGGCCACGTCGTGGTTCGACAGGGTCCACGTCGGCGGCACCCCGGCGACGGCGGCGGTCTCCAGCGACGCCTCGATGGCGGTGTGGAGCGCGGCCGCGTCGAACGGCGCCAGCACCAGCCGGAAGTTGAAGCCCAGGTGCAGCTCGTCGGGGCGCAGGTAGCGGGCGAGCCGCTCGTTGTCGGTCACCCAGATCTCGCCGACGGCCATGGTGCCCGGGTACTCGTCGAGGACGCGGCGGACGAGCCGGTGGATGTCGTGCACGCCGTCGTCGTCGAACCGCGGGTCGAACAGGTCGTGCTGGCCGATCCGGTTGCCCGCCCGCAGGTCCATGTCCGGCAGGTCGGCAGGCTTGGCCATGCCGTGCGCGACGTCGATGCGGAAGCCGTCCACGCCGCGCGCCAGCCAGAACCGCAGCGTGTGCTCCAGGTCGGCGCGGACCTCGGGGTGCGTCCAGTTCAGGTCCGGCTGTCGCACGTCGAACAGGTGCAGGTACCACTGACCGTCGTCGACCTGCGTCCACGCCGGTCCACCGAAGACGCTGATCCAGTTGTTCGGCGGCCCGTCGCCCCGGCCGGGCCGGAAGAGGTAGCGGTCCCGGGCGCTGGGGTCCGCGAGGGCCTCCTGGAACCACACGTGCTCGTCGCTCGTGTGGTTGGGCACCAGGTCGATGGTGATCCGGATGCCGTGCTGATGGGCCTCCGCGACGAGCCGGTCGAACGCGTCGAGGTCGCCGAACAGCGGGTCCACGTCACGCGGGTCGGCCACGTCGTAGCCGTGGTCGGCCATGGGGGAGCGGAAGAACGGTGTCAGCCAGAGCGCGTCCACGCCGAGCAGTTCCAGGTAGCCGAGGCGGTCCCGGATGCCGTCCAGGTCGCCGACGCCGTCACCGTCCGAGTCGGCGAACGAACGCACGTACACCTGGTAGAACGTCGCGTCGCGCCACCAGTCGGAGGCGTCCTCGGGGCTGTCTCCGGCTCTGCGCACGATCGGTCATCCTGCCAGCAATCGGGTTGCTCCGGGCGGGAATTCGGCGGGCTGGGTCACACCCAGCTGTTCATCAGGCTGTTGGCGGCCATCTCCAGATAACCCCACAGCTGGCGGCGGTGCTCCTCGGACAGGTTCTCCTCGTCGACCGCCGTGCGCATGCACCGCAGCCAGGCGTCCCGTTCGATCGGGCCGATCGAGAACGGTGCGTGACGCATCCGCAACCGGGGGTGGCCGCGGCGTTCCGAGTAGGTGTGCGGGCCACCCCAGTACTGCATGAGGAACAGCCGGAAGCGCTCCTCGGCCGGGCCCAGGTCCTCCTCCGGGTACAGCGGGCGCAGCACCTCGTCCTTCGCGACTTCCTCGTAGAACCGCGCGACGATGCGGTGGAAGACGGGTTCGCCGCCCACGGCCTCGTAGAAGCTCGTCACTTCCTCAGGTGTCGGTGTTGCCACGTTTCCATCCTGCCATCAGTGCTCACGACTCCGTGGCGGGGAAGCCGTGCACCACGGGGCCCTGGATGCCGGCGTCCTCGAAGGCGCCCATGATCCGTGCCCGCAGCGTCCGCTGGACCGCCCACTGACGGCCGGGCCGCACCTTGACGGTGGTCCGCAGCATGATGCCCTCGGTCGCGGACACCCGCTCGACGCCCAGCACCTCGACCGGCTCGAGCACGTCCTCGGACACCGGCTCGCTCTCGGTGGTTTCGCGCGCGACCCGGCCGAGGATGTCGGTGGCCTGCCCCACATCGGCTCCGTACCCGATGGGCACGTCGACCACGGCGACCGCGAAGCCCTGGCTGGAGTTGCCGACGCGGAGGATCTCGCCGTTGCGGACGTACCAGACGGTGCCGTTGACATCACGCATGGTGGTGATCCGCAGCCCGACGGCCTCGACGGTGCCGGAGGCCTCCCCGACGTCGACGACGTCCCCGACGCCGTACTGGTCCTCGAGCATCATGAAGACCCCGGACAGGAAGTCCCTGACGAGATTCTGCGCACCGAACCCGACCGCGACGCCGAGAATCCCGGCGGAGGCCAGGACGGGCGCGAGGTTCACGCCCAGTTCGGCGAGGATCATCATGAACGCGATCCCGAACACGAGCACCGACGTGATCGACTTGAAGACGGAGCCGATCGTCTTGGCCCGCTGGGCCCGCCGTTCGGACAGCAACGTGCCCAGCGCCTGGGGGGCGCGTTCCTTCAACGGCCGCAGCAACGTGGGGACCCTGCCGCCGCTGGCCCGGGTGAGCCGGTCGATCAGCCTGCGTGCGATGGACCGGATGATCATCGCGACGGCCAGGATCAGGATGATCGTGAGCGGCTTGGCGATGAGCCAGTTCGCGGACTGCGCGAGCCACTGGCTGCCGGTCAACCGGTCCACGATCTCACACCAGTTGTCGCCGGGCTCACAGTTCGGTGCCTGGAATGACAACTCCACATCGGTCACGGGCCCGACGATAACGGCGCGGCAACGACGGATGTTAAGGGGCTGGTGTGACAGAAATCGCGTGAACCCCAGCAGGTGTCCTCCGCGGCGCGCCACCACGCCACTCGGCGGAAGCGGTCCCGGGCCGCACGGTCGATTCGGTCACCGATCAAGCACGGTGGCCGGACACGTTGCACAACACGCGTGCGTTCGGGGGGTGATCTGTGGTCTGCTATGGCTGCCAGATCCGGTGGAGGTGGTCGCGTGCCCGACCGACATCCGACTCCGATCGGCGCCGCCCGTGGGCCGGCGTCGCGGACGCCCCTGCGTTCGCAAGCCGAACCGTCGGATGCCGGCGCGACTGAGCCGCTTAACGGCGCCCTGTCCTGGGGCAAGCGCCGTGTGCTGTTGCTGAACACCACCTTCGAGCCGCTGACCGCTCTTCCGCTGCGCCGCGCGGTGGTGCTGGTGGTCTGCGGGAAGGCCGAGGTGGTGCACGGCGACCCGGCCGGGATCGTGCTGCACTCGGCGAGCGACAGCGTTGTGGTCCCGTCCGTGATCCGCCTCTCCAGCTACGTCCGCGTGCCCTACCGGGCGCGGGTGCCGCTCACGAGAGCCGGGCTGATGCACAGGGACCGGCACCGTTGCGCCTACTGCGGTGGCCGAGCGGAGACCATCGACCACGTGATCCCGCGCAGTCGCGGCGGCGAGCACACGTGGCAGAACTGTGTGGCGTGTTGCGTGAAGTGCAACCACCGCAAGGCCGACAAGCTGCTCTCCGAGCTGGGCTGGCGGTTGCGGGTGGTGCCGAGGGCACCGCGCGGGACGCACTGGCGCCTGCTCGCCGGTGTCGTGGACACCGACCCCCAATGGCTGCCTTACCTGGGAGAGCCGGCCGCGTAGACCGGCCCTCCCGCGCGAACTAGGACGCCGTCACCCGAGTGCCGAGCGTGACTCGCGTGCCCCTCGTGACGCGGGTTCCCGCGGTGACGCGCGTGCCTCGGGTGACCCGGGTGCCACGCGTGACCCTCGTGCCCGCCGTGACGCGCGTTCCCCGCGTGACCCTGGTTCCTCGGGTGACCCTGGTGCCACGGGTGACGCGGGTGCCCAGCAGCGAGCACTCGTCCGAATGGGTGATGATCGTCGGGGTGGTGGTCTGCATGACGGGGACTCCTCGGCGATACGGGCACGCAGCGTGCCGGGGAAGGGACCGCAAGGGCCGTACAGGTGAAAGCTATGAGCTGGAACTGTAATCGACAAGACGTAAAGCGTGATGATGCGATGTCTCTCCGTGAGATGCGGCCGTTCGCAGTCACCGCTTCATCCCGGGGCATGAACGACTCGGCGCGCACACGGCCCAGCACGGCTACCGGAGTCGCAGTAGTTGATCACTCGATGTGATCTTGAGCGGTCCTCCGGCTGCCGAGTTCCGCGGTCCGGGCGGCGCTGGGTAGTGTGTCGCGCGTGAGCGTCGTGCAGACACTTCTGATCTTCGCGGTGATTCCGCTGGCCATTTACGGCGTGGTGGCGTTGCTGACGTTGCGGGACAAGTTCGCCAAGGCGCCGCGGTACCGCCCGGGGCAGCCCTGGGAGTACCCGGCGGTCTGGTGGACCGCCAACCCGGCGGGTGCTGACGCGTCCGCCGTTCCGACCGGTGGCGGCAAGCCGCGCCCCACGGCCAAGGGAGGCGCTCGTGGCAGCTGGTGACGTCGTTCTGCACGGCAAGCCCGGTGACATCGTCGCCGAGGACGTCGAGCACGGGTACGGCGCGGTCGTGACCGCCAGCGGCCGCGTGTCGGTCGCCAAGGAGTACGAGCCCGCCCAGGCCGAGCTGCCGTTCAGCTCGGTGCAGCTCGCCCGCCTCGATGAGGCCCTGACGCTGTCGGCCCGCACCACGGGCCTCGGTTTCAGCGTCTACCTCGGCCACCTGGGTGACGACACGCGCGCGACCGCCGAGCAGCTGCACGCCGAGTCCGGCGAGAACGCGCCGTCGGCGGTGCTCGTCGCCGTGTCCCCCGGCCAGCGCAAGGTCGAGGTCGTGACGGGCGCCGAGTCCACCCGCCGCCTGCCCGACCGCGCCTGCAACCTGGCGGTCATGAGCATGGTCGCGTCCTTCAAGGAGGGCGACCTGATCGGCGGCCTGGTGAGCGGCCTGCGCATGCTCACCGACCAGGCAGGCGCCAAACACTAGAAGCCAACGAACAACGCCGCGCCTCCCTTAGAAGGCGCGGCGTTTTCGCGCCCCCAAACACCGCGAGTCGCGTTCTCGGACACAGTGAGTTGTTGGTTTCGTGCGGAAACGGGACTGCACGAAACTGACAACTCGGTATGTCGGGGAGCGCGACTCGCGGTGTTCGAGAGCGTGACTCGCGGGGTTACTCCTTGTCGAAGGAGCGGGCGGCCAGGGAGCGGACGATGCCGGCGCGGCCTTCCGAGACCAGACGGCGCAGGGCCGGTGGGTGGGACTCGTCGGCCAGCCACTCGTCGGAGGCCGCCACGGTGTCCGACGAGACCGCCCACGACGGGTACAGGCCCAGCGCCACCGGCTGTGCCCGCTCGCTGGACCGCCGCGACCACACGTCGGCCACGTCCGCGAAGTACCGCGACACGTACGGCGCCAGCAGCTCCTTCTGCGTCGGGTGCGAGAAGCCCGCGATGATCGCCTCGTTGACGGCGTTCGGCAGCTCGTCGTCGTGCACGGCCCGCCGCCACGCCTCCGCCTTGACCTCGGCGGACGGCCGCAGCGCACGCGTGCGCTCCGCCTGCCGCTGCCCGGTCGCCGTCGGGTCGGCCGACAGCATCTCGGCGACCTCGGCGTCGGTCGCCGCGTCGTGCGCCACCAGCGCCTGCAGCAGCCGCCACCTCAGGTCCGTGTCCACCACGAGCCCCTTGAGCGGCGCGGAACCGTCCAGCCACCCGCGCAGCACGCCCAGCTGGTCGGCCTCCAACCGCGACCCCGTCAGCGAGTTCACGAACGCCAGCTGCTGGTCCGACTCCGTGGCCGGGTCGGCGGCCAGCGCGAACAGGCGGTCGGTGAACGTCCGCCAGCCGGTCGGCGCCCACGCCGGGTCGGCGTAGGAGTTGATCGCGGTCTGCGCCTGCAGCAACAGCCGCTGCACCACGCCCACCTCGGTCTCCGCAGGCAGCCCGTGGCACACGAGCGTGACGAAGTCACGCGCCTTCAGTTCGGCCTCGCGGGTCATCTCCCACGCCGCCGACCAGCACAGCGTGCGGGGCAGCGGCTCGGTGATGTCGCCGATCCGGTCCACGAGCGTCGCGAGCGAGTCCGGGTCGAGCCGCATCGCGCAGTACGACAGGTCGTCGTCGTTGACCAGCACCAGCTTGCCGCGCGCGACACCCACCAGGTCCGCCACCTCGGTGCGCTCACCGGTGACGTCCAGCTCCACGCGGTGCGTGCGGACGAGCTTCCCGTCCTGGTCGTCGTACACACCGACGGCGACCCGGTGCGTGCGCAGCTCACCGGCCCCCGGCCGCGCACCGCCCTGCGTGATCGCGAACGACGTGAACTTCCCGTCCCCGTCGACCTCGAACGACGGGCGCAGCGAGTTCAGGCCGGTCGTCTCCAGCCACTGAGCGCTCCACCACGACAGGTCCCGCCCCGACGCCTCCTCCAGCGCCGCGAGCAGGTCGGCGAGCGTCGCGTTGCCCCACGCGTGCTTGGCGAAGTACACCCGCAGCCCCGACAGGAACTGTTCCTGCCCGACGTACGCGACGAGCTGCTTGAGCACCGAGGCGCCCTTGGCGTAGGTGATGCCGTCGAAGTTGACCTCGACCGCCTGCAGGTCCGGGATGTCCGCCGCGACCGGGTGCGTCGAGGGCAGCTGGTCCTGCCGGTACGCCCACGACTTCTCGATGTTGGCGAAGGACGTCCACGCGTGCTTGTACTCGGTGGCGCCCGCCTGCGCGAGCACCGACGCGAACGTCGCGAACGACTCGTTCAGCCACAGGTCGTTCCACCAGCGCATGGTGACGAGGTCGCCGAACCACATGTGCGCCATCTCGTGCAGCACGGTCTCGCAGCGGCGCTCATAGGCGTACCGGGTGACCCTGCTCCGGAACACGTAGTCCTCGAGGAAGGTCACGCAGCCTGCGTTCTCCATGGCACCCGCGTTGAACTCCGGCACGAAGCACTGGTCGTACTTGCCGAACGGGTAGGTCACCCCGAAGTTGCGGTGGTAGAAGTCGAAACCCTGCTTGGTCTCGGTGAACAGCCGCTCGGCGTCCATGTGCTCGGCGAGCGAGGAGCGGCAGTAGATGCCGAGCGGGATGGTGCCCCACTCGTCGGTGTACTCGTCCCGCCACTCCGCGTACGGGCCCGCGACGAGCGCGGTCACGTACGTCGACATCGGCTTCGTCGTCTCGAAGACGTGCCGGACCGCGCCCTCGGCGGTCTCCTCGCTGGACTCGATGGGCGCGTTCGAGATCACCTTCCAGTCCGCGGGCGCGATGACCGTGAACCGGAACGTCGCCTTCAGGTCGGGCTGGTCGAAGCAGGTGAACATGCGCTTCGCGTCGGCCGTCTCGAACTGCGTGTACAGGTACACGCCGCCGTCGACCGGGTCGACGAAGCGGTGCAGGCCCTCACCGGTGTTCATGTACCGGCATGTCGCGGCGACGGTCAGCTCGTTCTCCTCCGCGAGCGAGGGCAGCGCGATGCCCGTGTCCTCGCGGTAGGCGGACACGTCGACGGCCGTGCCGTTCAGCGTCGCGTTCTCCACGGACGCGGCGACCAGGTCGATCCAGGAGTCGGCGCCCGCCTCCTTGCTCGCGAATCGCACGGTCGTGGTGGACCGGAACGTGGCGTCGCCCGGCTTGCCGCCGCCGTCCGTGAGGTCCAGCTCGACGTCGTAGGAACGGACGTCGAGCAGCGCGGCGCGCCGTTGTGCTTCGTCACGGGTCAGGTTGGGCGGAGCCACTGGTCACCTCAGGTCATTGTTCGGTACTGACAATCCTGTTCATCGGCATCCAATCACCCGACGGCACGGTTTGGCCCGTCAGGCGTGAAGAACGGGAAGAACTCCTCGTCTTCGTCGGTTGTTCCGGTTATGACTTCCCCCAGCAAGACGAAGATCGACTTCTACTTCGACCCGTTGTGCCCGTTTGCCTGGATCACCTCCAGGTGGATTCTCGAAGTGGAGCAGCAGCGCGACGTCGACCTCCGGTTCCGCGTGATGAGCCTGTCCGTGCTCAACGAGGGCCGCGACCTGCCCGAGGACTACCGCAGGATGCTGGACAACGGGTGGGGGCCCGTGCGCGTCGCGATCGCCGCCGCGCAGCAGCACGGTGAGGAGGTCCTGCGCGACCTGTACACCGCGATGGGTACCCGGATCCACAACCAGGGCAACCAGGATCTCGACGTGGTCATCGCGGAGGCGCTCGCCGAGGTGGGTCTGCCCGCCGCGCTCGCCGAGGCCGCGCACACGAGCGACAACGACGAGGCGCTGCGCAAGAGCCACCACGAGGGCATGGATCCGGTCGGCGAGGACGTCGGCACCCCGACGATCCACGTGAACGGCGTCGCGTTCTTCGGTCCGGTGCTGACCTCCATACCGCGCGGCGAGGACGCGCTCAAGGTGTTCGACGGCACAGTCGCGCTGGCGAGTTTCCCCAACTTCTTCGAGCTCAAGCGCACCAGGACCGGCGATCTGTCCTTCGACTGACCGCACCGGGATGTGACAGGCTGGGGGGCGACTCCCGTTTACGCGTCACATCACGGAGGACCGATGGCCGCCCCTACCGTCAGCACCGCTCATTTCGTCAACGGCTCGTTCACCGAGAGCGACGGCGAGCGGATCGACGTCATCAACCCGGCGACGGAAGAGGTCATCGCATCGGTGCCGTCGGGTACCCAGAGCAACGCCGACGCGGCGGTGCAGGCTGCCGCGTCGGCCTTCGAGGCGTGGGCGGCGACCCCGCTGACCGACCGCGTCGCCGCGGTCCGGCGCATCAACGATGGCCTGAAGGCCCGTGCGGACGAGCTGGCCGCCACGATCACGGCCGAGGTCGGCACGCCGATCACGTTCGCGCAGAAGGTGCAGGTCACGAACCCGGTCGGGATCACGGCCGGGGTGCTGGCGGAGGTCGAGGCAGGCGCGCTCGACCCGGTGACGTTCGGCAACTCCACGGTCGTGCGTGAGCCGATCGGTGTCGTCGGCGCGATCACCCCGTGGAACTTCCCGCTGCAGCAGATGGTCGCCAAGGTGACGCCGGCGCTGGTCGCGGGCAACACGGTGGTGCTCAAGCCCAGCGAGATCGCGCCGCTGACCGCCGGCCTGCTGGCCGCGATCATCGAGGAGGCCGGGCTCCCGGCGGGCGTGTTCAACATGGTGCACGGCACGGGCCCGGTGGTGGGGGAGGCGCTGGCCGCGCACCCGCTCGTCGACATGATCTCGTTCACCGGCTCCACCCGCGCGGGCCGCCGGGTGGCCGCCGTCGGCGCCGAGACGATCAAGAAGATCGCGCTGGAGCTGGGCGGGAAGTCCGCGTCGGTGGTGCTCGACGACGCCGACCTGGTCCGCGCGGTCAAGATCACCGTCGCGAACGGCTACATGAACAACGGCCAGGCCTGCAGCGCGCTCACCCGCCTGCTGGTGCCCGCGGACCGACACGACGAGGCGGTCGAGGTGGCCGCCGCGGCCGCCGCGAAGTACGTCCCCGGCGACCCGGCACTGGAGTCGACCCGCATCGGCCCGTCGGTGTCGGCGGCGCAGCGTGACCGGGTGATCGGCTACATCCGCACGGGCATCGAGGAGGGCGCGACGTTGGCGGCCGGTGGCCCCGAGCCCGTCGAGGGCCGTGGCTACTTCGTGCGCCCGACGGTCTTCGGCAACGTCAGGCCGGACATGACGATCGCGCAGGAGGAGATCTTCGGCCCGGTCCTGGCGGTGCTCCCGTACACCGATGACGACGACGCCGTGCGCATCGCGAACGGCACCCAGTACGGCCTGGCAGCCGGTGTTTTCGGCGGTGACGCCGACCGCGCCCGTGCCGTCGCGGGCCGCCTGCGTGCGGGCCAGGTCGACATCAACGGCGCCGCGTTCAACACCAGGGCCCCGTTCGGTGGCTTCAAGCAGTCCGGCAACGGCCGCGAGTTCGGCCGCTACGGGCTGGAGGAGTTCACCGAGCTGAAGTCCATCCAGGCCTAGTGTCCCGCTGAGCGGCGTTGCCGATCCACCCAGGTACAACCCGGTACGAGGGAGGATCGGCGCCTTGCCAGCGGAAACCTGGATCCGCCGATAAGCGCACCAGCTTCCGACTCGCGACCCTAGCGGCGGCCGCGCGCCAGCTCGTTGCGCTGGCGCCGCACGAACTCCGCGTCGACCGGATCTCCGTGCCCCGGCACCACCACGGTGGGCCGCAGGTCGAGGATCCGGTCGAGCGCGGCGGGCCAGTTCGGCACGTTCGAGTCCGGTCCGACGGACGGCGGCGCGCCCTGCTCGACCAGGTCGCCCGCGAACACCACGTCGACGTCCGGCACGTGCACGAACAGGTCGTGGTCGGTGTGCGCCTGCCCGGGGTGGATCAGCGTCACGGTGCGCCCGCCCAGGTCGAGCAGCACCTGCGAGGTGATCACCTCGGTCGGCGCGACCAGCTGCGCCGACGCGAGCCGTTCCGCCTGCTCCGCCTTGCCCTCCGAACGGTACTTCGCCGACCACACGCGCCGTTGCCGTTCGCCCTCGGCGAGGATCAGCGCCCGGCACCGCTCGTGGGAGATCACCGACGCGGGCAGGAACGCGGCCGTGCCGAAGAAGTGGTCGAAGTGTGCGTGCGTGATCACCACGGTCCACGGCAGCGGTGTCACGAACCGCACGGCGGCCGCCATGGACGCGCCGTGCACCTCGTCCGTGCCGGTGTCGATCACCAGGCAGTGCGTGTCACCGACGACGAGCCCGAGCGTCTGGTCCAGCTCGACGTAACGGCGCGCGTAGACCCCGTTCGCGACCTCGACCCATCGGCCGCTCATGCGGTGAACACGCCGTTCTCGAGCACCGGCACGACCGTGCTGACGTCCACGTCGCCCGCCAGCTTCACGTCGTCCGCCACACCGGCGGCGACCAGCTCACGTCCGGAGACCGAGTCGGCGAGCACGTCCGGGACGCGGTCCTGGACCGCCCGGTACGACAGCACCGCGAGCGCCGCCTCCGACGACGGCGCGGCACGCCCGGTCACGGCCGCCGCGACCGCACCCGCACCGAGAAGGTCCTCGACCGAGGGCCGCAGGGTCTGCTGCGGCCGCCAGCGCTCGCCCGCCGCGATCACGCCGACCGGCCGGTCCCCGGCGAGCCTGGCCGCCGCGGCCCCCACGGCGGACGCGTTGCGCAGGCAGCCCGCGAGCACGGTGGCACCCGTCTCGGCGGCGGCCGCGGACAGCGTGGCGCCGTTGGGCGAGGTGATCCCCAGCAGGGTGTCCGGCGGCAGTTCGGTCAACGACGACGGTCGCAACGACCACCCGGACGTCTGCTGCCCGTCGAGTTTCTCCAGGCCGGTCGGCGTGAGCGTGGCCCCCGCGGCCTTCGCCGCCTCGGCCGCGCGCTCGTCGTGCCACGCCAGCGGTAGGACCCGCGCGCCCCGCCCCAGAGCCACGTCGACCGTGGTCGTGAACACCAGCACGTCGACGATGACCAGCACCGCGCAGTGGGGACCGAGCGCACGAACACCGTCCAGGCCCCACTCGACACGAAGGTCGTAGCCGTCCTGTTCGAAGACCGTCACCGGGCACATGCTTCCAGAACTGGCAGAATGCCGGGCGTGCGTGTCTATTTGGGTTCCGACCACGCCGGCTTCGAGCTGAAGGCGCATCTCGTCAAGCACCTGTCCGACGCCGGTCACGAGGTCGTCGACGTCGGCCCCGCCGTCTACGACGCGGCGGACGACTACCCGCCCTACTGCGTCGAGGCTGCGCGCCGCACGGTCGCCGACGAGGGCAGCCTCGGCGTCGTGATCGGTGGCTCCGGCAACGGCGAGCAGATCGCCGCCAACAAGGTGCCCGGCTGCCGTGCCGTGCTCGCGTACGACACCGAGACCGCCGGGCTGGGTCGCTCCCACAACAACGCGCAGGTCGTGGCCGTGGGCGGGCGGATGCACAGCGTCGAGGACGCGACGGCGATCGTCGAGACGTTCCTCGCGACCCCGTTCTCGGGCGACGAGCGGCACGCCAGGCGCATCGCCATGCTGACCGACTACGAGCGCACCGGCACCCCGCCGCCGCTGCCCGCCTGAGCCGTGCCAGAGGGACACACGCTCCACCGGCTCGCCCGTCTGCACACCCGGCGGTACGCCAAACATCCGGTGTCTGTGACGAGCCCACAGGGCCGTTTCCCGGCGTCCGCGGTGGACGGCAGGGTGCTGGCGCGGGCGGAGGCGTACGGCAAGCACCTGTTCCACGTGTACGACCGGGACGCGATCGTGCACGTCCACCTCGGCCTCTGCGGGACGTTCACGGAGCAGCCGCTGCCGACGACACAGCCGGTCGGCCAGGTGCGGATGCGCATGGTCGGCGAGACGCACTGGACGGACCTGCGCGGGCCCACGCGGTGCGAGGTCATGAACGTCGCCGAACAGCGGGAGCTGCTGTCGAGGCTGGGCCCCGACCCGCTGCGCCGCAACGCCGACCCGGCGGTGGCGTACGCGCGGATCACCCGCTCGAAGCTGCCGGTCGCGTCGCTGCTGATGGAGCAGAAGATCCTCGCGGGCGTCGGGAACGTGTACCGCGCCGAACTGCTGTTCCGCCACGGCGTGAACCCGCTGCTGCCGGGCCGTTCGCTGGACGACGTGCTGTGGAAGGACATGTGGGCCGACCTGGTCGACCTCATGCGCGACGGGGTCCGCAAGGGCCGCATCGACACGGTCCGCGACGAGCACCTGCCGCACGTGACGGGCCGTGCGCCGCGCGTGGACCGGCACGGCGGCGAGGTGTACGTGTACCGCCGCCACGACATGCCGTGCCTGGTGTGCGGCACGCCGGTCCGCAAGACCGAGCTGGCGGCCCGCAACCTCTACTGGTGCCCCACCTGCCAGGCCTGACTGCCCTGAAAGACGCTTGCAGGACGTTCAGTGTCCCGAAAGCGTCTTTCAGGGCGTTGGGTCAGAAGCCGCCGAAGTCGCCGCCACCGAAGTCGCCGCCACCCCAGTCGCCACCGCCGCCGTAGTCGCCACCGCCGTAGTCGCCACCGCCGTAGTCGCCGCCGTAGTCGCCGCCGTAGTCACCACCGGCGTCACCGGCGTCGCCGCCTTCCATGGCGTCGGCCTGGCCGGCGTCGTAGCCCTGCTCCCAGGCCTGCGCGTCCGGGATGCCGTACATGCCGGAGAACATCGCGCTGAACAGGAGCATCGACCCGACACCCCAGGCACCCGCGACCAGCGCGGGCTTCCACCACGGCTCGCTGTACCAGCCCTGCGGCACCGGCCGCCCGGCCACGCGCCCACCCGGGTAGTAGTGCGGTGTCGCGTTGCTCGGCGCGGGGGACGCCTCGTAGTCGTGGCCCTCGACGCTCACCCTGCGGTCCTCGGTGACCTTGCCGGCACGCTCCCGCTCGGGGTCCGCGGGCAGCTCCGGGCCCGGGTCCAAGTCCATGGCGAGTCGCGCGGCACGCACGTAGTACAGGCCCTCCAGGGCCGTCTGCTTGACGAGCCGGGACTGCTCGGCGGTGGTGGCCTGTTCCATCTGCGAGCCCGCGGCCGTGTACCGCTCCGAGGCGTCGGCCAGCGCCTGCTTGGCGGCCTCGTTCGTGCCGACCAGGTTCATCACCTGGCCGCCCAGCCGCTCGACCCAGCGCCGGGCGTCCGCCTTGGCGTCCTCGAGCCGTTGCTGCTTGGCGTTGGCCTGGTTCTTCATGTAGGTCGCCGCCAGTGCCACCACGACGAGCACCAGCACGACGACGACGATCGTCCCCATCACGTGCACCTTCCGACGGCGAAGCCTTGTGAACGGACAACGGGGACGCTACGCGCAGAGTTCCGGGTGCGTGGGGCGCGTAATCCCCTCGTAAGGGATGTCACCCGGCAGTGGTCTGACCTATCGTGGGGAGATGGTCTTTCGCCGGGGTCCGGACGTGCCGGTCCTGGTGCGCGAGGCCACCCAGGACGACGTCGACGCCATCGGCGAGGTGCACGCCGAGGCCTGGCGGGTGGCACACCGGGACCTCTTCGAGAGCCGCTGGCTGCGCAGGTTCGTCGACGAGCGACGCGAGATGTGGAAGACGGTGATGGCGTCCCCCGAGTTCGGGCGCAACACGCTGCTGGTGGCCGAGCGCGGTGACCGGGTCGTGGCGTTCGTGTACTTCGGGCAGGTCGACTACGGCGTGCGGGAGGGCGAGGTGTTCGACCTGTACGCCCATCCGACCGTGTGGGGCAGCGGCGTCGCGTGGACGTTGATGGACAACGCGTGGGAGTTGATCGTCGAGGGTCGCCTGCGCCGGATCCACCTGTGGACGATCACCGGCGCGAACCGCGCACAGCACTTCTACGAGTCGTTCGGCTTCGCCCGGACCGGCAAGACCCGCGAGACCGACTTCGGCGACGGCAGGCCGGTCCTCGAGGTGGAGTACCTACGCGCTACCCGATAGGGCGGCGCGGAGGTCGTCCGGCATCGGCTTCTTGACCAAAGTGGACGGATCGACGAACACGTGCCGGATCTCCCCGTCCGCCACGAGCCGGTCCCCGACCCGGAACTCCGGCCGGACGATCATGCTGGTGGTCCCGAGGTGCGCGACGGGCATCGCGATGTCGACCAGTTCGTCGAACCGCGCCGCGCTGCGGTACCGCAAGGTCGCCTCGGCCACCACGATGTCGAACCCGCGCGACACGGTCTCCTGGTAGGGCCCGACGCGGTCGCGCCACAACTCGGTGATCGCGGTGTCGTAATAGAACAGGTAGTGCCCGTTGAACACCACGCCCTGCTGGTCGCACTCGTTGTACCGGACCCGCAACCGATGCACGAAGACCGTCACAACCCACCTGCCTGGTCGCTGCCCGCGAACCGGCTGAGCCGGGCCGCGGCCTGCGGCGCCAACTGTCCGAACACGACACCCGCCCGCATCACGGGATCGGCGACGTCCATTTCGGCCCGGTCATGCCGAACGGCCCGGACCACAGCCGCGGCAACGTCCTCAGGCGACTTCGGCCGGAACCCGGCGGGCAACGCCACCCCGTCAGCCGTCTCGGCCTCTCCGACCGCCCCGACGTTCACACAGGACACCCCCACCCCGAGCGGCGCCCAGTCCTGCCGCAACCCGAGCGCGAACCCCCGCACCCCGAACGCGACCGCACTGTGCAGCGCGGCGTCCGGCCCAGCGGCCTTCCCGGCGAGCGAGGACACGAACACGACGTGCCCACGCCCACGCGCGACCATGCTCTCCCCAAACAACCGGGTGAGGACAAGCGGCCCCCGCAACCCGACGTCGATCACCCGGTCGATGTCGTCAAGCCCAAACCCGCCGAACGCCCCCACCCCGGAACCCCCCACCCCGGCGACGAGCAGGTCGACACCCCCAACAGCGTCGACAACCCGCGACACCCCGTCCCGAGTGGCGAGGTCGGCAACCACCGCCACCCCACCGACCTCGTCGGCAAGCTCCTCAACCCCGTCCCCGACCCCCCCAGCGACAGCGAGCGAACACCCTTCGTCCCGCAACCGCGCACCAATGGCCCGCCCAAGCCCCCCCAAGCCCCCGGTGACAAGAGCCGCCCCACCACGAATCTCCATGGCGGGATGGTAATCGCCACCCCCGACACCCCAACCCGCACAGCCCGTGTCCAACCGCACGCAACAAGCACTAGGACACCATCAGGCTCCAGCGCGGCCGACCGAGGCCCCGCGGACAGGAAGCACCGCGAGCGGGAAGCCCTCGTGAATGGGTGGTGCTCCCATGGAGGGGTCGGGGGCCGAGACCCGCCGGTGGGGTGTGGGCTACGCCCCGACAAGAGGTGGCGAGCTGGCACGCCGAGCGCAATCCGCGCCCCAACAAAAGTCGTGAGCCGCCAAGGCGAGCGCAGTCCGTGATGGGAAGCCCTGAACGGAAAAGTGCCGCGATTGGGTGGGGGTCCCATGGAGGGGGTCCGGGGGCGAAGCCCTCCGGGCGGGGCGCGGGGGTTGCACCCCCGAGGAAATGGCGAGTGACCAGGGCGAGCGCTCTCCGCGAGCAGGGGAGGCCCAGAACGAGCGGGTGACGGGAATCGAACCCGCATGACCAGCTTGGAAGGTCGGTCGGCGATCTTGGTCCCGACCTGCCAAAGCTCTGACCTGCGGCGGAGCGGGGCAGTGGTGCGCTGAGTACCCGTGATTGACCGCTGTTGACCGCCACAAGGGGCACGCGAGGGGCACGGCTCGTCGCGTGCCTCGTCGTGCCCTCGGGCAGGCGTAGGCATCGGTCAGTGCGTGCCGGGGCCAGAGCACGAGCTGACGCGGGCTGATCGAATGCCGTCGAGCCATGTGTGACCTTCCTCTCACTTCCTCGCTCAGTCCTCCGGCGGTCCCTGCTCCCCGCCGTTCCCCTCGCCCTGGCCGCAGTTAGCGCCGGGTCGTCGGGGTCAAGGGGCGAGCGAAGCTCGATCGCGCCAGCGACGCGACGAAGGAGCGCCCTTGATGCCGATGGGCCGGTGTTAAACGATCACCGGGCGCACGAGGGGTCGGCAGAAGTGACACAAAGTCGCCGAGTCGGACGATGTGATCGGTCATGAGCGTGATCACGGCGCGCCGCCGCTGGGGGCGCTGCCGTCGCGAGGCCGTGGGCTGCGCCGCGCAGGCCGGGCGGCGTGAGCGGAGCGGCAGCCGCCCGAGCCGCGATGGATGCAGGCCACGTCGCCAACGCGACGGGCACAGCGCGCCGCCAGCGGCGGCGCGCCTTGATCTCATAGAGCCAAGTTCCGCAGTGGACAGGCCAGACGGTGGTGTCCTGTCTCGGTAGATGCTTGACGTTCCTGTCCCACCTGATGCTTGACAGTGGCCGTGATCGGCTTGGCTGTCGCGCAGTGTTGTGCGCGTCA
>NZ_JBITMQ010000024.1:0-83541 GCF_044466355.1 Actinophytocola sp. NPDC049390
CCAGTCGCACCCGCGGACGAGCAGGACGGTGTCCTCGTCCTCGTCCAGCGCACTCGCTCGCCTCGATGTCTCATGAGACACCGCGTTCTGGGGAATGGCGGGTTCACCGAGCTCTCCCTGCATGGGGAATGGCGCATCGACGCAGCCACCTACGTTGGAGCGGTCCGCAGGTACGCCACCGAGATCGGCAACCTCGACTGCGCCGCACTCCGCGACCGCATGACCGAAGACCACGTTCTTGCCCGCACCGGCCTGAGCCTGCGCGCCCAGCAACACCTCACCGTCATCGACTACCTCCGCCTGCGCGACCTGGACCCGGAGTTGCCGTTCATACCGGTCCTGCAAGGACAGTCGATCACCGACTACCACCGATGCGCGGACATGTACGAAGAACGCGGCGTCGACCTTGCCGCTGTGCCGCTGGTGGGCGTGGGAAGTGTGTGCCGACTCCAGCACACCCTCGAAGTCGAGCAGATCGTCCGCTCCCTGGCCGCCTGCGGCTACATGCTGCACGCTTTCGGCGCGAAGGTGCTGGGGCTGGGACGCTATGCCGACTCGATCTCGTCGAGTGACTCGGCCGCCTGGAGTTACCGGGGCAGATTCGTCCCCGGCTGTAACACCACTCACCGCAGCGAGTCCAACTGCCTGCGCTTCGCGTTGGCGTGGCGCGCCAACCTACTCAATTCACCCCGCACCGAGATGCCCGACCACGATGCACCAGGAAAGATCTCCGGCTGGCCGTCCTCATGTCACAGCGAATTCCCGCCGCGTATCGCGAAGGACATCCAGTTCCACTACGGCTGGTCGACACCACGCCCGAAATCGCCAGCAGACGTCCACAGAACCGCGCGGCGGCTGTCCAGCAGGTCCAGAGCGACAAACGTACCAGGCACCTCCGGCCGCCGACCGGCGAAGCGAAGCGAATTCCTTTCTCTCAATGGAAGTAGAGGTTCACCCGTTCGGGTGCCGGACAGAACGGTGATCGCATGGCGACGTGACGTGTCCCGTGAACCATGACGCGGTGACGCCTATACCTGCTTCGGTCGTGTGCCCGAGATGCCGCATACCCAGCGCATGACGTGGTGTGCTGGGTCGGAGGCGGGTGGGTACATCAGCGGGCAGCCGCCGTCGATGACGGTGATGTTGTGGGTGCGGCCGTACTCGGTGGCGGCCGGCGACACGCTGCCGGGGCCGAAGGAGCGGTGTAGCCACACGTGCTGGATGCCGAGGGCGACGCATTCCTTGACGGCGTGCTCGGCCAGTTCGGCTCGGGTGGCGACGACGACCGCCTCCACGCCGTCGGGGATGGAGCTGATGTCCGGGTAGCACGGGTCGCCGTCGATCTCGGTGGCGTTGGGGTTGACCGCGAACACCTCGTAGCCGCGGTCCTTCAGTCTCTTGTGGACGACGTTGGCGCCGTGCCCGGACGGGTTTCTCGACACGCCGGTGACGGCGATACGTTTGCAGGCGAGGAACTCCGCCGCCGCGTCCGCGATCTTGCGCATGGTTGCTCCTCCGGTTTCCGTGCGTGTGTTGTCGAGGTCACTGTGCGCGTGGTCGGGCGACGGCACAGTGGCCGGTGGGCCCTGGTTGGGGGGACTTCCGTCCCTGTCGGGCGGCTGCGTGCGCCGGGAGGCTGGAGTCATGCTCGGTACCGACACCCAGGCGCTGACGACCCCGTACTGCCTGCCCGCCGCTGATGTCCTGGCTCGGCTCGACGTGGCCTCGGACACCGGTCTGACCGCGCAGGAGGTCGAGCGGCGGGTCCGTCGTTACGGGCCGAACGTCGTGCCCGTCCAGCGTGGCGCGGGTGTGCTGCGCATGCTGGCCGCCCAGTTCCACAACCCTTTGATCTACGTGCTGCTCGCGGCCGGGGTCATCACGCTGGCGTTCGGTGATCTCGTCGAGGCCGGGGTGATCGCGGGTGTCGTGGTGCTCAACGCGGTCATCGGGTTCGTGCAGGAGTCCCGGGCGCGGCAGGCGCTCGAGGCCCTGGCGCGGATGGTGCCCGCTGAGACGGTCGTCGTGCGCGATGGCGTGACGAGTCGGGTACCTGCCAGTGCGTTGGTGCCCGGCGACGTCGTGGTGCTCACCGCGGGGGACCGGGTGCCCGCGGATCTGCGGTTGATCGAGGTGCGGACCTTCGAGGTGGACGAGTCCGTGCTGACCGGGGAGTCGGTGCCGGTGGTCAAGGCTGCCGGCGTCCTGCCCGCCGATACCGGTGTCGCCGATCGGGTGAACATGGCGCACGCGGGGACGGTCGTGAGTCGGGGGTCCGCGCGGGCGGTGGTGGTCGCGACGGGTACCGGCACCGAGCTGGGTGCGATCCAGCGCATGGTCGCGGACACCGCGCCGGTCGCGACGCCGTTGACCCGCAAGCTCGCCGTGTTCGCGCGGAGGCTGAGCGTCGTGATCGTCGGAGTGGCCGTGGTGACGTTCGTGGTGGCACTCCTGCGTGGCATGCCGGTGGCCGACGCGTTCACCGCGGTGGTGGCCCTGGCTGTCGGCGCGATACCGGAGGGACTGCCCGCCGCGGTGTCGATCGTGCTGGCGATCGGTGTGGTGCGGATGGCTCGGCGCAAGGCCGTGGTGCGGCACCTGCCCGCCGTGGAGACCCTCGGCGGGACCACGGTGATCTGCACCGACAAGACCGGCACGCTCACGCAGAACCGGATGACCGTGACGACGGTGTGGCCTGCCGATGGCGCGGGTCGGATGGAGTGCCTGGTCGCCGGGGTCTTGTGCAACGACGCCACCCTTCGGCGCGGCGACGACGGGTGGACGGCGGACGGTGACCCGACCGAGACCGCGCTCGTCACCGCCGCGGTGTCGGCGGGGCTCGACCCCGGTGAACTGCACGAGCGGTTCCCGAGGACCGACGTGCTGCCGTTCGACCCGGCCCGGCGGCTCATGGCCACCACGCATCGGACACCAAACGGCGGCTGTGTCGGCTATCTGAAGGGCGCGGTCGAGGAGATCCTCGCGCGCTGTGCGGACGTCGACGCCGAGGCCGTTCTCGCCCGGCAGGCCGAGCTGGCCGCGCGTGGGCTGCGGGTGCTGGCGTTCGCCAGATTCCACCCGTCCGGCGCGGTCGCGTCGCAGGTGGACAGTCCACACGCGACCTTCATCGGTCTCCAGGCGATGCACGACCCGCCCCGCGAGCAGGCGGTGTGCGCGGTCGCCGCGTGCCGCGCCGCGGGAATCACGGTCAAGATGATCACCGGTGACCACGCGGACACCGCGCGGGCGATCGCCGAGGCGACCGGTCTGGTCGACTCCACCGCGGACGCGACCGTGGTGACCGGTGCGGAGCTCGCCGGCCTGGACCGGCTCGACGACGCCGCGGACGCGGACGTGTTCGCCCGGGTATCGCCGGAGCAGAAGCTCGACCTGGTGCGGGTGCTGCAGGCACGTGGGCACGTCGTGGCGATGACGGGGGACGGCGTGAACGACGCCCCGGCGTTGCGACGGGCGGACATCGGGATCGCGATGGGCGCGGGTGGGACGGATGCGGCACGAGGCGCGGCGGACATGGTGCTGCTGGACGACGACTTCGCCACGATCGAGGCGGCGGTGGAGGAGGGGCGCGGTGTCTTCGACAACCTGCGCCGGTTCATCGCGTGGACCGTTCCGACGAACATCGGCGAAGGGATGGTGATCCTCGCCGCGGTGCTGTTCGGCGCGACGCTGCCGATCGTGCCCGTCCAGATCCTGTGGATCAACATGACCACCGCGGTCTTCCTCGGCCTGACCATGGCGTTCGAGCCCAAGGCCGCCGGCATCATGACACGCGCACCGCGACCCCCGGAACGACCACTGCTCACCCGCACGCTCGTGCGGCAGATCATGCTCGTGAGTGCGGTGCTCGTGGTCGCCGCGTTCCTCGCGTTCCACTGGGAGATCAGCGCTGGCGGGACGGTCGAACAGGCCAGGACCACGGCCGTGAACGTGTTCGTCTGCGTGCAGATCGCCTACCTGTTCAGCTGCCGTGCGCTCGACCGGACGCTGTTCGGCGCCCGCCTCGGACGCAACCGGCTGCTCTGGGTCGGTATCGGCGTCACCCTCGTGCTGCAACTGGCCATCACGTACGTGCCGGTCATGAACACCTTGTTCGGCACCGCGCCCACCGGCCCGCTCGCCTGGTTGTGGGCGGTGGCCGCGGCCGCCGTCGCGTTCGTCGTCGTCGAAGCCGACAAGTTGCTGTGGCGACGGCGTTCGACCGTTCATTGAGTACCCGACGAAGGAAAGGAACAGTCATGCGCGCGCGTGACATCATGACGGCACCGGTGGTGTCGGTGCGGCCAGGAACGTCGGTCAAGGAGGCTGCGGCGCTCCTCGCGACCAACGGCTTCACGGCTCTACCCGTGGTGGCCGATGACGACCGGCTGGTCGGCATCGTCACCGAGGCCGACCTGATGCGGGACCGCGTCCCCCGAGACCCCAGGGCGTACTGCCACCCGCTCGAACAGCTCCCCACCACCACGACGACCACGGTCGCCGAGGTGATGACGACGGCGGTCACCGCGATGGGTCCTGGGACCGACGTCGCGGTGCTCACCAAGGCGCTCCTCGATGCCCACCAGCGCAGCATGCCGATCGTCGACGGGTCGAGGCTCGTCGGCATCGTCACCCGCCGCGACATCGTCGGGGTCATCGCCCGTGACGACCGCACCATCGCCGATGAGGTCCGGCACCGGCTGGAGATCTACGGCGGCGACCGGCGCTGGCGCGTCGAGGTGCACGACGGCATGGTCGACATCGGCGACGAGTTCGATGACTCGACCGACCGGCACGTCGCGACGGTGCTCGCGGAGTCGGTCCCCGGCGTGGTCCGGGCGACCGCCTTCGCCGCGCGGGACGAGGACGAGCGATGAGTGCGCCGGTCGTGGCCGGGGTCGACGGCTCCGAGGCCGCCCTGCTGGCGGTCGGCTGGGCAGCTGCCGCCGCACGCCGCCGTGGTGCCCGTCTGCGTCTCGTGCACGTCCAGGAGATCCCGGCCGGGTACCCGCCCGGGTTCGTCGACTCGCGCGTGCTGCGGGAGGCGCTGGCCGTACAGGGGAGGGATTGGCTCGCGCAGGCACGGGTGTCGGCCGAGACGGCCGCGCCCGGTCTGGAGGTCGAGACCGCGGAGGCCACGACGGGCGTGGTGCCTGCGCTGGTGAAGGAGTCCCGCGCCGCGGCTCTCGTAGTGCTCGGTACCCGAGGTCTTGGCGGTTTCACCGGCTTGTTGATCGGCTCGACGGCGGTCGAGGTAGCGGCGCGGGCGGGGTGTCCGGTGGTGGTCGTCCGCGGCGCCGAGCGGCAGGGACCGGTGGTGGTCGGGGTCGACGGGACACCCGCGAGCGCGGCGGCGATCGAGTTCGCGTTCGCCGAGGCGGACGCGCGCGGCACGGGCCTTGTCGCCATCCACACCTGGACCGACCTGCTGGTGGAGACCGCGTTCGCGGGCGGAGCGGCCGCACTGGACTTCAGCCCGCTCGCGCAGCGGGCGGAGGAGGTGCTCGGTGAACGGCTCGCCGGGTGGCGGGAGAAGTACCCCGACGTGCCGGTCACCAGGTACGTGGGCCGTGAGCGGGCGAGCCGTGCGCTCCTGCGGCACGCGAAGGACGCGGGCCTGGTCGTCGTCGGTAGCCGAGGTCGCGGCGGATTCCGCGGGCTCCTGCTCGGGTCGACCAGCCAGGCACTGCTGCGGCACGCACCGTGCCCGGTCGCTGTCGTGGGCGCCACACACCACACCGACTCGCGCTGAGATCGCATGTCGGGTTGGCTACGCTGAGTGCGTTGAGGTCAGTCCGTAGATGGAGGGCGTGAGAGCGGGGCCGCGATGGCGTACGACAGGAGGCAGCACTCGTCGCTTGGCGTGTCTCTCGCCGGGTTGCGGCTCGACGAGCTGCTGAACGAACTGCAGGACCGGCTGGCGGAGATCGGCAAGACCCGTGACCGCCTTCAGGGCCTTCTCGACGCGGTCGTCGCGGTGGGTGCGGGCCTGGAGCTGGCGGGCACGCTGCAGCGGATCATCGAGACCGCCGTCGAGCTCGTGGACGCCAGGTACGGCGCGCTGGGCGTGCTCGGTGACGAGGGCCTGTCGGAGTTCGTCTACGTCGGTATCGACCCGGAGACCCGCGCGGAGATGGGGCACCTGCCGGAGGGAAAGGGCCTGCTCGGGCACCTGATCGAGCACCCGGTCGCCATCCGGCTCCCCGATCTCGCTGAGCACCCCTCGTCGGTCGGTTTCCCGCCGAACCATCCGCCGATGCGCAGCTTTCTCGGCACCCCGGTCCGAGTGCGTGACGAGGTGTTCGGCAACCTGTACCTGACCGAGAAGAAGGGCGAGGCCGAGTTCAACGACGACGACGTCGTGGTGCTCGAGGCGCTCGCCGCCGCGGCCGGTGTCGCCGTGGAGAACGCACGTCTGTTCGAGCAGGCCCGGCTCCGCGAGCGGTGGCAGCAGGCCTCCGGCGAGGTGAACGCGCTGCTGCTGGGCGGCGGCACGGCCGAGGAGGCGCTGCGCCTGATCACCGGACGCACCCGGGAGCTGTCCGGGTCGGACAGCGCGCTGATCCTGCTCGCCGACGAAACCGGCGACCACCTCACCGTCGCCGCGGGCGCCGGTGCCCGGGGCGAGGAGATCGTCGCCAGGCGCATACCGGCCACGAACCCGGCGATCGCCACCGTCATCGACGACCGGGTGCCCACGGTCTACACGGACTTCGCCGAGGTCCTCGGCGCCGACACCGACATGTTCGGCGAGTTCGGCCCCGCCGACGCGGTGCCGTTCGTGTCGCCCGGCGGCATCACCGGCCTGCTGCTCGCGCTGCGCAACAAGGGCGGGCGGCAGTTCGGTGGTGAGCAGCTGCCGATGCTGGCCTCGTTCGCGGCGCAGGCCGCGCTCGCGCTCGAACTGGCCGACAAGCAGCGTCAGCAGCGGATGCTGGATCTGCTCGCCGACCGTGACCGGATCGCGGGTGACCTGCACGACCACGTGATCCAGCGGCTGTTCGCGGCGGGCATGAGCCTGCAGGCCATCGTCGGGCGCATCGGCGACACTGAGGCCCGTAACCGGGTCAGCCGCGTGGTGGGCGAGCTCGACGAGACGATGCGTGAGATCCGGACGTCGATCTTCGACCTGCACACGGCGGGAGAGCAGAGCCCGGCCAGTCTTCGGCGCAAGATGCTGGACCTGGTCGCCGAGGCGAGCGCGAACACCGACATGTCACCCGCCGTCCGGATTTCGGGGGCCGTCGACACGCTCGTCCCTCCGCTGGTGGCGGAGCACGCGCTCGCCGTGCTGCACGAGGGCGTCAGCAACGCGGTCCGCCACGCCCATGCGTCCGACATCGTCGTGACCGTGGAGGCAGGGGAGGACCTCGTCGTCGCGGTCGCCGACAACGGGGTGGGCATGCCGCCGGACGTCGCCCGCAGTGGGCTGCTCAACCTGGAGCGGCGGGCCAGGAAGTGCGGCGGAGGTATCACCGTGACCGGCGCCCCCGGGCGCGGCACACGGCTGGTGTGGCGCGTGCCGTTACCATCCGTATAATCTTCTGCTACTCGGAGTGCTTCTTCTTGCGGAGTTCCGTCGCGAGCACCGCCGCTTGGGTACGTCGTTGCATGCCGAGCTTGTTGAGTACGTGGGAGACGTAGTTCTTGATCGTCTTCTCCGCGAGGAACAGCTTCTCGCCGATCTGCCGGTTGGTCAGCCCTTCACCGATGAGGTCGAACACGGCCCGTTCCTGTTCGGTGAGCGCGTTGAGCGGGTTCTGTTCCTCGCGTTCGCGGCGGATGCGGTTCATCAGCGCGGCGGTGGTCCTGGGGTCGAGCAGTGATCCGCCCGCGCCGACCGTGCGGATGGCGTCCAGCAGGTCGAGGCCCAGGACCTGCTTGAGCACGAAACCGGACGCACCGGCCATGATCGCGTCGAACAAGGCGTCATCGTCGGCGTAGGAGGTGAGCATCAGGCAGTTCAGCTCTGGCAGCTGGGACTTGAGGTCACGGCACAGCTCGATGCCGTTGCCGTCGGGCATCCGCACGTCCAGCACGGCCACGTCCGGGTTGACCTGCGGGACCCGGGCCAGCGCCTCGGCGACTCCGGACGCCTCACCGACCACCTCCAGGTCGTCGGTGGTGCCGATGAGATCGGCGATCCCCCGCCGAACGATCTCGTGGTCGTCGACCAGCATCACCCTGACCACCGCTGCCTCCTCGCTCCTCGTGCCGGACATGCCAATCGTAGTGGCCGCTGCCTGTGGTGTTCACCAGCCGGACCCCGGACGGGTCCCGTTCTGAGTGTCGTGCAGCGGCGGGCCGCCAACCGGGGTCGAAGGTCCCGGATGCGGAACCGTTGGTCCCTGATTTCTCCGGCGTACCGCGAACTGGCACCGCGACGGGGCCGAACGGGACGAAAGTCCCGGCCGGTGAAGGAAACTCGCCGCTGGTCGCGGCCTGGCCGCTCGGTGATCCTCGACATGTCACCGGCAGTCATGCCGCGGGCAGGAGCCAGCCACTGAGGAGGTTCGGGCATGACCGGGTGGACCATGGCCGAGAAGAACATGCTTGCCGTCGCCGCGGCCGCCGCGCCCTCGGTGCACAACACCCGGCCATGGACGCTCGAACTCGGCGGTGAACGGCGGGTCGCCGAGATCTACGAGCTGCTCGACCGCGCGTTGCCACGGCACGACCCGCTCGGGCGGGACCGGTTGATCTCCTGCGGCGCCGCGCTCGAGCACGTGCGGGTGGCCGCCAACGTGCTCGGCAACATGACGACGACAGAACTGTTCCCGGACGTGACCCAATCCGGCCTCGCCGGCCGGGTCACCGCGACCGGGAAAGCCGAACCGTCCGATGCCGACCTGGCCGCGCACGGCGCCATGTCGCGCAGACGCAGTCACCGCGGCCCGTTCCGGCGCACCCGTGTCAGTACCGGGCTCACGGCGCGGATCCTCGCGGCGAACCGGACCGACGGCGTCGAGTTGCGCGTCGTGGGCGATGCGGACGCCGAGGCGGTCGCGAACGTGCTGGGGCACAGTGCGCTGGTGTTGCGGAATGACGGTGCCTACCAGCGCGAGCTGAACGCGTGGACGTCGTCGGTGCGCGACCCGTTGCCCGGGGACGGCGTTTCGGCCGCGACCCGCAGGACGGCGACTCTGCCGTGGGTAGGGCTGGTCCGTGCGACCACCGCCGTGCCGGACCTGCCGACCCTTGTCGAGCGGCTGCGTGCCGAACTCCTGGTGCTCGTCCAGACACCCGACGACGGCCCCGCCGACCACATGCGGGCTGGGATGGCGGTCGAGGCGGTGTGGCTCGCCGCCGTCGGCGCGGGTCTGGCCGGGGCCGTACTCACCCAGCCGTTCCAGGTTCGTGAGTCCCGCGCCGGGCTGATCGAGGCGTTGAACCTCAACGGATTCCCCCAGATCCTGCTTCGGCTGGGATTCCCGCGACATCACAGCGAGGAGAGATGACCATGACGAACGGTGACACGGGCGAGTTCGCGGTGGTGGCCGGTGTGGACGGATCGGAGTCCGCACTGCGCGCCGTGCGCTGGGCGGCTCACGAGGCGGTTCGTCGCGGTGTTCCACTGCGGCTCGTGCACGTGTGCTACCTGGTGCCGGTCCGTCATCCCAGGCAGGTCGCACCGCCGCCGGAGTACCGGGACGCGCTTCTCGAACAGGGCCGGCACTGGCTGACCGAGGCACAGGAGGCGGCACAGCACGCGGAGCCCGGCCTGGTCGTCAGCACCGACCTGCGCGAGGGCGTCACCTCGGAGGTGTTCATCGACGAGTCCCGCACCGCGCGGCTCGTGGTGCTGGGTTCTCGAGGTCTCGGTGGGTTCGGCGCCATGCTGCTCGGCTCCGTTACCGTCGCGGTCACCGCCCATGCCCACTGCCCGGTCGTGGTGGTGCGTTCCGAGCCCGACGGAGGGACCGGTCCAGTGCTCGTCGGTGTGGACGGGTCCGAGCTGAGCCAGGCCGCCGTCGCGTTCGCTTTCGAGGCCGCGGCGGCTCGCGGGGTGCCGCTGGTCGCGTTGCACACCTGGTTCGACGTGGACGTGTCCGGTGCGTGGGCGACGTTCCCGGACACCATCGACTGGGACTACCTGCGGAAGCAGGCCGAACAGGCGCTCACCGAAGCGATGGCGCCATGGCGGGCCAAGTTCCCGGACGTCGAGGTCCGCGAGGTCGTCGAACGCGAACGGCCGGCACGCGCGCTGCTGCGGCACGGAGCCGGGGCGGCGCTGATCGTCGTCGGCTCACGCGGCCGTGGCGCGGTCGCCGGCCTGGGCCTGGGCTCGGTGAGCCAGGCCGTGCTGCACCACGCCGTATGCCCCGTCGTGGTGGCCAGAACCGAGAAGGGATGACGTGACCTCATCCGTGACCCCGGCTCCCGCAGTGGGCCGGGGTCATTCGCGTGTCCGTTGGGACAGAAGGAAGACGACGGGCAGCGGCCCGGCGGCGACGTTCATGTCGTCACAGGTGTCGTCGCTCTGGGCGGCCGGATGCGCTGTCCGATGGCGGTCGTTCGTGGCGGGGAAGGTGGGCAGGTGCCTCACCCGAGGGCACAAGGCGGCGCTGGTCGGTGCAACGCTGTCGATAGTCGAGATCGCGCAGAACCTCGGTGCGGTTCGTCAGCGGGCCAGGTGTGCCGCTTCGTGGGTGATCGCCTCGATGTCAGCGACCGTCGCGTCCAGGAGTTTGTGCGACAGGTCCGCGAGCGCCCTGGCGACCGCGAGCTCGTCACCGATCTCGGGCACGTTCGCGTCGGCGGGGTTGAGCCGCGCGAGCCCGACGCCGACGAGGCTGGTCTCGTCGCGGTTGCGCAGCCGCGCCTTCGCGCGCGTCCGCTCCTCGTACTCGTCGATGTACACGTCGATCGTCCAGCGCTTGGCCTCGGTCATCGGGTCCTCCTCGCGGCGCCCCCGTTGGCCTCATCGTCGGCCGTGGGAAGGCGACGGCGGCACCGGCGAGGTGCCCGTTTCCGGGACGACGTTCGGCGCGGGCCGGTGGGTCCTTGGTCCTCACATCGAGGGCGGTGCGGCTCTGTCCCACCAGGCCGGCGCCGGGGTTACCTGGTTGCGATGCCCGAACGAGGAGGCCACCCGTGGACGAGATGACTGTCGCGTCGGTGATGACGAAGGACGTGGTGACCGCCGTGCCCGAGACGCCGTTCCGGGACCTGGTCGCCACCATGACGGAGAAGTCGGTCAGCGCCCTGCCTGTGGTCGACAAGCAAGGCCGGCCCATCGGCGTCGTGTCCGAGGCCGACGTCCTCGCCAAGCAGGAGTTCCACGGTGGTGGCGACGAACCTCCACGTCATGACCGCGCCGCTCGCGAACGGTGGTACCGCGCGCAGGGCGGCAACGCCGCCGAGGTGATGACCACCCCGGTGCGGGCCGTGCACGCGGACGAGCCGGTGAGCTTCGCGGCCCGGCTGCTCGCGAAGGCCGGAATCCGGCGGCTGTTCGTCGTCGACTGGAACGGCAGGCTCGTCGGCGTCGTCGCACGGCGCGACCTGCTGAAGGTGTACCTGAGCGACGACGGCGAACTCCGGGCCCGGCTCGTGGAGATGCTCACCGCCGCGGGCGTTTCACCCGAGTCCGTGCACGTCGGCGTCCACGCCGGACTCGTCACGCTGGACGGCGAGGTGTCCCGGCGAGGGCTCGCCGACGCCGTCGTCCGGATGGCGCGGGCCACGCCCGGTGTGGTCGGTGTCCGCAACAACCTCCGGTACCTGGTCGACGACGTCGTCGTCGGCGGGACGAGCCCCGGGGTGTGGACCGGCTTCAGTCCATGAGTACCGAATCGAGAACTGGGAGACAGTGATGAAGGAACTCACCGTCGACACCGTCATGACCACGGAGATCGTCACCGCACGGCCGGAGACGACGTTCAAGGACGTTGTCCGGCTGATGAGCGAGCACCGCGTGAGCGGGCTTCCCGTCGTGGACACGAAGGGCAGACCGCTGGGCGTGGTGTCGGAGGCCGACACCCTCGTGAAACAGGAACAGCACGGCGGTCCGGCGACACGGCCGTGGCTGGGCCGCGCACGTCGTGCGCGCTGGCAGAAGGCGACCGGTCGCGTCGCCGCCGACCTCATGACAGCACCGCCGGTCACGGTCGGCCCCGACGCGACCGTCACGGCCGCGGCCCGGACCATGGCGCGCAGAAACATCCGCAGGCTGTGCGTGGTGGACGAGGACGGCAAGCTCGTCGGCGTAGTGTCCCGGCGTGACGTGATCGGGACCTTCCTGCGTGACGACGACGCCATCCGCGCGGACATCGAAGAGCACGTGTTCAAGAGGGGCATGTGGCTCTTCCCCGGCAGCCTCGTCGTCGCCGTCGTCGAGGGCGTGGCCACTGTGGACGGTTCGGTGGAACGCCGGACCACGGCGCTGGTCGCCGGACAGCTGATCCAAGCCGTCCCGGGTGTCGTCGCCGTCCGCAACAACGTCCGCTACGAGCTGGACGACACGGTCACCAGTCCGCTGTAGGTCGTTGCTTGGACAGTGACGGAAGTCCCGGGACGGGAGGACCTGTCGCTCTGTGAGCCCTTCGCCTGCCGGCGTTCGCTGAAGGTGTGGAAACCGGCGGAAAGGAGAACGGAATGACGAGTCTGATGCCACGTTCCTTCGTGTTCCCGGAGTTCGTCCGGATGCTGGAGGGCGGTTGGCCGTTCGGTGACCACCATGCCCTCCGGATCGAGGACTTCTACGAGGACGGGAAGTACGTGCTGCGCGCGGAGCTGCCCGGCATGGACCCGGACAAGGACATCCGGATCGCGCTGCAGGGCAACGAGATGACCGTTACGGCTGAGCGGACCGTCGAGACCCACGACAAGCGGCACAGTGAGTTCACATACGGCCAGTTCGCCAGGACGGTCCGGCTGCCGGCCGGTGCGGTCCCCGACGAGATCGCGGCGACCTACGTGAACGGCATCCTCGAGGTGACCGTGCCGGTGAAGCCGGAGGACAAGGCGAAGCAGATCGAGGTGAAGATCGGCACGTGACCGTGGAACCGGGTGGCGGGGGCGAGACCCCGCCACCCGGCGGTCTTCCCGGGAGGTTGGCATGTCCACGACACAAGCACGCGGACAGGTGCGCGAGGTCATGACGCGGGATGTGCTCGGCATCGTGCCGTCCGCGCCACTCGACACGGCCCTGCGCATGATGGTCGAGACGGGGGTGCACCACCTTCCCGTCGTCGACCGGGGGCACTGCCTCGGGGTGGTGCACGAGTCGGACCTGTTGTGGCGACTGTGGTCCACGCCAGGCGGGCGTCCGCCGATGGTCAGTACCGTGGTCAGGAACCCGGCGCTCGCCGTGCAGGTCGACGATTCCGTACGCGTCGTCGCACGTCGGATGGTCGAAGCCGGGACGGATGCCGCGCTGGTGCTCCAGGGCGGCCGATTGGTCGGGATCGTGACCGGAACCGATCTCCTGCGGCTGGTGGCCGCGGGCTGACGGGACAGAGCTGCCCACTGTGTGGACGCCCGTCGCGGTCAGCCCCGCCGGGGGCGGTCGAACCCGCGGGCGCCTTTGTGTGCCGACTTCGCACCCGGTGGGGTTGGGACTTTCGACCCCGCGAAGCGGACCGTCGTACCGATGTGCGTAGGGCGCTGGGTCGCTGCGATGAAGGCAGGAACGAAGACGAAGAGGTGACTGCCATGTCCGGCGCAGAAGAGTTTCGCGCGGCCAAGGAGTCGCGTGCCGACCTCGCCCGGCGAGTGAATCGGCCGGGTCTCGGCGACTCGGTGACACGCATGGTGAACGCCGCGGTCTACCGGGCGACCCACCTGCCGGTCCGCGCCGAGAAAACCACGACGACTCACCCCACTCCCACAGCGGAGGGCACGGTGCCGACGCCCCTCGGACCGAGCCTCGGTAACGCGCTGCGAACCGCGGGCGCGCGGATCGTGGCGTTGAAGCAGAACGCGTTGCGGACACCGGACGGTGTCGTGCGCTACGTCGACACCGGTGCGGGCCCACCGGTGCTGCTGGTGCACGGGATCTTCGGCGGTGCGGACGCCGCGTTGCGCCAGCTCGCCCCGCTCGTTCCCGACGGGTACCGGATCCTCGCGCCGTCTCGCTTCGGGTACCTCGGGTCGACGCTGCCCGCGGGGGCGAGCCCGGCCAGCCAGGCCGACGCGTTCGCGGCTCTGCTCGACCGGCTGGACATCGAGAAGACGGCGGTCATCGCCGCCTCAGCGGGTTCGACCTCCGCCCTGCAGCTCGCGATCCGCTACCCCGAACGGGTGTCCGCCCTCGTGCTGGTCTCGCCGAACGGGCCGGGGTGCCAGCACGACCGTCCGCCGATGCCGCGCGTGCTCGCGAGCGCCCTGTGGGGCTCGGAACGGTTGATGTGGCTGGCCCGGCGGCGGTTCACCACTCGCGTTCCGCGCATGATGGGTGTGCCGGAGGACAAGCGGCTCAGCGAAGCCGACCGCGTCCGCGTCGACGCGGAGTTGGACGGGATCTTTCCCGTCACCGAACGCGTCCAGGGTGCGTTGTTCGACGCGTTCGTGTCCAACCCCGACATCAACGACGGCTACGAGTTCGGCCGTGTCAGCGCCCCCACCCTCGTCGTGCATGCCCGTGACGACGCCCTCGCGCCCTGCTGGGCCGCCATCGCACTCGCGCAGTCGATCCCCGGCGCGCGGCTGCACGTTCTGGAGGACGGCGGCGGTCATCTGATGCTGGGCGAACACCCCGAGGTCGCCGTCGAGATCGGCGCACTGCTGCGGTTCACCAGGTCCGCACAGGACTGAACCAGGAGGTGACGATGTCCAAGTACGTGTACGACTTCGCCGAAGGCAACCGGTTCATGGCGGACCTCCTCGGCGGCAAGGGGGCCAATCTCGCGGAGATGAGCGTGATGGGTCTCCCGGTGCCGCCGGGGTTCACGATCACGACCGAGGCCTGCCGCGCCTACCTCGCCACCGGTGCCGCACCCGATGGCCTGGCCGCCGAGGTGGGCGAGCACCTGCACCGGCTGGAGCTGAGCCTGGGTCGCAAGCTCGGCCAGGTCGACGAGCCGCTGCTGGTGGCCGTGCGTTCCGGTGCCCGGTTCTCCATGCCGGGCATGATGGACACGGTCCTGGACATCGGGCTCACCGACGACTCGGTGGCGGGTCTCGCGGCGTGGTCCGGTGACGAGCGGCTGGCGTGGGACTCCTACCGGCGGCTGGTGCAGATGTTCGGGACGACCGTGCTCGGTGTGGACGGCGCGTACTTTGCCGCCGCGTTGCGGGACGCGAAGCAGGCCAAGGGCGTGGACGGCGACCTCGGGCTCGACGCGGCCGACCTGCGCGCGCTGACCGCGACGTTCATGGACATCGTCCGTGAGCACGCGGGCCGGGACTTCCCCCAGGACCCGCGCGAGCAACTGGACCTCGCGATCGCGTCCGTGTTCTCCTCGTGGCACACCGACCGGGCGCGGATCTACCGGCGTGCCGAGCACATCCCCGACGACCTCGGCACCGCGGTCAACGTGTGCGCGATGGTGTTCGGCAACCTCGGTGACGACTCCGGGACCGGTGTCGCGTTCACCAGGGACCCGGCCACCGGTGCGCCCGGCGTGTACGGCGACTACCTGCCGAACGCCCAGGGCGAGGACGTGGTGGCCGGTATCCGCAACACGCTGCCCCTGCACCGGCTCGCCGACCTACAGCCCAGGGCGTACGAGCAGCTGATGGACATCATGCGGACCCTCGAGGGCCACTACCACGACCTGTGCGACATCGAGTTCACGATCGAGCGCCGCAAGCTGTGGATGCTGCAGACCCGCGTCGGCAAGCGGACCGCGGCCGCCGCCTTCCGCATCGCCGACGCGCTGCGCGAGGAAGGCCTGATCGACGCCGACGAGGCGCTGCGGCGGGTGACCGGCGCACAGCTCGCGCAGCTGATGTTCCCCCGCTTCGGCGACACCGAACGCGCGCCGATCGCGACCGGGGTCGCGGCGTCGCCGGGCGCCGCGGTCGGGGAGGTCGTGTTCGACTCGGCCACCGCGGTGCGGCGTGCCGAGCAGGGCGCGGCGGTGATCCTCGTGCGCCGCGAGACCAACCCCGACGACCTCGACGGGCTGATCCACGCCCGCGGCGTGCTCACCAGCCGCGGCGGCAAGACCTCGCACGCGGCCGTCGTCGCCCGCGGGCTCGGCCGCACGTGCGTGTGCGGCGCCGAATCCCTCACCATCGACACGCAGGCACGCCGGTTCACCACCGCCGACGGCACGATCGTCGCGGAAGGCGACGTCATCTCCGTCGACGGCACCGCCGGTGCGGTGTACCTCGGCGAGCTGGACGTCGTGCCGTCACCGGTCGTCGACTACTTCGAGGGCAGGCGCCCGGCCGACCGGGACGACCTGCTGCGGGCGGTGGACCGGATCGTCCGGCACGCCGACCGCCGCGGCCGTCTCGAGGTGCGGGCCAACGCCGACACCGCGGAGGACGCGCACCGGGCACGGCTCCTCGGCGCCAAGGGCATCGGTCTGTGCCGCACCGAGCACATGTTCCTCGGCGACCGCCGCGTGCTCGTCGAGCGGCTGATCCTCGCGGCCGACGACTCCGCCAGGAAGGCCGCGCTCGCCGCGCTGCTCCCGCTGCAACGCGCGGACTTCACCCGCATCCTCGAGGAGATGGACGGGCTGCCGGTCACCATCCGGTTGCTCGACCCGCCGCTGCACGAGTTCCTGCCCGACCGCACCGAGCTGACCGCGCGGGTCGCGGTCGCCAAGGCACTGGGACAGGGCGACACGCAGGAGGACCTGCTGCGGGCGGTGGAACGGCTGCACGAGCAGAACCCGATGCTGGGCGCCCGCGGGGTGCGGCTCGGGCTTGTCATCCCCGAGCTGTACGACCTGCAGGTCCGCGCGATCGCGGAGGCCGCCGTGGCCAGGGTGCGCGCGGGCGGGACACCACGCGCGGAGATCATGATCCCGCTCGTCAGTGACGCCAGGGAGTTGGAGATCGTCGCCGAACGGGCGCGTACGGTGCTGGCTTCGGTGGGTGCCGAGACCGGTGTGGACGTTCCGCACGAGATCGGGACCATGATCGAGCTGCCGAGGGCCGCGGTCACCGCGGGCCGCATCGCGAAGACGGCGCGGTTCTTCTCGTTCGGTACCAACGACCTGACGCAGACCGTGTGGGGCTTCTCGCGCGACGACGTCGAGGGTTCGTTCTTCCCGGCGTACCTGGCGGAGGGTGTGTTCACGGCGTCGCCGTTCGAGACCATCGACCGCGAGGGAGTGGGCACACTGATCGACATCGCGGCCTACGAGGGCCGCGCGACCCGGCCGGACCTCGAACTCGGGGTCTGCGGCGAGCACGGCGGTGACCCCAAGTCGATCAGGTTCTTCCACGAGGCTGGCCTCGACTACGTGTCCTGCTCGCCGTTCCGCGTGCCGGTCGCCCGGCTGGAGGCGGGCCGCGCCGCTGTCGGGGACACCGCGGTCGACAGTCGCTGAGGGGGACGACCGATGGCTGAACAGATCGTGGTCGGAGTCGACGGCTCGACGTCCGCGGTCCACGCGGCGCGCTGGGCCGCGCTCGAGGCGTTGCGCCGGAGCGCGGTCCTGCGGCTGGTGCACATCCGACAGATGCCGCTGCTGCTGCCCGCGGAGGACATGTACGCGGAGGAACTGTCCGCGAAGGGACGCGAATGGCTCGCGTCGGCACGGGCGTCGGCGCAGGAGGAGGCACCTGGCGTCCGTGTCGTCACGGAACTGGGCAGCGGTCAGCCGGCGCGGGAACTGGTCGAGGAGACCGAGCACGCCGCGCTCGTGGTGGTCGGTTCACGCGGCCTCGGCGGCTTCCGCAGCCTGCTCCTCGGATCCGTCGCCAACGTGCTCGCCGCGCACGCCCACTGCCCGGTCGTCGTGCTGCGCGCGTCCACCCGGGGCGGCCCACCGCCGTCCGACGGCCCGGTGGTGGTGGGCGTGGACGTCGGCGGCACCGCCACGGAGGCGCTCGACTTCGCTGTCGCCGCGGCGGCCGCGCGCGGGGTGCCGGTCGTGCTGGTGCACACGTGGACGTACGAAGGTCTGCTGGCGGCAGGCCGGTTGCCCGCGAACATCGACTGGGACGGCATCGCCGCAGCACGCAGGCGATCGTTCGACGAGGAACTGGCCGCGGTGCGGGCACGGTATGCCGGGGTCGAGGTGCGCGGCGCGCTCGTCCGCGGCCGCCCGGTGGACGGCATCCTCGAACAGGCGGAGAATGCCCAGCTGGTGGTGGTCGGGACACACGGCAGGCACGGGCTGGTACCGGGCGCCGTCGGCGCCACCACTCACGCGGTCCTCCACCACGCCACCTGCCCGGTCGCCGTCGTCGGCGAGAAGCGAAAGGCGTGATGTCGGGACCGGGGCATGAGGCCGTCGGCGAGATGGTCACCGGCAGCGACGACGCGGATGACGTGGTGATGGCCAGCAACGGCCGGGACCACCCGGGCTCCACGAAGAACTCGAGGCCCCCGACCCGGTGGATGAGCACCAGCGGCGGCGCCTGCCGCGGACCGTCGTGCACCACGTGTATCCCCTGCGCACGCTCAACCCCGTTCTCACTCATGCGAGGATGGTGCACGGTCGCCGACCACCAGTCTTGGACAAATATCGTCGTGCGACTGACGTCGCGGGACTGTCACCGCGTGTTTGGCAGCAAGGCTGTCCACTGACCTCGCCAGGTCGAGACTGGGGTGCGAAGCGGTCGGCGTGGCCCGCGGTCATCGCGTCGTCGCGCGCCGCAGCGCCGAACGGCGTGCCGTCAACTCGTCCGCGTCGATCTCACCGCGGGCGAACCGTTCGTCGAGGATCCGGTCGGCGGTGCGGTCGACCTCGTGGCCACCGCCGCGTCCGCGTCCGAGTCCGCGGAGCACGAGGTACGCGATCGTCCCGAGTCCGCCCCAGAAGACGACCAACGTCACGATCATCATCACGACACCGAACCATCCCCAGCCCCCAGCGTGGTCGTGGTCCCAGTACGGCATCTCGACACCTCCTTCGTGGTGTGGTTCAACCGTCCCGCTGATGTGAGCTCCCCGACAGGGACGCAGGTCGCGGAGCGCGGGGACGAACGACCCCGGTGTCCACGACGCGCACGAGCTCGGCCACCGTGCGCTCGATGGCGTCGGTGACCAACGGGGCGTCGGGCATCGTGGCGAAGTCGGCTGTCACGGCGAACACGGCCTCGTCGCAGTAGGTCATCACCGCTACGCCGAGCCGCAGGCGCACCGCGATCGGCACGTACGGCAGGAGTTCGAGCACCTTCCGGCCCAGCACGTGCAGCGGCGCCCGCGGCCCCGGCACGTTCGTCGTGACCGTGACGATGGCACGCTGCGGTAACCGCGCTGCGAACCGGATCGCGAGGGAGACCGGTGCGAACGGTTCTCGGGCGGCGAGCTCGGTGAACGCCCGGCCGGCCTCTGCCTCACCGGTCGCCTTCTCCCGCACCAACCTGCGGTGCACCTCGGCCAGGGCGTCGACCGGGTCGGCGATGTCGACCGGCAGGTAGGGGAGCAGCAACGAGATACGGTTGTCGAGCTCGTCCAGGTCACCGGTCGCCCGGACCGACACCGGCACGAGCGTGCGCACCGTGTGCGGGTCCGGTCGTTCGCCGCGGCTGAGGAGTATCGCCCGGAGTCCGGCGCTGATCGCGGTCAGCACCACGTCGTTCACGGTCGTGCCGTAGGCCTTGGCGACCCGCACGACGGCGGGCAGGGGAACCCGCGCGACGTGGTAGCGGCGGGCGGTGCCGATGGATCCGGACAGGGATGACGGTGTCGTGGGCCTGATCGCTGCCGCGAGTTCGGCGGCACCGCGGATCAGTCGCATCGGGGAGCGCACCATGTCGAGGAACACGCCGGCCTGGCCGACCGCCTTCCAGGCGAGATCTCCCACCGCGTCGAGAACGAGGCCCATGGGCCCGGGCGCCGGATCCATGGCCGCGGTCGGGGCGGCTGCGGGCGTGTCGGCGAAGATCGCGTGGTAGAGCCTGGTGCCGGACACGCCGTCGGCCATGCAGTGGTGGAGCTTGGTCAGCACCGCCCACCGGTCGCCGGCGAGCCCTTCGATCACCCAGCACTCCCACAGCGGCCGGTCGCGGTCCAGCCGCTGGGCCATGATGCGTGCGACGAGCCGGTGCAGTGCCTCGTCGTCGCCGGGTGCCGGTACCGCGGTGCGGCGGAAGTGGTAGCCGACGTCGAAGTCCGGGTCGTCGGCCCACACCGGGGCGCCGAGGTCGAACGGCACCCGCAGCACCCGTTGCCTGGCGCGCCGGATTGCGGCGAACCGCGGACCGATCGCCGCCACGTACTCCTCCTGTCCGGGCGCCGGACCGCTCAGGACGGCGACCGACGCGATCGCGAGCGATGCGTGCCGGTCGCTGTCCTCAAGGGCGAGGAACGCCGCGTCGAGCGGACCGAGCCGTTCCACGTTGGACTCACTGCTCGGCGTCGGGGCCGTCCTCGGCCCGCGGTTCCGGCTGGTGCTCGATCTCGATGTGCCATTCGTTGGCCAGCGCGGCGATCGCGCCGACCGCGGTCACGACCGGCGCCGCGACGGCCACGACCACGCCCGCCGTCAACGGGATCTCGATGACGGTGTGGCCGGTCTCGTTCTTGATGATGATCCGGCGGACGTTGCCCTGGTGCACCAGTTCCTTCACCTTGTCGACGAGGGCCTGCCCGCGGACGCGTACCCGCGTGCGCCGCGTCTCCTGCTCGACGGTCATTCTCCCGCTCCTTCCGTGTTCACCTGGCCATCGTGATCCTGGCCCGACCCGTCACACGAGGGACGTTCGGTCCCGCCGGCGCGGCGTTGGACCCCGCGACGCGGCACACAGCTGGTGCGTGCATACCTCCGGACAGACGGTGAGCACCGGGATGCTGCCCGCCAGTTCCAGTCCGGCGTGCGTGCGGAGCCGGGAAACGACACGTAGGTACCAGGCCAGGAACGGCGCCGAAGTCCGCGCAGTGCATCGTCGGCATGAGCAACATTTCGAAGTCTGCTGTGGGTGCGAACGGGACGAAGGCGGCGATGACGTCCTCCGCGATGCTCCTGCCTTGGTTGCGGGTGGACCGGCGACACCCCGGCAGCCGCGCCCTCGTCGCGGAACACGACCACCTCGGCGGCGCCGGCGCGCAACGCGCGGTGGCGTTGCCGCCATGCCGCCAACACGTCTGTCACCTCCGTCACCGTCGCGGTCGCCGGGTTCCAGCCGTGGCGAGAGCACGCGGCGGTTGCGCACCGTACGTGCGCGCCAGCAGGGTCCCCGCGGTGCGGGCGTCCGCCAACGTTCCGAAGCGGTGTCCTCGTGCGGTCCGGGGCAGAACGGGCACCGGGCGGTGCCCGTGGCTCCTTCCCTCGGGACACCAGGAAATCCACGTCACGTCGCCACCGGACGGGAAGGGGGGTTCTCATGGCAGGGACTATCGACGGCAGCTGACACCGAAGTGCGTTGGGCCCGCCGCCCCGGGGACCTCCGTCCCTGCCATGAGCACGCGGTCCGCTGGAACATGGCATGCGGAAGGGTCATCCGGGAGGACCGGGAGATGCCATGAACAGGACCGCGCGGCTGCTGCGGCTGCTGCTACCGGGTACGAACCCGTTGGCCCGAGGCAGTGACCGCCTGCAGGGCGCCCTCCTGACCGTCGTGTTCGTGCTGGCGACGGTGCTGGTGCCGGTCATGCTCACGTTCGGCTCGCTCACCTACAGCGGTCTCGTCGACGACGCCGAGCGGCGCTCCCGGGACTGGACGCGGGCCACGGCGGTGGTCACCGAGGACGTGCCACCCGCCGGGTACGCCGCACGAGGTGAACCGGGTTTCGCGACCACACACGCCGCGGTCGAGTGGCGGTTGCCCGACGGCACCTCCGGCACCGGCCGCGCGTCCGTCGAGCGGGGCACCCACGCCGGTGCGCGGGTCACGATCTGGCTCGACGAACAGGGAAAGCTCGTCGGTCCGCCCTCGGAGCCGGCCGACGCGGCCTTCGCCGGGGTCCTGGTCGCGGTAACCGGCTGGTTCGTCGCGGGCGGCCTGCTGGCCCTCCTCTACTACGGCGCGAAACGACTGCTCGACCGGAGCAGGGCCCGGTCGTGGGAGCAGGAGTGGACGCGTGTCGAGCCGGAGTGGCGCAACCAGCCGAGATGAAGGAGCGACCATGAGCAGGTCGGCACCGACCTGGACGTCGGGGGAGCGCGGGCTCGTCAGGCTGGTCGCGGAGCTGGCCCCCTCGGTGCACAACACGCTGCCGTGGCGGATCGTCTGCGCCGACGGCGCCCGCACCCTGTCGCTCCTGGCACGCGGCGACCGGGCGCTGCCTCAGCACGACCCCCACGGCCGGGATCGCCTGATCTCCTGTGGCGCCGCGCTGACCAACGTGCGCCTCGCGCTGTGCGCGCTCGGGTGGGTGCCGGAGATCGACCTCCTGCCCATGCCGGTGACTCCGGGTGAGGTCGCCAGGGTCGTGGTCGTCGAACGCGGCGAGCCCATCGACGAGGACGTCGTTCGCTACCTCGCCGTGTCGTACCGGCGGAGCCACCGCGCGCCGTTCCTGGAGACGCCCGTGGACGACGCGACCGTGCGCCGGCTCGCCGCGCACGGCGTGGACGGTGTCGAGATCCGCCGTCTGGGTGGCCGGTACGACGCCGCCGTGCTCGCGAAGCTGTTGTCCCACAGCGCGGCCGTGCTCCGCCTCGACACCGTCTACCAGCGTGAGCTGAACGCGTGGACTGCGAACGACGAGCATCCAGTCGCGGGTGCCGGCGTCGCGGTGCTGCCCCGGCGGGACGCCGCACTGCCGTGGGCTGGCCTGGTCCGGCGGTCCACCGCCATCCCCGATCGCGTGATCCTCACCGACCGCCTCGCGCGTGAGTGCCTGCTCCTGGTCGAGACACCGGACGACGGTCCGCTCGACCACCTCCGTGCGGGCATGGCTGTGGAGGAGATGTGGCTGACCGCGGTCGGTGCGGGTCTCGCATGCGCGGTGCTGACCCAGCCGCTCCAGGTGCCCGAGGTGCGCGCCGGTCTCGTCGAAGAGTTGTCCCTCAACGGTTTCCCCCAGGTGCTGTGCAGGCTCGGGTATCCGATCGCGTGAGCTACGTGGTGGTGGCGAGTTCGTGCTGTACGGCATCGGTGTGCCGCTGCCGCGGATGCGCGGACCGGCGGCGCGTGCCCGCGTGCCGGTGTTGGAAGAGTGAGCCCTGTCCAAGCAGCCGCCCTCCGGCCTCGCGACCGGAGGGTGGGGCCGTGAACGGCTACGGGCGGGTGATGTCGATCGTCATCGGGTCCGGGACGTGGTCGCGTGTGTCGTCGCGGCGGTAGTCCATCGACACGACGACGTCGACCACACCGTCGATGTGGCTCGTCATGTCCTCGACCAGGTCGACCTGGCTCTTCAGCTCCAGTTGACCGGTGAGAGTGGCCTCGCCGTCGTGGACGGCCACGGTGACGGTCGCCGGGTTGACCGGGATGCCCAGACCGTGTTCGAAGACGCGCTCGACGATGTCGTCTCGGATGTCCTCGTCCTTGCGCAGGAACACGGTGAGGACGTCCTTGCGGCTCACGATGCCGGCCAGCGCGCCGTCGGCGTCGACGACCGGAAGCCGTTTCACGTTGTGCTGGGTCATCAGCCGGGCGGCGCCCGCGACCGTGGCGTCGTCGGTCACCGTGATCGCCGGCGCGGTCATCAGCGTGCCGGCCGTCGTGGCGACCGCTCGCCGCATGTTCCGCCTCCTGCGCCACCAGCTCGCCAGCGAGCGCGTGAACTCGATCTCCTGCGTGCCCTGTTTGATCAGCAGGTCCGCCTCGGACACCACACCCAGCACACGACGGTCGCGGTCCACGACCGGTACCGCACTCACGTCCCGGCCTGACAACGCGCGGACGACGTCCTTGAACGGCGAGCCTTCCCGCACCGTGACGACATCGGTGCTCATCACGTTCCTGACCTTCTGGTGGCTCATCGCTACCTCCTCGACTGCCACCAGCGTGCGGCGGTGGGGCTTCCCGCGCTGCGGTCGGACGGCCCGGCGATCAGGGACTTCGGTCCTGAGCTCGCCGAGTCCGTCGCGGGACCTTCGTCGACGTTGTTGTTGCTTCCGGCCCTGATCGTGGCGGGTCCGCGCTGGAAAGCTGGTGTCAGAGATCCATGAGGGAGGCGTGATGACTGTTTCGGTGAGGACGGTCGGAAGTGTGATGACGCGGCGTCCTGTGTCCGTGCCCGCCGGCGCACCGTTCGCCACCGTGGCGGCGATCCTGGCGCGGAGGCGGATCGGTGCGGTGCCCGTGCTCGACCGGCACGGGCAGCTGATCGGAGTGGTGTCGGCGGCCGACCTGATGGGCGTCCGGGACGGCGTTGGCGTGACCGCTCGTGAGCTGATGACCGAGTCGGTGCGCACGGTGTCGGTCGACGCCACGGTGCCGGTCGCGACGCGGTTGCTGGCCGAGTCCGGTGTGCGGCGGTTGTTCGTGACCGAGCACGGCAGGCTGATGGGTGTGCTGTCGCGTCGGGATCTGCTGAGCGTGTACGTCCGTGACGACGACGATATTCGTATGGACGTCGAACACGTCGTCGCGGAGGTGCCTGGCGGGCGACCGGTGAGGGTGAGTGTCCGCGATGGGGTCGCGCTACTGCTCGGCCGTGTCGAGTGGCGCAGTACACGGGCCGCGATCGCCGAACGGGCGCGCGCGGTGCCGGGTGTGGTGGAGGTGCTGGACAGGCTGGGCTACGTCTTCGACGACGGCGCACGGCTGACCGGAGCGGCCCGATGAGCGCCGCGACCGGTGTGCGGTCGCTGCTCGCCGACGGCAGAGTCGTCGTCATCCGGACGATCGAGGTGACAGACGCGCCCGATGTGCTCGCACTCCACACGCGACTGTCCGAACACGATCGCTACCTCCGGTTCTTCGGCAGCGGCACGAGCGTCCTCGACGCCGTCACCCGCCGGATCGCGCGCGCTCCTGACGACTCGCACGCGGCGGTCGGCTCGTGGCTCGGCGGCAAGCTCGTCGGCGTGGCGCACTACGAGCGGATGCTGGGTACCGCGACCGCCGAGGTCGCACTGGTGGTGGACGGTGCGGTACAGGCACGCGGGCTCGGCACCCTGCTGCTGGAGCACCTCGGGTCCATGGCCCGGCGTCTCGGCATCACGCGGTTCGTGGCCGAGGTCCTCGCGGAGAACCAGCGGATGATCAAGGTGTTCGCCGACACCGGCCTGCCGTACCGGATTTCCTCGCTCGGGCCGGAACGAAACGTGGAGATCGGGCTCACCGAGAACGAGACCTTCGCCGCCGCGGTCGACGAGCGCGACCGGGTCGCCGACGTCGCCAGCCTCGCGAACGTGCTGCGCCCGTCCTCGATCGTGGTGGTCGGCGCCGGCAGACGACCGGGCTCGGTCGGGCACGCCGTACTGCGGAACCTGCTCGACGGCGGGTTCGCCGGCACGCTGACCGCGGTCAACCCCCACGCCGACGAGATCGCGGGTGTGCCGTGCCGGCCGTCGGTCGCCGAACTGACCGAGGTACCCGACCTGGCTGTGGTGTGCGTGCCCGCGGCGTCGGTGCCCGACGCCGTCGAGGAGTGCGGCCGGGAGGGCGTTCCCGCCGTGGTCGTGATCTCCGCCGGGTTGTCCGGCACCGATCTCGCCGCCCGCGTCGTGGCGTCGGTGCGCCGCCACGGCATGCGCTTGGTCGGGCCGAACTGCGTCGGCGTGGCCAACACGGCGGCCGACATGAACGCGACCTTCACCCGCGGCGGCGTTCCCCGGGGCGACGTCGGGATCGTGACCCAGTCCGGGGGAGTCGGCATCGCGGTCGTGGAGCTGCTGCGCCAACTCGGGCTCGGCGTCTCGACCATGGTGTCGACCGGCGACAAGTACGACATCAGCGGCAACGACATGCTGTTGTGGTGGCGGCACGACCCGCGCACCGCGGCCGCCGTGCTGTACCTGGAGTCGTTCGGCAACCCGCGCAAGTTCAGCCGCCTGGCACGCGGGCTGGCGCGGACCAAGCCGATCATCGCCGTGCGGTCCGCAGAGAGCGACGTCGCCCAGCGGGCCGCCGCCTCACACACCGCGGCCGCGGCGACCCCGGCCGTCACCAGGGACGCGCTGTTCGAGCAGGCGGGCGTGATCGCGGTCGACACGGTAAGCGAGGTCACCGACGTGCTCGCCGCACTGGCGTGGCAACCGCTGCCGGCAGGCAACCGGGTCGCGATCCTGTCCAACGCGGGCGGCGCCGGTGTGCTCGCCGCCGACGCGTGCGTCCACAACGGACTCCTCGTGCCGCGACTCGCCGAGTCCACCCGCGCCGTGCTCGCCGAGTTGCTGCCGGCACAGGCGAGTCTCGACAACCCCATCGACACGACGGCCGCGGTGGACGACACCACTTTCGCCGCGTGTCTCGAGGTGCTGCTCGCCGACGGGAGCATCGACGCGGTGCTCGCCGCGGGCGTACCGACGGCCATCGCGGACCCGGTCACGGCGGCACCCGGCATCGCGCGGGACCGCCGCAAGACGCTCCTGGTTGCCCGGCCCGGGCAGCTGGCGTCGGTGACCGGGCTCGGCGACGAGCGCGACCCGGAACCCGCCACAGCGAGCTACGCCGATCCCGCTGCGGCCGCTGCGGCACTGGGCCGGATCGCCACCTATGCCCGGTGGCGCAGGCGGGACGGCGGCCAAGTAGATGCCCCGGACGGGATCCGACTCGACGACGCGCGAGCGCTGGTGCGGGAGTTCCTCCACGCCGAGCCCCACGGCGGCTGGCTCGCGCCCGCTGCCACCATGCGGCTGCTCGCCCTGTTCGGCATCCCGGCGGTGCCGTCGATCCAGGCCGGTGACGTCGACAAGGCCGTCGCGGCGTTCGAAGAGCTGGGTGGCCCGGTGGCGGTGAAGGCGATCGCGGCCGGGGTGCTGCACAAGGCCAGAGCAGGTGGTGTGGCCCTGAACGTGGCGACCGAGGCGGACCTTCGGGCGGTGTGGACCGGTTTCCGTGACCGCTTCGGCGACGCCATGCTGGGCGTGCTGCTCCAGCCGATGGCGGAACCGGGCCGTGAACTGATCGTCGGCGTGGACTCCGACGACACGTTCGGGCCGCTGGTGGTGTTCGGACTGGGCGGCACCGACACCGACCTCATCGCGGACCGCGCCGCCCGGCTGACCCCGTTGTCCGAAGTGGATGCCGAGGAGATGGTGCACGGCCTGCGGTCCTCGGCCCTGCTGTTCGGCGGCGACCGCCCGTTGCCCACCGAGGGAGTGGTCGACGTGCTGGTCCGGACCAGCAGGCTGGCCGATGCGATTCCGGAGGTCACCGAACTGGACCTCAACCCGGTGGTCGTCCGTGCGGACGGCTGTCAGGTGCTCGACGCCCGCGTGCGGATCGCACCCCGTGAGCCCGCCGACCCGTTCCTGCGCAAGCTCCGTGCCTGATTCACTCCGCCTGGCGTGCGGTGTAACAGGTTGCCGTGACGGACAAAGAGAAGTATGCGCCTGGCGGGTGGGGCGAGAAGCCCGCGTGGTCGAACAGTTGGCGGCACGCGGTCGGTAGCGAGCGTTCGAGGCTCAGGTCGCGCGCCTGCTGGCTACAGGAAACGGCGTCTCCCCGTGCCAGAGCTGCTCGCGCCGCCTGAAGTCCAGGTGGACCGTCCTCGGTCAGTGACAAGAATTCGCCCGGGATGGACCGGTGTCCACCCCGGGCGAAGCTCCGGTGCCGGGTCAGCGCAGCCATGGGTTCTTCTCGACGGTGTCGAGTTTCGCCCACTGCTTTCCGAAGCCCCAGGTGTTGCCCGCGGCCACGATGGCCAGCCAGATCATCACGAGGGCGTAGATGACGTGGTAGTCGAGGATGGGGTTGGTGGACATGGTGGGTTCGCCGGCGTCGGTGAACCGGTCGAGCGGCCACTCCGCTGCCCACATCAGCAGCATCATGACCGTGCCCGCCACGGCGGCGATGCGCAGTCCGATGCCGAGCACCAGGGCGATGCCGATGCCGGCGAGGCCGAGCATGAACAGCCAGTCTGCCCACGCCGCGCCCGCCCAGCCGCGGAACATGGCCGCGAACGGTCCGTGGTCGATGTTGCCGAGGAAGCCCTGGGTCGGCGAGCCACCGTTGATCCAGGCGCGTTCGCTGGGCGTGGCGTAGCCGAACCCGAACAGCTTGTCGAGGAAGGCCCACAGGAACACCAGCCCCGTGGCGATCCGCACGACGGCCACGAAGGCCGCCCTGGTGCCCCGCTCGGGTGCGTTGTCGACCGGGGTCGTGGCGCGCTGCGTCGGGATGTCCTTGTGTTGGTGCGGTTGATCCTTGAGGGACATTGTCGACCTCTCTTTCGTGGAGTTCGGTATCAGTCTCAACCGGTTGGCGCGGCACGGTCTGGAGTCCAAGGTCCTTCCCGTGGCGAGCGTTGGTCCCTGGTTGCCGAACCGGGCTGTTGAGACGCTGACCAGGTGACGCAGAAGAGTCCGTTCGTCGCTGTGCGGGAGACCCACATCGGAGTGGTGTTCCTGGTCGGCGAACGCGTGTACAAGCTGAAGAAGCCGGTGGATCTGGGGTTCCTGGACTTCGGGACGCGTGCGCGCAGGCTGGCCGCCTGCCAGCGGGAGGTCGTGCTGAACCGACGGCTGGCGCCGGACGTTTACCTTGGCATCGCCACGGTGTCCGATGTGGATGAAGGGCCTGGTGAGCCATTGGTGGTGATGCGGCGGATGCCGGAGGATCGCAGACTCAGCACGCTGGCCCGCGCGGGCGTCCCGCTGACCGGGGAGATCAGCCGGCTGGCGCGCGTGCTCGCGGCGTTCCACGCGGCCGCCGAACGTGGGCGGCATGTCGACGCGGAAGGCACCGTCGCGGCCCTGTCCGCACGATGGGAGGCGAGCTTCGCGCAGGTCGACGAGGTGGGTGCCGAGGTCGTCCCGGCCGATGCACGCGCCGAGATCGTCCAGCGGGCACGGGACTTCCTCGCCGGGCGTGCCGAACTGTTCGCGTCGCGGCTGGCCCAGGGGCGGATAGTGGACGGGCACGGGGATCTGCTCGCCGACGACATCTTCGTGCTCGACGACGGACCGAGAGTGCTGGACTGCCTGGAGTTCGACGACCGCCTGCGCAGGCTCGACGGCCTCGATGACATCGCTTTCCTGGCAATGGACCTGGAACGGCTCGACAGGGCGGAACTCGGCGCACTGCTGCTGGACCGGTACGCCGAGTACAGCGGAGATCCAGCCCCGGCGTCATTGCGCGCCCACTACGTCGCCTACCGGGCGTTCGTGCGGGTGAAGGTCGCGTGCCTGCGGCACGCACAGGGGGATGTGCGGGCCGCAGGTGAAGCACGTGAGTACGCGGACATCGCACTGCGGCACCTCCGGCGCGGTGCGGTGCGGCTCGTGCTGGTCGGTGGCCTGCCTGGATCGGGCAAGACCACGATCGCCGGCCGTCTCGCCGACGAGTTGGGCGCGGTGCTGCTGTCCAGTGACCGCGTGCGCAAGGAACTCGCCGGTATCGACCCCGCGTGGCACGCGCCCGCACCCTACCGGTCCGGGATCTATTCGCCGGAGCACACAGAACGGACCTATGCCGAGCTGCTGCGGAGAGCCGGAGAGCTGCTGGCGCGTGGCGAGCAGGTGGTGCTGGACGCGTCCTGGTCGGCTGCCGCCGCACGGGACCTGGCCCGAGAACTGGCGGAGCGGACGCGCAGCACGTTCGTGCCTCTGCGCTGTATCGCTCCTGTCACTGTCACAGACGACAGGCTGCGGACACGCACCGGTTCAATGTCCGACGCGGACCCCGAGATCGCGCATGCCATGGCTGCCGACGAGGAACTCTGGCCGGAGGCACGTGACCTCAATACCTCCGGCTCCCCGGACGCGGCGGTCACCGAGGCGATGCGGATCGTCAGGACCGTCTGACCCGCATCAGGCGGTTGATACGGCACGCGCTCGGCGGATCCAGTCGTGGCACGCGTTTCCTGGGTGCCTCCGGCTGCGTCTCGACGGGTAGGTCGCGTCCCTCGGCGGCGGTCAGTCCGAGCATCTCGAGGAGTTCGGCGAGATCGGCGGCGTCCCGTGCGAGCCCGGCGACCGTGCGAGCGGCCCTGTGTCGTTGCCACGCAGACGTTGTTTCGCCTGTCATGTGTTCAGGATCGGCCAACACGTCCGGCCAGGACACGGACGAAAGTCCTTGCCAGAACAGCCTTTCGATGGATTCGATGGTGGTCGGTCGACACACACGATGGCGTCATGACGACCATGCGAAGACTGTCAGGGCTCGACGCGGAGGTCGTCGTGGACCTCGCGTTCATCGGCCGGTACTACGAACGGTTCGCCGACCACGCGGTCGACCTCGGCCGCGGTATCGGCTACCTCACGGGCCGGGACGCACTCGAAACATCGACGGGAACGAGGTGAATCGGCAATGCACATCATCGAACTGCCGGAACCGATTCTGACCACACGCGGCGAATTCGGTGAAGGGTTGACGGAGCTGCTCATCACCAAGCTGGCGGTCCTGGCCAGGCACGCGCACGAACCGGTGCTCGCGATCCGGGTCGAGTTCGACCGGCGTGCCGACCCCGCCGGGCGCCCGGTTCGCGCGCAGGCCGACGTCGACGTCAACGGCAGACACGTGCACGCGACCGCCACGGGCGGGACCGCGCGCGAGGCGGTCGACCTGCTCGTGCCCAAGCTGGTGCGGCAGATGGACGACCGGCCGCACGCACACCGCCGACGCCGCACACGCCGGCTCACGTGATACACACAAATGTGGATGCCCCTGGGCCCGCGGGCCCAGGGGCATCCACATGCGGGAGGGGTCACATCGTCCGGGCCATCAGGTGTGCGAGGTCGAGGGTCCGGTTGGCGTAGCCCCATTCGTTGTCGTACCAGCCGAACACCTTGACCACGTCACCTTCGACCTTGGTCAGCGCGGCGTCGAAAACGCACGACGCGGGGTCGCCGATGATGTCGCGGGACACGATCGGTTCCTCGGTGTGGCGCAGCACGGACTTGAGGCGCCCGTTCGCCGCGTCCGCGAACGCGCGGTTCACCTGGTCCGCGGTGACGTCCTCGGTGGCGACCCGCACGGTCAGGTCGGTCAGCGACCCGTTCTCCACGGGCACGCGCACGGCGACGCCGTCGAGGCGGCCCGCCAGCTCCGGCAGCACCTCACCGACCGCGACCGCGGCGCCCGTGCTCGTCGGGATCATGTTCACCGCGGCGGAACGGGCCCGGCGCGGGTCCTTGTGCGGACCGTCGAGCAGGTTCTGGTCGTTGGTGTAGCTGTGGATGGTGGTCATGACGCCGTTCACCACGCCGAAGGCGTTGTGCAGCACCCACAGCATCGGGGCGAGGCAGTTCGTCGTGCAGGACGCGTTCGACACGATGTCGTGGTTCGCCGGGTCGTACACGTCCTCGTTCACGCCCATGACGATGGTCGCGTCGACCTTCTTGCCCGGTGCGGTGATGATGACCTTGCGCGCGCCTGCGTTCAGGTGGGCGGCCGCCGCCTCCCGGGTGCGGAACTTGCCGGTCGACTCGAACACGAGGTCCACGCCCAGCTCGCGCCATGGCAGTGCCGCGGGGTCGCGTTCGCCCAGGACTCGGATGCTCTGGCCGTTCACCGAGAGGGTGTTCTCGACCGCGTACACAGGGACGTGCCATGGCCCGTAGGTGGAGTCGTGGCGCAGCAGGTTGGCGAGAATCTCGGCGTCGGCGATGTCGTTGATCGCGACGATCTCGATGCCGAGCTCACCGTTGTCGGCCCGGTCGACGGCCGAGCGCAGCAGATCCCGTCCGATGCGCCCGAACCCGTTGATGCCGATGCGGATGGTCATGTTCTCACCTTCTGTGTGTTACTGGCAGGTGTTCGACGGTGTCCTCGGGCCGGCGGACCGGGCTGCGTGGCAGTGGCGGCGCCGAGGTGGGCGTCCAGCCGACGCGCAGGATCAGGTGGGGGTGGGCCGCCCCGTCGAGGACCTCGTCGCGGACCGCGGCGCGGGTCGCGGGGACTTCGAACGGTTGCGACAGCGGGCACGTCGCGAGCCCCAGGTCCGTGGCGGCCAGGAGCACGGCACTCGCCGCCTCTCCCGCTCGCAGTACCGACGCCGGGTCGTCGTGGAGGGTGGCGAGGACGAGTAGTTCGCTGCCGTCGGGCTCGCCGCGACCGGTGGCCGCGTTGTCCAGCGACCCACCGGGGAACGCCCGCATCAGTGTGTCGTCGTGTCGGATCGACGTGGCTGTGCCGGCGGCGGTGAGCACGCCGTCCTTGGCGGCGAAGCTGGTTCTGCTCCACGCGGTCAGCTCGGCCTGGTAGCCGGGGTCGGCGGCCTGTGCGCGTGCGGCCGCGTCGATGGCGCGGGTGAGCTGCCAGCGAACGGCGCTGTCGATGACCGGGACCAGCAGCCCGCCTGCCTGGCCCGCGCGGCGCACCAGCAGGTCGACGTGGGCGGCGGGTACCTCCCACGAGGTGTAACGGCGTCGGTCCGTGCGGCGGCGGTGGATGGCGCGCAGGAGCGCGAAGTCGTCGTCGGTCGGCAGGTGTGGCCGCGTCTCGACGGCGGCGAGGTGGTCGGGATCGTGCTCGTTGGGGAAGCGGTGCACGATCGTCCGTCTGCCGAGCGCCGCGAACGCCACGCGCAGGTGGTGCAGCGCCGCGCCGCAGGAGAGCAGCAGGTCCCGGCCGTCCGGGTCCGTCACCCGCAGCCTGCGTGCCCGGTCGGCCATCAGGTGCACGGCGTCACCACCCACCAACCAGCGCCATGGCTGCGTGTTGTGGACCGACGGCGCACGGTTGGCGAGTTCGATCGCGGCGAGCACGGTCTGGTGGTCCGGTGCGGAGACGGCGTTCATGCCTCCACGGTCGTTGGTTCCCCTCGGCCGCGGCAGTGCACAAGTTCCTCGTCACGCGCGACGTTGGACCCGGCGGTCCGGGACCTCGGGCTCTCCCGGTGCCGCCGCGCGGCGCCGAGCATGGAGCCGAGCCCGAGTTTCGGGGAAAGGACCAGCTGTGCACGCCAAACCAGGTGACTGGCTGATCGTCGAGATCGCCGGAACCGCCCACTCCGCCCGCCGAGCGCGGATCCTCGACGTCAGCCCGCCGGACGGCGCACCGCCGTTCACGGTGCGGTGGCTGGACACCGACCGCGAGTCGCTGGTGTTCCCCGGTGCCGACGCGCACGTCATGACCCAGGAAGAACTCGACGCTCTCGACGCGCGAGTGGCGGCGCGAGCCGTGGAAGTCCAACGCCACATCCTCGGGCGGAGGCGGACGCCATGAGTACCGAACGGCCCGCCGGGCCGTCGCTGGTCCTGCGGCTCGCACGGCTGGTACGACCCGGCGGGAACCCGTTGGCGCGTGGCGTCGACCGCGCCGAAGGCACGGCGGTGATCCTGTTCATCCTGTTGGCGCTCGTGCTGGTGCCGGTCCTGCTGACCCTCGGTTCGGAGACCTACTCGAACCTCGCCGAGCGCGGCGAGCGGCAGGCGGCCACGCGACACGAGACCGTCGCGGTCCTCACCGAGAACGCGCCGGTGGCGTCTGTCGGCGCCCAGGGCGACGGCGTCCGCATGACGCCGAAGGTGGCCGCCCACTGGCAGCTACCCGACGGAACCTTCCGCACCGGGTTGGTCGACGCCGAGACCGGCATGAAGGCCGGTGCGGAGGTACCGGTCTGGCTGGACCGATCCGGCAGGGCCGTGGACCCACCGGTTTCCTCGGCGGACGCCGTGGTCGGCGGTGTGCTGGTCGCGGTGTCCGGCTGGCTCGTCGTCGCGGGACTGTGCGCACTGTTCTGCCGGGGGGTCCACCACGCGTTGGACCGGCGCCGGTACCGGGCCTGGGAGACCGAATGGGCCCGGGTGGAACCCGAGTGGGACGACCAGCACCGCTAGGTGGGACCAACTGCCCCGGTGGATAGGGAACGACGACCGCTGCCGTCACCTGTGTCGACCGGTCACGCTGAGGTTGGTCCGGGAGATTGGACCTTGAGCCAGGAGACAACCATGGACATCGTCAGGACGGTGATCGAGCAGGCGCTGTGGGCGGCGACCCGTGCGCCATCGGTGCACAACACCCAGCCGTGGCGATTCGTGGTCGCGCCCCCGTACGTGGAGCTGCACCTCGATCGAGACCGGGTGCTGCCGGTGGTGGATCCCGCCGGGCGGGAGGCGCGCATGTCGTGTGGTGCGGCGCTCTACAACCTGCGGCTCGCGATCGAGGTTGCGGGCCGTGGTGTGGTGCTCGACCTCCTGCCCGACGAGCACCGTCCGGATCTGCTCGCGGTCCTGCGGGTGAGCGGGGTCCGTGCGGTTGCCCCGAGACAGACGACGCTCATGCGGGCCGTTCCGCTCCGGAGGACCAACCGCTGGCCGTTCATCGAGAGGCCGGTGCCGTCCGAACACCGCAACGTGCTCTTCCACGCCGCCGAGGAGGAGCGGGCACACCTGATCGTGCTGGACACGCCGAAGAAGCTGGACACGTTCGCCACGCTGCTGCGTCGCGCGGAACACCTCCAGCAGGAGGACCCGGACTTCCAGCACGAGTTGCGTGTGTGGGCGGACCGGGACGTCGACCATGCCGAGGACGGCGTGCCGCGCTCGGCGGGTGGCCCGCGCCCCGCAGGCGGGTCGCTGCTCACACCGAGACAGTTCCACCCCGGCGTCGCCGTGGAGCGACCGTTCGAGCAAGAGCCGCTGGTGGTCATGCTGACCACACACGGCGACACCCACGGTGACCATGTGCGTGCCGGGCTCGCCATGCAGCACGTGCTGTTGTCGGCCACCAAGCTCGGCTTGAGCGCGTCCTTTCTCTCCCAGGCGGTGGAAGTACCCGCGGTCCGCGCCGCGCTGCGCACCCGGCTCGATGTGCGTGGATATCCGCAGGCCGTGTTGCGCGTCGGTTACGGCCACCCGGTCGGCCGCACACCCCGCAGGCCGGTCAGCGCGGTCACCACTGTCCGCGGGAAGAGTCAGTCATGACCACCACGCCTGGCCGACATGTGAGGAGGGCACCGTGATCGCGGAAGACCAGCACTTGTCCGAACACTGCGACCACCCGGTGGTGGTCGGTGTGGACGGATCGGCGTCCGCCCTGCGGGCGGTCCGCTGGGCCGCACGGGAGGCGGCGAGCCGGAGCACGCCGTTGCGGCTGGTGCACGTGTGCGACCTGACACCTGTGCAACGGCCACACCGGTTCGCGCCGCCACGGGAATACCACGCGGCTGTCCTGGCCCAGGGAAGGCACTGGCTCAACGAAGCGAGCCGCGCCGCGCGACAGGCGACCTCCAGGCTGTCGGTGATCACGGACCTGCGGGCGGGCTTGGCGGCCGAGGTGCTGGTCTCCGAGTCGCGGACGGCGCAGCTGTTGGTGCTCGGCTCCCGCGGGCTGGGTGGGTTCCGGGCCATGGTGGTCGGGTCCGTCGCGGCGGCGCTGTCCGCCCACGGCCACTGCCCGGTCGTGGTCATGCGTTCGTGCGGACATGACAGTGCGCCGCCGGAGGGCGGACCGGTCGTGGTGGGTGCCGACTGCTCCCAGGTGAGCGATGTCACGCTGGCCTTCGCGTTCGAGTGGGCGGCCGCACACGCTGTTCCGCTGGTGGCCGTGCACACGTGGCTGGACGTGAACATGGCCGGTGCGTGGACCGCGCTGCCGGACACGGTGGACTGGAACTCGGTCCAGGCCGAGGAGGAGAAGCGGCTAGATGACCGACTTTCCCCGTGGCGGGACAAGTTCCCCACCGTCGACGTCCGGGCCGTGGTGCGGAGGGACCAGCCCGCCCGCGCATTGCCCGCGCACGCCGACGGCGCGGGCCTGATCGTCGTCGGCTCCCAAGGGCGGGACGCGTTCGCCGGCGCGGCAACCAGCTCCGTGAGCCAAACCCTGTTGCACCTCGCCGAATGCCCGGTCGTGGTGGCACGAACGGATCGGACATGAGCAGCGAGTACCGCCGTGTCCTCGCGGGGGTTTCCAGGACGAACGGGCGTGGTGTCGTTCGCTGGGCGGCCGCGGAGGCGCACGCCCGGCACGCTGAGCTGCGGTTGGTCACAGCGGTGCCGATGCCGGCCGTGTCGGCGCCGTCCCGCACGAACGAAGTGGATCAGGAGCCCGGCGCCGCCGCGGTGCGGTCGCTTGCCGCGCTGCTCGACGAGGTGACGGCCGAATGGCCGGATCTGGCCGTTGCCACGGACGTGGTGTCCGGCCCGCCTGCCGCGGTTCTGCGTGGCGCCACCGAGAACGCCGATCTGCTCGTCGTCGGCGCCGACGCGGCGAGCCCCTTCGTCGAGGCCATCAGCGGGTCGGTGCCGGGCGACCTGCTGACGACATCACGTTGCCCGCTCGCGGTGGTGCCACGACACGAGTGGACCGAGCTGCCCGCGACCGCTCCAGTGGTCGTGGCACTCGACGAGTCCGCCACCGCCCAGGCCGCGCTCGCCTACGGGTACGTGGCGGCGGCCAGGAGCGGCAGGCCGTTGACGATGCTGCGGTGCGTCCCCGGCGGGCGCCTCGGAGATGGCGCCGCCCAGTCGCAGGCGCGGCTACTGATCGCCTATGGCGAGTTGTACCCGCAGGTGGTGGTGTCGGTCGACATCGTGCCGGACGACCCGCGGCACGCCCTTGTCACGGCTTCCCGACGGGCGGCACTGCTCGTCCTCGGTTCCCGTGGACGCGGCCGTCTCGCGTCCGGCCTGTTCGGCTCGGTGAGCCGAGACCTTATCCGGCGCAGCGGCTGTCCGGTCGTGATCGCCCGGACCCAGCCGACCGCTGTAACCCTTTCGCTCTGAGGAGAAGCCATGGCATCTCGAAACAAACCCATCGTCGTCGGTGTGGACGGTTCGGCCACCGCGCTGCTCGCGGTCCGGTGGGCGGCCGAGCGTGCGTGCCTGGACGGGCTTCCGTTGCGCCTCGTGCACGCCTACCACCTCCCGATCGGGTTTCCCACCGGGGTGACCGAGGAGGAGTCGATCCTGAACGTCCTGCGCGGCCAGGGCAGGCGCTGGCTGGACGAGGCGCGTGAGGTGGCGACCACGGTCGCGCCCGGTCTCGACGTGCACGCCGAACTCGCCGCGATGCCGACGACCATCGGGCTCGCACACGAATCGGACAGCGCGTCGTTCCTCGTGCTCGGCAACCGGGGACACAACGCGTTCACGGGCATGCTGGTCGGCTCGACGTCCCTCACACTCGCAGGCCATGCCCACAGCCCGGTCGTGCTGGTCCGCAACGGCTCCGACGGGTCGTCCCGCACCGGGCCGGTGGTGGTCGGTGTGGATGGCACGGAGGCAAGTGAGGAGGCCCTGGCGTTCGCGTTCGCCGAGGCGTCCGCCGCGGGTGCGACGCTCGTGGCGGTCCACGCGTATGCCGAGTCCGTCTTCGAGGAAGCTCTTGCCGCGAACAACGCGCCGCAGAACTGGACCCTCCAGCGAGAGATGGCCGAAGCGGCGCTGGCGGAGCGGCTCGCGGGCTGGCAGGAGAAGTACCCGCAGGTGCGTGTCGAACGGGACGTCGTACACGACCGGCCGAACCGGGCGCTGCGCCGCAGTGCGCAGACCGCGCGACTGCTGGTCGTCGGACGGCGGGGCCACGGCGGCTTCCGTGATCTCGTCCTCGGCTCGACGAGCCAGCACCTGCTGCACCACGCCGCCTGCCCGGTCGCCGTGGTGCGGACGGAAACGACCGGGTAGCAAGGAGGTTCGGTCATGCGTGCACGAGATGTGATGAGCAGACCGGTGGTCAGCGTCGACACCGGCGCCACGGTCCTCGAGGCGGTCACCGCCCTCACCGAACACGGCTTCGCGGCAGTGCCGGTGGTGGACGACGGCGACCGGGTCGTGGGGATCTTCAGTGAGTCCGACGGCCTGCGGGCCGAGCACCGGCGTGCGGCCCCGGTGACCGAGGCGATGACCGCCCTGGTGGAGGTGACCACACCGGACGCCGATGTCTCGGCCATCGCGGAACGCATGCTCTCCCAGCGACTGCGGTCGATGCCGGTCGTCGAGGAGGGCCTGCTGGTCGGCATGGTCGCACGCCGCGACCTGCTCCGGACCATGGTCCGCACCGACGACGTGATCACCGCCAACGTGCGTGGGCTGCTCGACAGGTACGCGGGCAGCCGGCGGCACTGGGCGGTCGGGGTGACCGACGGGCACGTGACCGTGTCGGGTGAGTTCGCCGACACGGCGGAGCGGTCACTGGTCGGCGCGCTCGTCCGCACGGTGGGTGGCGTCAAGGACGTCACGCTCAGCGCGAACATGCCGGCGACCATCGGCTGGGAAGACTGAGTGCGAGCGTGTTGCCCAAGCCGTGATCGACGGCAAGGGCAACACGCTTTGTCACGCCTGGTGTCCGTTCGCGGGGACGAGGACGACGGGCACGTCGGCGTGGCGCAGGCACTCGTTCGTGACGCGACCGAACAGGAACTCGGTGGTCCTGCCACGCGGGTTGTAGCCCAGTACGAGCATCACGGCACCGTGCGCGGCGCGCGCCAGCTCGATACCCGGGGCACCACTGCGTCGCAGTGCCGTGATCCTGGGCGCGGTCGGTCCCGCCTCGCGCACCGCGGCGACGGTGTCGTGCAGGACGCTGCCGTGCGGTGCCGGCGGCGCCATTCCGTGCGGTGCCGGGGCGTACGACGTGCCCGGGAGCAGCTGCGCGGGGTAGCGCACCTCGACCGCGACCACCGTGCGGTGCTCGGCCTCGGCACGGGCCACCGCCCAGCGAAGAGCGTTGACGCTGGCCGGGGAACCGTCCACGCCGACGACGATGCTACCCGTCATGGGGTCACCTCCCTGCTGGCGACGGCACGAAAACCTGCGCCTCGTCCGGCACGACGTGCTGCTCGTACCGCGCCGTCAGCGGCGTGAGCGCGGGGCGGTACCGGCGGAGGTGATGGTCGCAGAACACCAGTTCGCCGCCGCTCAGCAGAACCGCTCGTGTGGTGGCCTGGGCCGCGCAGCGGTCACACCGGTCGGTCGCGGTGAACAGAGCGGCCGTGCGCATCTCGGTGGTGCTCATCGCAGCCTCCCTCCGGGAATCTCCGACAACACTCTCCGGCAGGTGACGGCGGTGGTCACACTGCCGTTGGCCGTCGATGTCCGGGACCTTCGTCCTCGGTGCCCGCGGGTTCGGACGACGGACCGAACGTCCTGGGCGCGCGGGACGTTCGACGGCGGTCGCTCCACCACGTACGGCGCTAGTTTCGTTGACAGGTCAGCGATGTCGAGGGAAGGAGCGAACATGATCGTGGTCGGCGTGGACGGGTCGTCATCGGCGCTGGACGCGGTCCGCTGGGCCGCGCAGGAGGCCGGACGCCGCGAGCTGTCGTTGCGACTGGTGACCTCGTACCAGTTGACCGCGGGGGTGGCCGGGGTGCTCGACCCCGGGGTTCTCGACCTGTTGCGTGAGCAGGGACGGCGCCGGCTTGCCGAAGCGCGGGACGTGGCCGCCGAGAAGGGTGTGGCCGCGAGCGTCGCGCTGGAGTCCGCGCCCATCGTGCCGATGCTGGTCAGGGAATCGAGCGCCGCCTCGCTCCTGGTGCTCGGCACCCGGGGTCTCGGTGGGTTCACGGGGCTGTTGATCGGTTCCACCGCCGTGGCGCTGGCTGGCAGGGCGCACTGCCCGTTGGTCGTCGTCCGGGGGGACACGCCGGCGCACGGCCCGGTGGTCGTCGGCGTGGACGGCATGCCCGACTCCGAGGAAGCCGTCGCCTTCGCGTTCGCCGCGGCCGCGGCGCAGGGTGCCGATCTCGTCGCGGTCCACGTCTGGCACGACTCGCCCGCCGACGCTGTGCTGCTGGGCCACTCCGCGCCACCGGACTTGGCGCTGGCGCAGCAACGTGCCTACGAGACGCTGGCCGAGCGGTTGGCGGGCTGGCAGGAGAAGTACCCGGAGGTGCACGTCACCCGTGAGGTCGTGCGGGACCACCCGTCCCGGGCGCTGTTGCGGTACGCCGAGGGGGCGCGGCTCGTGGTGGTCGGCACCCGGGGCCGCGGCGGGTTCCGCGGTCTGGTGCTGGGCTCGACGAGCCAGCACCTCCTGCAGCACGCGCCGTGCCCGGTCGCCGTCGTGCGCACGGAGCCGGATCGGGAGTGAGCTGTGCCGGGGCCGGTGGTGGTCGGTGTCGACGGGACGGCGGACGCGTTGCGTGCCGTCCGGTGGGCGGCCGTGCGTGCGGGCCTGAGTGACGTCGGCCTGCGGCTCGTGCACGCCTCCCAGACATGCGATGGCGTCTCGCGGATCGCACGGGACGTCGCGGACGAAACCGTCGGAGGTGTGTCCGTCACAGTGGTGACCGGTGAAGGCTCCGCGGCCGGACTCCTGGTACGTGAGTCCGCGAGTGCGTCACTCGTGGTGCTGGGCAACCGGGGACACGGCGGCTTTTCCGGCTTGCTGGTCGGCGCCACCGTGGCCACTGTCGCGGCTCGAGGCCGGTGCCCCATGGTCGTCATGGGCGGGCCTGAAGAGCTCGGGAACGGCCCGGTGGTCGTCGGCGTCGACGGCACTCCGACCTGCGACGCCGCTCTCGGCTTCGCCTTCGCAGAGGCCTCGCTGCGCTGTACCGGCCTGATCGCCGCGCACGGCATGGTCTCAGCCGTAGAGGAGGACGTCGCGCGCGACCGCGATCGCGTGGCGGAACTGATCGCCGAGCAGGTCGCTGGCCACCGTTCGAGCTACCCCCACGTCAAGGTCGTTCAGGAAGTCATGGCGGACACGCCGGGCCGGGCGCTGCTCGACCAGGCCGCGTCGGCCCAGTTGGCGGTCGTCGGCAGTGGGCGGCGGATCGGGTACCGCGGCGCGCTTCTCCGCTCGACGAGCCGGTACCTCCTCCACCATGCGCCGTGCCCGGTCGCGGTCGTACGCCGGGATCACCCGATCTGACCGGAGGGTCTGCTGTGGACAAACGAGTGCCGTGGCGCGCACAGGTCGCGATCGTGGGCGTGCTGGCGGTGGTGACGCTGGCGGGCGTGGCCGTGCCGGTCCTCTGGTCGGTGGCGACGCTCGCAGGACTGGCCTACTCGGTGTCCATGGTGGTGACCGATCTGCGTGCGCACCGGTTCGGCACCGACGTGCTGGCCACGCTCAGCCTGGTCGGCACGTTCGTGGTGGGGGAACACCTCGCCGGTGCGCTGATCGCGTTGATGCTGGGGACCGGGCAGGCGCTGGAAGGCTACGCACAGCGGCGCGCGCACCGCGACCTCGACGCGCTGCTCGCGCGCGCACCCCGCACCGCGCGGGTGCGCCGCGGCGGAGCGGTGGTCGAGGTGCCGGTCGCCGAGGTCGCGGTCGGGGACATGGTGGTGGTGCGTTCGGGTGAGGTCGTGCCCGTCGACGGCAGGTTGCTCGAGGCGGGCGCTTTCGACGAGTCCGCGCTGACCGGCGAGCCGCTGCCGGTGCCGCACGCCCTGGACGACGTGGTGCACAGCGGGGTGTGCAACGCGGGCGCGGCCGTCACCATCCGTGCCGTGCGTGCCGCTGACCAGAGCGCCTACGCGGGCGTGGTTCGGCTGGCCGAGCAGGCTCTCGCGAGCGCCGCTCCGGTCGCGCGGCTGGCCGACCGGTTCGCGGTGGTCCTGGTGCCGGTCGCACTCGCTGTCGCCGGTGCCGCCTGGTGGTGGGCGGGCGACCCCGTGCGTGCGGTGGCCGTGCTGGTGACGGCGACGCCGTGCCCGCTGCTGCTCGCCGTGCCCGTCGCGATCGCGGGTGGCATGTCCGCGACGTCCCGGCGCGGTGTGGTGGTCAAGGACGGCGCCGTGCTCGAGCAGCTCGGCAGGGTGCGGACCGCGCTGCTCGACAAGACGGGCACGGTGACCGTGGGTGCGCCCGCGGTCACCGAGGTGCTGACCGCACCAGGTGTCGACACCGACCGTGCGCTCGGTCTGGCCGCTGCCGTCGAGAGCGAGTCGCCGCACGTTCTCGCGACCGCGGTGGTGGCCGCGGCGCGGCGTGCGCGGGTGCCCGTCGTCGTCGCCACCTCGGTGCGGGATGTGCCGGGTGCCGGTGCACGGGGAGTGGTCGGCGGTGTGGACGTGACCGTCGGGCGCCTCGTCATGGACGATCCGCCCGGATGGGCCCGCTCGGCGCTGCGCCGCGCACAGCTCGACGCGGCGGGCGTGGTGTGGGTGTCGGCCGACGGGGAACCGGTCGCTGCCATGCTGGTGCGGGACGAGTTGCGGCCGGAGGCCGCCCGCACGCTCAGCCGCCTGCGCGCCGCGGGCGTCGACCGGCTCGTGCTGGTGACCGGCGATCGCCGCGAGGTCGCCGAGGACGTCGCCGGTGTGCTCGGTCTCGACGAGGTGGTCGCGGACGCCCGGCCGGAAACCAAGGTCGAACAGGTGCGGTTCGAGCAGCGCCGGGCGCCGACGATGGCGGTCGGTGACGGCGTCAACGACGCACCCGCGCTCGCCGCGGCGGACGTCGGGGTGGCGGTCGCCGCACGGGGTGCCACGGCGACCGCGCAGGTTGCGGACGCGGTGCTCACCGACGAGGGCATCGACCGCCTCGCCGACGTCGTGGAGACCGCGCGGCGCGCTCACGGGATCGCGCTGCAGAGTGCCGGACTGGGCATCGGCCTGGCGGTCGTCGCCATGGTCGCGGCCGCGTTCGGTTTCCTGGCACCCGCGGCGGGCGCTCTGGTGCAGGAGCTGATCGACGTGCTGGCGGTCGGCAACGCGCTCCGCGCGCTGCGGGGCAACGCCCGCGCGGACGTGCCGGTAACCGCGCGCAGGCTCATCACCCGGTTCCGCGCCGAGCACGCCGACCTCACGGACGCCCGCGCCGTCGTGCGCGGCGCGGCCGACGCCTTGTCCACCGGGCTCACCGCTGCGGCGGACGCGCGGGTCCGTGCGGCGCACCGGGTGCTCGTGGACCGGATCCTGCCCCACGAGCGCGCGGAGGAGCACGAGCTCTACCCGGCGGTGGCACCGATGGTCGGCGGGCGGGACGGCGTCGCGCCCATGAGCCGCGGCCACGCGGAGATCGAGCGGCTCACCGCACGGCTCGGCCGCCACCTCACCGGCAGGCTGTCGGCGGATCAGGTGGACGACCTGCGCGCGACGCTGTACGGCCTCGACGCCGTGCTGACCCTCCACTTCGCACAGGAGGAACAGGACTACTTCGCGCTCGCCGAACGCGAACGAGCGGACAGAGGAGGAAGCCATGGCACGCAAGCACTGGCGTGAGCTCACAGCCGGTCAACGGTGGGCCTTCATCGCGATGAGCACCGTCGAGGTCGGTCTGGCGGCCTTCGCGTGGAACGACCTGGCACACCGGCCCCAGGAAGCCGTCAACGGCCGCAAACCGCTGTGGGCGCTGGCCATCGCCGTGAACTTCATGGGCCCGATCGCGTACCTGCGCTACGGGCGCCGGAAGACGGTCGACTGACCGGACGGACTGGCGGCGGGGTCGTCCACCTCCCACGGCCCCGTCGATACCAGGGGCGCCGACATCGCGCGATCGTCACCTGACGTGTTCGTGGAACGCCGCGACCGCGGTCGGCAGGGTCGGAAAGATCCGGTCCTCGCCGATGCGCTCGACGAGCCCGGCGGCCGCCAGTTCGGCGCGGAGATCCTGCTTGACCCTGGCCATCGCGAAGGCGATGCCGCGCCGCGCGAGGTCCGCCCGCAGGTCCTCGATCGCGTCGGCCGCGGTGATGTCGATCTCGACGTTGGCCTCCGCGTTGAGCAGGAACCACACGGCCGGGGTGGGGGACGCCTCGACGGCGGCCAGTGCCCGGCGGCGGAAGTCGTCGGCGTTGGCGAAGCACAGCGGGGCGTCGTAGCGGTACACGACGAGCCCCGGAATGCGGGTGGCCCGCGGGTAGTCGTCGACGTCGTGCATGCCCGCCATGCCGGGCACCTCGCCGAGGATGCCGTCGTGCGGACGCGCGATCCGGCGCAGCAGGTCCAGTATGGACAGCCCGATGGCGACCAGCACCCCGTTCAGCACGCCGAGCAGCAGCACGCCGGCGGTCGTGGCCAGGGCCAGTGCCAGTTCGCTGCGCCGGAACGTGCCGATTCGGCGGAACTCGGCGACCTCGACGAGCCGGGTCGCCGCGTAGATGACGAGGGCTCCGAGCGCCGCCGAGGGGAACGCGGCGAGGATCGGACGGCCGAACAAGAGCACGAGCACGACCACACCGACCGCGACGAGCGAGTGGATCTGCGAGCGGCTGCCGATGCTGTCACCGATGGCGGTGCGGCTCGCGCTGCTGCTCACCGGGAACCCCTGCAGTACCCCTGCCGTGACGTTGGCGGTGCCGAGCGCGAGCAGTTCGGTGTTGGCGTCGGTCCGGTAGTCGTTCCGGATGGCGAAGGACCGCGCGGTGAGGACGTTGTCCGAGTACCCGACCACCGCGACCCCGACCGCGGGCAGCAGCAGTGCCAGGACGTCCGTTCCGGACACGGCGGGCAGGCCGGGGGCCGGGACACCGGCCGGGATCGCGCCGATCACGTGGACACCGTTGTCCCGCAGGGAGAACAGCGCCGTCGCGGCCGCGGCGAGCAGCACGGCGAGCAGCGGGACCGGCAGCTTCGGCAGAAGTGCCCCGCCTGCGGCCAGGAAGGTCAGCACCCCGGCGGCGAGCAGCACCGTGGGGAGGTGGACGTGGCCTAGCCGCCGGACGAAGGCGCCGAGGTCGGCGACGACGGAGCCGCCGTCGAGCGGCACACCGGTGACCTTGCCGAGCTGGCCCACGATCATGAGGACCGCCACCCCGGCCATGTAGCCGACGAGGACGGGCCGCGACAGGAGGTCGGCGAGGAACCCGAGCCGCGCGGCCGCGCCCAGCACACACAGCACACCGACGAGCAGCGCGAGCGCCGCGGCCAGGGCCGCGTACCGCGCGGGGTCACCCGCGGCCAGTGGCGCGATCGTCACGGCGGTCATCAGCGCGGTCGTCGACTCCGGTCCCACCGACAGCTGCCGCGACGACCCGAACACCGAGTAGACCAGCAGGGAACCGACGATGGTCCACAGCCCGACGGCGGGCGCCAGCCCCGCGACGTCCGCGTACGCCATCACCTGCGGGACCAGGTACGCGGCGACGGTGACACCGGCGAGCACATCCGGTCGCAGCCAGCCACGCCGGTAACCGCGGAGCAGCAGCACTCCGCGCGGGAAGCCGCCCACCGTCAGGGAGCGTGGCGGGTACCGGGCAGGTACCCGACGGTGTCGCTCGTGGCCCTGCGGTGGCTTTCCGGTGGCGGCGGAGCGGCGATGGGGGCCCAACCGACGCGCAGGATGAGGTGCGGGAACGCGGCTCGGTCGAGGACCCGCGCACGGATCAGGCTCCTGGTGTGCGCGACCTCGAGCGCCTGCGAGAGCGGGCAGGTCGCCAGGCCGAGATCAGTAGCGGTGAGGAGCGCGGCACTCATGGCCTCGCCGGCACGAAGCACCGAGACGAGGTCGTCGCCGGTGGCGGCGAGGACCAACAGGTCACCCGCGTCGTTCTCGCCACGGCCGGTCTCGGCGTAGGGCAGCGTGCCGACGGGGAACGCGCGCATCGTGGTGTCGCCGTGGACCTGCTGGTCCGGCGGGGTGCTCGTGGTGAGGACGCCGTCGCGCGAGAGCCGGCCCCGGCCGGTCCACGCGGCGAGCTCTTCGCCGTAGGCGGGGTCGTGCGCCTGGGCGTCCGCCGCCGCGTCGATCGCCCGGGTGAGCTGCCTGCGGGTGAGCCTGCCGGTGACCGGGACCAGCAGCGCGCCCGCCTTCCCGGCCCGGCGCACCATGAGGTCGAGGTGCCCGTCCGGCACGGGCCACGACGAGAACCGGCGGCGGTCGGTGCGCCTGCGTGAGATCGCGCCGGCCAGCGTGATGTCCTCGGTGGACGGTGCCTTCGGTGCCAGTTCGACCGCCGCCAGGTGGTCGGGGTCCCGCGGGTTCGGGAGGCGGTGCACGATCGCGCGCCAGCCGAGTGCCCCGAGCGCGACGCGCAGGTGGTGCAGCGCGGCGCCGCAGGACAACAGCAGGTCCCGCCCGTCGGGGTCGGTGGCGGTGAGGCGGCGGGTGCGGTCCGCCATGAGGTGGATGGACTCGTCGCCGAGCAGCCAGCGCCACGGCTGGGTGTTGTGCACCGACGGTGCGCGGTTGGCCAGCGTGATCGCGTCGAGCACGGTGTGCGTGTCCGGCGTGCGCTCGTTCATCGTGCGCCTCCTCGCTTCTCGGGCACCTGTCGTCAGGGTCGTCCTTTCTGGCGGGCGGTGGCAGTGCTCAAGTTCCCGGCCCGCCGTGACCAAAGGCCCGCGCGGCCGACCCCACGGACTCTGTGCGCCGCCGGTGCCGTGGTCGACCGTGGGGACCGGAGAGTTCCGAGGAAAGGCCGTGATCACCATGACTTCTCCGGTGCGGTTGACCGCCGGGCTCGACGACGCACCCAGTCGCTGGCTGTGGTTGGTGAAGTGGCTCCTGTTGGTGCCGCACGCGATCTTGTTGTTCTTCCTGTGGGTGGCGTTCCCGGTGATCACCTTCGTCGCACTGGTCGCGATCCTGTTCACCGGGCGGTATCCGAGGGCGTTGTTCGACTTCAACCTCGGGGTGATGCGCTGGACGTGGCGGGTGTGGTGCTACGGGTACGGCGCGCTCGCCACCGACCGGTACCCGCCGTTCAGCCTGGGGCCGGAGCCGGACTACCCGGCGACGCTGGACATCGCGTACCCGGAGCGGCTCTCGCGCGGGCTGGCGCTCGTGAAGTGGTGGCTGCTCGCGATACCCCACTACCTCGTCGTCGCGTTCTTCGTCGGTGGCGGCGGATACGTGCTGTGGCAGTGGGGCGATGGCTGGGTCGGGTTCGACGGTGGGCTCGTGGCGCTGTTGACCCTGTTCGCCGGGGTGGCGCTGCTGTTCACCGGCCGCTACCCGCGCGGCATCTTCGACATCGTCATCGGGATGAACCGCTGGGTGCTGCGCGTCGCCGCCTACGCCGCACTGATGACCGACGAGTACCCGCCGTTCCGGCTGGACCAGGGTGGCGAAGACCCCACGGGGGAGCCTGTGCGGGAGAAGCAGCCCGCCCAGCCCGCGCGATCAGCCGGGCGCACGGTCGGCGTGATCGCAGGGGCGCTGCTGCTGCTCGTCGGCCTCGGCGGTGCGGGTGCAGGCGGCGGGCTGTTGTGGCTGGAGGCGCAACGCGACTCGGCGGGCTATGTGACCACGCCGGTGGAGCGGTTCGGCGACAACGGGTACGCACTGCGGTTCGACGCATACGACCTGGCGCCGGTCGACGGGGACTGGCCGTGGGCACAGGACATCCTCGGCGACATCCGCGTCGAGGTCTCCGAAGTGGACAACCAGCCGTTGTTCGCCGGGATCGCCCGCACCGCCGACGTCGACCGCTACCTCATCGGAGTGCCGCACCGCAGGTTCCACGACTACCAGGACAACCAGTACTACCGGCCGATGGCGCTCGGCGCGCACATGCGTGGCGTGCGGCCACCGGACGAGCCGGGAAGCCTGGGCATCTGGACCGAGTCGGCGACCGGCGCCGGCACCCTCACGCTCGACTGGACACCGCGACCAGGGGACTGGTCGCTCGTGATCATGGACGTCGGTGCGCGGCCGGACGTGCGCGCGGACGTCGCGGTCGGCGCCACCGCACCGGCACTACTGCCGATCGCCATCACCGCACTGTCCGTCGGCGCCGTCTTCCTCGTCGGCGGCGCGGTGCTCATCGCGCTGTCGGCCCGTCCGCGCAGGCCGGAGACGTCATGATCATCCACACGGAAGGACTGACCAAGCGCTACGGTCGCAGGCCGGCACTGACCGGGCTGGACCTGGATGTGCCGGCCGGTGCCCTGTTCGGGTACCTCGGCCCGAACGGCGCCGGGAAGACCACCACCATCCGGATCCTCGCCGGGCTCCTGCGCCCAACGAGCGGACGGGCCACCGTGCTCGGCGCCGACGTGGTGCGCGACCGGGAGGAGGTCCAGTCCCGGATCGGCTACCTGCCCGGCGACTTCGTCGCCTACCCGGACCTCACCGCCGGAGACTACCTGCGGTACATGCGGAACCTGCGCGGTGGGGTGGACCCGTCGAACACGGCCCGGCTCGCGAAGCGGCTCGACCTGGACCTCGGTCAGGTCGTCGGCGGGATGTCCCACGGCAACCGGCAGAAGGTCGGGATCGTGCAGGCCTTTCAGCACGACCCGGAGCTGCTGGTCCTCGACGAACCGACACAGGGGCTGGACCCGTTGGTGCAGCGGGAGTTCCTGGCGATGCTGCGTGAGGCACGGCAGGCGGGCAAGACGGTCTTCCTGTCCTCGCACGTGCTCTCCGAGGTCGAGGCGGTCGCAGACATGATCGGCATCCTGCGCGAAGGCAGACTGGCTGAGGTCGCGTTGGTCGCGGAGTTGAAGGCGAAGGCGCTGCGACGCCTGGACCTCACGTTCGAAGGCGAAGTGCCCGCGGAACGGCTTCGCACCGTACCCGGGGTGACCGAGGTCCACGCGAACGGAGCGGGCGTGCAGATGGTCGTCGAGGGGTCGACGGCAGAGCTGTTCGCGGTCGCCGCGCCGTACCGGATCACCGGCGTGGTCAGCCACGAACCGGATCTCGAGGAGATCTTCCTGACCTACTACGGAAAGGCGTGAGGGCGGTGCTCACGAACGTCTTCAGCAAGACACTGCGCGACCAGCGGCGGACGCTGGTCGGCTGGAGCATCGGCCTGGTGGTGCTGGTACTGCTTGAGTCGGCGCTGTGGCCCACCGTCCGCGACATGGGCAACCTGGCCGAGTTCGTCGCGGGCTACCCGGAGCCGATGAAGGAGATGTTCAAGCTCGACGAGTTCGGCACCGGGACCGGCTTCCTCAACGGCGAGCTGTACAGCCTCATGTTGCCGATCCTGTTCCTGGTGTACGGGATCGGCAGGGGAGCGCGGTCGGTCGCGGGCGAGGAGGAGGCGGGCACGCTCGAGGTCCTGCTGATGACCCGGGTGTCGCCCGCGAGCCTGGTGCTGCACCGCGCGGCCGCGCTCGCGACCGCGATGATCGCACTCGGTGCGGTGCTGTTCCTCGCCGTCGCGGTGTGCTCGCCGCTGTTCGACCTGGACGTTCCGCTGGGTCAGGCGGCCGCGGGCTCGGTGGCGATGGTGCTGCTGGGCGTGGAGTTCGGCTGGCTCGCCCTCGCGGCCGGCGCGGTCACCGGCAGGCACGTGACGGCGACCGCGGTCGCGTCGGCCGTGGCGATCGCCGCCTACGTCCTGTACGCGGCGGGCGGACTGGTCACCGAACTCGAGGCGTGGCAGGGCGTCTCACCGTTCGACCAGGCACTGGCCGCCGGTCCGCTCGGCGGCGGGCTCACCTGGGCGTTCCTGTGGATGCCCGCCGCCGCGGTCGTGTTCGTGGCCGCGGCGGTGCCGGTGTTCGACCGCAGGGACATCGCCGTGCACTGAGCGGAGTCCTGGCTCGCGGCTCGCCGGTACGGGAGCCGCCTAGCGGACCTACGCACAGATCAGGGCGACCTGCCGGGGGCCGGCTCTCGGTCTCGACGGTCAGCGTCACAGCGGCGGCTGCGATGTCCCGAACTCGCGGGGAATTGGGTCAGGCAGGTGTCAGCATGACCCACACCGGGCCTGGGGCGAGGGGGAGATCCTGCCCGTCCGCGGTGTGGAACACGGTCGGTGACTGTGCTGTCGGTCGTGACCACGTGCCCGTGTGGCGATGACCGTCGCGCAGAACGATCGCCGGTCCGCTGCCGACGGTGTGCGCGACCGGCGAGACGGTGCCGTGTGCGTCCTCGATCGGCTCGTTGGTGGTGATCCCGACGCCCTGGAAGACGACCGTCGACGCGGTCACGCGCCCCGAGTCGGTGGACGTGAGCGGGACCCTGTTCATCGAGACGAACCACCGCGCGGTCGGTGCCGACCAGGTGAACCCGAACTCAGTCGCCCGGTATCGAACGTCGTCGGTCACCGCCGGGACGCCCCCGGCCGGCGCGGGGCCGAACCGGAGCGCTGCGACCGCGGGACCTTCCGCACTTCCGGGCAGGTCGGCGGGTCGCACGTACAGGTTGTGCGGCGCCGGCCGGTCGCCGTCCCGGTAGTACGCACCCGCCGTCTGCGCCGGTGTCGCGTTGACGAGTTCGGCGGCATGCAGCGCGGGCAGCAACTCGGGCGCGGCACCGGAGTACGCCAGTATCGGCTTGCCGTACTGGCCCAGCAGTTCGATGTCCGTGCGCCGGGCGCTGCGGACCGGACCGATCACCGATGGCAGCGTGCCGGTGTACACGGCCACGAGCCGGGTCAGACCACCCTCGACCGGTTCGACGTACACGACGGAAGCGGCCCCGAGCCCGGTCTGGGGCAGCGCCGCGGGCACGTTGTCGATCTTGACAGCCAGCGCGGGCCGCGTCAGCGCTGTCGTCGACTTCGTGGCGGACCCGGACGTGGGTGGGGCGGCGGGAGTAGTTCCACCGCCTCGCGTGACCACGACCAGTACCGCTGCCACGACCGCGACCACGGCCAGTACCGCGGCGATCTCCCACCACAGCCACTCGCGTGTTCGCCTGTCCATCACCCCGTCGCCTCCTCGGGTGGCGCACCACCCACGCGGTCACTGCCGCCGCGTGTGGCCGAGCCGTGCCACCTCACTGTCCACTTCGGTCTCGGTGACCGGCTTGCTGACGAAGGCGCTCCAGCCGTGCACCAGCAGGCCACCACCCCAGAACAGGAGAGGGAACGCGGGCCAGAAGAAGCTGTCCGCTCCGGTCGCTGTCCAGATGACGACCAGGCCCGCATTCACGACGATGAACATGATCAGGTGCGGGAAGAATCCGCGCCGTTCCTCGATCCGTTTACGTGCGACCGCACGCATGTCCTCTGGTGCGTCGGTCATGACTCGCACCTCCTTCGGCTCGACTGTCGACACTGAGCGTCGAACGCCTTCCCCGCTCTGCCCAAGAGACCTCGGTACGCAGCGGATGGGACCGAAGTCCCGCGACACGGTGCCGAAACCAATCTTGTGCTCTCGCGACGGCACACGCCGAACGGGGTCGCCGTGGTGATCGCCCAGCCGACGGCGCGACCCGTGTCCGGTGTAGACGTCGGTGTCCGGAACAGCCGCGGTGTCGCGGTTGGCCGCGATGTGGCAGGTGCCGTCGTAGGACATGACGGTCAGGTTCGCCGCGCAGCCCATGGCCGGGCCGAGTGCTGCGTGGCCGGCAACGTCGCTGGCCAGAAAGTCGACCCCCTTGAGCATGCCGCCGACGAACCCGGTTGGCAGCGGTCCAGGCCGGTGGCGACAGTGACCGTGACGGGCAGGGATCGGGAGTCGCGAGCGGACCTGGTGCGGTCGTCGACGAGCCGCATCCGGCGCGTGACATCGGCCTTCACGTGGCTGTGTCCAGATGCTCAGCGGGTCAGTACGACCTTCAGCGCGCCGGACTCTTGCGGGCTGGCGAACACGTCGTAGGCGGCCTCCATGTCGTCGAGATCGAAGCGGTGGGTGATGAACCGGCCGGGGTCGATGCGGCCCGCGGCGAGCATCCGCAGCAGCATTGGTGTGCTGGATGTGTCAACCAGTCCAGTGGTGACCGTGACGTTGCGGATCCACAGGTCTTCCAGGTGCAGGGTGGCTGGTTTGCCGTGCACGCCGACGTTGGCGACGTGCCCGCCTGGCCGGACGAGAGTTGTGCAGAGTTCGAAGGTCTCCGGTACACCGACGGCTTCGATGACGACGTCGGCACCGAGTCCGCCGGTGACGTCACGGACGATCTGGGCGGCGTCGTGCCCCGTCGCCGCGACGAGGTCCGCGCCGAACTGCTTGGCCGCGTCGAGCCGGGACTGTGCCAGGTCGACGGCGACGATGTGGCTTGGGCTGTAGAACTGCGCGGTGGTGATCGCGGCCAGTCCGATGGGACCTGCGCCGACGACGACCACGGTGTCCCCGGGCCCCACTCGCCCGTTGTGGACGCCGACCTCGTAGGAGGTGGGGAGGATGTCGGCCAGCAGGACGGCGGACTCGTCACTGACCTGCTCGGGCAGGGCATGGGTGGAGGTGTCGGCGAACGGCACCCGGACGTACTCGGCCTGTGTGCCGTCCACGAGGTGGCCGAGTATCCAGCCGCCGCCACCGAGGCACTGCCCGTACGCGGCGATGCGGCAGTACTGGCAGCGCCCGCACGCGCTGATGCAGGACACCAACACGCGGTCGCCTGATTTGACCGTGGTCACCGCGGCGCCGACCTCTTCGATCGTGCCGACCGCTTCGTGGCCGAGCACGCGGCCGGGGGTTACCTCGGGTACGTCGCCTTTGAGGATGTGCAGATCCGTGCCGCAGATCGTGACGGCGTTCACCCGGACGACCGCGTCCGTCGGCGCCTCCACCTCAGGCTTGGCCACGTCGCGCCATTCCCGCTTGCCGGGGCCGCCGTATACGAGCGCTTTCATGGTTTCCTCCTGGCGTCGTGCTGGGTGTGCCACATCCAGCCTCATCAGCCGCGCAGGGGACATCTGCGGTCGAAAGTCCCTTTCGTCAGGGGCGCAAGGCAGGGGTTGACCACTGATGGCAACGAGTGCGGAGGAGACCGATGCCCGAGAGATGACCGACATCGACGAGGTACCGGACACGGCGACGATGTCCACAGGCACGCGGCCGGACGACTTCGCGGCCGCATCATGGACGTGCTTGCGCTAGATGAACCTGGCGTTCCCGCACCACGCCTGCCACGCGGCGATCGCGGAGGCGTTCACTGGCGTGACACCGCACACGCGTGCGTGGTTCCACGTGGGCACGGTGCGGGGCGGCGGACGAAGATGGCGTAGTCGGCCGGGAATCTCGCGCAGCTCGATGCGACGCCGTTCGGATACTCATCTCAGTGCTGGAGCATGCCTGACCCGCGAGCGGCCGCGGACGGCCGGAGCGGGCACCCAGCGTCATCAGAAGGTGCCCGGGTCCGACGTCGAATGTCTGGTGCGCCTGCCAGAGCGCCGGTCGGTCACCGTGAGGTCCCAACCAACTCCTGTGATGATTTCTCCGGCCGGGCCGACGCACAGTGCGCCTCTGATCGGAGACGGGAAGTGGAGTGTGGTCAGCAGGTCCGTGCTGAGCGGATCCCAGATCCGCACTGTCTTGTCCATGCTCGCCGTGATGATGACCGGTGCTCCGTCGAGGTGGGTGCTGATCACCGCGCTTATCTCGTCCTCATGGCCGCTGAGGGTGGCGTGCAAGGCGCCGGTGGTCAGGTCCCACACCTGTACCGCCGCGTTCTCGGCGCCTGTCACCGCGATCGGCAGCCCGTCCACCGCGGTGCAGGTCAGTGCGGTCAGCCACGCGTCGCCGATGGGGACTGTGGCCAATGACGCGCCAGTGGTCAGGTCCCACACCCGCAGCTTTTCCTCGGCGGTGGTGGTGACCAGGGCCGGATGACCGCGCATGGCGGTGCAGGCCATCATTCGGACCCGCCCGTCGTGGCCGGTGAGCGTGCCGCGCAGCGTACCGGTGGTCAGGTCCCAGATGCTCACCGTCGAGCTGCCGGTGACGGCGACCGGCCGACCGTCCACGTAGGTGCATACCACGTCGTTCACCCAGTTCGCCTGCCGCGCACGGCTTTCCTGACTGCTCAGGTCGCAACGAAGCATGCCGGACAGCAGGTCCCACACCCACACGGTCGTGTCGAAACCCGCGGTCACAGCGACCGGTCGGCCGTGGACGTTGGTGCATGCCACCGCGGAAACCGGACCGATGTAGCCGGTGATGGTGCCACGCGGTGCGCCGGTGGCTAGGTCCCAGATACGTACCGTCGCGTCCTCGGCCGCGGTGATGGCGACCGCCTGGTCGTCGACCTCGCACCATGCGACGTCGATGATGTCGCCAGTGTGGCCCGTGACCGCGGGTTGGTCGGCGGCGAGTGTCCTGAGGTTCCAGGTCCGTATCGAGCCGTCCTCGCTGCCGGTGACCGCGGTGGGTTGGCCGTCGACCGTGACGCACGCGATCGCGGTCACTGGTTCCTGGTGTCCGGTGGCTGCCGCGCGGAGCGTGCCGGTGCCCAGGTCCCAGACGCGCACGGTCGCGTCGGCGCCACCACTGACGGCGACGGCACGTCCGTCCACCGTCGTGCATGCGACGGCGTACACCGTGAGGTTGCCCGCCAAGGTGGCACGCACCATGCCGGTGGCCAGATCCCACACCCGTAGGTTGCCGTCGTCACAAGCGATGACGGCAACCTGCCGTCCGTCCACGGAAACACACGCGAGTGCACCCGCTGTCCAGTCTTCCTGGCTGGTGGAGGCGATCCGGGTACCGGTGGCCACGTCCCACACCGTGATCATTCCCGTGGACCCCAGGCCGAGGACGAGTAATCGACCGTCCACCTCCGAGTGCGTCACGGCCCGCAGTGGGTGTTCCCACGGCGGAAGAGTCGCGAGGAGCGTCCTCGTGTTGACGTCGACCGCTCGGATCGTGCCGTCTTCCACGCTCATGAGAGCGACCGGTCCACCGGCCGTCGCCACGCACGTGAGCGCGGCCACCCAGGCGCCTTCAGGTGCGAGGTGATACAGCGAGGTGCTGGTCGTCAAGTCTTCGACGAGCGGATTTCCGCGGCTCTTCCCGAGAGTGACGATGGCAGGCCGGCCGTTCACGGGGACGCAGACGATCACCTGGACGCCGTGGAGGTGCTCGCTGAGACGGGTCACCGCGGCGCCGGTGGCGAGGTCCCACACTCGAACCGCCCCGTCCTCTCCACCGCTGATGGCAACGGTTCTGCCATCGACGCGGGAGCACGCCAACGCCGTTACAGCGCCCCGGTGGCCGTTGAAGGTATCGCGCAGAGCGGTGCTGATCTGTGTGCCAGTCGCCCAGCGGGGTGCCCAGTCGACTCCGCTCGCGAGGGTGTGCTGCTGGTGCGATGCGTTGCAGCGGGCCGCGTCGGTGGCGAGGATCTGGCGCCGGGCGGCTGGTGGAAGGTGGCGGTGAGTGGCGAGCGATGCCCGGTAGACCGTGACGATGCGTTGGCTGTCCTCGGTGGTCAGACTCCGCATGGCCACGAGAAGTTCGTCGGGGAGGGCGTGCACGAGGTATTCGGCGTCGGTGATTACCTGGTCCAGGACACGGCACTTGGCGGCGTGCGTGGCGAGATGCCGCAGCGTGTACGGGTGCGCGCGGGACCAGTCCCGCGCGTCGCCGACGGTGAGCGGCACCTGGGACATCAGAACCTGGACGAACGCGTAGTGGATCGCGACGTCGTCGGTACCCTCGCGGAGGTGTTCGGTCACGGCCTGGTGGTGCGGCCGGTAGACGGAGTGGCCGTCGTCAACCGCTTCGGTGACATAGGAACCCGCGTGGCGACGCAGCCAGAACAGATCTTCGTCGCGGTAGTCGGCGCCTGCGATCCGGGACGCCAGCGCCGGCCAGATGCTCTCCCAGGGAAGGCCCTGCCCTTCGGCGTACGCAAGGGGCCGCAACAGGTCACGGGCGCGTGTCGCCGCGGGGCCGAGCCGGGTGTCGAGGTCGTGCCGTATCGCGTCGCCGGGCGACCGCGGCAGCGACCGGTGCCACACGCCGTCACTGAGATCGGGGACGAAGCCGGTCTTCGAGAGGCTACCGGCGGTGATGCGGGCGACGAGGAAGGATGGTGCCGAGGCGGTCGCGATCCCTCGTGCGACCGCGTGGGTCACCGGAGGCGGCTGGTCGAGGTACGGGTTGTCGGGTGCCGCGCTGAGCAGCCACCGAGCGGCACACGCGACGAGCGCGTCCGGATCGGCGTACCGGGGGGCGTCGAGGTCGACGCTGTCCTCGCGGCGAACCCCGAGGCCGGTCAACAGCTGTGGGCGTGTGCCCACCAGCAGACGCAGCCTGCCACGCGCGTGCTGGATGAGCGGCCGCAGCAACTCCTGCACGAGCGCCTCGGGGTGGACGGCCTCGTCGAGGGCGTCGATGATCACGGTGAACGGGCGGGCGCGTCCGGTGAGCCCGTCGAGCAGTTCGTCGGGTCCGTCCACGCGCAGCCGCGCGGCGGCGGCGACTGCCCGGAGAACCTGCTCTGTGGTGAGGTGCCGGGCGTGAACGACCGCGTCCACCGAGCCCGCCGGCGGACTCGCGTCCTTGGGAAGCCCCAGCGATTCCACCGGCACGGTGGCGCGCCAGTCGTCGTCGGCCAGAGCCGCGATGATTCCCAGCACGGCTGTCTTACCTGAGCCGGGGCCCGCGGTCACGGCCCGCAGCGGGGTGGCGGGGTCGGGCCGACTCAGCCACTCGGTGAGGTCTGCCACCGCGGCTCGGCGGCCAGTGAACCGCCAGCGGGCGTCGGAGGTTTGCCCGTCGATGGCCCGGAGCAGCAGCGCGGCGCGGGACTCGGTCTCGCTCCGGCCGGCGTGGGACTGCCATTCGCGGGTCTTCCGGACGGCCAGTTCGATCTCTGACGTGCTCGGGTCGTGCCGGGGATTGGGCAGAAACGGCGGCATCGCCCCGGTGACATGGGTCCTGGTGCAGGTGATCGTCGAGAACCCAGGCCGGGTCGGGTCGTCGTTCATGGCCTGTACCACCGCGTCGAGAGCCAGTGTGACCGGGGCGTGCCCGGCCACGGCCGCGCCTTCGACCGCTCGGCGGAACAGGGACGGGAACGCGTCGGCGCGCGCCTGTTCGAACGGCTGTGTGGAGGTCAGGACGATCAGGGCCGCGTCCCGGTCGGAGCCCCAGTGCTTGGTCATTCTGGTCAGGGCCGCGGCGGTGAAGCCGTGTCCACCTCGGCCGGAGTGGCACGTGTCCAGCATCAGCAGCACCCGCCGGACGGGGGTATCCAGTAGAACCTTCCGCGCAAGCTCCTCGGTCGGCAGGGCGTCGGCGATGTCATCCGGGTCGGTGTCACCGGTCAGCAGGAAGTGCTCCCCGCTGGCGTCGTGAAGCTCGCCGTGGCACGCGATGTATATCGCGAGGAGGTCGTCTGCCTTCCGCAGAGGTGAGCGGCAGAAGGCCCGCACATGTGCGGTCAGCTCGTGACGTGTCGGATCGATGCCGAGGTCATCGACATGGGTGTACCCGAGGGACCCGGTGAACAGGTCGACGATGTCCTGCCGTGCGTCTACCAGTGACGGCCGGTTCAGCTCCGGCGCGTTGCGGTAGTGCGCGACAGCGGTCGCTATGAGAAATCGGCTCTCACCGGACATCCAGGCCCGTGTCCGTTGGAGATCGCTCTTCTCCGAGCGTCGCGGCATCAGTGCTCCCGCTGTCCTGACGTCGAATCCGGCCGAGAGGTTCGTCGGCGCGCCCCGCCGCGGGTACTCATGGCGCGTCCGTGACCCGCATGGAGGATCTCGTGGGCCGGCATTCCCGCGGCACATACGGGAGGATCATCGCTTCCTTTCCCTCGAAGGTGATCCACGCACGAGGCCTCGAACATGACCAAGAACGCCCCCAAACCGTGAGCTTGGAATGCAGAGTGTACTCGTCTGTCTTCTCTGTTCCAGTCGGGTCGCACTGATTGACCGGTCCGGTGACGGTGTTTCGCATCCGTCCAGACGGGGTGCGTACGCCGTAGCGGCAAACCGGCCGGGTGTGACGTTTGTGATGCATTGGACGCCGTATAGGACAGGGCCGGTTTCTGCCCTTCAGTTAATTGCGCTCCGAGGACCGCGGATCTTTCCGTTTCGGTACGTTCGCGTCCGGTTTCGGCATCTCGTTTGTTCGGCTGTTCGGGGGTGGGTCGGGTAAACCTTGCGGCGTGCGTTGCGATGCTCTGTGTGGACGGCTCGGTTAGGTGGTGGGTTCCTCCGATCGGCGGAAGGCAAGTGCGACGATCCACGTCGAACCGACCGTGCGGTCTTCAATGGATGGAGCGGTGCGGTCGGCTCAATCGGTTTGGTTGTCCAGTATTTGTCCATTGTTGACTACCGCTGGCCGTGGTTCGTTTGTGGCGCCGGGAACGTGCGCGCATGCCGTAAGTGCCGTTGCATTAGTCCGATCGGGTGGCGTGTGTTAAGGCGAGTGCATTCTGCAATGCGCTGTGTTTTACTCGTTTGGCCGGACCGTGTGGCTTTGCTCAACTGGGTGACGTTGCGATGGGGTTACGTCGCTGCACGGTGGGCATGGTCAGATAGGTGCATGAGAGGATCGAATGCGCGGGAGGAATGGGAGCTGCGCGCTGATATCTCTCCCGGAGTCGATTCACCAAATCTGGCCACGGCCAGAGGCGGCGGGACCCGCAGAAACCGGGCTGCGGTCTCCCGTCTCTGGCCGTCTTTAATCTGGGGTCGCTTCGGGTAAGCATCGCCCGCTGTTGGCCAGGTCATCGACCTCGGGTGAGTGAGTTCGATCAGAGCGGCCCTGGCCTCTCGTGCCGCCTCTGTCCGTCCTCGCGCGTATGCCGCGCCACGATGGGCTGTATTTCTCGCATCTCCGGCAGCCGGAGGGTGCAGCCTGGCGCGATCATCTCCGGCGCCCCTGGCCCCTGTCACGGCGGCAGAAACTCGACGGCCGTCATACCCGCCGAACTGAAACCCATAGTGGTCACTTTCTGACCTATGCGGTCAGGTCGCGGGGCGGGGCTGGGCCGTGACGGGTGGGTGTAGTCGGCGGCCGGTTACCTTTTCGGTCAGGATGCGGATGAAGTGGTCCCGGCGGCCTGCCACCCAGGGCTGCAGGAAGGTGCCGGACATCTCGACCAGCTCGTTCACGTCGGTGATGAGTCCGGCGCGACCGACCACGGTGACGCTCCACCCGGAGTGCAGATCGGCGTCGAGTTCGTCGGCTTCGAACGCCACCACGGCGTTGCCGGTCGCGGCGGCGAGCTTGGCGCCGCCTGCGATGCGGATCACCACGTGCCCTTGGTGAAGGCGGAAGTTCACGGGTTGCACAGCGGGTTGGTCGTCCTCGGTGAAAACGAGCCGTCCCACGCGTACGGTCCCGAGCAGACGCAGGCATTGACCGCGGTCCAGTACGTCGACTCGCTGTCGGTTCGTCATGGCAGCTCCAAGGTGACAGGGGTTGCTGCACGCCCCCTGAGGATGCCCTCACCCGGCCCCCTTGCGCAGGGTCGGATGTCACCGAGGCATGGAGGCGAGAGACACGAAGACGTGAGCTTCAGCGAACGCGTTCCCAGCCGCGTCGGGGAGGGCGGCTGCCCAGTCGGGTGTCGCGGCTGCGGTACACGATGTAGGGCCGGGTGAGATACCCGAGCGGCATCGAGAATACGTGCACGAGCCTGCTGAACGGCCAGAAGGCGAACAGTACCCACGCGGACAGGGCGTGTAGCTGGAAGCCGAGTGGTACGTCGGTCATCAGTTCCGGTTGGGGTCGAAAGTAGAAGATCGACCGGAACCAGGGGGACACCGTCTCCCGGTAGTTGTGCGGTTCGCCGGTGAGGTTGCCGAGCACCGTGGTGCCGAGACCCAGCACGATGGTACCGACGAGCAGCACGTACATGATCTTGTCGTTGCGTGTGGTGGCGGAGAAGACCGGGCCGACGGTACGCCGGCGGTAGACCAGGATGGCCGCGCCGCCCAGCGTGCACACCCCGGCGAACACACCGAGCACGACGGCCATGACGTGGTAGGCGGTTTCGCCGATGCCGGCCGCCTCGGTCCAGGACTCGGGGATGAGCAGGCCGCCGACGTGTCCGAGCGCGACCAGCAGGATGCCGAAGTGGAACAGCGGACTGCCCAGCCGCAGCAGGCGGTTCTCGTAGAGCTGGGACGAGCGGGTCGTCCAGCCGAACTTGTCGTACCGGTAACGCCAGACGTGCCCCGCGACGAAGATGGCGATCGCGACGTAGGGCACGACCACCCACAGCATGACCTCGACAGTGCTCGGGTTCACCGCGGACCTCCAGTGGGCTCGGGCATGTACTCGGGTGGCGCGAACGGGGCCAGCCCGACGTCTTCTTCCGGCGGGCCCTCGGCGACCAGCCGGGCGATGACGTCGTTGTCGCGTCCGGTCAGGACGGGAAGCGTTGCCGAGACCGAGTCCAGCACACCCGCCCACGGGGACCGGGCGTCGTGCAGGCCCAGGCGCATCAGCTCGAGACCGGCGCGGTGCTCGATGAGCAGCCGCAGTCCGACGACCGGGTCCGCGGTGGCGGCGAACTCGAGGACGACCGCGAGGTGGTCGGGCAGCTCACCGTCGTCGAGTACCAGACCGGCGGTGCGGTAGGCGTGTTTGAACCGCAGCAGAGCCATGCCGCGCTTGCGGGTGTCGCCGTAGACGAAGTAGGTCAGGTAGGGACTGAACCGCTTGCGGTGGTCGAACGTCGCGACGTACTCGGCGGCGAGTGCGACGAGGGGGGTGACGTCGAGGTGGTCGAGGACGGTGCGCAGTGGTTCGCCCAGCGGGGTGGGCAGTGTCGTGGTCGCGGTCCGCAGCAGGGGGACACGGTCGATCAGCTGCTCGTCCGGGTAGCTGATCAGCAGGGACTGGATCTGCCACGCGGTGGCTCGCTGCCGGTCGGTTCCGGTCATGGCCTCGGCTCCACTTCACCGGATGGGTCGGGTGCCGCCGCGGCGCCGCCGTCCGGCGGTTTCGTGGGCGGGAAGAGACCCTCCGGGCGGCCTTTGCCGTCCCAGTTCAGCAGGTTGACGCGGCTGCCCTTGTCGACGGGGGCGGCCATGGTGTCGGTGGTCTGCCGGTTGCGCAGCATGCGGAAGTTCTCCACCGCGATGGGCGACGCGCCGCCCGATGCCTCACCGAACGGGCCGGAGCCACCCATGCCCGGCCCGCCCTCGTAGTCGAGGCTGCACTCCGTCGCCAGCTCCTCCAGACCGTGCGCCTGCTCGGCGTGCGCGGGCGGGATGACGTACCGCTCGTCGTACTTGGCCAGCGCGAGCAGCCGGTACATGTCGTACACCTGTTCGCCGGTCATCCCGACGCGCGCGGCGATCTCCTCGCGTGGCTCGCGGCCGAGGTTGATGTCCCGCATGTACGAGCGCATCGCCGCGAGCCTGCGCAGCACCGCGTCGACCGGGCCGGGGTCGCCCGCGGTGAACAGGTTCGCCAGGTACTCGACCGGGATGCGCAACGCGTCGATGGCCGCGAACAGGTTGCCGTGGTCCTCGCCGTCGTGGCCGGTGTCGCGCACGACGTCGACCACCGGCGACAGCGGCGGGATGTACCAGACCATCGGCATCGTCCGGTACTCCGGATGCAGCGGCAGCGCCACCTCGTACGTGTTGATCAGCGCGTACACCGGCGAGCGCTGCGCCGCCTCGATCCAGTCGCCGGGGATGCCCGCCCGCTCGGCCTCCCGCACCACCTTGGGATCGTTGGGGTCCAGGAACACCTGGCGTTGCGCCTGGTAGAGGTCCTGGTCGTCCGGAGTGGACGCGGCCTCGAGCACCTTGTCCGCGTCGTACAGGACGAGCCCGATGTACCGCAGCCTGCCCACGCACGTCTCCGCGCACACCGTCGGAATGCCGACCTCCACGCGCGGGAAGCAGAACGTGCACTTCTCCGCCTTGCCCGTGCGGTGGTTGAAGTACACCTTCTTGTACGGGCAACCGGACACGCACATCCGCCAGCCCCGGCACCGGTCCTGGTCGACCAGGACGATCCCGTCCTCGCTGCGTTTGTAGATCGCACCCGACGGGCACGACGCGGCGCACGACGGGTTCAGGCAGTGCTCGCAGATGCGGGGCAGGTAGAACATGAACGTCCGCTCGAACTCGAGACGGACCTTGTCCTCGATGCCCTTGCGCATCGGGTCGGCGTGCGCGAGGTCCGGTGCGCCGCCGAGGTTGTCGTCCCAGTTGGCCGACCACGTGATCTTCGTCGGCTCCCCGCTGATCAGCGACCGTGGCCGGGCGACCGGGGTGTGCTCCTGCGCCGGTGCCGAGGTCAGGGTGTCGTAGTCGTAGGTCCAGGGCTCGTAGTAGTCGTTGATGCTGGGCAGTTTGGGGTTGGAGAAGATGGTCAGCAGTTTGCGCAGCCGTCCACCGCCCTTGAGCTTCAGCTTGCCGCGCTTGTTCAGCGTCCAGCCGCCGCGCCACCGCTCCTGGTCCTCGTAGGTGCGCGGATATCCTTGTCCCGGGCGGGTTTCTACGTTGTTGAACCACACGTACTCGACGCCGGACCGGTTGGTCCACGCCTGCTTGCAGGTGACCGAGCAGGTGTGGCAGCCGATGCACTTGTCGAGGTTCATCACCATCGCCATCTGCGCCATGACACGCATCAGTACGTCACCTCCTGGCCGCGGCGGCGGATCACGGTGACCTCGTCGCGCTGGTTTCCTGTCGGGCCCAGGTAGTTGAACGCGAACGACAGCTGTGCGTAGCCGCCGATCAGGTGCGACGGCTTGATCATCAGCCGGGTCAGCGAGTTGTGGATGCCGCCGCGTTTCCCGGACGTCTCGCTGCGCGGCACGTCGATCAGCCTGTCCTGGGCGTGGTGCATGTAGACGGTGCCCTCTGGCATGCGGTGCGAGACGATGGCGCGGGCGACGACGACCCCGTTGCGGTTGACCGCCTCGATCCAGTCGTTGTCCGCCACCCCGATCTTCTCCGCGTCCTGTTCGGACATCCAGATCGTCTGCCCGCCGCGGGACAGGCTGAGCATGAACAGGTTGTCCTGGTATTCGGAGTGGATCGACCACTTCGAGTGCGGTGTCAGGTACCGCACCGCGAGCCCCAGCTCGCCCTGCGCACCGAGCTCCGGTTCCCCGAACAACGCGGTCATGTCCAGTGGCGGCCGGTACACCGGCAGGTGCTCGCCCAGCTCCGCCATCCAGTCGTGGTCGAGGAAGAAGTGCTGTCGGCCGGTCAGTGTGTGCCACGGCTTGAGGCGTTCGGTGTTGATGGTGAACGGCGAGTAGCGGCGGCCACCGGTCTCCGAACCCGACCACTCCGGTGAGGTGATCACCGGCACCGGCGCGGCCTGGGTGTCCGCAAACGTGATCCGTTTGCCCTCGTGCTCGGCGGCCAGGTCCGCGAGCTTCGTGCCGGTGCGCTTCTCCAGCGTCTGGAACCCCTGCGTGGCGAGGTGCCCGTTGGTGGTGCCGGACAGCGCGAGGATCGCCTCGCACGCGTGCATGTCCCGGCGCAGCGACGGGCGCCCGTCGGCGGGACCGCCGCGGATCGTGCCGTTCTTCTGCTTGAGGTACTCGACCTCGCGTTCGACGCGGAACGTGACGCCCTTCGTGGTCGCGCCCAGTTTGTCGGCGAGCGGGCCGAGCGCCCCCATCTTCGCCGCGATCGCCCCGAAGTCGCGCTCCACCACGGTGATCCGCGGCATCGTGACGCCGGGCACCGGTTCGCACTCACCCGCCCGCCAGTCGCGGACCACGCCGTGCGGGGTCGCGAGCTCGTCGGGGGTGTCGTGCAGCAGTGGCGTCGCGACCACGTCCTTGCGCACGCCCAGGTGGGTCGCCGCGAGCGTGCTGAACGACTCGGCGATCGTCTGGAACGCCGCCCAGTCGGTGCGGGTCTGCCACGGCGGCGCGATCGCCGGGTTGAACGAGTGTACGAACGGGTGCATGTCCGTGGTGTTCAGGTCGTGCTTCTCGTACCAGGTGGCGGCGGGCAGCACGACGTCGGAGAACAGCGTGGTGCTGGTCATCCGGAAGTCCAGCGACAGCAACAGGTCCAGCTTGCCGGTCGGCGCGCCCACGTCCTCCTCACGCAGCGACGAGTCCGTGCCCAGCAGGTGCTTGAGGAAGTACTCGTTGCCCTTCGCCGACGAGCCCAGCAGGTTGGCCCGCCACACGGACAGCACGCGGGGGAAGTTCTCCGGCTCGTCCGGGGCCTCGCAGGCGAACCGCAGCCGGTCCGCCTTCAGCTCCCGCACCACGTAGTCCGGCGCGGACATCCCCGCGCGTTCGGCCTCGTCGGCCAGGTCGAGCGGATTGCGGTCGAAGGTCGGGTACGACGGCATCCAGCCCAACCGTGCGGACTGCGCGATCAGCTCGGCAGTGCTCTTCCCACCCAGACCCGCGAACCGGTCGTATCGGTGCTGGTCGGTGTGCAGGTACCAGAACGCGGTCTGGATCATCTGCCGCGGCGGGCGCGACCAGTCCAGCCCGAACGCGAGCTGCGACCAGCCGGTGATCGGACGGCACTTCTCCTGCCCGACGTAGTGCGCCCAGCCGCCGCCGTTGACCCCCTGGCCGCCGGTGAGCGTGGTCAGCGCGAGGAACGCCCGGTAGATCGTGTCGGAGTGGTACCAGTGGTTGGTGCCCGCGCCCATGATGATCATCGACCGGCCGCGGGACTCCTCGGCGTTGGCCGCGAACTCCCGGCCGATGCGGGCGGCCGCCGCCGCGGGGACGCCGGTGATGGGTTCCTGCCAGGCGGGCGTGTACGGCTCGGCCGCGTCGTCGTAGTCGCTCGGCCACGTGCCGGGGAGCCCGTCGCGGTGCACCCCGTACTGGGCCAGCAGCAGGTCGAACACGGTGGTCACGAGGTGCCCGGCCACGCGCCGCACCGGCACACCGCGGCGCAGCGGCCCCGGTCCGTCGAAACGCGCCAGCTCGACCGCCACCGCGTCGCCGCCGTGCAGCGTCAGAGCTGGGTCCACGTCACCGAGGTCCAGGTTCCACCGGCCCTCGCCCGTCTCGCCGTACCGGAAGCCCAGCGAGCCGCCCGGCACCACCGGCGCCCCTGCCGCGTCCAGCAGCACGGTCTTGAACTCCGCGTGCTCGCCGCTCTCGCCCAGGTCGGCCGCCGTCAGGAACTTGCCCGGCACGAACCCGTCGCCCTTCGGGTCCAGCCGGACCAGGAACGGCAGGTCGGTGTAGCGCTTCACGTAGTCGGTGAAGTACGGCACCTGCCTGTCGACGAAGAACTCCTTCAGCACGACGTGCCCCATGGACATCGCCAGCGCGCCGTCCGTGCCGGGCCGCGCGGCCAGCCACTCGTCGGCGAACTTGACGTTGTCGGCGTAGTCCGGCGCCACCGCGACTACCTTCTGGCCCCGGTAACGCGCCTCCGCCATCCAGTGCGCGTCCGGCGTGCGGGTCACCGGTAGGTTCGAACCCCACATGATCAGGTAGCCCGCGTCCCACCAGTCACCGGACTCCGGCACGTCGGTCTGGTCACCGAACACCTGCGGCGACGCCACGGGCAGGTCGGCGTACCAGTCGTAGAACGACAGCATCGTGCCGCCGATCAGCGACACGAACCGCGCGCCCGACGCGTGGGAGACCATCGACATCGCGGGGATGGGGGAGAAGCCCGCCACCCGGTCCGGGCCGTAGCGCTTGATCGTGTGCACGTGCGCGGCCGCCACCAGCTCGGCTGCCTCGTCCCACGACGCGCGGACGAGCCCGCCCTTGCCGCGTGCCGACTTGTACCGCCGGGCGGTCTCCTGGTCGTCGACAATGGACTCCCAGGCGAGCACCGGGTCACCGAGACGCGCCTTCGCCTCCCGGTACAGCTCGAGCAGCACACCCCGCACGTACGGGTAGCGCACCCGGGTCGGCGAGTAGGTGTACCAGGAGAACGCGGCCCCGCGCGGGCAGCCGCGCGGCTCGTACTCCGGCCGGTCCGGGCCCACCGACGGGTAGTCGGTCTGCTGGGCCTCCCAGGTGATGATCCCGTCCTTGACGTAGACCTTCCACGAGCACGACCCCGTGCAGTTCACGCCGTGCGTCGAGCGGACGACCTTGTCGTGGCTCCACCGGTCCCGGTAGAACTCGTCCGCCTGCCTGCCCCCGATCTTGTGCAGCGTGCGCAGGTCGGCGGAGACCTCGGCGCGCGTGAAGAACCGGCGAGTGCGGATCAGTGTGTCGATGAACTCGGTGTCCATGCCGGCAGGGCCTGGAACGGAATGCGGATCGGTGTGAGTACTCACGCCGTGGTCCTCCTGGATCGCGGAATGACTGGTCGACCGGAACCTGCGTCCAACCTAGTGGTGAGCTCGCGGTGACGCAGGTCTCGGCGAGCGACCTGTCGACGGATGGTCAGCGCATGTGCGACGTCGAGTCGTGGACTTGCCTCCGCACGTCGTCGACGGTGTTCCAGTCAGCGGTGGTGAGGGTGGCCAGCGCGGCGGGGAACACGCCGTCCTGCTCCGCGAGGATGTGGTCGCGCAGCAGCCGCAGGGTGTCCATGAACCGGCCGGGCCAGGTTGGATCCGTCGGCCCACCACCAGCCGCTTCGGCGAGCACACCCTCGATGCGGCGGTGCTCGTCGGTCAGGCCGGCGACGTGCTCGGGGAAGTCACCGACCAGCGCCGGGAACAGTCCCTGTTCCTCGACGGCCGTGTGTGGACCGAGTATCCGGGCGATCTGCCCGGCCAACTCGGTCATCCTGGCCACGTCACCGCGGGCGTGTGCGTCCCGGACGTGGCTGATCAGTGCGACCACCTCGTCGTGCTCGCCGGTCAGTTCCGCGATCGCGTCCACCGCCTGGCATCCGCAGTACTCACACATGTGCCACCTCACGGTTGGTCGCCGCGCGGCGGACGGTGGTGATGGTGAAGAGGAGGGCTGTGGCGGCTACCACGGCTAGTGCGGTGAGTCCCAGTGTGTACGAGCCGAAGATGCCGTAGAGGGCGCCCATGACCAGTGGTGGGATGAACCCGCCGAGTCCGCCGGCGGCGCCGACGATGCCGGTGACCGAGCCGACCTTGTTGGTGGGGGTGAGTAGCGCGACGAGCGCGAAGACCGCGCCGCTGCCCGCGCCGAGCGCGGCGGCCATGGACAGGAAGCCGATGGTGCCCAGCGGCATGAGGTCGGGGGTGAACGCGGTGGTGGTGGCCGCGGCCATCACGATGGCGAACACGGCGGCCAGTACGCGGACCGGGCCGATCCGGTCGGACAGCCATCCGCCGGCGGGTCGCATGAGCACGGCGAGGATGACGAATCCGGCCATGCGGTTGGCGGCGTCCGCCTGGGTGAGTCCGTAGGCGGTTTTGAGGTAGGCCGGGAGGTAGACGGAGAACGCGACGTAGCCGCCGAAGGCGACGGCGTAGAGGGCCGATGCCTGCCAGGTAATCGGTAGTCGTGCTGTGTCGGCCAGTCTGCGGGTGACCGATTCGGTGGGCACGGACCTGTCTGGGGCGTCGCGCATGACGAGGGCGGCGAGGATGGCGTAGAGGGCCAGGACCGCGGCGGTGATCACGAAGGGCGTGGCGATTCCGGCGGTGTCGACGAGTTGGACGGTGGTCAGGGCGCTGATCGCGGTACCGCCCATGCCTGCGCCGAACACGCCGATCGCCAGGCCGCGTCGGTTGGGTGGGAACCAGGCGTTGACGAACGGGACGCCGACGGCGAAGGAGGTGCCGCCGATGCCGAGGAAGAACCCGCCGATCAGCAGCGCGGTCAATGAGGTGTGCCCTGCCAGGCCGAGGAACAGCACCGGCACGATCGTGACCGCGGAGACCAGCGGAAACATCACTCGCCCGCCGAACCGGTCGGTCAACGCGCCCACCGGGATCCGCCCGAGCGAGCCCACCACCACCGGCACCGCGACCAGCAACGCCTGCTGGAACGCACTCAGCCCCAGGTCCTCCTGGAACAACGGGCCAAGCGGGCTCAACAACGCCCATGCCCAGAAGTTCACCCCGAAACCCACCGTCGCCAACGTCAACATCAACACCCGCCGACCGGCCATCGGCGTGTGGCTCGCCGAGGACGCTCGTACGGATGGCTCAGGGGTCAGCTGCCCCATCGCCGCCTCCTTGCCCGTCGCACGCGTCGTGTGATCCCGCACGGTCATCGTCACCCCGGATGCTCGTCGCCGCACGGCGATCTCTGTACGCACCCGAACGGGTGACGTCATCAGTGTTCGCGATGTGCCTGTCGACGAGTAGGGAGGAAAGACCCACGCCGCCGAGACCAAGGACCCTCCGCGCCCGCGTTCGTGGGTCGGCGGATCGTGGTGCTTGCCCGGGCAACCGTCCACCTGACCCGTTGTGGGTCCCGCTCACGACCGGAGCAGGTCGGCCAGTACCGCGGCGTGACTGTGGGCGACGTCCCTCGTCGCGGTGAGCAAGGTGAGCGGACCGTGCTCCACCAGCGCGCGCAGTTGATCGAGCGCCGCGTGGCGGGTGGGGTCGTCCAGCTCGTCGAGGTAACGGGAGCGGAAATCGCCGAACTTCTCGGGATCATGTCCGAACCACCGTCGTAACGACGTCGACGGCGCGACGTCCTTGAGCCACTCGTCGGCCCGCACCGCGTCGCTGCTGAGACCACGTGGCCACACCCGGTCGATGAGGACCCGGGCACCGTCGTCCGGTTCCGGGGCGTCGTACACCCGGCGGATGCGAACCGTCTGCCGGGTCATCCGCCGGACCTGCCTTCGGCGCGTTCGAGATGCCGGGTCCACCAGAGCGCGCAGGCGATGACGGCGAATGCCACAGCGCCGCCGAACGCTCCGACCAGGAGCATCGCCGTGGCGAGTACGGCCGAGACCACCACGAGCGTTGTGTACACCCACAGGTACCGAGCCGATGGCGGCGTGGCCGCGAAGTCGCGGAACGACTTTTCGAGGTCTGGATCGTCGACGGTCAGATGGCGTTGGATCTCGCGCAGCGTCGCCTGTTCGTGCTCACTGAGCATCACAACACCTCCCTCTTCACTGGAAGAGCCCGCGGTGAGCGGCGACCAGTACCGACTCGTCCAGTTCCCTCCGGTGGACCAGTTGTTCCAGTACGCGGTGGACGATCGACGGTGCGTCGACCCCGAAGTGCCTGCGTAGCGCGGGGCGCGTGTCGGACCTGCCGAATCCGTCGGTGCCCAGGGAGGCCCAGTCGGTGGGTACGAACGGTGCGACCTGGTCGGGCACGGCCCGCATCCAGTCCGAGACGGCGACCACCGGTCCGGGGCAGTCCCGCAGCCGACGTGTGACATAGGGGACGCGCCGGGGTTCCCCGGGGTGGGCGAGGTTCCATTCGTCGGCGGCGAGTGCCTCGCGCCGCAGCTGTGTCCACGAGGTCACCGACCACACGTCCGCGTGCACACCCCAGTCCTCGCGGAGGAGCTGTTGGGCCCGCAGGGCCCACGGAACCGCGATTCCCGACGCGAGGATCTGTGCTCGAGGAGTGGTCTCGCCGCCGCTTTCTGAAGCCGGTGAGTAGCGGTGCATCCCGGCGAGGATGCCGTCGACGTCCACGTCCTCGGGTTGCGCCGGTTGCGGAACGGGTTCGTTGTAGAGCGTGAGGTAGTAGAAGACGTTGGGGTCCTCACCGTCGCGCGGTTCGCCGTACATCCGGCGCAGCGCGTCCTGGACGATGTGGCTGAGTTCGAACGCATAGGCCGCGTCGTAGGCCACACAGGCCGGGTTGGTCGAAGCGAGCAGCAGTGAGTGGCCGTCCTGGTGTTGCAGCCCTTCGCCGTTGAGCGTGGTGCGTCCGGCGGTCGCGCCGAGCAGAAACCCGCGGGTCATCTGGTCGGCGGCCGCCCACAGGCCGTCACCCGTGCGTTGGAACCCGAACATCGAGTAGAAGATGTAGATCGGGATCATCGGTTCGCCGTGGCTGGCGTAGGACGTGCCCGCGGCCGTCCACGACGCGACCGACCCGGCCTCGGTGATGCCCTCGTGCAGCAATACGCCGGCGGTGTCCTCGCGGTAGCTCAACATCTGGTCGCGGTCCACCGACAGGTAGGTCTGCCCGTGGGGCGAATAGATCTTCTTCGTGGCGAACAACGCGTCCAGGCCGAAGGTACGGGCCTCGTCCGGGATGATCGGCACGAAGCGATGCCCGATCCGCGGATCCTTCATCAGATCCTTGAGGAGCCGGACGAAGGCCATCGTCGTGGCAACAGGTTGGCGCCCTGAACCGCGGCGGGCAACGGCGTAGGTGGGGTCGCCAGGCAGGACCAGTGGCGTGCCGCGCACCGTGCGGGCCGGTAGGTAGCCGCCGAGCGCCCGGCGACGTTCGTGCAGGTAGTCCATCTCTGTGCTGTTGCGCGGCCAGTAATAGGGCGGCTGGTTCTCGTCCAGTGCCGAGTCGGGGATGTCGAGGTAGAGCCGGTCGCGGAAGTTCTTGAGGTCCGCGATGGTCAGCTTCTTCATCTGATGGGTGGAGTTGCGGCCCTCGAAGTGTGATCCGAGTGTCCAGCCTTTGATCGTCTTGGCCAGGATCACCGTTGGCGTGCCGGTGTGCTCGGTCGCGGCACGGTAGGCGGCGTAGAGCTTGCGGTAGTCGTGCCCACCACGCTTGAGGTTCCAGATCTCCTCGTCGCTGAGGTGGGCGACCATATCCCGGGTACGGGAGTCGCGGCCGAAGAAGTGCTCGCGCACGAAGGCGCCGGACTCGGCCTTGTACGTCTGGAAGTCTCCGTCGGGTGTGTTGTTCATCAGGTCGACGAGGGCACCCTGGGAGTCGGCGGCCAGCAGGGGATCCCACTCGCGGCCCCAGACGACCTTGATCACGTTCCAGCCGGCGCCGCGGAAGAACGCCTCCAGTTCCTGGATGATCTTGCCGTTGCCGCGTACCGGGCCGTCGAGTCGCTGCAGGTTGCAGTTCACCACGAACGTGAGGTTGTCCAGCCCCTCGCGGGCTGCCACGGTGATCGCACCGAGCGACTCGGGCTCGTCCATCTCGCCGTCGCCCAGGAACGCCCACACCCGCTGATCGCTGGTGTCACGGATCCCGCGCGCCAGCAGGTAGCGGTTGAACCGTGCCTGGTAGATCGCGTTGAGCGGCCCGAGACCCATCGAGACCGTCGGGAACTCCCAGAAGTCCGGCATCAGCCGGGGATGGGGATAGGACGGCAGGCCGCCGCCGCGGTGGGACAGTTCCTGCCGGAACCCGTCGAGTTGGTCCTCCGACAGTCGGCCCTCGATGAACGCGCGGGCGAGGATGCCAGGGGAGGCGTGTCCCTGGAAGAAGATCTGGTCGCCCCCGCCTTCGGCGTCGTGGCCGCGGAAGAAGTGGTTGAACCCCACCTCGTACAGCGACGCGGCCGACGCATAGGTGGAGATGTGGCCGCCCACGCCGATTCCCGGACGCTGCGCGCGATGGACCATGACCGCCGCGTTCCAGCGGATATAGGCACGGATACGGCGTTCGACTCGTTCGTCGCCGGGGAAGGGTGGTTCCAACTCGGGCGGAATGGTGTTGATGTAGTCGGTGCTCCGCACGTCTGGCACGTCGACCTGACGCTCACGTGCGCGTTGCAGCAGTCGGAGCATCAGGTAGCGAGTCCTCGCCGGGCCGACATGACTCACCGCCCCGTCCAGCGACGCCAGCCACTCTCCGGTCTCGGTCGGATCCGGGTCGACGAGCTGGTCGAGCGCGCCGCCGTCGAACGCCGACCGGGCTTCCTGTGAGGGTGCCACGGGTGCCTCCATTCCGTCGCCGACGGACACGTGCGCTCCTGTCGTCGACAGTGCTCGAACTGGTCAGGCGCCGCCTCATTTGTATCGTATCACGATATAAGTGTGTTCACGTCGGTGAACGACGTTCGGGACACGGTCCGTCCCCGGACATCCGAGGGTCAGCGCGAGTGTGACTACGGCGACGGGCGTCGGCCGGCCCGCGAACTTTCAGCGAGCGCCACCACGCCGGTGAGAACGGCCGAGCCGTCGCACCATCAGTCCGGTGTGCCCTGCGCGAGCCCGAGGTAGGGGCCTAGGAGGGTGCGCAGGAGTGCCAGCCCGGTGTTGAGACGACGCCGGGCGGTGCGTTTGTTGGGAGACCACAGGTCGCGGCTGGCGCGGACCACCATGGAGCCGATGATGTCCGCCACGACGTCGGGCTGGGACTCCCCGTGTGCGCGCAGGGCGGCGAGGAGCGGTTTCTGGAGTGACTCGTGGAACCGTGTCATCGGCGCGGCCAGCACGGCCGGGTCGACGACGTTGGTGAGCGCGCGGGCGACGGCCTGTTCGGAACCGGCGAACAGTTCCATGTTGGCTCTGACGTAGGCCCACACGCGTTCGCCCGGGGTTGGTGCCGTCTCGACCGCCACGGTGATCCGGGCCGCCCAGGCCGGGAAGACGTCGGCGATGACCTCCGCGAGCAGGTTGTCCCGGGATGAGAAGTACTCGTAGACGCTGGAGCGGGCCAGGCCGGCACGGGCACCGACGTCCGCGAGTGACGGTGCGGTGCCCTTCTCGGCGAGGTGGGCGAGTGCGGCGTCCAGGATCGCTCTGCGCTGCCGGGCGCGGTGCTCGGCGACAGTCGGGGCCTGGATGCGGGGCACTGCTCACCTCGGCTGGGAACTCGCGACGGTGTCCGGTGTGTGTTCGGCCAACATACCGTCGGTCATCTCCAGTACCCGGTCGCAGTGGTGGAGCACGTTGTGGTCGTGGGTCACCATGACGGTGGCCACGCCGTGTTGGTGCGCCTCCCGTGCGAGCAGGCCGACGATCTCCTGGCTGCGTTGCCGGTCCAGCGCCGCGGTGGGCTCGTCGACCAGTAGCAGCGACGGACGGGTGATGAGGGCTCGCGCGATGCCGACCCGCTGCCGTTCACCGCCGGAGAGCTGGTGGGGGCGCCGGTCGGCGCGGTGGGTCATGCCGACCTCCGCCAGCAGCGCCGCCGGGTCACGCGGTTCGCCCGCCTTGCCGAAAGTGAGCGGCAGCCGGAGTTGGTCGATGGCGGTCAGCGCGGGGACCAGGTTGCCGGACTGGAAGACGAACCCGATGTGGTCGCGACGCAGTCGGGTTAGCTGCCTGCGGTTCAGGCCGCTCAGGTCGGTACCGCTGATTCGTACGTTTCCGCTGGTGGGTGGTACAAGAGCGCCGGCGATGGCCAGCAGGCTGGACTTGCCGGAACCCGATGGGCCGACGACGGCGACGAACTCGCCTGCCGCCACCGTGAGGTGGACGTCGTCGAGGGCGGTGACCGTCTCCTCGCCGTCGCCGTGGACCAGCGTGACACTGTCGAGGACGAGGCTCGGTTCGGTGGAGGTGGTCGTCATCGGTTTCCTCCCAGAGCGGTCAGCGGGTCGACTCGGGTGATGCGCAGTACGGCCACGCCTGCCCCGATCATGCCCAGCAGGATGAGCACCGCGGTGGCGATGGCGATCGACCCGAAGTCGAGTGCGAACGGCATCGGCGAACCCGCGATCGCGGCGCCCGCGGCGACACCGACCCCGACCCCGACCGCGGCGGAGACGAGCAAAAGGATCAGCGACTGCGCGAGGCTGTCCAGGAGCAGCCGGGCGGTGCTCGCGCCCATGGCTCGCAGCACGGCGATCTCCTGCCTGCGCTGGATGGTGACGACGGTGAAGAACGCGCCGACCACCAGCGCCGAGATGCCGTAGAGGAACGTCTGGATGAGATCGAGCGTCGAGGTCTCCGCCGTGTACCCGGGCGAGGCGCCGAAGGACTCCTCCAACGTCACCGACGCGGTCCCCGCGGCGGCGTCGCCCGCTGCCAAGTCCACCTCGGCGCCGGGAGCGGCACGCACCGCGATCGCGGTGACCTCGTCGTAGACGTGGTCGGGCGCCTGCTCGCCGGGGCGCACGCCCGCCCGGATCTCCTGCCACGTCGGCAGGCTGACATAGCCGATCTCGACGTGGCCGAACGTGTGCTGGCCGTCGAGGAAGCCCGCGACACGCAGTTCCGTGCCGACCTGGGCGAGCGTGATCGTGTCACCCACCGCCACCCCCTCCTCCTCGGCGGTCTGACTGAGCAGCACCGTGTCCGGCCCGTCCAGCCGGGCGCCGTTGACCGCCTGCGGGGCCAGCGGGCTGTCCGGTTCCACTCCGAACAGGGCCAGGTCGATGTCGACGTTCTGGTCGGTCCTGGCGTTGGCCAGCGTGTTGCCGAACGGGCTCGCGTCCTCGACCCCTGGTTGCCCGCGCCAGGTGTCGGCAGCCTTGATGTCCACCACCGACCGGGAGAACGCGGCATCGGTCGACACGCCCTCCTGGAACGCGAACGACGTCACCGCCACCTTCTTCAAGCCGGACACGCCGTCGTTGACCAGTCCCACGGACAGTCCCGACAACAACACCATCAAGATCGCGATCAGCGCGACCACGCCACCCATCAGGGCGAACCGTCCCCGGGCGAAGGTGAGCTCACGCAAGGCGAGGAACACGGCGCTCCCTCCAGCTAACCGACATCATGTCGGCAAATATACCGACAGTCCGTCGGCAAGACCGTCGGGGTGGTCGAGACGTTGGCAGTGGACCGTCAGGGACTTTGGGCACTGCCGTGCCGGGTCGCGTCGGCGCAGCATGGAGATCGTTACGAGACAGGGGTGTGAGGATGAGCGCGAGCATGAACGTCAACGATCGCCTGATCGTCTATGCGGATTTCAGCAGCCCGTTGTGTTGTTTGACCAGCAGGAGGGTGGACGCGCTGCGGGCTGTGGGAGTCGACGTCGACTGGCGCGCCGTCGAAAGCGCGCCACGCGTGCCGATGACCGGCCGTCGCCTCGACGCTGAAAGCAGGCACGTGCTGGACGTCGAGATCGCGGAAACCCGTGACCTTCTTCTGCCTGGCGAGCAACTCGCCTGGACCGGGCCGACCTTCGTGCCGAACACACACGCCGCCGTCGTCGCCTACGCCGAGGCATACGGCGCGGGCGTGGCCGACGACGTGCGGCGCCTGCTCTTCCGGGCGTACTGGGAACAGGGAGTGGACATCGGCGATCCAGAACGGCTGCGCACACCGCTGGCCGGTCCGTTCCTTCGAGGTCATTCCCCGGCCGACCCGCTGCGCCTGTCCGGTTATGCGGTGAGTCCGGGCCGAGGACCGATCACCACCAGCGCGTGGCGACGAATTCGTGTGTGGCAGGGCGAATGGGCCGGGTTGCGGCAGGGCGTCCTGCCGGTACTCGTCGAGAACGGGCTGCCCGTCTTCGGTGCGGACGTCCCACGGCGACTGGCCAAGATGATCATCCGGCTCGGAGTCCCGGTCGTCCCCGAACTCCCTGAGCCGACACGCTATCCCGCACCTCGGGTCCGCCCATCCGTGTCGTGGGCGGCCCGGGCCGGTGGCCGGTGGCTCTACTCACATCGACGTGCGTAGTCACCGGCCTCGCTCAGCGCGCCTCAGGCTGTCGCGGGTTCGGCGGTCGGGTTGCCGAGCCAGGCGTCGGGGCCGAAGACCTCGTAGCGGATGTGTTCCACGGGGACGCCGCGGTCGAGCAGGTCGCGCCTGACGATGTTCATGAACGGCAGCGGTCCGCACAGCACGGCCTGGGTCGCGTGGCTGAGCGCAAGAGCCCCCGGCTCGGCCAGCCCTGACCTGACCTCGGCGTTGCCGGGCAGGTCGGTCGTCCCGTGCTCGTACCACAGGTGCAGGGAAGCCTCCGGAATCTTGCGGACTGCCGCGAACATCTCCTGCCGCAGAGGATGGGTGTCGGGTCCGCGGTCGGCGTGCAGCACGGTGATCGGTCGGGTGTTCCCTGTGCTCGCCAGGAGTTCGAGGCAGGAGATCATCGGCGTGCTGCCGACCCCGGCGCTGGCCAACAGCAGTGGCGAGTCGCCGTCGGGGAGCGTCAGGTCGCCGAATGGCGGGCTGACCTGGAGCGCGTCGCCTGGGCGGACCTGGTCGTGCAGGTACGTGGACACCATGCCGGCCGGTCGGTCACCGGCGGCGCGGTGGCGCTTGACGCTGATGCGGATCTCGGGCGCCCCGGGTGCGGAACTGATGGAGTACTGGCGGATCTGACGGCCGATCCCGGGCAGTTGGACGGCGACGCTCACGTACTGACCGGGTCGGTGGTGGGCGGTCTGGCCGGACTCCGGCGCCAGCCAGAAGGACATCACGTCCGGGGTGTCCTGTCGTGTGCGGGTGACCCGGTAGGGCGCGAACGGACGGTTGAAGTCGTTGCCCGCGCTCTGGTACAGGCGCGCCTCCTTCGCGACCAGGAGGCAGGCGAACAACCAGTAGACCTCGTCCCAGGCGTCACGGACAGCGGGTGTCACCGCGTCGCCGAGCACCTCGCTGATCGCCGCCATGAGATGACGCCCGACCACCGTGTACTGGGCGGGGGCGATTCCGACCGAGGCGTGCTTGTGGGCGATCCGGTCGACGATGTCGTCCAGTGGTACCGGGGCGAGGCCGGCGAGGTGTCCCGCCACGGCGGCGACGGACATGGCGAGTGCCTGCCGCTGCTGCCCGTTGGCCTGGTTGCCGCGGTTGAACAGGTCGAGGAGGTCTGGTTGGGCGGCGAACATCCGCTCGTAGAAGCGCCCGGTGATCTCCTCTCCGTGGCGCACGACCGTGCTGGCCGTGGCGCGGATGACCTCGGCCGACTCAGGGGACAACATGCGGGAACCTCCAGGGACGCAGGGGGCGGCTACGCATTAAGGTATCTGAGATACCTCTTTGGAGTCCCGGTGGCGATGATCACATGGAGTGGGATCAATGTCACTCAAGGTGAACTGTTGATAGGGTGTATGCGTGAGGTTGTCCGTGAGCACCGACATCGCGTTTCGTGTGCTCATGCACGCCGCCGCGCACCCGGGCCGGCACACGATCGACGAGCTGGCGACCACCCTCGCCGTGTCGCGCAACCACCTCGCCAAGGTCGTGCAGCGCCTTGCGCGTGCCGGTCTTCTGCAGACGACGCGAGGGCAGGCGGGGGGTCTGCGAATCGACCCGGAGGCGACGAGGCGATCGGTGGGGGAGGTTGTTCGCGACTTCGAGGGCACGGCGCCGGTCGTGGACTGCGAGTCCCCGAGCTGTCCGTTGCGGAGCACGTGTACTTTGCGCGGCGTGCTGCGCCGTGCCCAGGAGGCCTTCTACGCGGAACTGGACACCGTGCTGATCGGTGATCTGGTGCGACCGGCCGGCCGCACCGTGCTGCTTGAGCTGACCTCCGGCGTCACGCGTTGATCCTGTCCGCGCGTGTGGTTCAGTGCCGCCGGAACCGCAGTCGCCACGTCTCCGGTCCCCGCTGCAGGTAGTCGACGTCGAACGCGCCCGGCTCCCGCTCTTCCAGTTGGGCGAGTAGCGGCAGGGGGTCGTGTGGCGCCAGCAGGATCAGGTCGTGTCCCGGTGCGACCGTGTCGAGTGCGCCGATGATCGTGGCGTGTCGTATCGCGTGCGGGATCGAGCGCGCATCCAGTTCGGGTGTGGCCTCGCCATCTTCGTGGCCACAGGCGCACGTGTGCCCGGCGGCCTCCGCCGCGGCCGGGGTGGTGCCGAGAATCGCGTGCATCCCGTCGAGTAGTTCGGCGACCGAGTGGTCGGTGGAGGCGACCAGTGCGGGTAGGACGACGTCGTTCTCCTTGTGGAGGTGGATGTCCAGTACGGCCTGCAAAGCGCCGGCCGCGGCGATGGCGTCGCCGGGTGAGGTCGCCTGTGTCAGCCTGTCCACCAGATCGCGAATCGCGTGGTGCTCGGCCACCATCTCGCGGACCAGTACTGTCAGTTCGGCTCGTTCGGCGGCGGCCGGGTAGAGGGACTGTTCCTCGGCTTCGGCGTGGGGGAGTAGTTCGCCGTGTACCCAGTCGACCAGCCGGTCGCGTGCGCCCCATGTCTCCTTTTCCGACGTCGCCTTGGTCGTGGCCTGTACCAGCGTGGCGAGTCGGCCGGCCAGTTCGGCGTGATGTTCCACGACCCGTTCGGCTGCCTCGGCGTCCTCTCGGTCGCTGGCGATGACAACGTCGCTCATCGTCCCTCTCCTCCCTCTCGGGGCCTGCGGGTGACCTGTGTCCGCTAATTTACTACAATTATCTCGTGAAAAATATTGGCCAGGTCGGTCCACGAACGACTGCGGAGCCTCCACTGCCCGCCGGCCAGGCGAAGCTGCTCGCCGCGCTGGATTCGCAGGCCGCTCCGGTGACCCTCGCCGAGCTGGCCGAGGCCAGTGGGCTGCACCCGAACACGTTGCGATCCCACCTGGACCCGCTGCTGGACAGCGGCGCCGTGGTCCGCACCCGGGAACCGGCCAGTGGGCGGGGGCGTCCCGCACACCGTTATGCGGCCTCCGGGGCGCGTCCCGGACAGGTCGCCGAGGTCACAGGGCTGGCGATCGCGTTGGCCGAGGCAGTCACGCGCGCCAGCGCGAGCCCGGCCGAGGAGGCGCGCCGGGCGGGACGCGGCTGGGGCCGTCGCCTCGCCCAGGAGCCCGGTCAGTCGCCCGGTGTGCGGGACGTGCTCGAGCGGATGGGGTTCAGCCCCCAACCCGACCACGCCGACGCGTCGGTGTTCCGGTTGACCCGCTGTCCGCTGCTCGCGGCCGCCCGGACCGCGCCGGAGGTGGTGTGCGGTGTCCACCGCGGGCTGGTCGAGGGGCTGCTGCACCGCACGGGGGCGGACACGGGCGTGGAGCTGGAACCGTTCGCCGAGGTCGGCGCCTGCCGACTCCGCGTCGAGGACCCGGCATGACAGCCGAGATCGCGAACCCCGCCCCGCGTGCCCGCCCGTCGCGACGCGTGCCGGCACGGCGTGCACTGTTCGCCCTCCCCGCCGCGGCGGCGCTGCTGGCCGGGCTTGACGGCGCGCTCTCCCTGCTCGGGGTGTGGTCGCCGGGGCCGGGGACACGGGCAGCCGAGTCCCACGGGATGCTGATGACCCTGGGGTTCGTCGGCGCGTTGATCGCCCTCGAACGTGCGGTGGCACTGCGCAGACGCACCGGCTACCTCGCTCCCGCCGGTTTGGCGGCCGGTGCCCTGCTGCTCCTCGCGCCACACGTCCGGATCGCGGGCACGGTACTGCTCGTGGCCGGGTCGGCGGCGCTGGTCGTCGTCTACGTCGGACTGTGGCGCCGCCGGTACGACCAGGCCGTGCTGGTCCAGGCACTGGGCGCGGTACTCGCCGCCGGAGCCGCGATCGGCGCACTGGGCGGCGTGCCGGTCCAGTCGCTGGTGCCGTGGTTTGCGGGGTTCCTCGTGCTCACCGTCGCGGGGGAGCGGCTGGAACTCGCACGGCTGCGGATGCCCGCCGCTGCCGAGCGGGTGCTGGTGTCGCTCGCGGCATCGGTGGCCTGTTCCGCGCTCGTCGCGTTGCTGTGGCCGGCGTTCACGTTCTGCTTCGGGATCGCCGTCGGTGGGGTGGCCGTGTGGCTGGTTCGCTACGACGTCGCCCGGCACACCGTGCGGGCCGCGGAACCAGCGCGGTTCATGGCCCGGGCCATGCTGGCCGGGCAGGCGTGGCTGGGCGTGGCCGCCGCGGTCTGGGCGGTCGCCGACACAACCGACGGGTCGTCGCCCGCCTACGACGCCTCCGCGCACGCCGTGTTCCTCGGCTTCACCATGTCGATGGTCATGGCGCACGCACCGGTCATCCTGCCTGCCGTGGCGGCGCTACCCCTGGCTTTCCACCGCGGCATGTACCTTCCGCTGCTGCTCCTGCACGTCGGTCTCGTGGTGCGGCTCTGGCTGGGTGACGCGCTGGGCATCCGGGCCGCCTGGCAGGCCGGTGGCGTGCTCACCGTGCTGGCCCTGCTCGGCTTTCTCCTCACCGTCGGGTGGTCACTCACCCGGCGCCCGCCGGTACCCGGAGGTGTGGCGTGAGCGCCCGAGGCTTCTGGCCGATGCGTGACCTGCCCACCGTGGGCTGGCTCGTCGCGGCCGGTGCGTCCACCTTCGTCCACCCGTTCGTTCCCGAACCGCGCTGGCTGATGATCCACCTACTGGTGCTGGGGGCGGCCGGGCACGCGATCCTCGTCTGGAGCCGCTACTTCGCCGACACGCTGCTGCGCTGCCCGCCCACCCCGCGCCGCGAGCAGACCATCCGGCTCGCCCTGTTCAACGCCGGTGTCGCCGTCGTGGTCACCGGCATCCTCGGCGACGTGTGGCCCGTCACGGCGGCGGGCGCCGGCCTCGTCGCGACCGCGGTCGTCTGGCACGCGGGCGTGCTCGCGCGCCAGGTGCGCCGGGCACTCGGCAGCCGGTTCGCCCCGACCGTCCGCTTCTACGTCGCGGCCGGGGCGTTCCTCCCCATCGGCGCCGCCTTCGGCACCTGGATGGCCTACGACGAGGCCGGCGCACTCCACGACCGGCTACGGCTCGCCCACATCGCCGTCAACGTCCTCGGGTTCCTCGGACTCACCGTGCTGGGAACCCTGGTGACCCTGTGGCCGACCGTGCTCCGCACCCGGATCGCCGACGGCGCGGAACGTGCGGCCAGACGCGCGCTGCCGCTGCTGACCGCCGCGGTCGTCACGACCGCGGGCAGCGCGCTCGCCGGGCCGCGGCCGGGAATCGTCGTCGGTCTCGTCGCCTACCTCGCCGGGATCGCGCTGCTGGCGAAGCCCGCGCTACGCGCAGCCAGGTCGAAACCACCCACGTCCTTCGCGGCGTGGTCGATCCTGACCGGCGTCGCGTGGCTGGTGGGCTGCCTCGTCCTGTTGGCGGCCACCACACTCACCAGCCGCGACTGGACCCACCTGGACCGCGCGCTGAGCGAGGTCACCCCGCTGCTCGCCGTCGGCTTCGTCGCCCAGGTCCTGATCGGGGCGTCGTCCTACCTGATCCCGGTCGTGCTCGGCGGCGGTCCCACACCCGTCCGTGCCGCCAACCGGGCGTTCGACGCGGGCGGCCCCGCGCGCCTGGTCGTCATCAACATGGGTCTGCTCGTGTGCGCCCTCCCGGTACCGAGTCTGGTGCGAGTCGTGGTGTCCACGCTGGTCCTGGGTGCGCTGGCGAGCTTCGTGCCGATCCTCTTCGTCGCCATGCGTGCTTCCCGGCGAGCCAGGGCCGGCACACCGGACGAGGCGCCGCCCGTCGCAGGCAAACAACCGCCGGAGGGCGCCCGGCCTGCCGGGCGGCGCGCCGGTCTCGCGGTCGCCGGCCTCGCCGCGGTGCTGGTCGCCACGTCGGTGGGAGCCGCCCTCGACCCCGCCGCGCTGGGCAGCACCACCGGGTCCGCCGCCAACGGTGTCGCACCCACCGGCAACACGACCACGGTCGAGGTCACCGCGTCCGGGATGCGATTCACTCCAGCCACCATCGAGGTTCCGGCGGGTGACCGACTGGTCATCACCGTCCGCAACGCCTCCGACGGTGACGTGCACGACCTCGTGCTCGACACCGGCGCCGACTCCGGCCGCCTCGCGCCAGGAGAGTCCGGCACGGTGGATGCCGGCGTGGTGGGCCGCGACCTCGAAGGGTGGTGCTCGGTGGTGGGGCACCGCCAGATGGGCATGGTGTTGACCGTGCGTGCGCGCGGCGCCGCCGACCACGGCACCCACCGCGCCACCGAACCCACGCCCGATGGCCCGCGGGCCACCTACACGCCGGGCGCGGCGCCGCAAGAGGGCTTCCGCACCCGTGACGCCCGCCTGCCCGGGCCACCACGTGAACGGGTGCACCGGGTGCGGCTGGTCGTCACCGAAACCGAGCAGGAGGTCGCTCCCGGGGTACGGCAGACCGTCTGGACCTACAACGGCACCACGCCCGGGCCGGTGCTCCACGGACGGGTGGGCGACCGCTTCGAGATCACCCTCGTCAACGACGGCACGATCGGACACTCGATCGACTTCCACGCCGGCTCGCTCGCCCCCGACCAGCCGATGCGCACGATCAGCCCGGGCGAGTCCCTGGTCTACCGGTTCACCGCGACCCGAGCGGGCATCTGGATGTACCACTGCTCCACGATGCCCATGTCCTCCCACATCGCCGCGGGTCTGTTCGGCGCCGTCGTGATCGAACCACCGGACCTGCCACCCGCGGACCGGACCTACGTACTCATCCAGTCCGAGTTGTACTTCGGCCCGCAGGGCGGAACACCCGACACTGCGGCCCTCCAGGCAGGACAACCCGACGCGGTGGTCTTCAACGGCTATCCCGACCAGTACGACCACCAGCCACTCACGGCCCGGACCGGCGAACGCGTACGGCTGTGGGTACTCGACGCAGGTCCGGCCCGGCCCCTGTCCTTCCATGTCGTCGGCGGTCAGTTCGACCGGGTCTGGTCCGAAGGCCAGTGGCTCCTCGGCTCCGCCGCCGCTCCCGCGACCGACACCGGCGCGCAGGTACTGCCGCTGCTACCCGCCCAGGGCGGCTTCGTGGAACTCACCCTGCCCGAACCCGGCCACTACCCCTTCGTCAACCACGTCATGACCGACGGCGAACGTGGCGCCCACGGAGTCCTTCACGTCACGTCCTGAACCGGAACGATACCCGTCAAAGGTTGTCCCCGGGGGTGTCGGGCGGATGAAGCCGAGACTGGTCGCGGTGGCGACGGCTGCGGTGCGTGAGTCGACGTTGAGTTCGGAGTACTGATCGCCGAAGTCCATGACAGGCGACTTCGCCTCCCGGCAGCCGTCAGGTCCGGCGTGGCCGGTCCGAAGCAGGATCTCGAACCGTGCTCATCTGACGACTACGCCGGGACCGCGCCGCGCAGGTACGCGGTGATGCTGTCGGTCCACGTTTCGATCGCCTGCCAGTCGCGCAGGTCGCCATAGCGGCCACCGCACAACCGCAACACGATGCGGGCGAGCAGAGGGGCGCCTTGACGCGACACCACACCCGCGAACGCGTGGTAGTCGCGCGGTCCGATCAGTTCGCACAGTTCGGCGATGCGCGTTGGCACGATGTCCCGCAGCAGGTGGCCGACGGGGCCGCGCAAGGACGGGCTGATCCCGACGCTGAACAGCCACACTGGCCGTACCCGCAACGCGTCGGCGTTGTGCCAGACGAAGTTCTCTGCGGCGCGGAGCAGCGCGCCGTCACGAACCCTGCTGCCGAGCACGACCGCGTCGTAGCCCTCCACGCTGGGCCGTTCGGCGAGATCCCACAGATCGGCCGTCAGACCTCGTGCGTTCAGGCGAGCCGCGACGAACGTGGCGATCGACTCCGTCGAACCACCGGTGCCCGCGTAACCGACCAGTACCCGGTCGATGTGGTTGGTCATCTCAAACGCTCCAATGTAGACAGGTCGCGACTCGTGGACGGCGTCCGGCTTCTGGACCGGGCGCCTGGCGGACGACCCCGTCCTGGACTGTGACTCCACGGAACCGGCCCATCCCGTGCGGTAGCGAGAGCCAAGCAGGTCGGACACTCCTGGCCCCGGCCAGCGCTTCTCCGGTGTCCGTGGGCCCTCGCGGCGCCTCAGCCGCGTTCTGGCGCGAGTTCGGGCCCTGACTGTGACGTTCTCGATGAGAACGTCGGCGCGCCATCCCGTCGCGTCGGTCATGACGCCCTCCTCGAAAGTGGGCTGTGACAACACGAAAGCCCGGTCTGACGGTTACCGGCCGCGGGCGAACGTCCCGTGTGTACGGGACCAAGGGCCCGCACGATCACTACTCCGGGAACCGGAGGTGGGGGAGCCACTGGACCAGTGGCGATAGACCAGGCCGTAGGTCGGCGACCAACTGCGGTGACCGCTCGCCGAGTTTCTGGAAGTCCGTGTCGGGATATCAGGGGAGTCCCTCGCGCTCGGGGGGTGTACGCGAGGGACTCCTGTGCGCTGGCCACCGCGTTGCCGGGGAGCCTGCGGCATTCGCCAGTGCGTGGACAGGTTAGCCAACATCAACCCCCGCGGCGATCCGCCGAATGGCAGCTGTGCTCGAAAGTTCGGTGCCGACAGCGCACTGTCCCTTGGAGACGGACGGTCGCGTGCGGAGATGCACATCGGTCGCCACTGTCCATCGCGGACGCTGAAGGTCTGTGCGGCGTTCACGCGGCCGGCCTTGGGCGACTTTGGTACGGCGGGTGGCTTGCCAAGTGTGTGACGGTGGAGAAGCATGGGGTCGGGAGGCAATGCGTCTGTCTGCGGCGGGAGCGCGTCATGACCGCGGTGAAACCGGTTTCTATTCCGACATACGCGGTGCGGGGCGGGAAAGGTGCTGCGCTCCTCGGGATCTTCCGGACCACCGACCCCAAGCTGATCGGCGTCCTCTACCTCGTCACCTCGTTCGTGTTCTTCATGACCGGCGGCGT